>NZ_RXXO01000002.1:0-617114 GCF_011714815.1 Streptococcus sp. CCUG 71758 | reverse complement strand
TATCTTCATAACTCAATTTCATAATAAAACACCCCAAAAGTTAGATTCTTTCTGTCTAACTTTTGGGGTGCAGTTCAAATTTAAAGCTTTTTTCTTTTTTGCTTATCTAAAAAAGATTGCGATTGCTAGAATCCAGTTAAGAACAGAAACTACAAGTCCTACGATATTGAGAATTTTTTCTGTTTTATAGTCTAGTCCAGATTCTTTTTGGTATGAAAAAGCCAAGACCAATCCTATGATCCCCAAAATCAGACCCACTATTGGAGATAGCAAACCGAGCACAATAGATAAGATACCTAAAATAAGTGAAGGTTTTTTCTTTTGTTGTGAATTCATATTACAAAATCTCCTTAAATTTAATATAAATGATGATACCATAAAATGCTAGCTTTATCTATCATTCGACAGTTTTTAACAGAATGTTAACTATTCTTCACTTTCCCTTTCCAGGAATCTAGTCCATAAGAAAGGATATAAATCTCAGAGAAACCTTGTTTTTTCAAATAAAGTGCTGCATTGGTCACTCGTTGTCCACGTTGGTTTTCGTAGAGAAGGACAGGTTTATCCTTGCGAAGGGCTGCAAGGCTTGACTTCAACTGATTTGAAGGAATATTGCGAGCTCCGAGGATATGTTTTCTGTGAAATTCTGCTGGTTCACGGACATCAATCAATTGCCCTTTTCGAATCAAGGCTTCAAATTCTGCATTGTCTACAATCTTAGCCGCACGACGAATACGAAGGTAGTTATAGCCCATCCATGCCACCATCGCTAGTACGATTCCCCACAAAATCCAGATTGTCATAAGTTCTTATCTCCATTTTTCTCTATATAGTCTAATTCTATCTTGTGCTCTCTACGAAGAACAGCTTCCGCCTCTAGATAGTCTAGCTTGTCCATCAGACCTGCATCATAGATCCGAGAGAGTTCGAGCTTCATCAGTTCAATATCATACAAGCGCTTCCCCATGTAAACAATAATGCCAAACTGTTTGAGAAATTGCTGCACATCATAGAATGTTTTCATAGCTTTCATTTTAGCAGATTATAGACTTTTTTTCAATACTGGACCGGCTCTTTCCCCCTATTTTCTTCGTCTTCATTGCCCATTCTTCCGCAAGTGTGGTACAATAAAAACATGAGAATTCAACAACTACACTATATTATCAAAATCGTCGAAACTGGCTCTATGAATGAAGCAGCCAAGCAGCTCTTTATCACCCAACCCAGTCTCTCTAATGCTGTTCGAGACTTGGAAAATGAAATGGGCATTGAAATCTTTATCCGCAATCCCAAGGGCATTACCTTGACTCGTGATGGGATGGAGTTTCTCTCCTATGCCCGTCAGGTCGTTGAGCAAACCCAGCTTCTGGAGGAACGCTATAAAAATCCTGTCGCCCACCGCGAACTTTTCAGTGTTTCTTCTCAGCACTATGCCTTTGTAGTCAATGCCTTTGTTTCTTTGCTCAAGAAAAGTGATATGGAAAAATACGAGCTCTTCCTTCGTGAAACTCGGACTTGGGAGATTATCGATGACGTCAAGAACTTCCGTAGTGAAGTCGGTGTCCTCTTTTTAAACAGCTACAACCGCGATGTTTTAACGAAAATGCTGGATGACAATCACCTGCTAGCTCACCACCTCTTCACAGCCCAACCCCATATCTTTGTCAGCAAGACCAACCCTCTAGCTAAAAAAGACAAGGTCAAACTGGCTGATTTGGAAGACTTCCCTTATCTGAGTTATGACCAGGGGACGCACAACTCCTTCTACTTTTCAGAGGAGATTCTTTCACAAGAGCACCACAAGAAATCCATTGTTGTCAGTGACCGTGCTACCCTCTTTAACCTCTTGATTGGTTTGGATGGTTACACCATTGCAACAGGGATTTTGAATAGTAACCTCAACGGAGACAATATCGTTTCCATTCCGCTGGACATTGACGACCCGATTGAACTAGTCTATATCCAGCATGAAAAAACCAGCCTGTCTAAGATGGGCGAACGCTTTATCGAATACTTACTAGAAGAAGTTCAATTCGATAGTTAATAGGAAAAAGGAAAAAGGGAAAAAGAAAAAGTTAGGAAATAGAAAGTGAAAAAGATACTACTGACCAGTGCTTTAATCCTTTCAATCACAGGATTAGCACCCGCATCCGTCTTAGGAGAAGAAAACACAACTCAACCCACATCTGCTGTCAAGGAAGCAATTGCCAAAGAAGAAAAGAAAGAGTCGAGTGTTGAGGAAAACTCTAAATCAGAAGTTCTTCCGAAAGTAGATGTGCAAGAAGACAAGTCAAAAAAAGAAGGGTGGTACCAAGAAAATCACCACTGGCGTTTTTACCAAGATGATAAACCTGCTTTGAACTGGAAACAAATCCAAGGCAAATGGTACTACTTCGATCAAGATGGTAATCGTCTTCATTCTACTGTCTACAAAGGTTATGCCTTTGACCAAGATGGTGTCATGATAGAAAATAGCTGGACCAAACTGGACAATCAATGGTACTATGCTGATTCTTCTGGACGACTAGCTCAGAACAGTTGGAAAAAAATTAACGGCTCTTGGTACTATTTTGATCAAACTGGAAGTATGCTCAGCAACACTGCCGTTGACGGCTATCTGCTCACAAAAAGCGGAGCTATGGCAGAAAAGGGCTGGACTAAATTAGACCAAATTTGGTATTATGTCACACCATCTGGCAGAATCTCGCAAGACAAATGGGAAAAAGTAAACGGTGCTTGGTATTATTTTGACAAAAGCGGCGTGATGCTCAGCCAGACAACCATTGGTGCTTACCTGCTCAGCAATAGCGGGGCTATGGCGGAAAACTCTTGGGTGAGAATCAATGAAAATTGGTATTACGCTAATGAATATGGGAAATACAGCCAAGACAAATGGGAGAAAATCAATGGCTCTTGGTATGCTTTTGAACAAAATGGAGTCATGCTTTCCAATAAATGGAAAGAAAGCTACTACCTCAAAGCCAGTGGAGCCATGGCGGAAAAAGAGTGGATTTTTGATAAATCCTACAATAGCTGGTTCTATCTAAAAGCGGATGGCCGTTATGCAAATCAGGAGTGGATTGGAGCATACTACCTCAAGTCTGGCGGTTATATGGCCAAGAATGAGTGGATTTACGACGACTATTACAAGGCTCGTTACTATCTGGATGATAGTGGACATTATGTTTCAGGAACTTACAAGATAGACGGCAAGGAACACTTGTTCCAAAAATATGGCCAATGGATTTCTGAAGTTTCAACTGAAGGTGGATTTACAAAAGGTCAATACAGCAATACTATCTTCCTAGATCCTGGGCATGGTGGTCAAGATTCAGGTGCCTTCTACTACAATGTCGCTGAAAAAGATCTCAATATGCAAATCTATCGCAAACTTCGCGCTAAGTTAGAAGAACTGGGCTACAAGGTCCTCACTTCTCGTGATAGTGATATTGACGTTGATTTTGTTACCGAACGTTCTCGTATGGTTAATAAGACCAACTCTGATATTTTTATCAGTATTCACTTCAACGCTACTGGTAATACCTACTCAAAAGCGAGCGGTATACAAACCTACTCCTATAGCGATGAACCTGATTATCCAAGTAAGATTAATAAATACTGGCACAATCACCCTGATCGTATGAGTGAAAGCAAACGCCTCGCTGCTGCTATCCACTCCTCTCTTCTTGCAGAAACAGGAGCTAAGGATGCTGGTCTGTTGGAGAGCAGCTTTGCTGTCCTACGCGAAACAGCCAAACCAGCGGTTCTCCTAGAGCTTGGTTATATGGATAATTTCTCCGAAAACCAACAAATCAGAGATAGCCACTACCAAGATAAACTGGTCGCAGGCATCGTAAAGGGGATCCAAAAATATTACGCTGGTCAGTAAAAAAGTCTCGAGAAATCTCGAGACTTTTTATTTGCCTTCTTTTTTATCTTTATCAGGAAAGAGGTAACCAAGTCCTACACAAGCTAGCACACCAGCACCAATCACCAAACCACTTGAAATTGGCAAGAGATCAAAAATAGCATTTGCAATTATAAAGCCGATAATCAAGCACATCAAGCTAGCCTTATAGTCTTTTTTCAAAAAGTTTTCTAGTGTGAAATAGAGGAACAATCCTACCGGAATGAGTGACCAGAGATTGACATCTAAACTTGGCCAACCAACAGAACCGAAATACAATACTAGCGCTGCTGCTACTAAAAATACAAGTCCCAATAATTTTTTCATTTTTTTGTCTCCATTTTCTTTTTTTGGTTCTTGAGTTGTCTGATACTGACCCCTCACGTCCCTTACATGAATCATTATAGCAGAGGAATTTTTCAATAACAAGCCCTTTTGCCTATCTGGTCAATATCTCTGTCTATGTGGTTGAATAGTCGTGATAAAAGAAAAAGAAGCCCGTTTGGACTTCTTGATTTTGCCGATTGCAGGGATCGAACCTGTGACCTACGCGTTACGAGTGCGTTGCTCTACCAACTGAGCTAAATCGGCAATTACCCTTTTAGTATAGCACTCTGAGAATAGATGTCAAGAAATTTTCATCTTAATTAGACAAAGCCTGTCCTGAGACAAGGCTTTGAGTTCCTTCCTTTTACGAACCCGCACTTTCGTAGGCATCTAAGCCCTTGTCCCATAGTTTCAAAGAAATGACAAAGAAGACAAGGGAAATCAGAATCAAACCACCGATATTAAAGAGTCCATCCTTGTCCTGCAAGAAATAGCTAGCAGGATAGTAGGCTGTAAAGGCGAAAGGGATGATAAAGCTAATCAACCAACGAAGAAGGGAATTGTAGATGGAAATCGGATATTTGGCAAAATCATTAAACATATAAAAAATGTAAATCATGGCGCCTGACTGCTTGGTCCAAAAAGCGATACTGGCAGTCGCGATTTTCAAGGAAGTATAGATCAAGGTCGCAAAAGGAATGCAGACTAGAAAAATCAGGAATTTTGGAAGAGTCCAAGCAATACTAGATACCGTTGTCGCTAGCAAAATCCCTCCGACCAAAAGTTCACCTAAGGCATCAATCTGAAAGGTCTCAACCAGAATGTGAAAAAGAGGATTGATAGGACGAGTCAGATACTTATCAAACTCTCCTTTTCGCACCAAGCGTTGTCCCAATGCCCAGAGATTATCAAAAAAGAGATGGTCCAGTCCCTTGGGAATCAAGGAAAATCCATAGATAAAAGCGATTTCTTGAAAAGTCCAGCCTTCTAGCGAGGGAATGTGTTGAAAGATGACATTGAGAAACAAAAGATTCAAGCCTTGGGTCAGGAAAACACCTAAAACACCAACCACAAAATCCACCTTGTATTCCATGATTTGCTTGATGTATTGCCTGATAAAAATCAGATGCATGCGTTGATATTTTTTCATACTAACCTCCTTGAATGGTGATGAAGGACTGGACTCGTTTCCAAATCAGCTGAGACAAGCCCACCATCACTAAGAGCCAGAAAAACTGCAAAGCGAATGCCAGAAGAATCTGACTGGCATCGTATTTCCCAACAATGATCATAACTGGAGTATAAATTAAAGATGAAAAAGGCAAGAAGGACAGAATATCAGAAACAATCTTTGGAAAGAAAGCCAAGGGAATTAAACTTCCAGACATAAAGGCTACTATGGAAGTCTTGAGTAGATTGGAACCCCATAGATTTTTAAATATAAAGGCTGAAAATCCAAAGCAGATATTAAAGAAAAAGTTAATCAGGTAGGCCAGTGTTAAGCTAAAAAGATAAAGGACAGTTAAGCCCAGTACTTCTACAATCCCTTGACCCGATAAGATTTTCATCAAGACAATGACACTTAAAAATGGCAGTCCAACAGAGATAAAAATCAACCACTTGGACCCAAGCTCGGTAAAGAGGTAAGAAGCCGCAAAATGTACTGGTCTCAGCAAGCGCATGATAATGGAACCATCCTTGACCTCCTCCCCAATCATGAAGGAAGAATCTGACTTGGTCAACAGATTGGTCACAAAACTCATGATGATGTAGAGGGTGATATCTGCCATACTAAAGCCTTGAATCAAAGACTCCTGCGAGGAATCAAAGACTGCCTTCCAGAGATAAAAGGCCACAAAGGCCCCCATGACATCGCCAATCCGATAGAGAATAAAGTTGACTCGATAAGTGATCAACTCCTGAATTCCTGCATTAATAAAGGGTTTATAACGTCTCCACAATTTGAACATCTTAGAGCTCCTTTCGGTAGAAGCGACGGATAATATCCTCGATATCCGTATCCAACATCTTCAAATCGCGAATTTCAAAATCAGACAGGGTTTGCTTGATAATATCGGCCGACTGGTAGCAGGAACTATCGAATTCAATATTGAGGCTGTTTCCTTGTCTATCAATAGTCATATCAGACATGCCTTCATAGTGAGAAAGGAGATGACTTTGACCTGGCACCAGTTCAAAAGAAAGAGTCTTCATCTTGCCAAAGGTTTCCTTGAGCTGGCTGACCGTTCCATCAAAAATCTCTTGCCCCTTGTCAATCATGAAAATCCGATCACAGAGTTGCTCAATATCACTCAGATCGTGAGTAGTCAAGAGAATGGTAGTCTCTTCCTCCTGATTGATCTGGGTGATGGCGCGACGAATATTGTCCTTGACCGACACATCCAAGCCAATGGTCGGCTCATCTAAAAAGAGAACCTTAGGATTGTGGAGCAAGGAAGCCGCAATGTCCGCCCGCATCCGTTGGCCAAGTGAAAGAGTCCGCACGGGGTCTTTGATAAATTCCTTCAAATCCAAGACTTCATTCAAAAAGTCCATGCGCTTATGAAAGAGCGAGTCTGGCACATCGTATATCTCTTTCAAAACCGTGTAGGTCTCTTGCAGAGCCAAATCCCACCATAGCTGGGTTCGTTGTCCAAAGACCACTCCAATATCCTTGACATAATCTTGGCGATTATCCTGAGGAATCTTGCCGTTAATCCGACAATAGCCCGATGTCGGTTTCAAAATCCCTGTCAGCATTTTGATGGTTGTCGACTTCCCAGCTCCATTGGCCCCGATAAAGCCCAAAATTTGGCCCTTGGGTACCTCAAAAGTCAAATCCTTGACCGCTTCAAATGTCTGCTTTTCAGGATGAATAAAGGAGCGCAAAGCCCCCTTTAACCCCGGCTCCTTTACTGTCTTCACAAAATTTTTCTGAAGATGTTCCACTTCTATCATTGACATATCTATCTCCCTATCGCAAGGAATAGCAACATTGTATTTTTGACTACAAATATTCTAAATCCTTACTTTCTAGACCCTCTACATTTTATTATTACAGAAGGCTTTATACCAACCTATTATAGTCTAATGAAAAATGGAATGCAAGCGTTTGCCTGAAGATTATGAAATTAGAGATTTTACTCTTAAAATAATAGTTTTAATCAAAAATTCTGGTTTAATAGTTTCCTTAAAACACCAAAAAACCTGCCATTAGGGGCAGGTTTGTATTAACAGTGATTTTATCTCAAATATTCAATTTAATCAAGACATTCCCCATTTTCATTAACTCTATACCCGTCTATGGTAGTGCTAACTGCAAGCTCTCCTGATGAATATGAATAATACCATTTTTCACCAATTTGGTACCAACCAGTTACCATTGAACCGTCATCTTTTAAATAATACCATTTTCCTGAATCTTGAATCCAACCTGTCGCCATAGCTCCATTATCTTTCAAGTAATACCAGGCATCATTATATTTTAACCAACCAGTTACTAGGACGCCATCATCACTTAGATAGTACCAATGTTCATTATCTTGAATCCACCCCTTTGCTAATGAACCGCTATTATTTAGATAGTACCAAGCACCATTATTTTGATCCCATCCTGATTCCGATGGGTCTTGAACATCATTTATTACTTGGACAGCCTCAATAATTTCCTTCAACTCAACCCGCTTTCTATCTTTTATGACAGACTTAACTTTTTCTTCAACAAACTCTTTCGCATAAGTTCGACTATTTTCTTTTCTCTGGAACATATCCTTCAATAAACCTTCTAATTGTTCATTAAAGACATCTTCTTGGATTTTTTTAAACTCTTTCTGAGATAGCGAAATAACCATCACAATATCAATAAACTCTTCTTTTAATTGAGCAAACATTTCCACACGGTCATCTTCTATGAATTGATCCGCAATTGCTTTTGCTCCTATTCCTCCTGCAATTCCTCCTATAATCGCACCCGCTAATGCTCCTATTGGTCCAGCAATTGCACCACCAACCGCACCTGCACCAGCTCCTGCCATCATACCGCCCCCAGCAACTGCTGCATTTTTTAATAGCTGCTGTGAAGAAATTCTTCCAACAAGCGCTTCAAAAATATCTGGACCCATAATAACAGCGAACGATATCACTGGTGCAGCTCGTCTTGCAACCACTTCAGCTGTAATTTTTTTTCCCAAAAAATCATTAATTTGTTTTGTAAATATTTTTGCAAATTGCTGTGACGCAACATAGATACTAGTTCCCATAGCTAGGGTTCGTAATCCTGCTTTACCAGCCATTAGAGCCGCATCTTTGGTTTCTGCACCCGACCATTTAGCCTGAGAAAAGACAATAACAAAGCTTATACCTACACCTGGTAATGAATTAATAGCTCCATCAATTGCATCAAATTTAATCGAGGTCAAATTACCTCCTTTGGCTATCAATTTTGCTTCATTATAGGTAATATTACCTTTTCTGATGATATTTTTTGCCTCAGCTGGATTATTAACTCCCTCAACTTTACCTTGTCTAATTTTTTCTTCAAATAATTCAACTGCTCTATCATACTGATCTTTAGGAACTTCCAATTGCATTCCTTTATACTTATACATTCCTCCTTCGCTTTTAGACTCGAAAGCTGAGTTTACAGTTCCGCTTGCTCTTGCATAATATTTAGTTTGAATTTTTTGATTTCCAACCATTCGATCCGCGCCATTTTTGGCATTATCTTGACCAGTTTGTTTTACATGGTGAAATGGATATTTAATCTTATCCATTAGATTATTTGCAAACTCAGCTGCATGTCCATGCCCTGAAGGAGCGCTAACCATTGCATTTATTTGAGCTTTATGCAATCTATCACCAACACTTAATAAAATCCAAGAAACAACTCCTATCTCAGTTCCTCTTCTAAAGGTAGTTGAATTAACATTCTTTTTACCAATTTTTAATAACTGTGTGTTTAAATTTTCAACTTGTACATCATTTGTATAACCAGAGGCAATCAATTCATTCAATTCCCTAACAACATAGTTCAAACTATTCGAAACATTCAAACGTTTAATAATCCCATATGGATAGTAAAATGCTAACTGATCATTATCATCTACCTCTACTTTCCATAAATTTGAAAAAGGGAAAAATTGTACATTACACCAGTCTTTATCCTTGATTTGCATTTTTTCGAAAATTCCATACTGGGTCAAGAGTAAACCATATTCTTTGAAATCTTCTTCCTTTAAACTTCTAACCGGAGAATAACCAAAATATTCAAATTCAGTATTAGAGAATTCATTATAAAATTCTTTTTCTGACTCAATAAACCACTTAGCCCGTCCATAAGGTACTGACTCACCATAATAATCAAATCCATTCTGTGCAATAGACCTAAGCACTCTTCTAACACTATCCTCACTGTGAGTATGAACCTCTTTAATTTTTCTTTTCCAAAAAAAATACTGAAAAAAACTTACAATATTATCTTTCATCTCTAACCTAAACTCCAATAATTCTAATATACTAAAACTAGCTAGTAACTTTATCAAGTTTTAAAACTATATAGTACCACACATTAAAAGTCGAAATTTTTAAAATAACTTGATATTTACCTTTAATCTAAATTAATGATATCAAAGGCATAATACAAAGTCTATATCATTTATTTTATTTTTACCAACCAAAAAACCTGCCCAATGGCAGGTTCTATCTGTATTGTTCAGCTAAATTAAGCTTTACCTTCTGAACCGAATACGTCGATACGTTCTTCAACAGCTTCTGTAATTGCTTCGAAACCTGGTTTCAAGAATTTACGTGGGTCAAAGAGTTTCTTCTTATCGTATTCTGCTTCGTTTGCTTCGTATTCAGCAACAAATTTACGAGTTGCGTTAGCAAATGCGATTTGGCATTCAGTGTTAACGTTAACTTTCGCAACACCAAGTTTGATAGCTGCTTGGATTTGGTCATCAGGAATACCTGAACCACCATGCAATACGATTGGGAAGCCTGGAACTGCTTCTGTCAATTTTTGCAAGTGATCAAGGTGAAGACCTTTCCAGTTTGCTGGGTAAGGACCGTGGATGTTACCAATACCAGCTGCCAAGAAGTCAATACCAGTTGCAACCATTGCTTTAGCATCTTCAATTGGAGCCAATTCGCCATCACCAATGATTCCGTCTTCTTCACCACCGATAGTACCAACTTCAGCTTCTACTGATACGCCGTTTGCATGAGCAAATTCTACAACTTTACGAGCTTTTTCAAGGTTTTCTTCAACTGGAAGGTGTGAGCCGTCAAACATAACTGAAGTATAACCAACTCGGATACATTCAAGTGCATCTTCATAATGACCATGGTCAAGGTGAATAGCAACTGGTACAGTAATTCCCATTGATTCTACAAGGTTTTCGATGAGAAGTTTACATACTTTGTAACCACCCATGTATTTCGCAGCACCCATAGAAGTTTGGATCAAAACTGGAGCTTTTTTAGCTTCTGCTGCACGCAAGATAGCTTGAGTCCACTCAAGGTTGTTTGTGTTAAATCCACCAACTGCATAACCGTTGTCACGAGCTGCTTGGACAAATTTTTCTGCTGAAACGATTGCCATTTTATCAGGCCTCCTGTATATTTTTATGGGTCAACCCATTTACATTGTTCATTTTATCACTTTTTGATAAAAAAAGCTAGTTTTTCCCATACTTTAGATTGAATTTCTTCTAATTCGATTGATGTAAGCCTTTTCTTTTTAATCTTGGCTAACTCTAGGAAAGCGTATAAAGAAAGTCAAGCGATCATCCTGCCTTACAAAACGATAAGGCAATTTCTCATGTTCTAATAAACTTTTGACCACAAAGAGTCCCATCCCCGAACCCTTGGCCTTGCGACTAGCATTTCCAGAAAAAGACTGGGCCAATTGTTCTTGTTCTTCAGGACTACAGCTATTCTCGATAAAGAGCTCCCCTTCCCTCTCGCCAATGCGGACCAAGCCGCCTGTAGTGGAGTGCTTGATAGCATTGCTGATGAGATTCGATAGGATTAGTTTCATGACAGATGGGTTTATGTAAGCCTGCTGATGGGTTAGGCTAATGTCTACCTGAAGTTCTCTCTCCTTGGCGAGCAAAGCATAATCCTTAACCAGACTTTGCGTCATCTGAAGGAGGTCAACCTCTTCTTTCTCCTCTCGAATTTCCTGCACAGAAGAGAGAGAAAGTATCTGGAGAACGTGGTGACTGAGGTCGTCTACAATTCCCAAGGCAACTCCCAGATAGTGGTCTCTATCCTTATAACGACCGACATTTTCTTTCATATTTTCAATCAGAATTTTCAAGCTAGCCAGAGGTGTTTTCAATTCATGAGAAGCCCCTCGTAGGAACTCAACCTTCATCTTCTCCAGCTGGAGAATAGCTTCATTCTTGTCATGCAAGTCCGCAATGACAGTCAAAAGATGCTGGTAAAGGCTATTGATTTGTTCCTTGAGATCACCAATCTCATCCTTAGAATCCACACGCAACCGTACTTCAGCATCCAGGTCCATCATCCGACGGGTCACCCGCTTGATTTCCAAAATCGGGGCAACAATGGTCCGAGCATAGATGTAGGCCACCAAGAGGGAAATTAGAAAGGATGCCAACAAAGTATAGGGAAGAAACTGGAGACTGATCTGCTCTGCTTCCTTTTGCAAATCCATGGAAGCTAGAAACTGAAGAGTCATAGTGCTATCATCTTGCGTTTTTACCTCGCGTTCCTCAATGAAGAGTGAAGTTGTCTGGCGAGCTGTATCTAGTGGAAAATTGTCCTTAACCTCTAACTTGTCCTCAGTCATCTCACCCTTAACGGACCCTTTGATATCACTGGTCTGGGAATACAAATCTAACACTTGCTCGATACTTTTCCTATCTTTTCCGTCAAGGGACTGGGCAATGGCTGTCGCTTTCTGGCCAATGGTTTCTTGACGATGACTCAGATAAGTTGACGGAAAGAGAAAATAAATGGCTAAATGAAGACAAATAACCAGAACACTAAAAATTGAGAAGGTATAGATAAATATCTTTGTAAATAGACCTGTTCGTTTCATTTTCGCTCCAATTTATAACCGACATTGCGCACAGTGAGGATACAATCCAAGTCTAGCTTTTTCCGCAGTTCCTTGATATAGACATCAATGACACGGTCAAAGGGAACCTCATCTGTCACCTTCCAAACCGCATCAATTATCTGAGAACGAGTCAAGGCCCGGCCTTCATTTTTCACCAGATAGTCCAGAATTTCCAACTCTTTGGCATTGATAGCCACTTCTTGACCTGCGAGGCTTGCACTATAACTCTCAAAGTCTACCTTGGTATCCTTATAAGAGAAGACTCGTCCCGTATCGTAGTAGCGCTTGAAAATTGCATCTACCCTCACTTTTAAAAGAGAGAGAGAAAAGGGCTTTTCCAGATAGCCGTCTGCCAGAGAGGCAAAGGCGCTCATCTTGTATTCTTCATCCTGAAAGGCGGTCAGCATCAGGACAGGAACTTGACTGCTTTTACGAATCTCAGCTAGGACTTCGAGGCCATTAAGCTTGGGCATCTGGATATCCAGCAGTACTAGAGCAACTTCATAGCTGGAAAATTTTTCCAGAGCTTCCTGACCGTCTGCTGCTTCAATGGTTTCATAACCACAATCTGTCAAATAGTCACTGATTCCCTCACGAATCATCTCCTCATCTTCTACAATTAAAATTTTCATAGAAAAAACGTTTCACATTCCTTTAAATTTTTTGTAAATCTTCTCTGTTTCATCCTGATAGGAAGAGGCCTTATACTCAATGAAAATCAAAGAGCAAACTAGGAAGCTAGCCGCAGGCTGTACTTGAGTACGGCAAGGTGAAGCTGACGTGGTTTGAATTTGATTTTCGAAGAGTATTATCAAGATGAAATAGATAAAAATGCTACCTATATTATACCCCATTTAGGAGAGAATAGGTAGCAAGTTTTTTATTCACTATCGAGCAAGAGCTCTTTTGGTTGTTTTCTAAGGAGATTGCTTGAAGCAAGCGCCATAACGAGAACCACTAGAACCAAAGCAAGGACAAAGACGATGATAAAGTCTGATGTCTGAATGGAAATGTCTAGGCTCGACAAGGTCTTGCTAAAGCCGTCTACTTCTGCACCACCACCAAGGTTAGAGGTTTGAGCAGCCTTGCTGGCTTGCTTGGCAACACCTGAAGTGACATTGGCAAGAACAGTATTTCCGATTGCTCGAGCTGTGTAGTTGGCTAGGAAGTAAGCCGAAACGAGAGCAGGGATAGCGATCAGGATCGATTCGGTGATGAATTGCCCCAAGATACTTGCCTGCTTGAGACCGATAGAGAGGAGGATTCCCACTTCCTTGCGACGGGCGTTGATCCAAAGGCTGAGCAAGAGTGCAAGGAGAAGGACTGAGAAGCTCAAGCTACCCCAGAAGAGGAGGTTGGCCATCTTGTACATACCAGAGATGGATTGCTCAAGAGCTGGGTAGTTAGAGGAGCTCTTCACAAGTGTGTAGCTCTTCCAGTTGATACCACTGATACCATTCAACTCTTTCATGACGTCATCCAAGTTCTTGTCTGCTGTTACAAAGAAGGTTGCGTCCCCATAAATAGCTGTATCTTCTGTGTATCCATAAAGTTTTGCAGCAGTGTGAATGTCTGTGATAGCTGTATTTTCATAGAGTTCTTGTGAGTAGGTTACTGCTGTCTTATTGTGACCATCAAAGAGTCCCTTGATTGTCACTTCAACTGTTTCCTTGGCACCTTTTTCATTGTCTGCATCGTAAACATTGGAGTCTAGTTTGACCTTATCTCCGACTTTCCATCCGTGTTTGGCTGCCAAGTCCTTGTGCATGAGGATCTTGTCTTTGTCGTCGTTGGTTAGGTGCTCACCTTCAACCAGCTTATATGAGCCAGAGACAAACTTGTCTTCTTTAGAGGAGTCATTGACACCTGTAATCATCAAACTGCTTCCAAACCGTTTGGCACGGTCTGCAGTGAGATTTTTCTTGGTTTCTGGCGTTTCGATGAGGTCGTATCCAGTCAAATCTCCGATAGCGTTGATGCGTTTAACATAAGACTCGATGGCCTTATTTTCGGTGATTTTTTTGATATCCTCACCCTTGATATTCCCAGCACCACGTGGCGTTCCTTGGTTGACGCGACGATTGATTTGCATGGAGAAGCTATTGGTGATATTTTTAAAGGTCTCCTGAGAAGCCTTGGCTGTAGCTCCCTTGATCGACAATCCGACCAAACTCAAGCTCGCCATGAGGAGAATAATCAGGAAGATAACAATCGATTTGAAAAACTTCCTTGTAACATAGGCAAATGCGTTGTGTAACATAGGTTCCCTTTCTAGATTTGATTTAATAATTCTATCAAAACAAGCTCATCTTATTTTGTAGTATTGCGAGTTTCAGTTAGTTTCTTATTCTTCAATTCAAGTGTAATATCTGACGCTTGTGCCACTTCTTTACTGTGGGTGACGACGATCACACATTTACCTGTTTTCTCGGCAAGTGATTTGAGCAGTTCGATAATATCTCCGGCAGTTTTAGGGTCCAGATTTCCTGTTGGCTCATCAGCTAGAATAACCGGAGCTTCTGAGACTAAACTGCGAGCGATGGCTACACGTTGCTGTTGACCACCTGATAACTGGAGAACATTCCGCTTGATCTGACTCTCATCCAAACCAAGCTCAAGAAGCGTATCCTTGCTTGCTTTTTTGTTGACCAAGCGGATATTTTCCAGCGGAGAAAGATAATCTATCAAGTTATAATTTTGAAAGACCAGGGAAATATGGTGCATGCGATGGTATGAATACCCCTTGTTCCGAATGTCCTCTCCTTGGAAAAGGATAGAACCTTCAACAGGGCTATCTAGACCAGCCAGTAGGGACAAGAGAGTGGATTTTCCTGCTCCTGACTCACCAATGATACTATAAAATTTTCCGGGTTCAAAATTATACTTGATCTGATATAAAACTGCCTCAGCAGTGTTCTTATAACGGTAGGTAACATCTTGCAATTGTAATAAAGTCATGATTTCTCCTTCTTATACTCAATGAAAATCAAAGATTAAACTAGAAAGCTAACCGCAGGTTGCTCAAAGCACAGCTTTGAGGTTGCAGATAAGGCCGACACGGTCTAAAGAGATTTTCGAAGAGTATTAACTAATAGATGATAAAATTTCTTTCGGTGATTTTCTAAATAGAAATACGAAACAAAGGGCTACAGACAAGCAACCAATCAGGAGCAGAAAGACATAGGATTCTGCAAAGGATAGGAGACTAGTTGATAGACCGCTTGCTTTGGCCAGCGTGTCTTGTAAGCTTGCCTGATCTCCACTGGCTAGTACAGTTTGGAGCAGATAGGATGTGATGGCATTTCCAGCGATAAAGGATGGAAGCAAAGCTCCGAGAGATACCAACACTACCTCTAAACAGAACTGTAGGAAGATCGAGCTCTTGCTTTTTCCAAGTGCGAGTAAAATTCCCACTTCGTAGACTCTTTCTCTCAACCAGAGAGACAAGACCAAAATCAAAGCTCCTGCTCCTGCTATCAACATCCCATAAAGGAAGATGGTGAGGAAGGTTTGGAAGGTTGCAACTGAGTCTTTGATTTGTTCAAAGGCCTTGTTTTCCTTCTCAACTTGGTAACCTTGACTTTCTAAATCCAAGTTTTCCACCTGCTTCATGAGTCCGTCCATTTCCTTAGGATTTTCTACATAGAAGCGTGCTGCACTGACTTGAGGTTCACTATTTCCCAGAAGGGTCTGGCTACTTTCATAGTCTGTAAAGACCTGGTTTTCACTGAAGTCAGAGGACAAGCCTGTGAATTTTTCTTGTTTCTTACCAGAAAAGATGCCGACAATCTCAAACTCTACTGTTTGCCCTTTTCCAGCTTCTGACTGACCAGCGTCCAAGCGAATCTTGTCATGAAGTGAAAGAGCGTTCTTCTTAGCCAACTCTTCGTGGATCAGGATTTTCTTGGAATCTCCTTTTTGAAGGTGTCGCCCTTCTTTTAGATTGAAAGCCGAACTGGTAAAGGTGACATCCTTGGATGAATCTTCAAGAGCCGTTAAGCTAACCAAGTTCTTGTCCGCAGCCGACAAATCATCACGTTCTACGCTCTGCTCACCACTCACCGCTTCCTTGTCTTTCAGTTTTGCGACCATTTCGAGTTCAGGAGAGACATTTTCCAGCCCCTTAATCTTGCTCACGGATGCTAGATTAGACAATTTGAAGGTCTGTCCATTTTCTATCTTTTTGATAGAAAACGAAGTATTGAGTGATTTGTAAAGATTTGTTTCTACTGTTTTGTTGGACTTCATCAGAGTCAAACAGGCTGAAATTCCTGCTAAAAGGACAAATAAAATCAGAAATAAAATAAAACTTCTCAGTCGTTTTCTGCTGACATAAGCCCAAGCTCTTTGGATTGGATTCATTTGTCACCTCCATATTTGTAAGACTATTATAAAATCCAAATATGAAATGTTTATGAAATCGAAAAAAATTTTTGATTTATCTTTTTTTTAAAAAACAAAAAGCTAGCAAACGCTAACTTTTCTTCCTATATAAACAAACAATTTACTAATCTAAAATCCACACCATTCTATAAATGATGGGTATCATCTTTCAGCTAAGTATTGCTTAATTTCTTCAGCTTTTAATTTCCTGACTTGTGTTTGAGGAAATTCTTGATAAGGAAAATGGAGAAACTCGATTCAACTATTCTGATAAAATAACAGCTTTTGATACCGATCTTTCGACATTCAAAATCAGCCCCTAATCTTCTTTGGAATAACAAAAAGAGCTAGCCAAAGCTAACTCTTACCCTATGCGGAGAGAGGGACTTGAACCCTCACGACCTAAAGCGGTCACAGGATCCTTAGTCCTGCGCGTCTGCCAATTCCGCCATCCCCGCGTCGATTACTTTACTAGTATATCAACTTTCAAAATCTTTGTCAACACTTTTTTCAGATTTTTTTCATTTTTCCAAGGGAATTATTCTTGGATTTCAGCCAGATTTTCATCCAGCAACTTGGCTCCCAGAGTGTTCTTAAAATGACCAAGAGCAAACTGATGATTTTCTGGCCAGATAGAGGCAACCGCAGGCTTGACAACCTCGATTTGATAACCTAGATTATAAGCATCAATAGCCGTATGAAGAACACAAATATCAGTCAAAACACCTGTTAAGATAACAGTATCAACCCGACGTTCCCGCAAACGAATATCAAGATCCGTTCCTGAAAATGCTGAATAGTGACGCTTGTCCATCCAAAAGACGCGATTATCCGCCTCATGCTCAGCATAAAAGTCAGCTAGGGGACCATAGAGATTACGACCACTAGTTCCGATGATGTTGTGCGGTGGAAAGAGCTTGCTTTCTGGGTGGAATGTATCCTTCTCCTCATGGGCATCAATGGTGAAAAAGATATAGTCCCCACGTTCAAAAGCCAGTCTGGTTACCTGATCAATGGCTTTTGATATTGCTTGAGCAGGTGCTCCAGCAGTTAGCTTTCCATGGTCTGCTACGAAATCCTCTGTATAGTCAATCGAGATTAAAGCCTTTGCCATTAGTAGTCCCTCTTTTTCACTTCCTCAAAAATATCACCAATTAGAACTTTGAGATAAGTCCCCTTCATTCCGAGTGAACGGCTCTCAATAATTCCAGCCGACTCCAATTTACGAAGCGCATTGACAATCACTGAGCGCGTAATGCCAATACGATCTGCAATAACTGATGCAGTCAGCTGCCCTTCATTTCCATCCAATTCAGCTAAAATAGCTGATACGGCACGAAGTTCTGAATAGGAAAGGGTATTAACCGCCATGGTAACAGCAGTACGACGGCGAATATTTTTCTCATCCTCTTCACGTTGGAAGTTCAACAGTTGAATCCCTACCACCGTGCTCGCAATCTCGACAAGGATCAAATCTTCATCTTCAAATTTCTTATCATTGCGCCAAATAATCAACGAACCTAGGCGAATCCCTGATACATGAATCGGAGCAATCGTTGTCAACCCATCCGGAAAATCCGCACGGCTCTCTACAGGGAAAATGGTCAAATCATGTTCAACAGGAAGGTTGGCTTCCGTATCATAGATCATGTTTGCACCTTGAATATAATCATCTGGAAAAATCTTAGTTTGAAAAAACTGCTCTACACGATCTGTATTCGTTTTATAACGCATGAAGTAGCCTAAAAGGCGTCCCTTGCTATTCACAATACAAGCGTTACAATCAATAATATCTGCCAACTGGCGTGTAATCGCATTGTAAGGAAGTTCATCTTGAAGTTGCTCCTCTGAGCGTTTCAAAATAGAAGTAATTTTTCTTGTTTTTTCTAATAAGTGTGCCATTTTTTACCTCGCATTTAATCGCTACCATTATAACATAAAGAGCGTGAATTTTCAATTATTATCTGAAAATTGCTTATTTAATTGCAATTTTGAACAGCAAAAATATTTTAGAAAAAAGCGATTTTTTATTGACATCCTATTTTATTTTTGATATTATAATATTATAAGAAGATGACATGATAAATCCCTTTCCGTTTCACCTATCCTTTACTATCACCATCTTCTTTTACTATCGGTCTCCTTATATATAAAAGCGATTCACAGTGTGAATCGCTTTTTTCTATTTGTCTCCTTTGTTACGAATAACAAAGCCGGTTTTCTTTTCGCTTGAAGTGTTGCGAGGTTTTTTATTGTCTTTATTACGGTAACGTCTGTCTTTATCAAAACGATCGTTTCCACGGTTGCCTTTCTTGAAGTCATCACGGCGACCATTGCCACGGCGATCACGATCTCGACGGTCGTCTCCACGACGACCTCCTCGACCTCCCTTACCTTTGCCACCAAAGCCATTACCTGATGGTTTAAATGGCAGTGGTTTTTCACGCGCAATCTCCACTTCAGGAAGGCTGTCTGGATCTTGGACTGTCAGACTCAAGATATACATAGCCAATTCTTCTGGACTAAATTCTGCAGCTAACTTACGAGCATCTTTAGTAAATTTCTCAAAGTTCTCACGAATAGTTTCATCCGCAAAATCACGTTCGATTTTCTTGAGAGCTACTTGTTTCTTAGCTTGGAAGGCTTCTTCAGCTGTCGCTGGTTTAAGACCTTTCATGCGTTTCTTAGTCAAGTTTTCGATGATTTGAAGGTAGCCCATTTCATTTGGTGCTACGAAAGTAATAGATTGACCTGACTTACCAGCACGACCTGTACGCCCGATACGGTGAACATAACTTTCAGGATCTTGTGGAATATCGTAGTTGTAGACATGGGTCACACCTGAGATATCCAAACCACGTGCTGCCACGTCTGTCGCAACTAGAACATCAAGATTCCCATTTTTAAAATCACGAAGGACACGAAGGCGTTTATTTTGGTCCAAATCACCATGAATTCCTTCTGCACGGAAGCCACGAATTTTCAGTCCACGAGTCAATTCATCTACACGGCGTTTGGTACGACCAAATACGATAGCAAGTTCTGGTTGTTCCACATCCATAAGACGTGTCATGGTATCAAATTTCTCTTGTTCCTTGACACGGATATAGTACTGATCAACCAGCTCTGTTGTCAATTCCTTGGCAGCAATCTTGACATGTTCAGGTTCTTTCATAAACTGAACGCCAATACGTTTGATAGCGTCTGGCATGGTTGCTGAGAAGAGCAAGGTTTGACGACTGTCAGGGACACGAGAGATAATAGCTTCGATGTCTTCAAGGAAGCCCATGTTGAGCATTTCATCCGCTTCATCAAGGATCAGGGTTTCAATGTCTTGTAATTTCAAGGCCTTGCGTTTAATCAAGTCCAAGAGACGGCCTGGTGTTCCTACCACGATGTGGGCACCAGATTTAAGTGCCTTGATTTGTTTTTCAATGCTTGAACCACCGTAAACTGAGCGAACTTTCACCCCCTTACTACGGCCAAAGCGGAACAATTCCTCTTGGCTTTGAACAGCAAGTTCACGAGTTGGAGCGATAACCAAGGCTTGGATGGTTGCTTCTTCTGTACGGATTTTTTCAAGAGTTGGCAAGCCAAAGGCTGCAGTTTTTCCTGTACCAGTCTGAGCTTGACCGATAACGTCTTTTCCTTCGAGAGCCAAGGGAATGGTCTGTTCTTGGATGGGACTGGCTTCTACAAATCCAGCTTTTTCAATCTCTGCTAGCAATTCAGCAGACAAGTCAAATTCATTAAATTTCACGTTATTCTTCTTTCTAAAGGTGGTGCGAAGCCACCCTATAGGGCTTTAGTTTATACTTTTCTTTTCATGATGTATCTTCTTAAAAAACGAGATACCGTGTTGCTTCTTTTCCACGAAAGAAAAGTACGAGTTTCTTTGCAACCTATCTAGTATAACACAAGAGCGGGGCAAAAGATAGTCTAACCACTTGATTAAAACATGTAAACGATTTTCTAGCTGTAAAGTAGCCTGAAACTTGTTTATCAAAGGATTTGAAGGGACCATTTCAAACGTACTTCATTTCCCGTAGCAGATTTGTGCAAAAGTTTTTTTCTTGTGCTAGAATTAAATCAAATAGGAGGATTTAAAAATGTTAACATACGATTTAATTGTCATTGGATTTGGTAAAGCCGGTAAGACTTTGGCTGCTAAGATGAATGCGGCTGGAAAAAAAGTTGCTGTCATCGAGCGCAGTAAAGCGATGTATGGTGGTACTTGCATTAATATTGCTTGTATCCCAACCAAGACTATGATTGTAGCGGCTGAAAAGGGCTGGTCATTTGACGATACCATGAAAGAGCGTGGTGCGGTGACTGGTCGTCTTAACGCTAAAAATTATAAAATGTTGGCCGATAATGGCGTTGATGTCATTGATGCAGAGGCACATTTCGTGTCAAATAAGGTGATCGAGATCCAGGCTGGTGACGAAAAACAAGAAATGACTGCTGAAACAATCGTCATCAACACTGGCGCTGTTTCAAACGTCTTGCCAATTCCTGGACTTGCTACAAGTAAAAATGTCTTTGACTCAACAGGTATCCAAAACTTGGACAAATTGCCTGAAAAACTTGGAGTCCTTGGTGGTGGAAACATCGGTCTTGAATTTGCTGGACTCTACAACAAACTTGGTAGCAAAGTCACAGTCCTAGATGCCTTGGATACATTCCTTCCTCGTGCAGAACCTTCCATCGCAGCTCTTGCTAAACAATACATGGAAGAAGACGGTATTGAATTGCTTCAAAACATCCATACTACTGAAATCAAAAACGACGGTGATCAAGTCCTCGTCGTAACTGAAAAGGAAACTTACCGTTTCGATGCCCTTCTCTACGCAACTGGACGTAAACCGAATGTAGAACCACTTCAACTTGAAAATACAGATATTGAACTAACGGAGCGTGGTGCTATCAAGGTCGACAAACACTGCCAAACAAACGTTCCTGGTGTCTTTGCAGTTGGAGACGTCAATGGTGGACTTCAATTCACCTACATTTCACTTGATGACTTCCGTGTTGTCTACAGCTACCTTGCTGGAGATGGCAGCTACACACTTGAAGACCGTCTCAATGTACCAAACACCATGTTCATCACACCAGCTCTTTCTCAAGTTGGCTTGACGGAAAGCCAAGCAGCTGATTTGAAACTCCCTTACGCTGTTAAGGAAATCCCTGTTGCTACTATGCCTCGTGGTCACGTAAATGGAGACCTTCGCGGAGCCTTCAAAGCTGTTGTCAATACTGAAACAAAAGAGATTCTCGGTGCAACTATCTTCTCAGAAGGTTCTCAAGAAATCATCAACATCATCACTGTTGCGATGGACAACAAGATCCCTTACACTTACTTCACAAAACAAATCTTCACTCACCCAACCTTGGCTGAGAACTTGAATGACTTGTTTGCGATTTAAGATTTCAAATATTCTACACAAGACAAGTATCCATTTTGGTGCTTGTCTTTTTCTATCCAGTCCATAGTTTCCTTACAAGATTATTTGTGCTTTTAGCTGTAAAAGCTTATAATATAGGTGTAGGATGTTGTCTTCATTTTCTGTTCAAAGAGGAGGCTAATCAAATGGGAAAGCAAGTTAAATCACAAAAACACACTTCTTTTTCCTTCCTATCCAAAGAAAAAAGTACGGCTGTGAAAACACTGGTTTTCTGTGTTAGTACAGTCTTCATTTTTCTCCTACTTTGTTGGATGCTTTTTAGCTTGATTTCACCTCAAAAACAGCGATTCACAGTCAATCAAGCTGCTGATTTTTACCTTGTCAATTCGAAATCCATTCAAAGTTATCAGTTGCAAAACGATCAGTTTCAACTCATAAAGACTGAGGATGTTTCCATTGCAGAAGATGTCAATTTCTGGTTTCCTCAGGGACGGTTTGACAATCGCTATCTCGTCTTCTCATCTGGAAATACCAGAGGGAAAGCATCCACTCAAAACATTGTATCCCTTGACTTTCAGACAGGGGACATCCGAAAAACTTCAACTCCCTTCTATGCTTATTCAGGAGCTGGAGTATCAGACAAATTCTTCTACACAGGACAAACTACAACTGAGGATAGTGTGCTCAGTATGTTTGACATCTCAGGAAAGCTGATTACTCAGAAAACATTCTCCGAATCCACTTCCTTTCCGATCCAGTTTCATGGAAGAGGGAATCGCCTCTACCTCGGTCTGGGGTTTCATGATGAGTCCCGTCAACGACCCGCTTTAGTTTTTGATGCCTATTTAGTTGAATTAGACGAAAATGACCAACTAAAAGAATTGTCTCGTACGCCTCTGACAAGCGAAGGCAAGATCGTTGAAATGCTGACTTCTTCTGAATTAATCGGTGACAATTATTACAGTAGCGTTGCCTATACTCGAAATACAGAAACTTTCTCCAAGGATCCAAACAATCGCATACTTGTCATGAACTTGTCTAGTAAGGAAAAGCACTTCATCAAGCTACCAGAGGACAACCCAAATCTTCTTTATAAAACACCGAAAGAAGACCGATTGATTGTTAAACATGAGGCGGATGGAAATGATCGCTGTGCCTTATCTATTGTTAATCTCTCTGATGAATCTAGCTATCTAATCAATGTCAGAAAAGATTTACCTGACTCTACAGAAGAGATAATACACATCGATACAAGTTTGACAAACAAGGTATTGATCGTAACTAATCAACATTTGTTATTGTATTCATTAGAAAATGGGCAACTTCTAACCAAAACAAAACTGGAACTGAAACAAAACGACTTCCCAATCGCAACTTGGTTTCAGAACTAATCACTAACAGCCCTCCTCGGGCTGTTTTTGTTTCTGCGAAATCTCAAATCTGTCTTTTCCCTCTTTTATGATATAATGTCCAAACTTTACTTAGCAGTCCTAATTATATATTGAGTCTCAGGTCACTCTTTCAAATATCAGCAATACATATGACTTTGAATAACTCGCTTCAGCTCATCATTTTATGGGTAATTTAAAAAGTATATTTTGCAATGATTGTTTCATGCCTAATTAGTAAATTATCCACTCTTTGCGCGGGTCGTATGTGTATTTTCATCGTTTGTGGAAAGGTTTTACCGTTTGCCAATTGATGGCTAAGTCGATATATTTTTTCTTCTTAAATATTTTCCAAATTATTTAATCTTTTTAAAGATAAGAATCACTTTCTAATCAATCAAAGGATACTTCAAATTTCTTCATTCTTGATAATATGAGCAATACCCTGCAAAATGTTTAAACTTTATCATTGTAAAAAATATCGAAAGAAATCCCATATTACATTAGTATATATTTGGTATGGGATGAAATTGACTTTCGAAAACATTAACTATATAATGTCTGTAAACAAGAAATAATGAGGTAACGATTATGAATAAAACAGAATTACTGTTACAAAGACTAGATGATATTGGTCAGTCTCTAAAAGATTCTAGACAAGCACTAGCTTTGCTGGCACTTGGTTCTTGCGGAGTAGAAAGAGACCGATTGGATCAATACTCAGATTTGGATTTTTTTGTTATTGTAAAAGATGGCTACAAGCAGGCCTATATACAAGATCTAACTTGGTTAAGTAATCTAGAACCAATTGCATTTCACTACCAAAATACAGTGGACGGACATAAAGTTCTATTTGAAGATGATGTTTTTTGTGAATTTGCTGTCTTTGAAGCTCATGAACTAGTAAACATTCCCTTCGCTGAAGGCAAGATTATCTGGAAGGAGGTCGGTTTTGATGGAACAATCTGCCAGCCACAAAGATTGCCATCAAAAGAAAATAGAGACCGTGAATGGCTGTTGGGAGAAATTTTATGCAATCTATATATAGGACTAGGTCGCTATCAACGAGGCGAAAAATTAGCTGCTTATGATTTCATCCAAAACAGATCCGTCAAGCTTTGGACCGAACTAATCAATTTGGAAAAAACCTCTAAATCTGATTTTATAGATATTTTTAACAGCAACAGAAGATTTGAAAAAGGTTATCCAAACGAGGCCAAACAATTACCCTACTTTTTGCAAGGTTACGAACGAATTTCTGAATCTGCTCAGGCACTCCTAGAATATCTTGATAAACACTATCCTCTTAACGCATTTATAAAAGAAAAAATTCGTAATTTATTATAAAAGAGACTTTCCAAAAAATAATCTAAATCCCAAAAGTTAGGTATCTCTGTCAGTTATAATGGATTAATGAAATTTTAAAACCTGTAGAGGATAATCGATGTCCTCTCCTTTCTTATATTCAGAGTGAGAAAGATTTATTTCTTAAAGTTGCCAAAGTTATCAAATCCAAAGATATTGTATTTGATTGGTTTGGTTTAATCAGAACCTAAAAAGCACTTCTAAGGTTACTTCTTTAGTTGTTCTTAGAGGTTACTTTAGTTATTGGACTGCTGGGCGCAGTATGATATAATAGAAACATGAAATTAAAAACTACTTTGGGCCTCCTAGCTGGGCGTTCTTCTCACTTCGTTTTAAGCCGTCTTGGCCGCGGAAGTACGCTCCCAGGAAAACTCGCCCTTCAATTTGATAAAGATATTTTACAAAATTTAGCTAAGAACTACGAGATTGTCGTGGTCACTGGAACCAACGGGAAAACCCTGACAACTGCCCTCACTGTCGGCATTTTAAAAGAAGTTTATGGTCAGGTTCTGACAAATCCTAGTGGTGCCAACATGATCACAGGAATTACAACAACCTTCTTGACCGCCAAATCTTCTAAAACTGGGAAAAACATTGCCGTCCTCGAAATTGACGAGGCCAGTCTTTCTCGTATCTGTGACTATATCCATCCTAGCCTTTTTGTCATCACTAACATTTTCCGTGACCAGATGGACCGCTACGGTGAAATTTACACAACTTATAACATGATTTTGGATGCCATTCGTAAGGTTCCTACGGCTACTGTTCTCCTCAATGGTGACAGTCCACTTTTCTACAAGCCAGCTATTCCAAATCCTGTTCAGTATTTTGGTTTTGACTTGGAAAAAGGACCAGCCAAACTAGCTCACTACAATACCGAAGGGATTCTCTGCCCTGACTGTCAAGGCATCCTCAAATATGAGCACAATACCTATGCCAACTTGGGGGCCTATATCTGTGAAAATTGTGGCTGCAAACGTCCTGAACTCGACTATCGTTTGACAGAACTGGTTGAGTTGACCAACAATCGCTCTCGCTTTGTCATCGACGGACAAGAATACGGTATTCAAATCGGTGGACTCTACAACATCTACAACGCTCTCGCTGCGGTTGCTATTGCCCGTTTTCTCGGGGCTGATTCGCAACTCATCAAGCAAGGATTTGATAAGAGCCGTGCTGTCTTTGGACGCCAGGAAACCTTCCATATCGGTGATAAAGAATGTACTCTTGTCTTGATTAAAAATCCTGTTGGTGCTACCCAAGCTATCGAGATGATCAAACTAGCGCCTTATCCATTTAGTTTATCTGTTCTCCTTAATGCCAACTATGCTGATGGAATTGATACTAGCTGGATCTGGGATGCGGACTTTGAACAAATCACTGACATGGACATTCCAGAAATTAACGCTGGTGGTGTTCGTCATTCTGAAATCGCACGCCGTCTTCGAGTGACTGGCTACCCAGCTGATAAAATCACTGAAACAAGTAGTCTGGAACAAGTTCTCAAGACCATTGAGAACCAAGACTGCAAACATGCCTATATCCTGGCTACCTATACTGCTATGCTGGAATTCCGAGAACTGCTGGCTAGTCGTCAGATTGTTAGAAAGGAGATGAACTAATGGTTTATACTTCACTTTCCTCAAAAGCTGGCAATTACCCTTATCAGCTCAACATTGCCCACCTCTATGGAAACCTCATGAATACCTACGGGGACAACGGCAATATCCTCATGCTCAAGTATGTGGCTGAAAAACTGGGAGCTCATGTAACAGTTGATATCGTTTCTCTCCATGATGACTTTGACGAAAATCACTACGATATCGCCTTTTTCGGTGGTGGTCAAGACTTTGAACAAAGTATCATCGCAGGCGATCTACCTGCCAAGAAAGAGAGCATTGACAACTACATCCAAAACGATGGTGTGGTTCTAGCCATCTGCGGTGGTTTCCAACTATTGGGCCAATATTATGTTGAAGCTTCCGGTAAACGTATCGAAGGGCTAGGGGTCATGGGCCACTACACCCTCAACCAGACCAATAACCGTTTTATCGGTGACATCAAGATTCACAATGAAGACTTCGACGAAACCTACTATGGATTTGAAAATCACCAGGGCCGTACCTTCCTTTCTGATGACCAAAAACCGCTGGGTCAGGTTGTCTATGGGAATGGAAATAACGAAGAAAAGATCGGCGAAGGGGTTCATTATAAGAATGTCTTTGGTTCCTATTTCCACGGACCTATCCTCTCACGTAATGCCAATCTAGCTTATCGCCTAGTTACTACTGCCCTCAAGAAGAAATATGGTCAGGATATCCAACTCCCTGCCTATGAAGACATTCTCAGTCAAGAAATCGCTGAAGAATACAGCGACGTAAAAAGCAAGGCAGACTTTTCTTAAACTAAAGAAAACTATATCAAAGAGCTCCGCTATCATATCGGAGTTCTTTTTGCCTGCTCTTTTACCCTTCTCCCTTGCATTTTCTCTCTTTTTTTGCCAAAATAGAGGGGTAGAAAGAAGGTAGCATATGTCTAAATTACAACAAATCGTAACATATCTTGAATCAGAAAAACTAGACGTCGCTGTCGTATCTGACCCCGTCACTATCAATTACCTCACTGGCTTTTACAGTGATCCCCATGAACGCCAAATGTTCCTCTTTGTCCTAGCGGATCAAGAACCCCTCCTCTTTGTCCCAGCCCTTGAAGTGGAGCGTGCAACCAGCACTGTTTCCTTCCCAGTTGTGGGTTATGTAGATTCTGAAAATCCATGGCAAAAAATCAAAAATGCCTTGCCACAGCACGACTTCAAACGTGTCGCTGTTGAGTTTGACAATCTCATCTTGACCAAATACCATGGCTTGAAAACAGTTTTTGAAACTGCTGAGTTTGAAAATCTCACTCCTCGCATCCAACGCATGCGCCTCATCAAATCAGCTGATGAAGTACAAAAAATGATGGTTGCAGGTCTCTATGCTGATAAAGCTGTAAAAGTTGGTTTTGACAACATTTCTCTTGATAAGACTGAGACAGATATCATCGCCCAAATCGACTTTGCCTTAAAGCGTGAAGGCTATGAAATGAGTTTTGATACCATGGTTTTGACTGGTGATAATGCTGCAAATCCACACGGAATTCCTGGTGCAAACAAGGTCGAAAAAGACGCCCTTCTCCTCTTTGACCTCGGTGTCATGGTTAATGGCTATGCCTCAGATATGACACGTACGGTCGCTGTCGGTAAGCCTGACCAATTCAAGAAAGATATTTACAACTTGACACTTGAAGCCCAACAAGCTGCCCTTGACTTCATCAAGCCAGGTGTGACTGCACATGAAGTGGACCGCGCTGCCCGTGAAGTCATCGAAAAAGCTGGTTACGGTGAGTACTTCAACCACCGTCTCGGTCACGGTATCGGTATGGATGTCCACGAATTCCCATCTATCATGGAAGGAAACGACATGGTCATCGAAGAAGGCATGTGCTTCTCTGTTGAACCTGGTATCTATATCCCTGGTAAAGTTGGCGTTCGTATCGAAGACTGCGGTGTTGTTACCAAGGATGGCTTTGACCTCTTTACAAGCACCAGCAAAGACTTGCTTTATTTTGATTAAATCTAGACAAGCAAAAAGTCAGCTATTGAAGCTGACTTTTTTATTTTATCTTCTTGACGCTCTGAAAGACTACAAATCCTACAACCATACCCACGATATTTTGCAGGAAGTTTGGTAAGATTTCTGGTAGGGCTGCCACCCAGCCATTCATCAAAGTTGAACCCAAGGCATAGCCCCCTACCATGACAATCGTTGCCAAGATAAGTCCTAACCACTGAGATTTCCCTTTAAATCCTGCGAAAAATCCCTGCAAGCCATGGTTGATCAAGCTAAAGAACATCCACTGAGGGTAGCCTGATAAGAGGTCAATCAAGAAACCTGCTAGACCTCCAACGACAGCCCCCTCTTTACTACCAAAGTAGAAGGCCGCAAAGAAGATACCCGCATCTAAGAGAGTTAGAATACCTGTTGGTGTCGGGATTTTTAAGAAATAACCTAGGACCACAGAAAGGGCAGTTAAAAGGGATACAAGAGCGATTTTAGTTGTTTTGGTTTGCTTCATATTGTCTTACTCCATATTGATCTGCTTGTGCAATAGCACGGTAAACGAAAGCTTTCGAGCTCTCTACTGCTGGTAAAAGTTCATCCCCTTTAACCAAGTGACTGGCAATACTTGAGGCAAAGGTACAACCTGCACCAGCATTTTGGCCTTGGATAACAGGATTTTCTAGGACAGTAAAGGTTTGTCCATCATAAAAGATATCTACAGCCTTGTCCTGACTAAGGCGATTGCCTCCCTTGATAATGACTGCTGACGCTCCTAAATCATGCAATTTCTGCGCTGCAGCTTTCATATCTTCCAATGTTTTAATTTCCTGACCAGCCAATAATTCTGCTTCAGGAAGATTTGGCGTAATCACACTGACATGAGGGAAAAAACGAATCAACTCTTGACAGAGTTCACTGACAGCCACGTCGTGCGTTTCCTTGCAGACCAAGACGGGGTCCAGTACCACAGGCACTCCAGGACGTTGCTTGATAAAGTCCAAGGCCTTCTCAGCCACGCTGACAGTAGGAAGAAGGCCAATCTTAATCCCCGCAAACTCGACATCACGCAAGCTATTCAACTCATGTTGGAAAATAGTATCATCTGTTGGAAAGACCTCAAAGCCCTTTTCGGTCAAGGCCGTCAAACAAGTGACAGCTACAAAGCCATGCAAGCTGTTTAAGGTATAGGTGGCCAAATCAGCTGACAAACCACCACCACTAAAAATATCATTCCCAGAAAGGGCTAAAATACGATTATTCTTCATAACGAATCTCCTTTAAATACAAGCCATTCGGTGCAGCCGTGGGACCTGCAAGTTGCCTGTCCCTCTTCTCCAAAATCAAGTCAATCTGCTCAACTGGCATCCGATTATTTCCGATTTTGAGCAGCGTCCCCACCATATTGCGAATCTGCTTATACAAGAAACCATTTCCTGAAAAGGTAAAGGTCAAAAATTGGCCTGTCTCATCAACACTAAGGCTGGCTTCTGTAATGGTTCGAACCTTATCCTCTACACTAGTCCCAGATGCTGTAAAACCGGTAAAATCATGGGTTCCTTCTAATTTCTTGACAGCCTCCTGCATCCGCTCCACATCGAGCGGATAAGGAAAGTGAGTGGCATAGTGACGACGCATCGGATTCTTAGGACGCCCCCTATCCACGATAAACTCATATGTCTTGCTATGTTTTGCATAACGGCAATGAAAATCATCCGCCACAAGATCAATTGAAATCACATCGATATCTTCTGGTGACTGGGTATCCAGAGCAAAACGGAGTTTTTCCTCATCCATCTGATAGGGCAGATCAAAATGAATAACCTGTCCCAGAGCATGGACCCCACTATCCGTCCTACCAGCACCATGAACAGCGATGGCTTGCCCCTTATTCAATCTAGTCAACGTTTTTTCAATTTCTTCCTGAACGCTCCGCGCATGAGGCTGGCGCTGAAAACCAGCAAAGGCATAACCGTCATAGGAAATGATTGCTTTATATCTTGTCATAACTTCTATTTTATCAGGAAATAAAAGTGTAAACAAGTTTAAAAAACAATAATTGTCTGGGTACAAAATTCCCAGAAAGAAAAACTTAGGAAATTAATCCTAAGCTCTCTTTTGAAGTGCGTACATAACAAAGATAGAAGTGACAATCAACCAACATCCTAAAATGGTGAAGACCAACATACCGTTTTGAGTCACCAAGCCAATCGCCCCAAGAATAAACGGTGTCGTAAAGGCTCCAAAGCTACATCCTAGCACTGCAAAAGATGTTGCCTGATTAAGGAGCTTGGCTGGGATCCTTTCGGAAAGAAGCTGAAAGACAGTGGTCAAGGCCACACTGTAAGAAAAACCTGCCACAACACTTCCAACTACCATCACACCCAATGACGGAGACAAGGCAATCACAATCTGCCCCAATCCAAAGGTGATACCTGACCAAAGGAGCAACCTTTCTTTAAACAGAGAGATAAAGAAAGAAAAACTCACACCTGCCAAGATACCAATCAACTGCATGATACTTAAAACCAAGCTCGATAACTGGGCATCCCCTAGACCTCTTTCCACCATCAGACTAGGAATACGAATGGTGATAGCTGTGTTGGTGCAGACAACAACTGCTGCTTCGACAGCCAATAGAAAAATTAATCCTTTCATCTTTCCTGTCAAACGAGTCGTTTCGGTCTCTTTTTTCTTTGTTTCTTTCTTTTCTTTCCCATAAGGGACAAAGAGCAGATAAAGGATCAATACTAAAAATCCCGCACTGTAGGCCAAGAAGGTCACTGTCCATCCCAAGGATAAGAGTTGACCGACCACTAGAGTCAAAATCGATGCCCCGACAACTTCTGCTGATCCGCGAAGACCCAACATCTGGATCCGTGTCTTTCCATGATAGCGTTCACTGATGATGGAAATGGCCTTGGCATTGATCATCCCAACACCCAAGCCAAATAAAATCCGCATCGCAAAGACAAAGTTGTACTCCTGATACCAGAAAGGGGCTGTCCCCCCGATAGAAAGGATGAGAAGACCTAGACTAATCTGAAATCGCTCAGGAAATAACCGCTCCAAAAACCCATTTAAAACCAGCATAATCATAATCCCAAAAGAAGGAAGACTGACCAGGAGCTCGATTTGTTCTTTGGGATAGCCTTGATAGTAGTCAAACATGGCTGGCAGAGCACTTGAGATGGAGAAGGAGGTAATCAAAACGAGGGAGAGGGCCAAAATACTAGCCCGTTCTAAAAATTGTTTCATGAATTTTCTTTCTGTATATTTCTCACTGTTGATCCTTTTAGAAGGAAGATGGCAAGAAAAGAAGGAGCCCGATTGAACTAAAGACTCCGTCCTAACTTTCCTAATAGGAAGACTATTTTCGCTTGATTTGCTTGATCAGATAGAAGATGAAGCCTGCAACCATATACGCTGCAAAAATGATCAAACACCATTTGATGACCACGTCCCAACCCTTGTTCACATTTAAAAAGAAATAAGGGAAGGGATTGTCCTTGGAATTCGGAATATTGAGTTTTAAGACCAGGCCGTTAAACAAGGCAAAAATCATATAAACTAAGGGCAAGATGGTCCACAAGACTGGATCCCATATCTTGTATTGACCCCGTTTATCAAAGAAGAGGGTGTCGGCTAAAAACCAGAGTGGAACGATATAGTGGCAAAGGAAATTTTCCACACGGTAAAAGTCTGTCGCGATCGGAGCAAGCATAAAATGGTAAATCACACAGGTAATCATGATACTCATGGTAACGCCACCCTTGAGACGAAGCAAGGTCGGACTTTGCCAATTTTCACCTGAACGGCTCATCACACGGAGCAGATAGCCCGTGAAAATCGTTACCAAAAGATTGGACAATACTGTGTAGTAAAGGAGCATACCAAAACCACCATGCTTGGTGATCTCTAAATAAACTCCTGTAAATGCCGCTAAGAACAAGAGCACACGACTATAAAAGATAAATTTGTAGTTCGTTTTCATAGCTAGATTTTCTTAACAAACTCTGACTTCAATTTCATAGCTCCAAAACCATCAATCTTACAGTCGATGTTGTGGTCACCTTCTACGATACGGATATTTTTAACACGAGTTCCTTGTTTCAAATCCTTTGGTGCACCTTTTACTTTCAAGTCCTTGATAAGGGTCACAGTATCGCCGTCAGCCAGTTTATTTCCATTGGCATCGATAGCAACTACACCTTCTTCTACTTCTGCAACTTCTGCAGGATTCCACTCATAGGCACACTCTGGGCATACCAAGAGATTTCCATCTTCGTAGACATATTCTGAATTACATTTTGGGCAATTTGGTAAATTGTTCATGGGTTCTCCTTATAACATTTCACTATTCTTTGAAAATCAAAATTTCTCGAACAGCAACTATTATACCGTAAAATCCTACTTTTGACAATGTGTCCTAAGTCTAGCAGACAAAAAAGTCATGCAACTTTTCACAGTTACATGACTTTTAAAAGATGATTGGTCATGGGCACTTATCAAGCACCTCATGATAAAAGGGGTAGCAACTATATCTTACAAACCAGGAGCTTGTCCAAGTTCTGCTGCAACCATCCAAACTGTTTTCTCAAGTTCAGCCTTAGCACCAACAAAGATATCGTTTGTAACATCATCGCCTTCTTCATCTGTCACATCCAAAGCTTTTTGGAAAAGAGCGATGAGGTAGCGGTAAATCGCTAGAACACGTTCCAAGCTTTCTTCAACATTACGGAATTCTCCTTCTTCTTCTTCGATTTCACTGTGTTGAAGGAATTCTGTCAAAGTTGAGTAAGGTTTGCCACCAAGGGTGATCAAACGTTCGCTGATTTCATCAAGATAACCATCAAGGCTGTCCATGTATTCATCCATTTTTGGATGCCATACGAGGAAACCACGACCACGCATATACCAGTGAACTTGGTGAAGGGCAATGTGAGCCACATACAAGTCTGCTACTGCTTGGTTCAATACTTCTTTTGTTTTTGCCAATGCTACTGGCGCTGTTTTAGATAATGTTGTAACGTCTTTTACTGCTTCTTTTTTCAATTCAACCATATTTCTTACCTCTTTCTTTTTTTGTAACCATCTTCTTAGTGGTTACAGTATAAGTATACTACTACCATAAAACGATAGCAAGGAAAGTGTACTATCTGAGAAAAGTTGTAATAGACTGATAATTTAAGAATAGTCTGGACAGTTTTGATTAGCCGACTTGCTCGGATTTACTTGAAAATTGACTTTGATATAGGTCATAATAAAAACCTTTTGCTTGGAGCAAGCTTTCATGATTTCCCTGCTCAATAATCTGACCATCCTTAAGAACGAGAATCTTATCTGCTTCTTGAATAGTAGAGAGACGGTGGGCGATGACAAAGCTGGTTCTTCCTTTCATCAAGCGTTTCATAGCTTTTTGAATCAAGAGTTCCAAACGGGTGTCAACAGAGGAAGTCGCTTCATCCAAAATGAGAATTTTAGGATTGGCTAGGAGAGCACGCGCGATGGTCAAGAGTTGTTTTTGCCCGAGGGAAATATTACTTGACTCTTGGTTCATCTCCATGTTGTAACCGCCAGGAAGAGTTCGGATAAAGTGGTCTACATTTGCTGCTTTGGCAGCTTCTATTATTTCCTTGTCACTGGCGTCAAGATTTCCAAAACGTAGGTTTTCTTTGATTGTCCCTTCATAAAGCCAAGCATCCTGCAAGACCATCCCAAACTGACGTCGGTAGTCTTGTCGTGAAAACTGGCGAATATCCTGCCCGTCAACTAAGATTGCACCTGCTGTGACATCGTAAAAGCGCATAAGCAGATTGATCAAGGTCGTCTTACCAGCTCCAGTAGGACCAACAATCGCCACCATCTCTCCCGGTTGAACTTCTAGATTAAAGTCTCGAATCAATGGTTTGTTTTCAACATACTGGAAGTCAACATGTTGGAAGGTCACCTGACCTGTTAAGGGTTCAAGGATTTCGAGTTCTTCTCCCTTGACTTCCTCTGTCTCATCCAAGATATCGAAGATGCGGTCTAGCGAAGACTTAGCACTTTGCATTTGACCCGCAAGTTGTGTGATGTTTTGAATAGGCTGGCTGATCTGCCAAACGTACTGAACAAAGGCCTGCATATTCCCCACTGTCAAACGACCCGCAATCACTTGCAAACCACCAAGAACTGCAACGATCAGATAGGTTAAGTCCGATACAGCATGAAGGGCTGGCATCATAAGCCCAGAGATAAAGCTGGCTTTAAAGCCAACACGTTGGAGGTCGTCTGTAATCTTAGAAAATTCTTTATGAGAAGTTTCCTCACGACCGTAGAGTTTCAAGACATTAAAACCTGTAAGATTTTCCTGCACATAGCCATTCATCCGTCCTAAAATAGCCGCCTGCTCTTTAAAATAAGGCTGAGAACGTTTCAGGATACTTCTTGCACCGAAATAGGTCACTGGAATGGATAGAATCACCACTATAGCCAGTTGAAAGTTCAAGTATAAAACCATTCCCATGACGAGAACAATCGTCAAAACGGCATTTACAATTTGGAGAAAAGACTGTTGAAGAGCATTAGACACTGTCTCAACATCACTGGTAAAGCGCCCCAATAAATCGCCAAATTGGTGTTTGTCAAAGAAAGACACAGGGATACGATTGATCTTTTCAGTCATTTCATTTCGCAGATCCTGAGTCATGGACTGGACCGCATTGGTCATGAAATAATTGGAATAATAAGACCCAAGTTCATACAAGAGCCCTCTAAAAAGGTAAATGATTAAAACAGTTCCGATGTAGCCAGTATTGATGCTAGCACCTGAAAGGCCATTAGCCATATCTAAGAGATTCTTTGTCAACTCCGTAATGGCTAACCCCAAGACAAAAGGCTCCAAGACACTCATGACTACGCTTAAAACTTTTAGAAAAACCGCAAAAAAGACAGAAAAACGGTAGGCTTTCAAATAGCTCCACAAACGAGCCAAACTAGATTGTGTTTTCATATTTCCTCCTATTCCTCTGTTAGAGATGCATTTTTCAACTGCGACTCAGCAATCTCACGATAGATGGCATTGGTCTCCATCAATTCTTCATGTCGACCACGACCCACGATTTCACCCTTATCCAGAACGATGATCTGGTCCGCATCCATGATGGTTCCGACACGTTGAGCAACAATTAAAACCGTTGCATTCTGTGTTACTTCCTTGAGACGACGGCGCAAAATGGCATCCGTACGATAATCCAAGGCTGAGAAAGAATCGTCAAAAATATAGATATCAGGATTCTTTATAACCGCTCTTGCAATTGAGAGACGTTGTTTCTGTCCTCCAGAAAGGTTGCTCCCACCTTCAGCTAGATGGGTCGCAAAGCCTTCTTCTCGGCTTTCGATAAAATCTTTGGCTTGCGCCACATCCGCTGCCTGATGTAGGTCTTTGTGACTAGCATCTTCCTTCCCATAGCGGATATTTTCAGCGATAGTTCCTGTAAAGAGCAAGGCCTTCTGCGGGATAAAACCAATCTTTTGACGAAGAGACTTGAGGCGATAATCCCTCACATCGACACCATCAACCTTGATTTTCCCAAGCGTGACATCGTAAAAACGAGGAATCAATTGTACAAGAGAGGACTTGCCCGACCCGGTTGATCCGATAAAGGCAATGGTTTCACCTGGTTTAGCGCTGAAAGAAATGTTATGCAAAACAGGATTTTCCGTCTCGCCAGGATAGGCAAAGGTGACATTTTCAAATTCCAAATATCCGTGGGTTGCTGTCTCTCTGACTCCTCCTTCATTGGGATCAATAGAAATCGGCATATCCATGACTTCTTTCAAACGTTCACTCGAAACGGCTGTACGAGGATACATGGTGAAGAGATTGGATAGGAAAAGGAAGGACAAGAGGGCGTGGAAACTATATTCGATAAAGGCTACTAGGTCCCCAATTTGCAAGCTTCCTTGTTTGATAGGGTCCAGAGCAAACCAGACAATGGCTACAATCATGGCAATGATAATTTGAACAAACAAGGGTTCTGTCAAGCCAGTTAGTTTAAACAGACGATTGGAATTAGCTGCATAGACTGCATTTTGTCCTGCAAAACGTTCCTCTTGAAACTCCTCACGGGCAAAGGCACGAATGACACGGAGTCCCATCAGATTTTCCCTGGCATATTGGTTTATCTTATCTAAGGTAGCCTGCTGTTTCTCTGATAATGGTCGAGTCTTGACCGCTACATAAATGACCACCACGGCTAAGAAAGGTACTGCAAAGGCCACTATCCAGGCTAATGACGGACTGGTCAGGAAGATCATTAAGATACTAGACAGCATCATCATGGGGGTGATGACACCCAGTTTTAAGGTCTGTTCTGCAAACTGCATGAGAACAAAGGCATCACTGGTAATGCGAGTAACCAGTGAAGACACTCCAATCTTTTCATATTCGTGATGAGAATACTCTTGTAATTTGGCATAGAGATCATCCCTCATATCCTTGACCATATTGGTCGTCAGCTTACTAGCAGCGTAGGCTAAGACTATACGCCCCAAGGTTCCACATAGGATAATCACCAGCATAATTGCAGCCCAAACATACAATTGCTGTTCATTCCCTTTATTCACACCTTCATCAATCATCCGAGCCAGAACAGTTGGCAGCCCAAGATTGACAATAACAAAGAAAACCGCTCCAAAGAAATCCAAGAATAACCACTTGGGATATTTTTTCAAATAAGACCAAATATAGAGCATAACTCCCCCCTTTCATAACCTTTTGATATAGAAAAGAGCGCGCATCTGCACGCCTTTCTTTCCCTAAGGAACTTTCCTAGTCTAGAAAAATCCCTCTTTCACAAGAATGCTCCAAGTAAAAATAAGACAGGCAGTCAAAGTCACTTAGTACTTTTAACTGTCTGTCTAGAATGAGCTAGATTATTTTACAAAATCAAGCAATGCCAAGAAGCTTTCAGCTTCAAGTGACGCACCACCAACAAGGGCACCGTCAACGTCTGGGCAAGCCATGTATGAAGCAACGTTTTCAGGTTTAACAGAACCACCGTATTGAACACGAACTTTGTCCGCAACTTCTTGACCGAAGTCGGCAGCTACAACGTCACGAACAACTTTACACATTTTTTGTGCATCGTCTTGTGAAGCTGATTTACCAGTACCGATAGCCCAGATTGGCTCGTAAGCGATAACTGTTGAAGCAACTTGTTCAGCTGTCAAGCCAGCCAATGCAGCAGATACTTGAGCACCTACGAATTCAGCCGCTTTACCAGCTTCGTAAGTTTCAAGTGACTCACCACAACAGATGATTGGAAGCATACCGTTTGAAAAGATTGCTTTTGCTTTTTTGTTGATATCTTCGTCAGTTTCATGGAAGTAGTCACGACGTTCTGAGTGACCGATCACAACGTAGTCTGTACCGATTTCTTTCAAAACTTGTGGGCTAGTTTCACCAGTGAACGCACCTGCATTTTCAAAGTAGCAGTTTTGAGCAGCAACTTTAAGGTTTGAACCTTTAGCAGCAGCAAGAACAGCTGTCAAATCAACTGCAGGAGCTGCGATACCTGCTTCAACAAGGTCTGATGAAGGAAGTTTTGATGCAACGGCTTCAACGAATGCTTTTGCTTCTTCTGGATTTTTGTTCATTTTCCAGTTACCAGCGATAAATGGTTTACGTGACATTTCACATACCTCTTTTTTCATTTTATTCACTATTATTCTATCATATTTATAAGGAGCTTGCAAATCTTACTCTAATTTTCAAGATTTTTCAAGCGACTAATCTTGCCACAAATTCATGGCATCGAGGAAATCAGCTGAAGCCTGAACTTGTTTGGGATTGTTCGCTTCTCGCTCTGCTCGTTTGGCCTCCACCTGAGCCACAGACTGGATACCTTCATGGCGCCAGTTACGAAGGATTGCCTGAATGTACTTCCAGTTTGGTTTGCCATTAAAAACCGCCTCTCGGAGAGCTTCCTTGATCAAATCCGCCTTGATTCCATCTTCTTTGACAGTCTTGGAAAGATCTTCGATTTCAAATGGTGTTAACAAGCGCCCCAATTCCTGCTGAAAGGTTTCAACCAGATCCTTCAATTGATTTTTGGAGTTTGGGGCAGTTGTAGCTGGAGCTTGGGTATCTAGCAAGCTATCCAAGCGTTCAAAAGCCAGACTAGCATCAAAAATCAGCTCAATTTCCCCATTTAGTTCAATGGTCCGATATTGTAGCAAACCATTTTCAGTCAAATTCGAAATGGATTGGTTGACATCTGCCACTTCTTTCCCAATGATTTCAGCTATTTGGCTAGGCGAAACATCTCCTAAGGCTGTGGTATTTTGTAAATAGAAAAATTGCCAGACGAGAAAATCTTCGCTGGAAGGAAAGAGTTCCTTAAAATGCAAGAGCAGGGCACTTGGTAAAACCAAGTTCCCTGATTTAAAAGCGTCAAAATATGTCATAATTCCTCTTATAAATATCCAAATGCAGCCGCATCATCCTCTACCTTTTTCCAGTCAAAAGGGGTTTCCTGATAAACTGCATAGTTCACCCAATTGCTGAAAAAGAGGGCAGCTGATGAAGACCAACAGAGACACGGTGTCTCATTCACATCATCATTTTTAAAGTAGTTCTCTGGGATATGAGGGTCGAGCCCCGCCTCATAATCACGAAAATACTCTCTTGCTAAAGTGTCACGATCGTACTCCAAATGACCAAAACTATAAATCTCACGCAAATCTCGACTAGCTAAGATAGAAACACCAACCTCAAGACCTTCTGACAGAATCTCTAGATTGGTCTTGTTTAAGATTTCTTCTTTTAAAATCTCAGTGTGACGAGAATGAGGAGCTACATAGCGATCATCAAAACCTCTAAAAAGAAGGTGCCCTTCTTTCAAGGTATCCTGTGGGTAAATACCTGATAGCTTCCGATCCATCTGGTGCTTTTCAACACCATAGCGAGCATAAAGACCTGCTTGGGCACCCCAGCAGATATGAAGGGTCGAATAGACATGGGTCTTGGACCACTCAAGCACCTGACTGAATTCCTCCCAATAGTCCACTTCCTCAAATGGTAAATGCTCAATCGGAGCCCCTGTGATAATCATCCCATCAAAATACTCGTCCTTGACTTCAGGAAAAGTTTTATAAAAAGTCTCCATATGCTCTGCACGAGTCGTCTTGGAACGGTGGCTCTCCATATAGAGAAAGTCTATGTCCAATTGCAAAGGAGTATTTGCTAAATGCCGTAACAACTGGGTCTCTGTGACCACTTTTTTGGGCATTAGGTTTAAAATCAAAATTTTCAAGGGACGGATATCTTGGTGGGCCGCACGTTGATCATCCATGACAAAGATATTCTCTGTCCGTAAAATCTCAACAGCTGGCAATTTTTTATCAATTCTAATCGGCATAACCTTCTCCTAACTGTACTCTTTTAGAAATAATTGAATGTGTTTGAAGTCAAATTTCAAACACTTAGTCCTTTTATTATACTGCAAGAAGATATAGTTTTCAATTATAGTTTTTCTCTAACTAGCTATAGTTTGTTTATATAGCAGATGAAGAGAAAACAGCCCCAAGGACTGTTTTTCATTAATAATGCATAAGTACCTTGTAATCGTAATCTCCGATTTTTTCACGGCCTTTAAGCTCATCCAACTCAATCAAGAAGGCACAACCGGCTACAACTCCACCAAGTCTTTCAATCATCTCAATGGTTGCTTTGACAGTTCCACCTGTTGCCAAAAGATCATCTACGATGAGAACACGTTGACCTGGCTTAATCGCATCAGCATGCATGGTCAAGGTATCAATACCGTACTCTTTCTCATAGTCAGCAGAAATGACTTCACGTGGCAATTTCCCTGGTTTACGAACAGGTGCAAAGCCAATTCCCAACTCAAAAGCAACAGGACAGCCCACGATAAAGCCGCGAGCCTCTGGGCCCACGATCATGTCGATTTTCTTATCAGTTGCATACTGAACAATTTCACGAACAGCGTAGCTATAAGCATTTCCATCTGCCATCAAAGGGCTGATATCACGGAAGGTAATACCTTCCTTAGGATAATTTTCAATCGTTGCGATATAATCTTTTAAATTCATCTTTTTCTTTCTTTCAAAGTTTTTTACTCTCTATTATAGCATATTTTCTGTGAAAGAAGAAGAGGAAACGCACTATTGCTACAAAGCTGATCAATGAACTGATTTTTCTAAAAGGTCATACTCATAAAAAAACGAGCACTTTCGTACTCGTCTTCTCTTTTATAAACTACTGATTAAAGTGAGTTTACGTCAACTTTGATACCAACACCTTGAGTAGTTGTGATTGTCAAGTTTGTTACGTAAGTTCCTTTAGCTGTAGCTGGTTTTGATTTTTGGATTGTTTCGTTGAAAGCTTTGAAGTTTTCAACCAATTTTTCAGCTTCAAATGATACTTTACCGATGATTGCTTGAACGTTACCTGCACGGTCAGCACGATAAGTGATTTTACCACCTTTAGACTCTTCAACTGCTTTAGCAACATCCATTGTTACAGTACCAGTTTTAGGGTTTGGCATCAAGTTACGTGGTCCAAGGACACGTCCAAGACGTCCAACAAGAGCCATCATATCAGGTGTAGCGATAACTACGTCGAAGTCCAACCAACCGTCGTTGATTTTCGCAACAAGGTCATCTTCACCAACAAAGTCTGCACCAGCAGCTTTTGCTTCTTCAGCTTTTGCACCACGTGCGAAAACAAGAACGCGTGAAGTTTTACCAGTACCGTTTGGCAATACCATTGCGCCACGGATTTGTTGGTCAGCTTTTTTAACGTCAATGTTCAAGTTGTAAGCAACTTCTACAGTTGCGTCAAATTTTGCAAAGTTAGTTTCTTTTGCAAGTGCTACAGCTTCTTCTACACTGTATGCTTTTGTGCTGTCGATTTTCTCAAGAGCAGCACGAAGTTGTTTGCTTTTTTTAGCCATTTTCTATTCTCCTTGTAAGTGGTTCAATCGATTTTCATCTCCCACGTCACTTCTCGAAATGATGAAGTCTTGCGGGTTTTCAGTCTATTATTTTCCTTTTCTACTTCGTTCAGTTCCTTTGCTGTACCCAAGTACAAGCGTCAGTCACTTGCCTAGTATGAAAAGCAACTAATAGACTGCTGTGAGATTTTCTACTGTGTTATTGATTAGTCAACAACAGTGAATCCCATAGAACGAGCAGTACCTTCGATCATACGCATTGCAGACTCAATGTTTGCTGCGTTCAAATCTGGCATCTTAGTTTCTGCAATTTCTTGTACTTGTGCACGAGTAACTGTAGCAACTTTAGTTTTGTTAGGTGTACCTGATCCTTTTTCAACACCTGCAGCTTTTTTCAAAAGAACAGCAGCTGGTGGTGTTTTTGTAACGAAAGTAAATGATTTGTCTTCGTATACTGAGATAACAACTGGAATAATCATACCAGCTTGGTCAGCTGTACGAGCGTTGAACTCTTTTGTGAATCCCATGATGTTGATACCAGCTTGACCAAGAGCAGGTCCAACTGGTGGAGCTGGTGTAGCTTTACCAGCAGGGATTTGCAATTTTACAAGTTTTTCGACTTTTTTAGCCATTTTTAAATCCTCCTTTGTGGTTTTGGCGGTAATTAGAGATTTTTACCTCCCACAAGTACACTTTACGCATACCTTTCTATTATACACTATTTATCTAAAAATGCAAGAGAAAAATTTCTTTTTTAATCGACGTAATCTCCGCCTTCAAAGCCGTAGTACTCTTCCAAACTGAGACCACTTGCAGCAATTTCTTTGGCCTCTTTTCCGACGTAGCGAAGATGCCATTCTTCCGCCATATAGCCAGTCTCTTTCTCCTTGCCTTTGAGATAGCGAACGACAAAACCATAGTCAGCTGCATGATCTAAGAGCCACTGGGCTGCTTTTTCTTCTGTTACCAATTCTCCATTAGTCCCAATCAAATCAAAAGCAAGACCTGTTTGGTGTTCACTGTATCCAGGGCGAGCTGAGTAGCGATCTGCTGCTTCCTTACCGTCTTGATTCACATAGTCTTGATAAAGTTTGGTTTGAGTTTCATAACTTCTAAAACCACTGTAATGATCGCTGATTGGGAATCCCGCCTCTTGCATAGCTTTGATGAGTTTGACCAACTCTGCCTTGGCTGTTGGATTTTCTCCTGGATTATAGTCTTTTGACAAAGGATAGTGCTTATTAGCTACGACGATTTCATCGTATTTCCCTTGTATACTATAGTGGTCTCCCTTATTGACAACTTCTGCCTTCTTCTGACTAGAAGCTTGAGATTTGCTTCCTACAGTTCCTTCAGATTGGCTAGTTTGTTCCGTTTTTTGAGTATTTTCTTCATTTTTAGGTTGTTCTTGAGAACATGCTGCTAGGGTTACTGCTAGCAAACCGGATAAAACGATATATCTTTTTTTCATTTTTTTCTTCCTCTCTTAGGCCAAGTGCTTCTCTAATTCATCGGATACGACTTTAATCATTTGTTCCAACTCACGGGATTGCACTTGGCAATCTTCTGCCGCCATTTCTTCCCAGGGCACCCACCAGACTGGACCACGACCATTCAATCCATGACCCCTCATATCACCTGCTCTTCGCGGAAAAAGATGCCAATGAGCGTGGGCATCGCCATTTCCTAGGAGTTCAATATTCATCTTTTCAGCCTCAAATGCTTTGGCAACAGCTTCTTGGACCAAACTCATTTCCTCTAGAAAACGAAGTTTTACAGAAGTCTCCATATGGTGGAGTTCTGTGACATGCTCCTTTGCTAGAAACAAGGTATAGCCCTTAAAGTATTGATGGTCTCCAATAACGACATAGCCTGTTTCTAGTTCTTTTACAAAGTAGGGATTTTCCCCTGCCTTGATCCATTCAATTCTTTGACAAATCAAGCACATATTAGTCTACCAATGCACTCTTGAGATAGGCATCGACCATACTCTCAGTCGCCATGACCGAATCAATGTGTGTTCGTTCGTAAGAGTGACTGGATTCAATACCAGCTCCAAGGAGTGCATGTTTGACCTCGGCTCCTGCTGACATAGCTGCCGAAGCATCCGAACCGTAAAATGGATAAATGTCGAGCTTAAATGGAATATCTTGCTCCTTTGCCAAAGTCACTAAATGTTGACGGAAGTCGTAGTGATAGGGACCTGAAGCGTCCTTGACACAGATAGACACTGTATATTCGTCTGTTTGCTGGTCATCGCCCATGGCTCCCATATCTACAGCTAGATATTCTACTACCTGAGCTGGAATATTGGAGTTGGCACCATGGCCCACCTCTTCGAAGACTGAAAAAGCAAAATGAGTTGTTACTGGTAATGCTATCCCCTCTTCCTTATAAACACGAAGAAGATTAAGCAAAATCGCTGCGCTGACCTTGTCATCCAAATGACGGGACTTGATAAAACCAGTCTCTGTCACGACAGTTCGCGGGTCAAAACTGATAAAATCGCCGACCTCGATGCCCAAGGCGCGGATTTCTTTTTCATTGGTTACTTTTGCATCCAAACGCACTTCCATATTGTCCTGCGTACGTTCAGCAGTTCCTGCATCTTTGTAGACATGGCAAGAAGTTTGGTGGATGAGGATGGTTCCAGATACCTTTTTACCTGTGCTAGCCACATGAACCGTACAGTTTTCCCCCTCAATCATGTTCCAAGGAAAACCACCGATACGATCTAATTTGAGACGACCATCCGGTTTGACAGCACGGACAATAGCACCCAGCGTATCCACATGGGCTGTCACATAGCGTTGTTGCTCATCATTTTGACCTTTAATGGTCACATTGACACCGCCCTTAGCTGTGCGAACAGGCTGGTAACCAAACTCTTCTAAAGTATGGACCAAGTAGTCTGAAATCTCACGAGTGAAACCCGTTGGTGATGCAATAGCGGTTAGTTCTTTGATATAGTTTATAGTCTGATTCATTTCTTCACCTCTTTCCTACCATTATAACATTTTTCTAGTCAGACTCCTTCTCAAAAGGAGAAAAACTATGTTTAGTTGCTTTCACTATAGATCCATGTTATAATACAAATACTTTGATTATGAAAGGAAATTCTATGGAAACTCTTGTCAAAACTTCACTAGCCCTTGTGGCTTCACTTGTCCTCCTACTCGGATGTTCCAAACAAGCATCAACACCTGCTAGCAGCAGTAGCAAAGAAGACACAACAACTCAGTCAAGCGAGACCAAACAAAGCAGTCAACAATCATCTGAAAAGAAAGATGAGACAGAAACTCACACATTTGTCCACAATAGCAAACCTGGGATTCATTCTACCTTGACTTATACTGTGAAGGGAGATGACGTTGTAAAACAAACTGTTCATAATGTACTTGACCCTGAAAAACTTAATAATACCGCGGAAGGTATTAAGGAAATTGTTGACGATACTTATAAAGGTTATGAAGGGGTCAAAGGGGTTACACAAAAAGTTGAAATTCAAGACGAAAAAGTTATCCAAAACATCGAGGTTGACATGACTGTCGCGAGTCTTGACGAATTGAAAAAAGCAATGCCGAACGAATATTCTGGTATTGGAAACCGTGTAAGCTTTGCTGCCTCGAAAAAAATGCTTAAAGAAGCTGGTTATACTGAACAAACCAACTAATGAGTCGTGCTCATACAAAAAATTCTTGGTCGATGACCAAGAATTTTTTTATTCCATCTCAAAAACATCACTCTCTTGTTTGTTTGGTAGAACCAATGAAAGCAAGATTCCGATAATAGCTGGCACTAGCCATGGAAGAGAGGCAGCTGCAAACGGAAGAGCATTGACGAGATTTGCTAGAAACTCAATCTTAAAAGAACTTCCAAGGACGCTTGCAAGAGCAATCGCTGTAACAAGCCCAATAGTTAACTGCATGCCCGGTTTTGATAGGGCGATAAACTTATTAACAATCACGATCATCACAATGGCGATGGTGATTGGGTACAAGATTACCAGTACTGGCACTGAGTACTTAATGATTGCATCAAGACCAAGATTTGCAATAGCAAACCCAATCAAGGTAAAGGCAGTGGCATAGACCTTGTAGCTGATTTGTGGGAAACGTCCGTTAAAGAACTCTGCTGTCGACACAATCAATCCAACTGTCGTTGTGAAGCAGGTTACAGTTACCATAACAGCAAGGAAGAGTTGAGCTGTTGAACCAAAGATTTCCTGAGTTGCTTGTGACAAGATATAAACACCTGGTGTTCCACCCTTCATCACTTCTGCTGGTACTGGGAAGTGATTTCCAAGGAATCCTAAACCGATGTACAGAGCGCTAAAGGCAAGAGCTACAACGATACCAACCACCCAAATAGTTGAAATGTATTCTTTCTTACTTGAGAATCCAAGTTGTTTCAAGGTTTGAACAGCAATGACACTGAAAGCCACTGAGGCAAGAGCATCCAAGGTATTATACCCTTCTAGGAAACCTGTCCCAAAAGCAGAGGATTGATAGGCTTCTGAGGTCGCTTGAGGACTTGTTCCACCATACTTGAAGGCACCTAGTAGAACCAAGATAACGATCAACAAAGCAAAGACTGGTGTCAAGATACGTCCGATCCGATCCAAAATCTTTGATGGATTGAGTGAAATCAAATAAGCCGCTGCAAAATATAGTACGGTAAAGACAATCAATCCAAGTCCTTTATTCGCATCTGATAAAAGGGGGCTAATCCCGACTTCGTAAGCTGTTGTGGCTGTACGTGGAATGGCAAAGAAGGGACCAATCGATAAATAGAGGACTGCGAGATAAAGCGTCGCAAACCAAGGTGAGATTTTCTTAGAAATCTCATAAATGTATCCCTTAGGATTGAGAGTTCCAATAATGAGAGTCAAAACGGCGATACCGACGCCTGAAAAGACAAAACCTGCAATGGCAGGAATAAAATGTTCTCCAGATAGGGCACCTAGAGAAGGCGGAAAAATCAAGTTCCCCGCACCAAAAAATATTCCAAACAGGAGCAAACCTGTTAGGGCACCTTTTTTAGCCATAAAGAATCTCCTTCATATTTCTAAAATACTGACCTAGTATATCACGAATAAGAGTGTGAAAAAAGCATCACGAAGTAAATATTGAATGTTTTCAATATTTTTAAAAATAAGAATTATCTAAAAACAAAATTCTCCTACCTAGTACACACCAAGTAGGAGAAATGCAAAATTTTAAAGATTTTCAAAGGCCGTCATGCCACCTTGAACATTGATGACCTTATATCCATGCTCCTCTAAGAACTGGCAAGCACGAGCTGATCTCATCCCAGATTTACAAATAACATAATGTAACTGCTCCTTGTCCAACTGCTCATAAGTATCAGCCAGTTGACTAAGTGGTAAGTTGTGTGCACCTTCTAAATGAAGCATCCTGAACTCTTCTATTTCTCTCACGTCCACTAGAGAAAGCTGACCATTTTGGTAAAGCTGGTAAAATTCATCGAAGGCTATTTCTTTCATTCTTTTTCTCCTAATACTCTTCGAAAATCAAATTCAAACCACGTCAGCGTTGCCTTACCGTAGTTATGGTTACTGACTTCGTCAGTTCTATCCACAACCTCAAAACAGTGTTTTGAGCTGACTTCGTCAGTTTTATCTGCAACCTCAAAACAGTGTTTTGAGCTGACTTCGTCAGTTTTATCTGCAACCTCAAAGCTGTACTTTGAGCAGCCTGCGGCTAGCTTCCTAGTTTGCTCTTTGATTTTCATTGACTATAAAATCGTTTTAATTCTTCTTTGCAATTCTGGCACCACTTCTGACTCAAACCAAGGATTTTTAGCCATCCAGATTTGATTTCGTGGTGAGGGATGAACTAGTGGGAAATAGGTCGGCAAGTAGTTCTGGTAATGTTTTACCCTTTCTGTCACCTTGCCACTGATTTTCTCCTGTAAATAATAGGCTTGGGCATATTGTCCAATCAAAAGGGTCAATTCAATATTTGGGCATTCCTTTAGGAGTTGTGGGTGCCATTTTTCGGCAAAGCCTTTACGGGGCGGAAGGTCGCCTGATTTTCCATGTCCTGGGAAATAAAAGTCCATGGGAATAACTGCAAACAACCCTGAATTGTAAAAGGTATCTTCATCAACACCTAGCCACTCACGCAGACGATCACCACTCTTATCCTTCCAATAAATTCCAGCTTCTTGCGTTTTAAAGCCCGGAGCTTGACCGACAATATTGATACGAGCAGTTGTTGGCGCCGCAAAGAGAGGTTCGATTCCGCGTTCTGTATAGCTGGTATTCTGTGGATCCGCCATAATGGCTTGCTTGATTCTTTCGATTTGAGACATCTGTTTTCCCTCCAAAAAGAAGTCTAAGCATAAAATCTCAGACTTCTATCGTTTTATTTGATTAATTCATAGATAGCTTCTGCATAGATTGCTGCTGCTCGGAAGAGATCGTCTAAGGCGATGAATTCATTGGCTTGGTGCATGGTATCAATAGAATCTGGGAACATAGCACCGTAGGCAACACCACGTTCTAGCAAACGGCCGAAGGTTCCACCACCAATGACTTGCTCGTGACCTTTAAGACCAGTTTGTTTTTCATAGACATTCAACAAGGTTTGAACGAGTGGATCTTCCATTGGCACATAGTGAGGTGTATGACCATGGGCAGAGAGGCTAACAGAAGCAACTGGCAAGTTTTCAAGGATTGACTTGATTTGCTCTGGGCTTGTTCCTTTTGGATAACGGAAGTTGAGGGCAATGGTATTGTCAGCACTTGCTTCGTCAAAGCGGAAGACACCCGCATTCATAGAAAGGGCACCCATTTTTTCATCCACATGAGCAACCTTGAGATTTTCACCCTCATGGTCATTCAAGAGAATCTTACCAGCAATGTCGAGGTAGTCTTTGGCTGGTCCAGCAAAGTCAAATTGGCTGAGGAAGAATGCTAGGTAAGTAGCCCCATTGACACCTGAAGCAGGCATAGCACCATGGGCAGATTTACCAATCACAGTCACCTTGTACTGACCGTTTTCTTCTTGGAGTTCTCCTCTAAGTTTGTGCTCTGCAACAAAGGCATCTAGTTTAGCTTGCAAGTCAGCTAAGACACCTGAAACGACTGCTGTTGCTGATTCAGGTACCATGTTTTCACGCAAACCACCTGTAAAGCTGTGAAGACGAGCAGCACCTGCATTTTCACCTGCAAAGTGAAGGTATTCTGTGATATTTCCTTTTTCACCATTGATGATAGGGAATTCAGCGTCTGGAGAGAAGCCAAAGTCTGGTTTTGCAAGTCCTACATGTTCAAAGTAGTAGTCCATATCTGCCCAGCCTGATTCTTCGTCTGTTCCGACAATAAAACGAACTTTCTTAGAAGTTGGAAGACCCAATTCTTTGATGATTTTCAAACCATAGTAACAAGCTGTTGTAGGTCCCTTGTCATCTGAAGCTCCGCGCGCATAAAGGCGACCATCTTTGATAGTTGGTGTATAAGGGTCCGTGTCCCAACCGCTACCAGCTGGCACCACGTCCATGTGAGCAAAGATTCCGAGAACTTCTTCTCCTTCACCAAACTCAAAATGTCCTGCGTAGTTATCAACATTTTTAGTTGGATAGCCATCGCGGTCTGCGATTTCAAGGAATTTCTCCAAAGCTTTTACTGGACCAGGTCCAAAGGGATGCTGCGCATCTGCCTTGCTATCATCACGTTCTGAGTTGATTTCCAAAAGGCTAAACAAGTCAACCAAGAGGTCTTCTTTGCGTTTTTCTACTTCTGCTGTAAAATCAATTGCTGTCATTTTTTCTTCCTTCTATCTTTTCTCTATGATTTCATCTACTGGCAAGCGGTAGCTTGGTTCTAATTTCTCGTCTGTGTAACCCACTGTAATCAAGAGTTCTGGGCGGAAGCGGTCTTCGATGTCCAAAACCTCATTGGCTTTTGATTTGTCAAAACCAAGGATAATATTGGAACCGATTCCCTGGTCTGTCAGAGCCAGAACCAAGTTCATGGCAACCAAACCAGCATTGAGGGCTAGGTAGTCACTAATCTGTTGCTCATTGTAACGTGCATATTCAGCAGGCAAATTCTTCATGAAATATTGAAGTTGCTCTTCTGAGAAGTTCTTTGCTCCACCGACACGGGCAATCTTGCGGGCACGTTTAGCAAGGTCTGTATCTGTAAACAAGGCAATGGTTACAGGTGCTGATGACACCTGCTCAAAGTTCGAACCGTATGCCAATTTTGCCAATTCAGCATTTTTCTCACGAACGACTACAAACTTCCATGGCTGGCTGTTATGGGCACTTGGGGCTAAGGTTGCGATTTCAATAGCCGTACGTACATCTTTGGGATCCACCGGCTTATCAGTGAAATGCTTGGTTGCATGACGTTTTTTATTTAATTCAAGAAATTTCATAATCGATTTCCTTTTCTAATTCTACTGCTTCCATTCTACCATATTTTGAAAGAGCTTGCAGAGATTTTTCATAGAGTTAGTACTTCTTTCAAACTCTCTGCTATTAATTTGGAGCTATTTAAGTAGGTATCGCTTTAGATTTGAGCAAGCAAAAAGCAGGTGATCAAACACCTACTTTCTCATATTATTGACCAGATGTGTATGGAGCAACTGCTTTATAAGCCGCTTCCAGCGCTTTCTTCATTGTGTCACGTCCAGTTTTCAACTGTTGAACAAATAGAGTACGAGTTTGTTCTGGCACTACTGTATCATCAGAACCAATACTTGAAAGGCTTTCGTTAAATGACTCTCTTACAGTCTCCATAGACTTAAGCGCTGGTTCAACTTGGGCGTTATATGCTTCTTTTCCACTCTCTGGAATTTTTTCTCCAATTTCAACTGCATGCTTTTTATAATTGTCAACTAGTTTACCAAAAACTTTCTTCACATCTCCAACAGTTTTAGCATTGTCAATTTCTTCATCAGTGATCAAAACAACCTCATTATTTTCTGTCTTTGAACTAGACGTTGTTGATGAGGTCTCTGAAGAAGTTTGCTCTACAGAACTTGAATTTTTAGTTGAAGAATCAGACGTTGTTTTCCCTGAACATGCTGCTAAAACAACAACAGATAAAAGAGCCATACTGGCTGTAATAATTTTCTTCATAATGTTCTCCTTTTTATTAAGAATTAAGTCCATTCTATAACAAAATAATTTCAATGTCAAACTTTAGCTAAACCATCTTTTCTAAGCAATTCGACTACAAACCTCACTTCCAAATAAGAGCGTCCATTTTATTTCTAACTTTACAAAAAATCAAAATAATCCTTCACATCCTCTACATACCCATGCTTTTCAATTAAACTAGCTAAGAGTTCTAGATTGTGCCCCCGATAGTTGTCATCTCGGCGTAGTTCTTCATACATTTCGATAAAAGGAAGGTCCTTGGACTTGGCCAATTCTAACTCCGCTTCATAATCATAAGAAACTTTTCGGAATAGAATATTTACCAATTCCCCATCTTCTACTTCTATCACGGCATACTGGGCACGGTGATTTTTTAACTTTTCCCAATCAAAATAGGGCATGCCAATCGTACCTGGATTGATGATTTGTTGCCCTTGACTACCGTAACGAAGCAACTGCTTGTGGACATGACCATAGACTGCCACGTCCGTTTCCTCGTCTAGGAGTTGGTCAAATTTATCTGTGTTATTCCCAACAGACAAGTCACCACCATAATTCTTATTTGGCAAATTATGAGAAAGAGAAAAGTGCAGTCCATCAACTTCTTTCTTTTCTAGCATAGGTAAACTTCGTAGCCAGACAATCGTTTCAGGATCCATTCGCTCCATTAAAAACTGGGTCATACGCATGAGCTGGATTTCCTGTGGGTCTTCTAAGCCATATTGCCCATCTAAAGCCTCTAAGACACAATCATCCCAATTGCCTCGAACACTTGCTGTGATAGGAAGTTCCTTTAACAGAGCGACCAAGTCATTTGCACCTGGACCAGGTAGAAAAATATCTCCCAGAAGCCAATATTCACTGGCTCCTTGAGTTTTAGCATCTGCAATCACTGCTTCTAGTGCAGTCACATTGCCATGAATATCTGATAAAATTGCGATTTTATGGTTCATGATGGTTTTCCTTTTTCTATTTCATCTAGCCAATTGTGAAACTCCCAACGAAGAGGAGCTTCCTTGCCTATTCTTTGCCTCAAATGTTCTTGATATTGAAGATAGAAAGCGTAATCTCCCCAACTACTCCACACTTGAGAAGGTTTTGGGATACACAACTGTTTGTTCGCCCTCTCTAACACGATGTTATCTATCGGTACGTGTAAAAAAGGAAAAACGGAGTCTAGGGTTACAGCTTCAAGCATATAGAGATACTTGAAAGTCATATTAATCCACTTTTGAGCATGACCGTAAGTGAATCGAATCCCATTTGAGCGATAGCAATCTATCAAAACATCACAAGTCCTATGATGCCAACTATCAAAATCAGTTTGACACAGCTTGTCCCGATTCAAGAGATTTAAAATCGCTTCTTTGATACACTTAGAAGCTCGATTTCTCATCTCCAAGCGCTGTTCATCTGACATGCCATGAAATCGCAAGGTTCGATTAAAATCTAGATAGGCTCGAGTAGTTGCAGCTAAAAATAAATCTTTTGAATTCCCAAAGTAAGCAAATCGTAAAAAAAGGAGTATATCTCTGTCAATCTCAATCCTATTCATTTCTTCTACTTTCTATCTAGATACTTATTCCAATTCTTTTAATGGTTCTGCCACTTGAGCCAATTCCACTTCTTCCTGAGGGTTCAACTTTCTCTGCACAGCTTCTGCGACTACCCTCGGCACACCAACTTCGACAATTTCATCCACACTGGCTTCCTTGATTTTAGTGAGAGACTTGAAATGCTTCATGAGATTCTGCTTACGTTTAGGTCCCAATCCTTCAATTCCATCCAGTTGTGATGAAAAGGAATTTTTGGAGCGCAGTTGACGGTGGAAGGTGATGGCAAAACGGTGCACCTCATCCTGAATGCGTTGGAGGAGGAAAAATTCCTGAGAATTGCGAGACAACTCCACCACCTCAAGCGGATCTCCAAAGAGTAGCTCATGGGTTTGGTGCTTGTCATTCTTTTGCAGACCTGCAATTGGGATATCCAAACCTAGCTCTTCTTGGATGACTTGCTTTGCGATATTGACTTGACCTTGTCCCCCATCAATGACAATCAAATCAGGAGGAGTCAAACCGTCTCGTTGAACTCGACCATAACGTCTGCGAATAACTTCACGCATACTGGCATAATCGTCTGGACCAACAACCGTTTTTATCTTGTACTTTCGGTAGTCTTTTTTACTTGGTTCGCCATTGACAAAAACCACCATAGCTGAAACAGGACTGGTTCCCATGATATTAGAGTTATCGAAGGACTCGATGCGAACCGGAGTCGGGATTTGGAGCAAGCGTCCCAGATTTTCAATAGCTCCTTGGGTCTTTTCAACAGATTTTTCTAGCAGATTGAACTTCTGCTCCAGACTAACACGGGCATTCTTTATAGCCAAATTGACCAGTTGTTTTTTCTCACCACGTTGGGGCTTGAAAATCTTAGTATCCACCAAGGCCTTGACGGCTTCTTCATCAATATCCTGCGGAATCAGTACCTCATTGGGAACCAGGTGGGATTTTTCTTGATAGAATTGTCCCACATAGGTCAAAAAATCCTCATCCGGATCATTGTAGTAAGGGAAGAGATTGACATCTCGCTCAATGAGCTTGCCTTGACGGACAAAGAAAACCTGAACACACATCCAGCCTTTATCCACATAGTAGCCAAATACATCCCGATTTTGAAGATCCTTGGCCATAACCCGTTGCTTGGTCCGAAGCGTTCCGATAGCCTGAATCAGGTCACGGTATTCCGCCGCACGTTCAAACTCCATACTTTGAGCTGCCTTTGCCATCTTCCCCTTGAGGTCATCAATGATTTTATCATCCTGCCCTTTTAGGAAATCAGAAACCTCCTGAGCCATGGACTGGAAATAAGCCTCATCTTTTTTACAGATGGTATGGGCCACACATTGGCCGATGTGGTAATAAAAACAGACCTTAGACGGCGGATTGGTACACTTACGAAAAGGAAAAATCCGATCCAGCAACCGCTTGATTTCATTGGCTGCCCCTACATCTGGATAGGGGCCAAAGTAGAGTCCTCCGTCCTTTTTGACCTGACGGGTGATAATCAAGCGAGGATAACGCTCATTGGTGATTTTGATGAAAGGATAGGACTTGTCGTCCTTGAGCATGATATTGTATTTAGGCTTATTCTCCTTGATCAGGTTGATTTCTAGGAGAAGCGCCTCAATATTAGACTCAGTGACGATAAATTCAAAATCCACAATTTCAGACACCAAGGCCTCTGTCTTGGTATCGTGACTTCCACGGAAATAGGACCGCACGCGATTGCGCAGATTTTTAGCCTTTCCTACATAGATAATAGTGCCATTTTTATCCTTGTGAATGTAACAACCAGGGCTGGTTGGTAAGATCTCTAGTTTTGATTTGATCAAGTTATTCATAGTTCCATTATAGCAAAAAGGCCGTGACAGGACGAACAAAAAGCCCCACCAACCGCTTAATGGAGGAGCTTTAATTTCTTTTCGGATTGCACCGACTTCATCTAGTCGCTACTGGTATAGAGTTCTTGAACAGCCGTCACATCCCGAGGCTGAATCCCATAGTAGGAACCTGCCGGCTGCATGACAGAAGTCTCGTTGGTGTGATCCAATCCGATGGCATGTCCCAGCTCGTGCTCCGCCGTGTGCACGATTCGTTCATAAGAGTAACCATAGTTTGGATTGGATAGATAATAGTGATTCAGTCGAACCGTTACAGATATAAATTGTTTGGTTAACAAATTGGTTTGACTCTCGGCTTGACCAGCTACAGCGGTCGATCCATCATTCATCTCACTTGCCACAATATCTGCCTGGCTAGGATCCGCAACCACCTCAAAGGTAAAGGATCCCGTTTGATTCCAGTTTTTTATAGCTTCTGCATAGGCACCTTGGAAGGTCTCATCCATTTGAGGTTCAATATAGATGCGAGCTGAGGCCTGAGCCCACTTGCCTTCTGCATGTTGGTGACTGTCTGTCTGAGACAAGACTTCCAGCGTTCCCGTCTCCTTCCATTGATTCCAGCCACCTTGACCTATCTTGCTCATTTTTTCAACCTGATTGACCGCAGAATGAAAATCACCAGTCAGGTACCAAAGCACTCCAAAGGCAATAAGCAGTAGAATGGCCACAGTCCAAACCAGACGCCAGAAGAAACGCCAAATTCCCAAAAGAAATCGGAAGAATAATCGAATAATCCAGAACATGACGCCCCACCTTTCATAAAAATAAGAACCTATCTTGAAATCACATTCTCCTTGATCAAGATAGATTCTCTATTTTACTGAAGAAAGCTGAAAGAAACCTAAAACTAAGATAAACGTTCTTCCAAGACAAAGTCAATTGGTAGAGTAGCTAAAAAACGTTCCAATTGTTTTTCCCAGTAGTACCACTCGTGCTTACCTGGACTATGACTATAGGTCACCTCAAAACCAAGATTTTTGAGGTTTTTCACTGCGAGGTTATTGGCAGAGTAAAGATAGTCTTGTTCCCCACACCAAGCCCATAGTTTGGTCTTTTTATCGGATCTTGCAGCCATGCTTTCAAGCGAATGAGGACTAGCTGTCCAGTCTTTAATCTCTCCAAAAACTCCTCGCCAGTAGGCAAGTGATCCCAAATCCTGACTTTCAGGAGAAAATTCTTGAAAACTGAGTGCACCGGAAAAACTAGCCGCATGAGAAAAACGATCGGTTGCGAGAGCCAGCTTGAAGGAACCATAGCCTCCCATGGAGAGACCTGCAATAAAGGTTTTTTCTCGCTTACTGGTCATATTGGGGAAGAAACGTTTCATGACTTGGGGGAGTTCTTCTGCTAGAGCAGTAAAGTAGTTAAAACCGTACTGGGTATCTGTGTACCAGCCATTGTTTGTATTGGGCATGATGACAATGAGATTGGTCCCACGCAACAAGCGTTCGACATTGGTACGTTTGAGCCAGCTATTTTGATTTCCTGACATTCCGTGCAAAAGGTAAAGCACAGGAATATCTGTGCAATCTGGTTCAGTCACTCGACTAGCATCTGGATAGAGTACGGTAACACCCCACTCCATATCCAAAACTTCAGAGTAATACTCAATATTCATAACTGCCATGATTTTCTCCTTTTACTATTTATAAGAAAAAGCCGAATTTCGACTTTTTCTGTAGGTATTCTGCTTATTATTTTGCTTCCATCACGACTGGCAAGATTGCTGGGCGACGCTTGGTTTGATCAAAGAGGTACTTGGTCAAATTGTCACGAACTTTGCCTTTGAGATCTGCCCAGTCAAAGTCATCCCCTTGAAGATACTCTTCTACCGTTTGGTTAATCAATTCTGAACTTTCACGGAGAATGTCGCGACTTTTCTTAAGGTAGATAAATCCACGCGTATGAACACGAGCCTTAGCCACAATCTTCTTCTCACGACGGTTAACAGTAATCGCCACGATAAAGATTCCATCCTCTGACAAGACCTTACGGTCGCGAAGAACGACATTCCCAACATCACCAATGGCATTTCCATCAATCATGACATCGCCTGCAGAAACTGCGCCAGCTGGGACGAAGTCTCCATGTTCATAGGACATGATTGTTCCCTTTTTAGGGATGAAAATGCGCTCTGGCAACATTCCAACTGCCATGGCAGCCTTGGCATGCGCATCCAACTCACGGTACTCCCCTTGGACAGGGAAAAGATATTTCGGTTGCAAAAGATTGATCATCAACTGCAAATCACGCGCATTCCCGTGTCCTGATACTCGCAAACTCTGGGTAATGAGTTTTACCACACCACCAGCTTGGTAAATCATATTTTCAACGCGAGCCACAACTGCTTCTTTGGCGGTGGATGGAGTTGTTACAATATAAACCAAGTCCCCATCCTTGATTTCTACATAACGGTGGCGCCCAACAGACATCTTGCGAAGTCCATTGATAGGTTCACCCATACGACCTGTCTCTAGGATAATCAACTCATGGTCTTCAAAACGAGACATTTCTTTTGGTTTAATCAAAAGGCTTTCATTGGCTAGGGACAATTTTTTGAGACGAATCGCTGTACGAACGATATTTTCAACATCAAATCCAGTCAAAACGACTCGGCGGCCAGTCTCCGCAGCTGCATCAAAAACCTGCTGGATACGAGAAAGGTTGCTGGCAACTGCTGCAACGATGATACGACCGTCCCAGTCAGCGATGGTTTGGGTAATTTCATCCCCAACTTCACTCTCGCTCGCCACCTGAATATTGCTGTCTGCATTTGCAGAATCACTGAGAAGTGCCAAGACACCGTCACGGCCGATTTCGGCTAAACGCGCAAAATCCGTCGCATAGGATTCACTAGCCGTCTGGTCAAATTTGAAGTCGCCTGTGTAAACAATGTTCCCTTTTGGTGTTTTTAACACAACTCCCAGGCTTTCTGGGATAGAGTGAGTCGTACGGAAGAAGGAAACCACCGTTCCCCCAAAGTCAATCTCCGTGTTTTCATCAATCACATGGAAGTCATTGAATTTCTTAACCGTATCATTTCCTTTGACAAAGAGTTTCGCCAACTCAATGGTCAACTCAGAACCAAACACAGGCACCTTAGCCTCTGCCAAGAGATAAGGCAGGGCACCAATGGCATCCGCATGCCCGTGGGTCAAGAAGACCCCTGCGATACGGTCGCTATTCTCAAAAAGGTAGTCCATGTTTGGAATGACGACATCAACCCCTAGTTGTTCATTTTCAGGGTATTTAAGCCCTGCATCCAAAACAAAAATAGATTCATCGATTTCAGCGATGTACATATTTTTCCCATTTTCTCGTACACCACCTAGTGTTGTTAAACTGATATTACTCATTTTCCCTCCGAAACTTCATTTATCTTGATTATAGGGTAGGTTTACCCTCTTATTCTAAAAGTTCTAAAACTTTCAGCCGAATCTTTTCCTACCATTATACCATTTTTTTGATGATTTTCAAAATGAAGATTTGTTTTCAAAAAAGAGCTGGTTACCCAACTCTTTCCTAACTTCTACTATTTTTCCATTAAAAAATCATACATTTCTTGCACGGTACCCAGCGCCATCATTTCTTGATTTTTTACAGTCTGTTTGAGATTTTGGTAAATCTGACTTTCAGCAATCTCCCTTTTCGGCGCTTCTTTATTGACTGTCATGACCCCATCTTTGATCGTCACAAAGCCTAGCTCCTCAAATACTTGAATCATCTTGACCAGCAAGATTTGTTGGATATTGAGATAAGCCGCCAAATCTTTCAACTTGTAGCGAATATCAAACTCTGGGAACTGGTAAATAGTCCTATACAATTTGGCAAACTGCTCTCTGGTCCCATAACCTGTCAGATAGTAGGCCTTGTCAATGTCATTCTTAAAATAGACAGCTGAGAAATATTGCTCCTGAAAAATGGTCTTCAGCAAGGTAATATTTTCCGGAATATTTTTCACAACAACCGCTTCACTATTCGCCAAATCCGGCAACTCTCCAGAGAAATCCAAAACTGGAACCCCTTCTGGCAAGACTGCATTCTTCCCACGAATGTTAAAGAGTTGAACACCTTCCACACGCGCATCCACCATCATTAACTGGAGGGCAGTTTGGCCATTCCATTGATTGACAGACAGGGTGACTGCCAATTCTAGGTTTTTTGTTTGAGCAAACTCTGTTGCCCATCTACCTTGTCCAAAGGCCACCACTTCAAAGCTCGCCTCACCCTTGGAAATTTTTAGTTTGAGGTGGGCATTGCCTGCTCCCATAGTACGGGCACTTTCGACATGAAAATCCTTGATATAAAAGACAGGTTTCTGATTGTCCATCCCAAAGGGTGCCAAGCGTTCAAAGCTTTTGACCGTTTCTAAACTAAGAGTCTCCAAATCCAGCTCTTCATCTAGATTTAACTTGTTCTTGCCACCAGCATCTGCACCTTTTTCACGGACATAGTCTTCCAAAACCTGAGATAAATCTGAAAGTTTCTCAACTTCCAGCGTCATTCCAGCTGCACCAGCATGGCCGCCAAAGGCGATAAAGAGGTCGCGATGGAGATCCAAGGCTTCAAAAATATCGACTGCTTCCACACTACGAGCGCTACCCTTGGCACGACCATCTTCTATATTAAGAACGATAACTGTCTGCCCTAGTTCTTCCAACAAACGACCAGCAACGATACCCAGAACGCCAGGATTCCAGCCTTCCTTGGCCAAAACCTGGACCTTCTTCGCAGGATCCACCATGGTCTTAGCTTCTTCATAAATTGACTGAACGATTTCCTTGCGCTCTTCGTTTTTCTGATGAATCATGAGGGCAATCTCATGTGCTTCCTCATCGTCAAACCCAGTCAACAAATCAATAGCTGGATTAGGATCATCCAAACGCCCCAAAGCATTTAAACGAGGGGCAATCTGAAAGCCAACCGTTTCTTCTGTCACTTCATTCGTAGCGATCCCAGCCATGTCTAGCATTTCTTGCAGACCGATGCGCTGGGTATGTCCCAACATTTCCAGACCATATTGAACCATGATACGGTTTTCATTCGTCAGGCTTACCATATCGGCAATGGTACCGATAGCAACCAAATCAAGCAATTCCACTTGCACTTCTTCTAAAAGAGCGCAAGCCAGCTTGAAAGCCACTCCACAACCAGCTAAATATTTGAAGGGATAGTCCGCATCAGGATGCTCAGGGTGAACAATCGCATAGGCATCAGGAAGGGTTTCCGGCATGGAATGGTGGTCAGTCACAATAACATCCACTCCCATAGACTGGGCCAATTCAATGGCCTCGTGACCAGCAACTCCATTATCCACTGTCACAATCAAGGAAATTCCCTCTTGCTCGATAAAGTATTTATAGACACTGGCATTGGGACCATAGCCATCGGTAAAACGGTTGGGCAAGTAAACTCGGCACTCGGCGCCAAGCTGTTCCAAACTTTCCTTCACAATCGAAGCTGAAGTCATACCATCCGCATCATAGTCTCCATAGACGAGAATATTCTCCCCTTCTTCAATAGCCTGACGAATCCTTTTCACTGCCTTGTCCATATCATGGAGCAGATAGGGGTCATGCAAGTCCTCTAAAGAAGGTTCTAAAAACTTCTTTAGACTTTCTTCATCCTGAATCCCTCTTTCAAATAATAACCGAGCCACCTCGGGACCCAGTCCAGCCTTCTTGGCTATCTTTGTAAAATCCGCATCTTCAACCTGCGGGGCAAACTGCCATTCATAAGTAGGAGTTATCAAAAAAACATCCACTCTTTCTAAGAATTCTATCGTTTCATTATAACATGATTTAGGCATTTTCTCTATCCAGATTGCTTTTTTATAACATTTTAGTGAATTTTTTTCAGATATGATTTGACAAGAACATTCTTTTGGTGTAGAATCATGTTATAAAATCTAACACAAAGGAGATCTCTCATGGCTTTAGTAGAATTTAAAAACGTCGAAAAATATTACGGAGACTATCACGCACTCCGTGACATCAATCTCCGTTTTGAAAAAGGACAAGTTGTTGTTTTGCTTGGACCTTCTGGTTCTGGTAAGTCCACTCTTATCCGTACGATCAATGGTTTGGAGGCTGTTGACAAAGGAAGTCTCCTAGTCAATGGACACCAAGTCGCAGGTGCTAGCCAGAAAGATTTAGTTCCTCTTCGTAAGGAAGTCGGCATGGTTTTTCAGCATTTTAACCTTTATCCACACAAAACAGTGTTAGAAAACGTGACACTTTCGCCCATTAAAGTTCTAGGAATTGATAAAAAAGAAGCTGAAAAAACAGCCCAAAAATATCTGGAATTTGTAAATATGTGGGACAAGAAAGATTCCTACCCAGCTATGCTGTCTGGTGGACAAAAACAGAGAATTGCCATCGCACGTGGTCTTGCCATGCATCCGGAACTCCTCCTCTTTGATGAACCAACATCTGCTCTTGACCCTGAAACCATCGGTGATGTTCTAGCAGTTATGCAAAAACTGGCGCATGATGGGATGAACATGATCATCGTTACCCACGAAATGGGCTTTGCCCGTGAAGTTGCGGACCGCATCATCTTTATGGCCGACGGAGAAGTTTTGGTGGATACGACAGATGTCGATGACTTTTTCGACAATCCAAGCGAACCTCGTGCCCAACAATTCCTCAGCAAAATTATCAACCACGAAAGTGACAAAGTCAAATAAGGAGGCGCCTATGAAAAAGAAATTCTTTTTATCCGCATTATTGATTAGCCTTTTCAGCCTTGCTGCTGCCAAACCAGTTCAGGCTGATACCAGCGTCGCAGACATTCAAAAAAGAGGCGAATTAGTTGTCGGTGTCAAACAAGACGTTCCGAATTTTGGCTACAAGGATCCCAAGACAGGGACTTATTCTGGTATCGAAACCGACTTGGCCAAGATGATTGCAGATGAACTCAAGGTCAAGATTCGCTACGTTCCGGTTACCGCTCAAACCCGCGGTCCACTACTAGACAATGAACAGGTCGATTTGGATATCGCGACCTTCACTATCACAGACGAGCGTAAAAAATTATACAACTTCACCAGTCCCTACTATACGGATGCTTCTGGTTTTTTGGTCAATAAATCTGCCAACATTAAAAGCATTGAGGACCTAAACGGTAAAACCATTGGGGTTGCTCAAGGCTCCATCACCCAACGCCTGATTACTGAACTGGGTAAAAAGAAAGGTCTAACCTTTAAATTCGTCGAACTTGGTTCCTACCCAGAATTGATTACTTCCCTTCACGCTCACCGTATTGATGCCTTTTCCGTGGACCGCTCTATCCTGTCTGGCTACACCAGTAAACGAACAGAACTACTAGATGATAGTTTCAAGCCATCTGACTACGGTATCGTCACCAAGAAATCAAATACCGAGCTACACAACTATCTTGATACCTTGGTCACTAAATGGACCAAGGACGGTAGTTTGCAGAAACTCTATGACCGTTACAAGCTCAAACCATCTAGCCATACCGCAGATTAAGGAGGACACCCCATGACAAATTTATCATCTTGGACAGCCTATTTTCAGGATTTTGGACAATTTTTCAATGGTTTCCTCTTCACCCTTGCCCTAGCAATCGGATCCTTTATCCTCGCCATGCTTTTGGGCATCTTCTTTGGGGCCATGTCAACCAGCAAACGCCCATTCTTACGTGTTTTGGCTCGTATCTTTGTCGAATTTTACCAAAATACTCCCCTCTTGGTGCAGTTTGTCATCGTCTTCTATGGTTTGCCTCTTATCAGTGACCATACCATCATGATTCCCATTTATTGGACAGCTGTACTTTGTGTGGGACTCTATCACGGCGCTTATATCGCTGAGGTTATTCGTTCAGGGATTCAGTCTATTCCTAGTGGTCAGATGGAGGCCGCCCTGTCGCAAGGTTTTACTTATATCAATGCCATGCGCTTGATTATCTTGCCTCAGGCCTTCCGCATCATTCTCCCACCTTTGACTAACCAAATCGTTAACCTCATCAAGAACACTTCAACCGTTGCTATCATCTCTGGAGTGGACTTGATGTTTGTGACCAAGTCTTGGTCAGCTCTCAACGGCAACTATATCCCAGCCTTTTTAGGTGCTGCTCTTCTCTACTTTGCCCTATGCTTCCCTGTTGCCCAGTTTGGTCGCAAAATGGAGCAAGCCAACAAAAAAGCCTATTCACTTTAGGAGGTTACTATGGAATCTATTTTAGAAGTTTTGACCCCAGATAACCTAGTCTTTATCTTTAAAGGATTCGGCTTAACTCTCTACATTTCTCTGATTGCTATCGTCCTCTCGACCCTTATCGGAACAGTGCTAGCCGTCATGAGAAATGGGAAAAATCCTGTCTTACGGATCATCTCCAGCATTTATATCGAGTTTGTACGTAACGTTCCCAACCTCCTCTGGATTTTCACCATCTTTTTGGTGTTTAAGATGAAGTCCACACCAGCAGGTATCACTGCCTTTACCCTCTTTACCTCAGCAGCCCTGGCTGAGATTATCCGAGGTGGTCTCAATGCCGTGGACAAGGGCCAGTACGAAGCAGGAATGTCGCAAGGATTCACCTCTGCGCAAATCCTCTACTACATCATTCTCCCACAAGCGATCCGAAAAATGCTGCCAGCCATCATTTCTCAGTTTGTAACTGTGATTAAGGATACCAGCCTTCTCTACTCTGTTATCGCTCTACAAGAACTCTTTGGCGCCAGCCAAATTCTCATGGGCCGTTATTTCGAACCAGAGCAGGTCTTCAGTCTTTATATCCTGATTGCCTTGATTTACTTTATCTTTAACTTTGCCATTTCTAGCCTGTCTCATAAGCTAGCAAAACGTTGGCAACAAGCTGCAGAATAAAAAAAAGAAATGTGAACGTCTATTTTTCGTTCACATTTTTATATTTTCATTCAGGCGGATTGTCCCAATAATCGTCAACATCATAGCCAATCATAATAAATCCAACAGGAATTTCACCATCATAGGTACCAAACGGAAATAAAAATTTATTTTGCTACTCTGATACCTATAATTTTGGTATTTCCCATACATTTTTTCCATATGAAACACTGTTCTAACAGCTCCACAACTTTTAATTCTTTATCAGTACCATTTTCTATTGGATTTTCTCCGACAAAATACGGTCACTTAATGTATTCAATTTTATAAATCAATTCTTTCGAAGTCTTTTATAGCTTTCTGATAAGAAAACCAGGTGCATAAGTTAAATATGGCAACACCAAAAAGTAATATTACTATCTGTGGTACGTTCAAATTTGAAGAATCATTCAAACTTTCTAATCCAGGAATATGGTGTAATATCTCTCCCATGAATATTATGACAGTTGTGACTGCGCAGAATAGGATAAAAGGCTTCCCAATCTTATAAGCTGTTTTAAAAAAGCCTCCAAGAAAAACACTGTTAAAGTTTGCAAATACAAGCATTATATAGCCAAGATATGCAGCATTTGCATTCATCAACGGATTTGTCACATACGGTGTGGCATCTCCTAAGAGTCTCATCCGAATAATCGTCAGAAAAAGACATAATATGAAAGCTATGCACTCGATAGATAAAACAAATAAATATTTAGCCGTAACCACATCTTGTTTTCTAACTGGCAACATGACCGTGTAGGTGATGTCATCACATTCTCGGACTTGTTGATAAGTATAAAAAATACCAAGACAGATAAAAAAGGAACTGACAAGAATGGGATACCTTGGAATCATCGTAATAGCTGAAAAAGTTATAAACCAATAACTCAAAGGATTTGCTGTTAGTTTCATTTCTTTATAGAGAAGTTTTCTCATCACAAATTCACCTCTTCCCTTTCAATATGCACCATAATATCTTCAAGTGTGGATTTCTGCCCCATTTCTTTCGTGTAATGACTGATAAAATCCTCTTTTCTCTCAGATAAAAGCAATTCACCATTTTTTATATAAGTAATAGTATCTGCACACTTCTCTAAATCACTAGTAATATGAGTAGAAAACAAGATTGCTACCCCTTTTTCTGCTAGTTTTCGAAAGATTTCATTCATCTCATCTCTAGATACTGGATCAAGTCCACTAGTTGGCTCATCTAAAATCAAAAGCTTAGCATGATGAGAAAGAGCTAAAGTAAGATAAAATTTTACTTTCATCCCCTCAGACAGTTCCATAATTTTCTTATTTTCATCAAGCTTAAATGCATCAAGATAATGACGATACGATTCATCATCCCAGTTATCATAAAAAATACGAGTAATGGCGACAATATCCTTTAATTTTTTTCTTTTATAATAATTGGTTCCTCCCACTGCATAACCAATTCGTTGTTTGATTTCATCTTCATTATCCAGATAATCCATTCCAAGAATACGGACATTCCCTGCATCTGGATGAACAAGATTTAGAATGGATTTAATCGCTGTAGTCTTACCTGCTCCATTCCTACCGATAAATCCCATAACCTCACCTGATTTAATATGAAAACTTATAGGTTTCAATTCAAATGCTGAATATTTTTTTGTAATATCATTTACCTCTAAAACATACTTCATTTTATTCATCCTCCTTCTCTTCAAAAGCAATTTCCATCAAGTGTGCAAAGGCTCCCTTCGGCGGTATGGCAATTCCACGCTTTTCATCACCAAGAAGTAGAATCGTATCCCCAGGTTTGATATTAAAGACATCGCGCGCCTGTTTTGGTATTACTATTTGACCTTTTTCTCCAACTGTAGCTGTCCAAGCATATTTACCTTTTGGTGCTTTCATAACTATTACCTCCTTTGTGGTATGATTTGTATAACAAATTATACCACTTATCCTAAATAATACAAGTGCAAACTACATCCAGTTGCCATCATAATAAAATGCTCGTTAAAATCTGTACCACTCATCCCAAAACTAAGAATCTTAGACACCTTAACCCTAACTTTTTGTAAGTGGTGCTTATTCATTAACTACTCTCTCTAGAAAATATGTGACTACAAACAAAATTGAGGATTAAAAAAATTCATAAGCACATTGATGCCATGAATCAAAAACAGCATTATTCTCTCCTATAAGAGAGGACACTCCTAGAATCAGGAAAGCGAAACTAAGATTTTTAAAAATATCTTATTGCAAACAAAAATATAATATACTACAACGCTTTTTACAAAACGTGTCGAAAGGTAGAAAGATGGCAAAAATAATTGATTTAAGGCAAGAAAATATTCACAAAGTACGATCCTGCTTTTATCAAGGAGGAACATGGACCAAGAATCAGTTATCCTGTCAAACAGGGATTTCTCTGGCAGGAACTACCAATATCTTACAAATATTAGAGAATGATGTTAATGTTGCTTCTCTTGGTTATTGTAGTATTCACCCAGAATTTAGAACACTGGCCCTTCTCTACCAGCTAGATACAGATTTTGCCGGTTCTGATATTATCATCAATAAAAGATTGTATCGTGGAAGAAATGGTTTTGCAGGGGAAGTCGGCTATCTCATTAATGGATATAAACTCCAATCACGTTCAAATGACTTCACATTTCTTTTGTTAAATCAAATAACAGCACTAACATCAGTCATTGCTCCGGATGCTATTGCATATTATTGTCCATCTTTAAAAGAAAATATAAAAATTTCCGACACCTATCCTCCTAAAGAATTCCACCCAATCCTTGAAAGATTGACTGAAATAGCCCCATTCATACTGAACGGAGTTCAATCAATTGGAAAAAACAAGATTCTAGAAATCAAAAGAAGAACAATCTGAAAAGGAGAATTAAATGATTTCGTTATTGTTGGCAGTCATCTATCTGGCCTTTATTAGTTTAGGCTTACCTGATGCTATTTTAGGAAGCGCTTGACCAAATATGTATCGTGGCTTAAATTCAACTATTACCGGGGCAGGCTCCATCTTTCTGATTACCATAAAATACCTCTGTAAGAGAAAATCAGAGCTAAAATCAACAAAACATAGAGGGCGATAAAAAGCCATCTCATCTTCACACATAGAGCAATATATTCTCTGATAAAGGCCGATGGGATATAGTAGGCGGCTGTACGGCAACCAAGGCCATCTCCCTTCATCCCAATACGGCGAGCATAGGTACTGGTACGAAAAACATGGTAATCATTGGTCACAAAGAGAAAACGTGGACTGGTCACCAGCTTCTCTCCCATTTCTTTTGAGAAGAGAAGATTCTCATAGGTCGTCGTTGAGTCTTCCTCTAGGAGAATCGCTTCTCTCGGAATATCTGTCTCTTCCAACAAATAATTACAAATCGCCTGAGCTTCGGATATCTTTTCATCTCCACCTTGACCACCACTCGCGATGATTTTAACATTGGGATTAAGAGACTGGCGATAGGCTTCTACTGCCTTATCAATGCGACTCTTTAGTAAGGGAGTCACTTTTTCTCCATTCAACAAACCTGCTCCGTGAATGATGATAAAATCATAATATTTTTTCTTAGGAATAAAAAGATACAGGATAGAATAAAGCAGAAATCCTGCAAAGGCAAAACCAAAAATCAAATACGAATAAATCAAAAAGAAAAAGATAATATTCACTAGATGATTGGTGTAAAATAAGCCCTTGGTATCGCTCACTCGAATCGCCATGATCACAAAAAAGAATAGAATCACACAACCTAATCCTAGAGACAAATAATTTGCCTTGGATTTTCCTTCTTTTTTCAATAACACGAATCCATTATAAATAAGGAAAAAACCACTTAGAAAAACTAAAAGAGGCAGCAGGAGAAAAATCCCTGCAAAGAAAACCATGTGCACTTCTTTCTGCCCAGCTTCGTAAAAAAGATTGGCAATGGACATATAAGAAAAGAGCAGAGACAAAAGCAAGAGAGCTGGATTCCAGAGACTGCGATTGTCCCTTAAAAACGAAACGAGAAAAAGTAGGACAAAAAATCCTGTGATAAAGTACATAGTCTCCTCCTTTAATGTCTACATTGTACCATAATTATGGCAATAGAAAAAGAGGAGCCTAGCCCTCTTATTTTGCTATTCTTGCTTCTGCATCTGCCACAACCTGAGCCAGACTCATCTGACGAAGTTGATTTTCCATAGCTACTTGGATATCCAGCAATTTCTGATCCAAGACCTTATGAATATTAGCCCCTACTGGACAGTTAGGATTGGGATTGTCATGGAAACTAAAGAGTTTACCAGATTTTCCTAGACATTCGACAGCCTGATACACATCAAAAAGGCTAATATCTTGGAGGTCCTTTATAATCTCGGTACCGCCCGTCCCACGCGCAACTGAAATCAATCCTGCTTTTTTGAGTTGCGACAAAGTCTTACGGATAATGACTGGATTAACTCCAACGCTAGCTGCGAGAAAATCACTGGTCACCTTACTTTCCTGGCCCTTTATAGCAATGATAATTAGCATATGGGTCGCAATGGTAAATCGACTTGAAATTTGCATTTTGTTCCCCTTTCACCTGAGATTCTCATCATCTCTCTTCTCATACTCATTATACCCCTTTTTGATGTCATGTCAATCATTACTACTATCTAACCATTCATACAACTCAATATCATGCCCCTGTTTTTGAGCAATCTCATACAGAAGTTCCTGGTTATGAGTGTGGTGAATCCCATTTACCAAACTTTCATAATAGACCTGGAAATAGGGGAGATTTAAATCTTTAGCCAACTGCAATTCAGCTTCTACATCATAATCCACTCGACGAAAATCAACATCAGCCAAACCTGCTTCATCAAACTCTAAGATCATATACTGGGCCCGCAGGTCCTTACGCAACTTCGCATCTAGAAAGAAGGGTTGTCCAATGGACCCTGGATTAAGAATCAACTGTCCATCACTTCCATAACGAAGCAACTGTTGGTGGATATGACCATAAACTGCGATGGAGGCGTGTGGATTCGTCACTAATCTATCAAAATCTTCTTGTTTTCCCGTATGGATTAATTCTCTACCCCAGTTTTTATCAGGGAGATGGTGAGTGATTCCTACCGTCAGATCACCAAACTGACGATGAACTTGCATGGGTTGATTGTGGAGGTCTTCGATTTCTTCAGGGCTGATTTCTTCTAATATATACTGACATTGACGTAGGAGGTAGCGATGACTAGCTTTTGTTAAATCTAGCTTACGATGCAAGCCTCTCCAGAGACTATTCTCCCAATTACCAAGAACTCTTACAGTAATAGGCAAAGCCGCTAAAAGATTCAATATCCTTTCACGTCCTGTTCCTGGCATAAGAATATCCCCCAAAAGCCAGTACTCATCTACATTTGCCTTTTTAGCATCAGTCAGTACAGCTTCCAGGGCTGTCGTATTCCCATGTATGTCTGAAAGAACTGCTATTTTGGTCATTCTTTCTCCTCTTTTCCTCTTACTTCTTTTGTTAGTATTATAGCAGAAAACACTCAAAAAGAGCACTATCGATACTCACTGGATTAACTTGTAAAGGCTTCCAATACGTGCTATAATATAAATAGAGAGTTCCCCTTCATTTAGGATTATGTGGTCTTCAACATCTCTCAATTTTTGTAGATTGGAGGACTATTGCCATGCGGAAATATCTTAAGTATATTCCATACTACTTTGTCATTTTCATCTTTTACTGGCCCCTCTATGAGTTGCTTTTACTGCTGATATCTGATTCTTATACGCTGAAGGGACTTTACATTTATAACATTCTCCTCTTTTCTCCCCTAGTAACCTTTATCGTATCGCTACTTTATAGCTATCGATTTCATTTCTCACTTTGGTGGCTACTCGGTATTGGTCTGGTCTTTTGCTTTACCATCATCACCTTTGGTGAGTTCATCCTGCTTTACTTCCTAGCCTATGAACTCTTTGCCCTACTTGGATTGACTGCTGGCATGGGGATCAAGCATGTCTTCCAAAGAGAGAAAAACAAAAAAATTATACAAAAACCTTGAAAATTCTCGCAATCATGCTATAATAATGCATAGAGACAAGTCACTTAGTCCCTTTCTACTAGAGAGTGCGTGGTTGCTGGAAACGCATAGAAAGCCTAAACTGATACTACTCTACTGATTTTTATGCAAACATAAAACGGTGGCTACGTTAAAGCCAATCTGAGGTGTCCCTCTTTTTGAGGAACATAAATGAAGGTGGAACCACGTTGCGACGTCCTTTTAGGATGTCGCTTTTTGATTTGTCAGAAGGAGGAAGAACGATGCTTTATATGATTGGCGGATCGCCTTGTAGTGGAAAGTCAACAATTGTCTCTCTTCTTGCAAGGCAGTATCAACTACTTCATATCAAATTGGATGATTTAGTAGACGAGATGGTGAGTCAAGCAAGTGCAGACTCACAGCCAATTTGCCTTCTTAGGCAGGATAGAAATCCGGAACAAATCTGGATGAGACATCCAGAAGAGATGGCAGATGAAGAATGGCGCTTTTATCAAGTAAGATTTTTCCTTATGTAAAATCTTACTTGATAAAAAATCAAAACAGACCTATCTTGGTGGAGGGAGCAGGACTTTTGCCTCACTTGGTAAAGAAGCTTGAATGTCCAGCGTCTTCCTATCTATGCTTGACTCCGACAGCTGATTTTCAAAAAAAGCATTATAGACAGAGAGAATGGGTTCCTTATGTCTTAGAGGGTACAACCAACCCTGAGCAAGCTTTTGAAAACTGGATGCAACGAGACATTCTTTTTGCTCAAATGGTTCGTAAGGAAGCGATGAAATTAGGTTATTCTAGTCTCGTAACAGATGGTAGTCAACCAGAAAATCAGACTGCGGAAGAAGTTGCTCGGCTCTTAAAATTGTCCAACAAAAATAGAATAAATATTTAAGGAGAAAACCATGATTAAGATTACTTTCCCAGATGGCGCTGTTCGTGAATTCGAATCTGGCGTCACAACTTTTGAAATTGCCCAATCTATCAGCAATTCCCTAGCTAAAAAAGCTCTCGCTGGTAAATTTAACGGCAAACTCATCGACACGACTCGTGCTATCACTGAAGATGGGAGCATCGAAATCGTGACACCTGATCACGAAGATGCCCTTCCAATCTTGCGCCACTCAGCGGCTCACTTGTTCGCCCAAGCAGCTCGTCGCCTTTTCCCAGACATTCATTTGGGTGTCGGTCCAGCTATCGAAGACGGCTTCTACTACGATACAGACAATACTGCTGGTCAAATCTCTAACGAGGACCTTCCTCGTATCGAAGAAGAAATGAAGAAAATCGTCAAAGAAAACTTCCCGTCAATCCGTGAAGAAGTAACTAAAGACGAGGCCCGTGAAATCTTCAAGAACGACCCTTACAAATTAGAATTGATTGAAGAACACTCAGAAGACGAAGGTGGTTTGACTATCTACCGTCAGGGCGAATACGTAGACCTCTGCCGTGGTCCTCACGTCCCATCAACAGGTCGTATCCAAATCTTCCACCTGCTCAACGTAGCTGGTGCCTACTGGCGTGGAAATAGCGACAACGCGATGATGCAACGAATCTACGGTACAGCTTGGTTTGACAAAAAAGACTTGAAGAACTACCTTCAAATGCGTGAAGAAGCCAAGGAACGTGACCACCGTAAACTCGGTAAAGAGCTTGACCTCTTCATGATTTCACAAGAAGTCGGACAAGGTTTACCATTCTGGTTACCAAACGGAGCGACCATCCGTCGTGAATTGGAACGCTACATTGTCGACAAGGAAATCGCTGCAGGCTACCAACACGTCTACACTCCACCAATTGCCTCAGTGGAACTCTATAAAACTTCTGGTCACTGGGATCACTACCGTGAAGATATGTTCCCAACTATGGACATGGGAGACGGTGAAGAGTTTGTCCTCCGCCCAATGAACTGTCCTCACCATATCGAAGTTTATAAACACCATGTACACTCATACCGTGAATTACCAATCCGTATCGCTGAGATTGGCATGATGCACCGATATGAAAAATCTGGCGCCCTTACTGGCCTTCAACGTGTACGTGAAATGTCCCTAAATGATGGTCATACTTTTGTAGCTCCAGAACAAATTGAGGAAGAATTCAAGAAAATTCTTCAATTGATTATCGACGTGTATGAAGACTTTAATTTGACAGATTACCGTTTCCGCTTGTCTTACCGTGATCCTGAAGATAAACACAAATACTTTGACAACGATGAGATGTGGGAAAATGCACAACGCATGTTGAAAGCAGCTATGGATGATATGGAACTGGACTACTTTGAAGCTGAAGGTGAAGCAGCCTTCTACGGACCAAAATTGGATATCCAGGTTAAAACTGCCCTCGGTAAAGAAGAAACCCTTTCTACTATCCAGCTTGACTTCTTGCTTCCAGAACGCTTCGACCTCAAATACATCGGAGCTGATGGTGAAGAGCACCGTCCAGTTATGATCCACCGTGGGGTTATCTCAACTATGGAACGCTTCACAGCTATCTTGATTGAAAACTACAAGGGTGCCTTCCCAACATGGCTGGCACCACACCAAGTAACCCTCATCCCAGTTTCCAACGAAAAACACGTGGACTACGCTTGGGAAGTTGCTAAGAAACTCCGTGACCGTGGTGTCCGTGCAGACGTAGATGAGCGCAATGAAAAAATGCAGTTCAAGATTCGTGCTTCACAAACTAGCAAGATTCCTTACCAATTGATCGTTGGTGATAAGGAAATGGAAGACGTAACTGTCAACGTTCGTCGCTATGGCCAAAAAGAAACACAAACTGTCCCAGTAGATGAGTTTGTAGCAGCAATCCTTGCTGATATCGCCAACAAATCTCGTGTTGAGAAATAAAAACCTAGCATAAAAGCCTCCAATCGGAGGCTTTTTCTCATTTATTCTTACTCAATAACAAGCTTCACTTCAGTGAATTTAATCCGTACGGTTGTTCCTATCCCAACCTCAGACTCGATACGAATCTGGTGGCCCAGTTCCTCAGAAATTTTCTTGGATAGATAGAGGCCAAGTCCAGATGATTGCTGGGTCAAACGGCCATTGTAGCCTGAAAAACCACGTTCAAAGACTCGGAGCACATCACTGTTTTTAATCCCAATCCCCGTATCCTTGATACAGAGCTCCTGACCCTCCATAGAAATCTCTAGCCCACCTTCCTTGGTGTACTTGAGACTGTTTGAGAGGATTTGTTCAATGACGACCAACAGCCACTTCTTATCGGTCACGATAGTTTTGTCGAGATCATGTAGATTGACTGTTAGTCCCTTCTGGATAAAGAAAAGTGCGTACTTACGAACCATATCCTTGACCAAGTCCTCCACTTGAACCTTTTCAAAGACCAAATCATCGTGGAAGCTCTCTAAACGTAGGTACTGCAAAACCAGGTTGGTATAGGAGTCAATCTTAAAGATTTCCTGTTCCAGCTGCTGCTTAACCTCACGATCAGAGACCTCTGCTACCAAGAGACGGCTTGCCGCAATGGGCGTCTTGATCTGGTGAACCCATAAGGTGTAGTAATCAAGCAAATCCGTCAGCTTGCTCTGCGCTTCCGACTTCTTTTGATACAATTCAGACTCACGCTCTTCGAGTTTTTCAACTAGCGCACATTCCAGAGGAGACTTGGGATCTCTCTCAGCATAGAGAACTTCCTGTCGGTAAGCCTGAGCTTCCGCGAACATGTCCCAAGCCAAAAATAAGAAGGTCAAAAAACTACTGAGCAGAAAGAAATAAAGAAAATAAGTTCCTAAACTAGCAAATAAAAACTGAAAGAGAAGGACGAGAAAGCCTAATGAAAAAATATAGGTAAAAACGCGACTGCGAGAACGCAGATAGGCTAGAAAAAATGGTTTCCAATCAAGCATGTTTCAGTCCATACCCTATCCCTTTCTTGGTTTCAATAAAACCAATCAAACCTTCTTCCTCCAGTTTCTTGCGCAAGCGAGCGACATTAACAGATAAGGTATTGTCGTCGATAAAAAAGTCACTGTTCCAGAGTTCTCGCATCAAATCATCACGCGCTACGATATTTCCTGCATGCTCGAATAAAACTCGTAAAATCTGAAATTCATTTTTGGTTAGGCTGATAGCTTTGCCATTGACATGCACATCCATAGACTTGGTATTGAGGATTACACCCGCATATTCCAACAGACTTTCATCTCGCCCAAACTCATAGGAACGGCGCAACAAGCCCTGAACCTTGGCAAGGAGCACCTGCTGGTCAAAAGGCTTGGTCACAAAGTCATCCGCTCCCATATTGATTGCCATGACGATATCCATAGCCTGATCTCTCGAAGACAGAAACATGATAGGCACCTTAGAAATCTTGCGAATCTCCTGACACCAGTGGTAACCATTAAAAAGAGGTAAGCCAATATCCATGAGGACCAAATGAGGCTCTGACTGAACAAAAAGACTCAATACCTCCATAAAATCCTCTACCAAAACGACCTCAAAGCCCCATTCAGAGAGCAGTTTCCCCACTTGTTGCCGAATAACTTGGTCGTCTTCTACTAGTAAAATCTTGTGCATGCGCTCCTCCTTTGTTCTTATTATAACAGATTTTCCCTATGGATAAAACGCAAACCTGTATTTAAACCATCTCGCTAGCAGTATAGCAAAATCTAGTAAGCCTACTAGCTAATTCTAGATAAATGTGATAGGATAAATATAGAGAAAGGAGCTTTTATGGCCAATATTTTTGACTACCTCAATGATGTAGCATACGATTCCTTTTATGACCTCTCCGTGAACGAGTTAGATGTTCTTGCCTTGACTGAATTAACCTACCTTGCTTTTGATGATGTAGTCACCCAAGAACCAAAGCGCCTCATAGATCTTGCACCTCAAATTCCTAGAGACACGACGATGCTGACCAATAAAAACCGTCTCCAGTTATTGGATCAACTCGCTCAACACAAACGATTTAAAAATTGCAAGCTCTCAGAATTTATCAACGATATTGATCCTGAATTGCAGAAACAGTTTGCAGCCATGACTTATCGTATCAGTCTCGATACCTATTTGCTTGTTTTTCGTGGAACGGATGACAGCATCATTGGTTGGAAAGAAGATTTCCATATGACCTATATGAAGGAAATCCCAGCTCAAAAACATGCCCTCCAGTATTTAGAGGACTTTTTTGCCCAACATCCTAACCAAAAGGTTATCCTAGCAGGACACTCAAAAGGGGGCAATCTAGCTGTCTATGCTGCCAGTCAACTTGATCCAAACTTGCAGAAAAACATTATCGCTGTCTATACTTTTGATGCACCTGGGCTTCACAAGGAACTAACCGAAACACTAGGCTATCAAAACATGATAGACAGAACAAAAGTATTTATCCCACAAGGTTCTATCATCGGGATGATGCTGGAAATTCCGGATAAAAAAATCGTTGTTCGAAGTACTGCCTTGGGTGGCATCGCCCAGCACGATACCTTTAGTTGGCAGGTTGAAGACAAACACTTTGTCCAACTGGACGAGACCAATAGTGATAGTCAGCAAGTCGATACAACCTTCAAGGAATGGGTTGAAACAGTCCCTGACGAGGAACTACAACTCTATTTCGACCTCTTTTTCGGAATCATTCTCGATGCAGGCATCTCCTCTATCAACGATCTTTCTTCCTTCAAGGTCATTGAACACATTCATCAACTCTTTGTCCAAGCTCAATCCCTCACTCCCGAAGAAAGAGAAACCATGGGGCGCTTAACCCAACTCTTGATTGACACCCGATACCAGGCTTGGAAAAATCGTCAAGACACGAAAAAGACTTTCTGATACCCTAAGTATCCTCTTCTATGCTATACTTAGTTTAGTACATTCTTTGAGATTGGAGCCAGTATGAAAATCCATAAAACCGTGAATCCCGTTGCCTATGAAAATACTTATTATCTAGAAGGGGATCAACACTTAATTGTGGTTGACCCAGGTAGCCATTGGGAAGCTATTCGCAAGACTATTGAGAAAATCAACAAACCAGTTTGTGCGATTCTCCTGACCCACACCCACTACGACCACATTATGAGTCTGGACTTGGTCAGAGATACTTTTGGAAATCCCCCTGTTTATGTAGCAGAGAGTGAAGCTTCTTGGCTTTATACACCTGTAGATAATCTCTCTGGTCTCCCTCGTCACGATGATATGGCAGATGTGGTCGCAAAACCAGCAGAACACACCTTTGTCTTTCACGAGGAATACCAGCTTGAGGAATTTCGTTTTACAGTTCTACCAACCCCAGGGCACTCTATCGGAGGTGTTTCCCTCGTTTTTCCTGAGGCCCATCTAGTCTTGACGGGTGATGCTCTTTTCCGAGAAACCATCGGACGGACCGATCTTCCTACAGGTAGCACGGAACAACTCCTCCATAGTATCCAAACTCAACTCTTCACCCTTCCTAACTACGATGTCTACCCTGGGCATGGTCCAGCTACGACTATCGCTCACGAAAAGACTTTTAATCCCTTTTTCTAGCAAGCAAAAAACCAAGGATAATTTCCTTGGTTTTTATCTTACCAAATAATCACACGATCCTCTGGTGAACGCCACATACCATCGCCTTCTTTGACATCGTAAGTTGTAAAGAAGTCATCGAAGTTTGGCACTTGCACATTGACACGGAGTTTGGCAGGCGCGTGCACGTCGACACTGGCCATGAGTTTCATCAACTCAGGACGACCTTTCATGCGCCAGATACGAGCAAAGTTGTGGAAGAATTCTTCAGCAGAGAAGTCTGGTTCTCTCTTAGCAGCTTCAAGGGCTGCAGCAATTCCTCCTAGGTCGGCAACATTTTCTGATACAGTTAGTTTTCCGTTGATTCTTGCACCGTAAGATTCTTGCCCATCAAACTGGTCGATAACTTTCTGCGTTTTTTCTTTAAAGGCAGCATAGTCACTCTCTGTCCACCAATCCTTGAGACTACCATTTTCATCAAAGGACGCACCATTTGTGTCAAAGGCGTGAGAAATCTCGTGAGCAATAACAGCACCAATACCACCGTAGTTGGCAGAAGACGACTGATGCAAGTCATAGAATGGAGCCTGTAAAATGGCAGCTGGGAAGACAATCAAGTTCTTCTGAGGATTGTAGTAGGCGTTGACCATATGAGCTGGCATACCCCACTCCTTGTAGTCAACCGGTTGGTTCCACTTGCTCCAGCTGTGCTTGATTTCCACACGCGCAAAGGCTAGGGCATTCTCAAAGAGACTGGCAGTTTCATCCACTACTTTGTCCTTGTAGCGTTCTGGCAATTCCTCTGGATAACCGATATAAGGCTTGATGACATTGAGTTTGACAACGGCCTTATCTCGCGTTTCAGGCGTGAGCCAGTCGTTCTTGGCCAAGCGTTCCTTATAAACGTCAATCATAGTCGCTACTTTTTTCTCTACGTCAGCCTTAGCTTCTGGGGAGAATTTTTCATGCGCATACCAGAGACCAAGAGCCTGCTTGAAAGGACCTTGGGCTAAGTGATAAGCTGCCTTGACCTTGTCCTGTGCTTCTGGCACACCTGAAAGGGCACGTCCGTAAGCACCTGATAAGACACGAATCTCGTCTGTGAGGTAGCTGGTTGAGAGATTGACCACACCCAAAATCAAGGTTGCTTTGAGTAAAGGCCACGCTTCTTCACTATAAAATTGATCTGCTGCTTGCCAGAAACGTTCCTCGTCTACGATAACCTTATCTGGAGTTTGTCCAAGAACTGTTTGGAAGAAATCATCCAATGGAAGTGCAGGGGCAAATTTCTTGAAATCTTCATAAGCGTATGGATGGTAGAGTTTGGCATATTCTGAACTTTCTTCGTTAGAAAGCACTACAGCCGCAGTGCGACGGTCCAATTCCAATCGTTTCTCTAGTAAATCTGCGATTTCCTCATCTGAAAAATCATAGGCTTTGAGAAGATTCGTAGTACTTTCCTTCCACAAACCTAACAACTCCTCACGCTGAGGATGGTCTTCAGCGTAGTAGGTTGTATCTGGCAAGATAGTTCCTGGAGCACTGGCCCAGAGAACATTGGTTCTGGCATCCATAAAGTCTGGTGATATTCCAAATGGAAGGAAGTTTGGCTTCCCTGCTAGTTCAAACTCTGTCAGTTTGCTGGTGAAATCTGCAAAGCTCTCCAAATCTTGGTATTCCTTGAGCATTGGCAAAACAGGATTAATCCCATCTGCTTCTCTCTTGTCAAAATCACGTACCATACGATGGTACTTAACAAAGTTTGCGAGGATGGCATCCTCTGGGACTTTTTCACCTGCCAACCACTTGTCCGTATTCGCCAGCATCAACTCTTCAATTTCCTCATCAAGGTCAATAAAACCACCTGTTCGAGATTTGTCAGCTGGAATAACAGCTGTTTTTTCCCACTCGCCATTGATTGCATCATAAAAATCGTCTTGATAACGTGTCATCTTGTTCTCGCTTTCATTTTTTCACTTATTCCTAGCTTAGCAAAAAAATCTAGGGAATGCAATCAAAAATAAATTTCTTGTATCTTTCATTTTATTGTTATTTTATTAAATTTTTTAAAAATTAACTTGACTTAATTTTTTTTTTAAGGTATATTAAAAGATAGGAGGAATACAACTGTATGATACGTATCGAAAACCTCAGTGTCTCCTACAAAGAAACGCTGGCACTAAAGGATATTTCACTAGTGCTCCACGGACCAACTATTACCGGAATTATTGGTCCAAATGGTGCTGGAAAATCAACTTTATTAAAAGGTATGTTGGGAATTATCCCACATGAAGGTCAGGCCTTTCTCGACGATAAAGAAGTCAAGAAATCTTTAAATCGAGTTGCCTATGTCGAGCAAAAAATCCATATCGACTACAATTTCCCTATCAAGGTCAAGGAATGCGTCTCTCTGGGACTCTATCCATCCATCCCACTCTTTCACACCTTAAAAGCCAGCCACTGGAAAAAAGTGGCAGATGCACTTGAAATCGTTGGACTTTCAGACTATGCTGATCGCCAAATCAGCCAGCTCTCAGGAGGACAATTCCAACGTGTGTTGATTGCCCGTTGCTTAGTGCAGGAGGCAGACTACATCTTTCTAGATGAGCCATTTGTCGGGATTGACTCGGTTAGTGAAGAGATTATCATGAATACGCTGAGAGACCTTAAAAAAGCTGGTAAAACAGTTCTCATCGTCCATCATGACCTCAGCAAAGTCCCCCATTATTTCGACCAAGTTTTGCTTCTCAATCGAGAATTAATAGACCTTGGCCCAACTAAAGAAACCTTTACCGAAGCCAATCTTAAGAAGGCCTACGGTAGCAAACTCTTTTTCAATGGAGGTGACCTATGATAGCAGAATTTATCGATGGATTGCAACATTTCCATTTCCTACAAAACGCCTTGATAACAGCTATAGTCATCGGAGTGGTTGCTGGAGCTGTGGGATGTTTTATCATCCTACGTGGGATGTCTCTCATGGGAGATGCTATCTCTCACGCAGTTTTGCCCGGCGTAGCCCTTTCCTTTATCCTGGGAATTGATTTCTTTATTGGAGCCATTATCTTTGGCTTGATGGCCTCCATCATCATTACCTATATCAAGGGAAACTCTATCATCAAGAGTGACACTGCCATTGGTATTACCTTTTCATCTTTCTTAGCCCTAGGTGTCATCTTGATTAGTGTTGCCAAGAGTTCGACAGACCTCTTCCATATCCTTTTCGGGAATATCCTCGCTGTCCAAGACATGGATATGTGGATTACCATTGGTGTGGGGGCAATCATTCTCTTGATTATCGGGATTTTCTTTAAACAACTATTGATTACATCCTTTGACGAGCTCCTGGCTAAAGCCATGGGAATGCCTGTCAATTTCTACCACTATCTGCTCATGGTGCTCTTGACCCTTGTGTCCGTCACCGCCATGCAAAGTGTTGGAACCATTCTTATCGTGGCTATGCTAATCACCCCAGCTGCGACGGCTTATCTTTACGCTAATAGCCTAAAGAGCATGATTTTCCTTTCATCAAGTCTAGGAGCTCTAGCTTCTGTTGTGGGACTCTTTATCGGCTATAGCTTCAATCTCGCAGCAGGATCGAGCATCGTGCTCACATCTGCCAGTTTCTTTCTCATTAGCTTCTTTATCGCTCCAAAACAACGATATTTGAAACTGAAACATAAAAAAATCAATAAATAAGGGGAGACCCTTTCTGGAGGAATCTAATGAAAAAATTAGGTACATTGCTTGTACTCTTTCTTTCCGTTATTGCACTTGTAGCATGTGCTAGCGGAAAAAAAGATGCTACTTCTGGTCAAAAACTAAAAGTTGTTGCTACAAACTCAATTATCGCTGATATTACCAAAAATATCGCTGGTGACAAGATTGATCTTCACAGTATCGTTCCTGTTGGTCAAGACCCACACGAATACGAACCACTTCCTGAAGACGTTAAGAAAACTTCTCAAGCTGACTTGATTTTCTATAACGGTATCAACCTTGAAACAGGTGGCAATGCTTGGTTTACCAAATTGGTCGAAAATGCCAAGAAAACTGAAAACAAAGACTACTTTGCAGTTAGCGACGGTGTAGACATCATCTACCTTGAAGGCCAAAACGAGAAAGGCAAAGAAGACCCACACGCTTGGCTCAACCTTGAAAATGGGATGATTTATGCTAAAAATATTGCTAAACAGCTCATTGCCAAGGACCCTAGCAACAAGGAATTCTACGAAAAAAATCTCAAAGACTATACTGAAAAACTAGACAAACTGGACAAGGAAGCCAAAGAGAAATTTAACAATATCCCTGCTGAAAAGAAACTCATCGTAACCAGCGAAGGATGCTTCAAATACTTCTCTAAAGCCTACGGTGTTCCAAGTGCCTACATCTGGGAAATCAACACGGAAGAAGAAGGTACTCCTGAACAAATCAAAACCTTGGTTGAAAAACTTCGCCAAACAAAAGTTCCATCACTCTTTGTTGAATCAAGTGTCGATGACCGTCCAATGAAGACTGTTTCACAAGACACAAACATCCCAATCTACGCACAAATCTTTACTGACTCAATCGCTGAAGAAGGCAAAGAAGGCGACAGCTACTACAGCATGATGAAATACAACCTTGACAAGATTGCTGAAGGTTTGTCTAAGTAATCCACTAAAAAACGTCGTTCTCACGTGAATGGGCGTTTTTTTATCACTTAATTTCCGGTCAAATCATTGGAAAAATCTGACAATTCTCGGTAAAATAAAAGAAAAAAGAATGGAGTAGTTTCATGACCACTTTTCTCGGAAATCCTGTAACTTTTACAGGTAAACAACTGCAAGTCGGAGACAAGGCACTTGACTTTTCTCTTACAACAACCGATCTCTCTAAAAAAACGCTAGCTGACTTTGATGGAAAGAAAAAAGTCTTGAGTGTTGTCCCTTCTATCGATACTGGTGTCTGCTCAACGCAAACACGTCGATTCAACCAAGAACTTGCCAACCTTGACAACACCGTCGTTCTTACCGTTTCTATGGACCTACCATTTGCCCAAGGACGCTGGTGTGGGGCTGAAGGTCTTGACAATGCCATCATGCTATCAGACTACTTTGACCATTCTTTCGGGCGCGATTATGCCCTTTTGATTAACGAGTGGCATCTCCTTGCACGTGCCGTCTTTGTTCTCGATACTGACAATGTCATCCGTTACGTAGAATACGTTGACAACATCAACACGGAACCAGATTTTGAAGCTGCTATTGCTGCAGTGAAAGAACTGGACTAAAATCAAAGCCATTAGGGCAGAAGGCTAGAGAAATCTAGCTTTTTTTGATATACTAGATGGAGAGAAAAGACAAGAGGAAACGAATGACGCCAAATAAAGAAGACTATCTAAAATGTATTTATGAAATCGGTACGGAGATGCAGAAAATCACCAATAAGGAAATTGCTACCCGTATGCAAGTCTCTCCACCTGCCGTAACAGAGATGATCAAACGCATGAAAAGTGAAAATCTCATCCTCAAGGACAAGGAGAATGGCTATCTATTGACAGATATTGGGCTCAAACTAGTCTCCGAGCTCTATCGCAAACACCGGTTGATTGAGGTCTTTCTAGTTCACCATCTCGACTATACCAGCGATCAAATCCACGAGGAAGCTGAAGTCCTAGAGCACACTGTATCCGACCTCTTCGTAGAGAGACTGGATAAACTGCTTGGCTTCCCTAAAACCTGCCCCCACGGAGGAACCATCCCAGCTAAGGGAGAGCTCTTGGTTGAAATCAACAACCTACCTCTAGCAGATGCCAAAGAAGCCGGCACCTATCTCCTGACTCGCGTTCATGATAGCTTTGATCTACTCAAATATCTAGAAAAGCATGAAATTCATATCGATGACCAAGTCCAGGTCAAGCAATTTGATAATTTTTCCAATACCTTTACACTGGTCAACAGAGGTGAAGATCTCCAAGTTAGCATCGATATCGCCAAACAACTCTATGTCGAAAAAATCAACTAAGCCCTTATTCCTGAAAGAAACTTCTTTCAGGGATTTTTTATTATTTTGCTTGTAAGTCCCATTTGTTTGGTGTAGAATGAAGCTAGATAAAAGAGGGAGGTCTTCCTATGAAAAAACTCTTTAGAATCCATTTTGCAGCCATTGCACTCTGCGATTTGCTACTATTAGCATTTTTTATCACAAGACATGAGACAGCTTTGGGCTGGCTCATGCTCTCTGGTTTTATTTTCATCCTTGCTCAGGGACTACTGCTATCTCGCTTGGTCTTCCGACTCAAAAAACATTTCTCTGAGATTTATCCTCAGATGAACAAAAAAATTCGCCTCTACTATTTAGGGGTGCTCATCAGCGATTTTCTATTATTTGTCCTTTTAACCTTCGCTAGTTCTCAGCGACTTTCCTCTCTTATGCCAATCGTCACTGGTTGTCATTCTACTTTATATTATATAACGGCTAGCCACCTAAGAGAAAACTATCCCGACTTTTACAACAAACATACCTCTTTATGGGAGTGTCTATAAACAAAAACCAAGCCAGCTGGCTTGGTTTTCTTATCTATTTTTAGTATCAAGAATGATGGTGACTGGTCCATCATTAACCAGCTCCACCTGCATATCCGCTCCAAAGATACCTGTCTGAACAGGTACTTCCTGAGCTAGCTTGTGGTTGAAAGTATCATAGAAGGAAGTTGCCATATCCGGCTTGGCAGCACCTGTAAAAGCTGGACGATTGCCTTTCTTGGTATCTGCAAAGAGGGTAAACTGGGAAATAGAAAGGATTTCTCCTTCAATATCCTTGACAGACAGATTCATCTTGCCTTCTGCATCAGAAAAAATCCGCATGTTGACGAGCTTTCTCACAGCATAGTCCAGATCTTCCTCTTGGTCCTCTGGGCCAACACCGACCAGTAATAAAAGTCCCTGATTGATTTTCCCATGAACCTGACCTTCGATAATCACTTGGGCTTTCTTGACTCGTTGAATGATGATTTTCATAATAGCCTTTCTAGTAAGAGCTAGGAGAATTAGCCGTTGGTCCGTTTGACAGAGTAAACCTCTGGCACACTCTTAATCTTGTCCACGACTGTGGTCAGTGTAGAGAGGTTGGAAATACCAAAGGAGACATGGATATTAGCAAATTTCATATCCTTGGTTGGTTGAGCATTAACGGTTGAAATATTCTTAGTTGTGTTGGAGAGAACTTGCAGAACATCATTTAAGAGCCCTGTACGGTTAAGACCATAGATATCGATGTGGGCGGTGTATTCCTTGCTTGAGAATTGATCTTCCCACTCCACATCAAGGAGACGTTGCTCATAGTTTTCTTGGGCACGGAGATTCATACAGTCCACACGGTGAATAGCTACACCTCGTCCCTTAGTAATGTAGCCGACAATGTCGTCACCCGGAACTGGATTACAACACTTGGCAATACGAACGAGGAGTCCTGAAGCACCTTCAATGACCACACCACCCTCATGCTTAACCTTGAGGGTTTCTTTGTTCTCGACTTTAACTTCGCCACCTTTGACAAGCTCTTCTGCTTCCGCCTTGGCCTTGGCACGCTCTTCCTCACGGCGTTCCTTTTCGGTCAAACGGTTAAAGACGGTAATAGCGCCAATTTCTCCAAAACCAATGGCTGCGTAGAGAGCCTCCTCTGTCTTGTAGCTGGTCTTTTGAAGAACCTCGTCCATATGACGCTTGTCCATAAACTTATTGGCTACATAGCCGTTTTCTTGGAACTGGGCCATCAACATTTCACGGCCCTTGTTAACGGATAATTCCTTGTCTTGATTTTTAAAGAACTGACGAATCTTGTTGCGTGCCTTGCTAGTCTTGACCATGTTGAGCCAGTCACGACTCGGACCAAAGGAGTTGGGGTTGGTGATAATTTCAACCTGATCCCCTGTCTTGAGTTTGGTTGTCAGTGGAACCATACGGCCATTGACCTTGGCACCAGTCGCTTTTTCACCGACTTTGGTGTGGATTTCATAGGCAAAGTCAATCGGTCCTGAATCTTTTGGAAGGGAGCGAACCGCACCATCAGGAGTAAAGACGTAAATCTCCTCTGCCAGATAGTTTTCTTTAACAGAGTCCACAAATTCCTTGGCATCATCAGCCTGGTCTTGGAGCTCCATCATCTCCTTGATCCAGTTCATCCCAATAGCAGATTCCTTGCTGTTGACCTGCCCTTTAATGCCTTTCTTATATGCCCAGTGAGCTGCTACCCCGTACTCAGCCACTTCGTGCATTTCCTTGGTCCGAATCTGGAATTCAATCGGCCCTTTTGGTCCATAAACAGTTGTATGGATAGACTGGTAACCGTTGGCCTTGCGATTGGCGATATAGTCTTTGAAGCGGCCTGGCATAGGTTTCCAAAGTTCATGCACATAACCCAGCATGGCATATACATCACTCTGAGTATCTAAGATACAGCGGATGGCAATTAGGTCATAAATTTCCTCAAAGCGTTTCTTCTTATCCTGCATCTTGCGGTAGATCGAATAGATATGCTTAGGACGACCATAGATTTTCCCTTTGAGATTGCGTTCGGAAGTGTACTCCTCTAACTTTGTCACGACTTCATCGACCAAAGCCTCTCGCTCTCTGCGTTTTTCCTTCATCATGTGAGTGATCTTGTAAAACTCAGTTGGATTGAGGTAACGGAAAGATAGATCTTCCAACTCCCACTTGACACTGGAAATCCCTAGACGATGAGCAAGTGGTGCATAAATTTCCATGGTTTCTCTGGAGATACGCTCTTGCTTGTCCTTTCGCAGGTGTTTGAGAGTCCGCATATTGTGCAAACGGTCCGATAATTTAACCAAGATAACACGGATATCCTCAGACATGGCCATAAGCATCTTGCGGTGATTTTCCGCCAATTGTTCCTCGAGTGATTTGTACTCAACCTTACCAAGCTTGGTCACCCCGTCAACGATAATCCGAACATCATGACCGAACTCTCTCTCCAGATCATCCAGTGTCGCATCTGTGTCTTCAACCACGTCATGCAAAAAACCACAGGCAACCGTTACGGCATCCAGCTTGAGCTTAGCCAGAATGCCTGCTACCTGAATAGGATGGATAATATAGGGCTCACCTGATTTCCGAAACTGCCCACTATGACAATCAACTGCGTAAATCAATGCTTTTTGTACAAAAGCAACGTCTTCCTTTGTTAAATATTCTCTCGTTAAAGCGACTACCTGATCGCCCGTCAAATTCACTTCTTTCGGCATCTATACTCTCCAATTCTTCCTACCATTTTATCACTTTTTTAAGGATATGAAAACTAGAAAAGCCTGTTTTTATGCCAATACCAATCATTAAAAAAACACTGCCAGTTTTCTCGAGCAGTGTTTTGACATTTCATTTGCTTAGTAGACTGTTTTTTCAGTTTCTACGTCAAAGAAGTGTGCTTTGTTCAAGTCAAATCCAAGTTCAACTGTTGCGCCTGTTTGCAAGTAGTCACGAGCATCCACTTTGGCAACAAATTCGTCTTTACCAACTTGGCAGTAAAGGTGAGATTCTGAACCAAGCAATTCTGATACAGAGATAGTAGCTTTGACAACTGATTCTGGGAATGTTTCAAGGAAAGCAGGTTCTGCATTCACATCTTCTGGACGAATACCGAAGATCAATTCTTTTCCTTCATAGCCTTTGTCACGAAGAACTTTCAATGCTCCTTCTGGAACTTTCAAGCGGAAACCGTCAGAAACAATGTCGCTACCAACCAATTTCACGTTGATGAAGTTCATAGCTGGGCTTCCAATGAATCCTGCAACGAACTTGTTAACTGGATTTTTGTAAACTTCTTGAGGGGTACCGATTTGTTCTACACGTCCGATAGTACCTGTACCAGCAGGGTTCTTAGTTGCTGACATGATAACGATACGGTCAGCAAGTGTCATCGCTTCTGTTTGGTCGTGCGTTACGTAGATGGTTGTAGCACCGATACGACGGTGGATCTTCGCAATTTCAGCACGCATAGATACACGAAGTTTGGCATCCAAGTTTGACAAAGGTTCGTCCATCAAGAATACTTTTGCATCACGGACAATCGCACGACCCATGGCAACACGTTGACGTTGACCACCAGAAAGGTCAGCAGGTTTACGATCCAAGAACTCTTTCAAGCCAAGGATTGCTGCTGCTTCTTGAACACGTTTGTCGATGTCTTCCTTGCTGTATTTACGCAATTTCAAACCGAAAGCCATGTTGTCATATACAGTCATGTGTGGGTAAAGAGCGTAGTTTTGGAATACCATGGCGATGTCACGGTCTTTTGGAGCTACGTCGTTGACAACCACGCCATCGATAGATGCCGTACCTTCTGTAATGTCTTCAAGACCAGCAATCATACGAAGAGTTGTTGATTTACCACATCCTGAAGGACCTACGAAAACGATAAATTCTTTGTCTTTGATGTCCAAGTTGAAATCTTCAACTGAGTAGTGTTCGCTGTTTGGATATTTTTTGTAAATGTTTTTAAGATTTAATTCTACCATGGAAGGTGAACTCCTTTTATTTTTTGATAGTTTCATTATAAATGAAAACGCTTTACATTTCTATGGCAAGGTGACCAAAAAAATAAAAAAGTTCTGTGCAACTTGCACAAAACTTTAGAGAATATCTGGTAAAATCAACTGATAACACAAGGTAAGATCCGTTAACTCCTTCAACTGAAGTCCTGTTAACTCTTCCCATTTATCAATCTTATATTGGAGAGAATTGCGGTGCAGATAGAGTTGCTGGGCTGTTTTAGTCAGAACAGCACTGTTTTCCCAAAGAGAAAGAATGATTTCCTGAATCTGATCCTGATCCAAAATCATCTGGTGCAGGCATTCTTTAATGACTCTCGAGTCCACTAGCCTTTCTCCCATACTCCACAGATAGAGCTGTGAAAAGGTGTGTACACCTTGGTGACCTTGGCGCCACCAAGTCTTAAACAAATCTCGCTCCGCTTTGATCAAGTCTGATAGGGCTTGAGAGCCTGTCTGAAACCACACCTGCCCCAACATGATAGACAGACGAAGGTCAAAGTCATACTCAACCGCTTCAATCGTATCAGATAAGATTGAGCGAACAGAGGTGTACTTATCTTGTTGAAGCACAAATACATAATCCTGAGCCCCGACCTGCAATACTGTCTGGCAGTTGGGAAAAAGAGTCCGCATCATGTCTAGCCAAGAGGATAGATTTTCCTGTTGGAAATAGGAAAGATGGCAATAAACCAGCTGAATCTTTTTGAAAGTTTGTGGTGCCTGCCCCTTCCCCTCAATCAGATAGGGATACCAAGGATTGAGCGAACGAGCCTGCTCTTGCTGGGTCAAAAGGGCAACCAGCTGCTTTTCACGCTCGCTGAGCCCAGCTTCCTCCAGTAAAATCCACTGCTTAGAAGCTAAAGGGAGAGTGAGATAGCCCGGTTTCTCTACTGGCTGATCTGAAATCTGAGCTTCAGGAAACCAGTCTTGTAATTCCTTTGCAATCATATTCTAGCCCTCCACTTTTTGGATGCACCAAGAAATTATGGTCTCTAGACGCTCCAGATTTTCAGTCAGATGGAGATAGCCCATGACTGCTTCAAAACCTGTAGACATGCGGTAAGTCACCACATCAGCATTTTTAGCCTTTGTGTGGCTATTGGTATTGCGACCACGTTTATAGATTTCTTCTTCTTTTTCCGTCAGGACTTGCTCCTCCAACATGAGGGCAATCAAGCGAGCCTGAGCCTTGGCTGAGACATACTTAGTCGCCTCTTGGTGGAGTTTGTTGGGTTTGGTCATGCCTTTACGGATGAGATGGCGACGGATATACATGGAGTAAACTGCATCTCCTTCAAAAGCTAGCGCAATCCCGTTAATGAGATTGACATCAATCACGAGTCCACCTCACTCCATCCTTGGTATCAAGGAGCTTAATTCCTTGAGTCGCTAATTGGTCACGGATTTGGTCTGCTGTCGCAAAGTCACGATTGGCACGCGCTTCTTGACGTTTTTGGATCAAAGCTTCAATCTCTGCATCCAAAACTTCCTCAACAAAGACAATCCCAAAGACCTCCAACATATCCGCAAGAGCTTCCTTAACACTTGCATCATAGTTTCCTGAGTTGATCCATTTGGCCATTTCAAAGACAACTGTGATACCGTTGGCGGAGTTGAAATCCTCATCCATAGCGGCAACAAACTTGTCTTTAAAAGCTTGTAACTCTTGGGTATCCACGTTTCCTGTAAATGGTTGTTCGTAAGTGTTCTTCAGATATTTGAGATTAGTTTCGGCGTCTCGCACTGCTTTTTCGGTAAAGTTGATAGGCTTACGGTAATGCTGAGTCGCAAAGAAGAAACGCAACACTTGCCCATCGAGGGTTTTGAGGGCATCGTGTACGGTTATAAAGTTGCCCAAGGACTTAGACATCTTAACATTGTCGATATTGACAAAGCCATTGTGCATCCAGTAGTTAGCAAAAGTCTTGCCTGTTTTTGCTTCTGACTGGGCAATTTCGTTGGTATGGTGAGGAAACTCCAAATCAGCTCCACCACCGTGGATATCAATGGTATCTCCCAAAATCTCTGTCGACATGACTGAACATTCAATATGCCAACCCGGACGACCAGGTCCCCAAGGGCTATCCCAGGAAATCTCGCCTGGCTTTGCAGCTTTCCAAAGGGCAAAGTCTACAGGATTTTCCTTGCGAGCCGTTTCTTCATCGGTACGACCTGAAGCACCCAGCTCCAAATCTTCCAAGGTTTTATTGGCCAATTTAGCATAGTTGTGAGATTTTTCCACGCGGAAGTAAACATCTCCTTGACTCTCGTAAGCATAACCTTTTTCAATCAAGACTTCCACAAAACGAATGATGTCCGCCATAAACTCCACCACACGCGGATGGCGAGTCGCAGGTTTCACGCCCAAAGCTGTCACATCCTCACGAAAGGCAGCGATGTACTTGTCCGCAACCTCCAGAGGCGTGATACCTTCTTCCTTGGCACGGTTGATAATCTTATCGTCTACATCTGTAAAGTTGGAAATATAGGCAACTTCGTAGCCACGGTATTCGAAATAACGACGAATGGTATCAAAAGCCACCGTCGAACGGGCATTCCCTACGTGAATATAGTTGTATACCGTTGGCCCACAGACATACATGCGAACCTTTCCTTCTTCGATTGGGACAAATTCTCGCAAATCACGAGACATGGTGTCGTAAATTTTAATCATGCGGTCCACTCCCTTCTCTATTTCTGACTTTTTCGGCTGAAAACCAGCTCTGCAAAAGGGCCAAATTGTCTGAGGCTATCCAGTTGGTAAAAGCGCTGCCCTTCCTCTTGGGTAAAGAGGGGAACCCCCTTTCCTAGGATAAGGGGCGCTATCTGAATAATGAGGTGATCGAAAAGATCCGCATCCAAAAGCGGTCCCACCAAGGAATTACCACCAATCACAAAGACATTTTTGCCTTTGTCAATCTGGCGAACAAAGTCCACCACATCCCCAGCTACTGGCTGGTAATTGCTGACAGGCAGATGCCTATCATGCGTAAAGACATAATTTTCCGTAGCTTGATAAAAACTTTCTACATCTTGTAAATCTTGGATTTCCTCAAAGGTCCGCTTGCCCATGATGGTGATATCCATTTGTCTGTAAAAGTCATCATAGCCTGTATCCTCTACAGAACCAAGCTGATGCAGCCAGTCTATCCTGTGCTGGCTGTCTGCCAAGTAGCCATCCATGGTGATACAGCCGTAAAAATATACTGCCATTCTTGTAGTTACCTTTCTAGTTCCTTTGCTATTGTCAAAGCAATAGTAAAAAAAGTCATGGCATCAGCTGTCCGCTCTTCATGGCGGGCATCCCAGGTTCGGTTATGATGATCCACATAGTCAGCTGTGTAGAAGAACTGATAGACTTTACTCTTGCGAAATTGACTCCAAGCCATGATAGCTGAAGCTTCCATGTCTACCACTTTGGCTCCAGCAGCCAAGCGACGCTTGACCTTATCAGGCGTTTCTCGATAAAAGGCATCAGTCGTCCAAGACTTGGTGCGGATATGCTCGATATTGTGCTTGTCAAAGATGGCTTCCAGCTCGACCAGTAGAGACTCGTCATAGGCTACTTCATCACCCGGTGGGGCATAGTGATAGCTAGTCCCTTCATCTCGCAATGCGGCCGCAGGTAGGATGATCTTATCAGCCTGAATAGACTGATCTAGAACTCCGCAAGAACCAAAAACAATAAAGTTCTTAAATCCTCTTGCTTTGAGTTCTTCTAAGAGTCCAACAACCATTGGGGCTCCAATCGTAGCTATAGCAACGGCTACCTTACTCCCATCTTTTTCATAGATATACCATGGAAATCTACCATTTAGATTGGTTAGATAGCCACCTTCGTAAACATCTACAAACTGCTTTACTCGTTCAACGATTTCTCCATTAAAAGATAAAATAATCGTGTCACAGATTTCTCCACCATCACGAATACTTCGATCAGTTGGTTCGATAACAGCAGGTACATTTTCGAATTCTTCTAATAGCATTTTTCTACTCTTTCTCATTCAAATAAACTACCTGTGTCTGTTTGACAAAGCCGATTTTTTCATACAAGCGCTTGGCACCTACGTTGCTGTCCTCTACTGCAATCTGAAATTCCTTATCATTTTGCTCAATCAGTTGGTTGACTAGGGATTTTGCTAAATAGCTTCCGTAGCCTTTGCCACGTTCAAGTTCTGATATTGCTAAACCGTAGAAGTAATTCGTATTAGTTGATAAATCTACCGTGCAAGTCCCAATAACCTGACCGTCTTTTAATAAAATATATAGGCGACTTTCTGAATCCTTCAGAGCTTCAGCGACATATCTATCCACAACTTCTCTCGATTCATGTTCCTCTGAAAATGCCTGAAATTTTAACTGGCTAATTTGCTCCTGATACGAACTATCTGCTAACAAAACTTCAAGATTAGAAACAGTTACTAACTGATAAGGTCTTCTATCCTTACCTAACCAGGTTTCTGTCTCTTCATCCTCGACCAATCCCCAGTTGCTGACAAAATCAGGATGACCCTCTAGAAAAATACGTTCTGTCTGAAAAGTAACTGAACGAATAGGGAAAGAAGCCGTTTCTTTCTCAAAACTAGTAAACAATGCACGCGCAATTCCCTGACGGCGATGATTGGGATGAACCAGTATCGTCACTTCCACATCTTGGTCATCAGCATAGACAGTTAATAAACCAACAAGTTCGCCTTTTTCATAATAAAGGAAAAAGGCGGGCATGTTTGGGTCAAAATTAAGCATGTTAGAGAGATAGGGATCACGGTAGGTACCGTCATAGTTTTGGCAACAGTTAATTAGTTTTTTCGCCTCAGATAACTCCTCTTGGCTTAACTTGTTTCTTGCTTGAATCATATAGGAATCCTCTACAAACCAGACGACCTGTGACTGGCTTCTTTAGCCTGCTCGAGTTTATTGACGTAGTACTCCCGTTTTTCTTCGACTTCGTGGATAGTCGGCTCATCCTTCTGTCCATGAACTCGGACAATTTTAGCAGGAATTCCGACAACCGTCACATCACTAGGAACATCTGCCACAACAACTGCTGCAGCACCGACCTTAGCATTTTCGCCGATTTCCACTGGTCCAATAACTTGGGCATGAGCCGATATGAGGGCTCCCTTGCGAACGGTCGGATGGCGTTTCCCACAGTCTTTTCCAGTTCCCCCAAGAGTTACTCCGTGATAGAGAAGAACGCCCTTCTCAACAATCGCTGTCTCTCCAATCACCAAGCCAGAACCATGGTCGATAAAGACACCTGATTCTATCTGAGCACCTGGATGGATCTCAATCTGAGTCCAAAAGCGCCAAAACTGACTGTGCATACGAGCTAGAAGTTTAAAGCCGTGCTTCCAGAGAAAATGTGAGAGACGGTGGGCAGCCAAGGCCTTGACACCTGGATAGGTCAGTAGAACCTCCAAAGTGGTGCGCGCCGCTGGATCATTTTCTTTTACGATATCAATGGTTTCGCGCCACCATCCCATACATTTCTCCTTTCTTATTCTGAATCTTTTGGTTTATGTGTAAATTCTTTCTTCGGTTTGTGGTCCTTGTGATGACGTGGACGGTGAGGACGTTCAGACTTTTCACCTTTTTCATCACGCTCAGGTTTTGGTGGACGAGGAAGAAGAGCTTTCATAGAAGCATCAACACGTCCTTTTTCATCAATCTTGATAACTTTGACATCGACTTCGTCTCCAATAGCCACCAAGTCTTCGACATTATTAGTACGCGTCCAAGCCATTTCCGAAATGTGAACGAGGGCATCTGTCTTGTCAAAGAGGTTAACAAAGGCACCGAATTTCTCGATACGAACAACCTTGGCATGGTAAACTTCATCTACTTTAGCCTCACGAACCAAGCCAGCAATGATTTCTTTGGCACGGTTAATGGCATCTTGGTCACTAGAGTAGATAGATACATTTCCTTCTTCGTCGATATCAATCTTAACGCCTGTTTCAGCGATAATCTTGTCAATCGTTTCTCCACCTTTACCGATGACAATCTTGATCTTATCCACATCAATCTTGATGGTATCAATCTTCGGAGCAGTTGGAGCCAATTCTGGACGAACTTCTGGAATCGTTTCTTCAATCACATCAAGGATTTCAAAACGCGCTTTCTTAGCTTGAGCAAGAGCTTCTGTCAAGATTTCTGCAGTAATCCCTTGGATCTTGATATCCATTTGAAGGGCTGTAATCCCCTCACGAGTACCTGCTACCTTAAAGTCCATGTCTCCAAAGTGGTCTTCCAAACCTTGGATATCTGTCAATACAGTGTAGTTATTTCCATCAGAGATGAGACCCATGGCAATACCAGCTACTGGCGCCTTGATTGGCACACCACCAGCCATAAGGGCAAGAGTTCCCGCACAGATAGAAGCCTGAGATGAAGAACCATTTGATTCCAAGACTTCTGCTACCAGACGGATAGCGTATGGGAATTCTTCCAAACTTGGCAAGACTTGAGCAAGGGCACGCTCACCAAGAGCACCGTGACCGATTTCACGACGACCTGGTGCACCGTAACGACCTGTTTCCCCTACAGAGTATTGAGGGAAGTTATAATGGTGCATAAAGCGTTTCTTGTACTCTGGAGCCAAACCATCGATGATTTGAGTTTCCCCCATTGGGGCTAAGGTCAAGACTGAAAGGGCTTGAGTTTGCCCACGAGTGAAGAGACCTGAACCGTGTACGCGAGGAAGGAAGTCAACAACCGCATCCAATGGACGGATTTCATCGACCTTACGGCCGTCAGGACGAACCTTGTCTTCTGTAATCAAACGACGCACTTCTGCGTGTTCCATTTGTTCCAAGATTTCAGCCACATCACGCATGATACGATCAAATTCTTCGTGGTCTGCATATTTTTCTTCGTAAACAGCAGTCACTTGGTCTTTAACTGCTTGAGTAGCAGCTTCACGAGCCAATTTTTCTTCTACTTGAACCGCTTTTTGGAGGTCACTATTGTAGGCTGCGATGATTTCAGCTTGCAAGTCCGCATCCACATGAAGCAATTCCACTTCTGCTTTTTCCTTACCAACAGCAGCAACGATTTCTTCTTGGAAGGCAATCAATTCTTTAACAGCTTCGTGCCCTTTGAGAAGGGCTTCCAACATGATTTCTTCTGACAATTCTTTGGCACCAGACTCAACCATGTTGATGGCGTGCTTGGTACCAGCTACTGTCAATTCAAGAAGCGAACGCTCTGCCTGTTCTTGAGTAGGGTTGATGATGATTTGGCCGTCGACATAACCCACTTGTACCCCAGCGATTGGTCCGTCAAATGGAATATCTGAAATAGACAAGGCCAATGATGAACCAAACATGGCTGCCATTGGTGCAGATGCATTTTCATCATAAGAAAGAACTGTGTTGATGACTTGCACTTCGTTACGGAAACCTTCCGCAAACATCGGACGGATTGGACGGTCGATCAAACGCGCTGTCAAGGTCGCATCAGTAGAAGGACGTCCTTCACGTTTCATAAAGCCACCAGGAAACTTCCCAGCCGCATACATTTTTTCTTCGTAGTTAACTTGAAGTGGGAAGAAATCCCCAGTTGCCATTTTCTTAGACATAACGGCCGCAGTCAAGACAGTTGACTCACCGTAACGCACGACAACAGAGCCATTTGCTTGCTTAGCAACCTGGCCAGTCTCTACGATTAACTCACGACCCGCAAAAGTCGTTTGAAATACTTGTTTTGTCATTTTAATCCCCTTTGGATTGATGAAATTATACGCCTTGCCTACAAAGATCAAGATACTAAGCCGTTAAGCAACTCAAAGGAAAATAGGAAATCGAACGACGGAGCGACTGCTCCTAGGTAGATTTATCTTTTTCCACAGAGTTGTAGGCGTGTTCAATTAATCAAGATATTTTGGACGGTTCGGTTTGCCGAACATTTCTATAGAAAAATAGGAAGGTGACGCCACACTCGATGAGTGCTAGGAAGCTTATCTTTTTTCCTAAGAAATGAGACCAAAATTCATTTAAGTAGTTTTTTGATATTTCACTGAAACAGTGCAGACGGGAGGTAAAATTATCCAGTGGATGATTTTAGAAATCCGGTGGAATTTCATCCCTTATTTTTTAGCCTGAAGTCTAAAAAATTCCGTCCTAGAAAATAACAGAGTTATTCTCTAGGATACTACTATAGCTTGAAATATCTTTTAAATACTCACTCCGTTCGTGTTTTTTGAGACACCTATTATCATATTTTGTTTAAAAAATAATCCACTTTAAACAAACTTCTACAACCTAAATACCCTCATCTTTGTATCAAGTACGTACAGAGTCTATTTTATCATATTTTTCTTAAAAAGTGCGGGCTTTTCTATTAAAAAGGAACCATTCCCCTCACCTGAGAAGAATGGTTTGCTTTTTATTATCCTAAAGACTGATGATTAAACAAGGCATGGGTTGCTTGGTGGATGTATTTTGCTGTTTCAGCATTGTTCATGGTGTAGAGATGCACACCTGCGACATCCTGCGTTACCAAGTCCACGATCTGATCCACGGCATAGGCAAGTCCTGCTGCTCTGAGCGACTCAGGGTCATGCTCATACTTGTCTAAGATGGCCTTAAATTTACGTGGAAGATGGATATTCTCACAAGTCTTCAAGAGACGAAGTGCTTGATTACGGTTCAGAATGGGCATGATACCTGCATGAATAGGAACATCAATCCCTGCCAAGGTACACTTATCTTGGAAATCGTAGAAGCGCTCATTGTCAAAGAAAAGTTGCGTTACAAGGCTTGAACAACCTGCATCCACTTTCTTCTTGAGATTTTGAATATCCGAGATTTGGTTTGGAGAGTCAGGATGCCCCTCTGGGTAGCAAGCGCCAATAATATCAAAGTGAGGGGCTTGTTCCTTGATGAACTCGATCAAATCCGTTGCGTAGCGGAAATCCTTTTGTGGTTCCACATCAGGGATAATATCCCCACGCAAGGCCAAGATTTTCTGTACCCCAACCTTATCCAAGTCTGCAATGGTTTCAGCAACCTTTTCCTTGGTCAGATAGATAGCTGGCAAGTGGGCAATGGTTGGAATCGTCAAGTCATTCTGGATAAAGTCAGCCAAACGAACCGTTGTTTCCTTGATATTAAATTTATTATTGCTAGCGGTCACACTGATAAAGTGCGGTGTCAGCTCCCGCATATCCTGCAAGGCTGAAATAATATTATCATTACCCACAGCTGGGTTTGGAGGGAACACTTCAAATGAAAGTGACGGCGTTTGGCGTGACATATTCATTATCCTTTTCTTTTTGATTTCATGATTGCTAAGCCGGCTTGGGCCAAGCAGTTCCTTGATCAGTCAGGGTCAAGAGAGAAATCTTATCTTATAATTTCTCACGCGCAGCTTTTGCTGCTTCGACAAGGCGGATCAAGCTTTCTTTTGTTTCTGGAATACCACGTGTTTTCAAACCACAGTCAGGGTTGATCCAAACTTTCTTGCTTGGTACTTTGGCAAGAATAGCATCGATTGTGTGGTCGATTTCGCCTTCATTTGGCACACGAGGAGAGTGGATATCGTAAACCCCAGGTCCCACTTCTGTTTGGAAGTTTTTCGCTTTGAGTTCGTCCAAGATTTCAAGGTTTGAACGGCTTGCTTCAAAGGAAATAACGTCCGCATCCATATTGTCGATAGCTGGGATAATATCTGTAAATTCTGAGTAACACATGTGAGTGTGGATTTGTGTGTCTGGCGCTACTGTAGAGTGTACCAAGCGGAAGGCTGGAATAGCCCAGTCAAGGTAGTCTTCGTACCAGTCGCTACGACGGAGTGGCAATTTCTCACGGAGAGCAGCCTCGTCGATTTGGATGATTTTCACACCTGCAGCTTCAAGGTCAAGAACTTCATCCTTGATGGCAAGAGCGATTTGAAGAGTAGAATCCTTGATAGAGATGTCTTCACGTGGGAATGACCAGTTAAGGATGGTAACCGGTCCAGTCAACATACCCTTAACAGGTTTGTCAGTACGACTTTGTGCGTAGCTAGACCATTTCACAGTGATTGGGTTGAGACGAGTGACATCACCCCAGATGATTGGTGGTTTCACCCCACGCATACCGTAAGATTGTACCCAACCATTCTTAGAGAAGAGGTAACCTGATAAGTTTTGACCGAAGTACTCAACCATGTCGTTACGCTCAAACTCACCGTGTACAAGCACGTCAAATCCAACTTCTTCTTGCCATTTGATCCATTCGTCGATAGTTTCAGCAAGGAAAGCGTCGTACTCTTCTTGTGACAATTCACCCTTACGGAAGGCCAAACGTTTCGCACGAACTTCTTTTGTTTGAGGGAATGAACCGATGGTTGTTGTTGGAAGAGCTGGAAGTTTAAAGGCTTTTTCTTGGATAGCTTCACGCTCTGCAAAGGCTGGCAAACGAGTGTAGTCTGCGTCAGTCAACCCAGCGATGCGCGCACGAAGTTCTGCATTTTCACCCACACGCTCAGCCGCAAAGAGTTCTTTGTTAGCTTCCAGTGCTTCTGCACCTTGACCGTTGCGGATAGCATCCAAGTCACGGATTTCATCCAATTTTTCAACTGCAAATGCAAAGTGGTTCAAGATAGCTGGTTCAAATTCTTCATTAGCAGTTGTAAATGGCACATGAAGAAGTGAGCATGAGCTAGTCAAAACGATGTTTTCAGCTGGGATTTGTTCAAGAATCGCCAAGCTCTTTTCATAGTTGTTACGCCAGATGTTTTTACCATTGACAATACCTGCATAGAGAGTCTTGTCAGCTGGGAAGCCACCTTTAACGAGTTCAAGAGTTTTCTTACCTTCAACGAAGTCAAGACCGATGGCATCTACTGGCAATTTCACAAGGTCAGCATAAACGTCACGAACGTCTCCGAAGTAAGTTTGAAGCAAGACTTCAAGACCTTTTTTGTCAGCCAAAAGCTTGTTGTAGAGGTTCAAGAAGAGAGCTTTTTCTTCAGCTGTCAAGTCTTTGACAAGAGCCGCTTCGTCGAGTTGGATGCGAGTTGCACCAAGCTCCGCCAATTTAGCAAAAACTTCTTGGTAAGCAGCTACTAAGCTGTCTACGAAGTCTTCTGCTTTCACGCCTTCTTCAAAGTCTGACAATTGAAGGAAAGTGAATGGACCTACAAGAACAGGACGAGTGTTCAATCCAAGTTCTTTGGCTTCTTGGAACTCATCAAAAATCTTGTGACCAGCCAATTTTACTTGAGTGTCTTTTTCAAATTTAGGCACGATGTAGTGGTAGTTGGTGTTGAACCATTTCTTCATCGGAAGGGCACGAACATCCCCTTTTTCACCTTGGTAACCACGCGCCAAAGCAAAGTAACGCTCAAGGTCTGACAATTCCAAGTTTTGAACAGAAGCTGGCACCACGTTGAAGAGGAAAGCCGCGTCTAGGAAGTTGTCATAGTGAGAAAAGTCGTTTGATGGGATTTCAGTGATGCCTTTTTCTTTGACAATGTTCCAGTGTTTAGCACGCAATTCTTTAGCCACAGCCAAGAGTTCTTCTTCTGAGATTTCTTTTCTAAAGTATTTTTCAGTTGTAAATTTTAATTCGCGGAATTCGCCCAAACGAGGGAAACCGATGATCGTAGTTGACATGATGTGTCCTCCAAAATTTGTTGTTGAAACTATCTTAACAGAAAAGAAACTGTCTGTATAATTGTAAATAATTAGGCTTTGATATAGTTTGAAACTATATCACTTTTTTGAACAAGAGAAAAAGACTTGAGACCAGTGTCTCAAATCCTTTGTATTGCTTGTTTTATTGCTGTATTTTAGTTAGAATGCTCAAACGAGCTATTGACGATTCTCATCAGTGACTATGGCATGCTATTAGAAAAGACTATAGGTTGATCCCCTTCTCTCGGAGATTAGCCAGGCACTCCTCATAGTATCCTGCATCATGCTCACTGTAGACGGGATTGTCCAACTTCTCCTCAGGCAAGTCTTCATAGGGAGGGCAAATTTTGCCACGGTAGTCCTTATCCAGCCACTCTGGACTGACATTGTAGCCACGGTCAGCCATCTCCTTCATGATCAAGCGATGATAGGCATAGAGATGATAGGGCGAGTGGGTAAAGACATAGTTAACCGTCGCATGCTTTCTCCCCCAGCCATTGCCACGCAGGGCGCAGCACTCTCGATGTTGCCCCAAAAGTTGAGGACGGGGAAGTTGTGAAATCAAAGCCTCATGCCAAAGTCTCATGGGAGTCTCCTTTCAGTAAAGTCGAATGTTGCAAGTAGGTATTGGGATAGCGTTCAAGCAAGTATCGAGTCTTAGCAATCAAGTCTTCCTTAGAAGCCTGACCAAAGCGGTAGCGATCCAGTAAGAGCATATAGTCCTTACGCTCGGCATCTGTCGCTTTCTTTTTGAAATAGCCCCAAACATGCTGGAAGGCATTGCAAACCTGACCCTTGTGTTCTGGGATTTGACAGGCACGGTCAATCATCTCTTGAACCAGACTCAGCTCCACCTGTTCATTCTTCAAATATTGACGAATCTCATTGTAAATATTGCTAGAATGGCTCAAAACGAGGTATTTATTTCTAGCCCAGAGTTGTTGGCACTGGGATTTTTGATTAGTTTGTTCCATCTTTCTCCTTGTTTTCTATCCGTTTCCAGGAAATATGGAAACAAAGTTGTATTTAAAAAATGAGTGAATTATAAGCGAATCAATATTTTTTGTAGCTCCTGATTTTTCTAATAAATCGTGTTCGACAACCCCTTAAATACCTGAATAAGTCTCTACTAACAACTGAATCTTACGTAAAACTTCTTGCTTTTTCCGTTCACGCGCTCCCTGTCTACGAGAAGTTGGTGGAATAATCGAATCCAAATCAGTCCCACTATTTTCAGCATAACCTCGTTGAATTGATTTGTCGATAAACAATTGATAGTCATCTACAAGTTTCTCAGCCTCAGCTAGGTCTTGAATCGCGATTTTCTTGCGCTCCTTGCCATATTCGTAGAAAGCATGGATAATCCCATCATGGTCTTTCAATTTTTGCAAATCGGTGTCATTGATAAATCCAATAACCAACTCTTCTTTGGCACGGATATCAATACTAGAACGAATCACACGACTAACTTCTGCTTTCATTACTTCTTTAGACTCAGAATTCTTCGATTTTTCAACAATCAATGCCAAGATATAGTCTAGGTTAATCTCATCAGTTTTTAGTAACTCAATTTCAAATTCGACATCTGAAAGGTCAACATCCAAATCCTTAGTCTTTTCATAGTTTTTAAGATTCAAAAATTCATCTCGAATTTCCACATAGGCACTTCTTAAATCTTGAAGATAACCTTCAGAAATAGGTTTGTCGATTTCTTGGAATTCGTCATAATTTCGAAGAACATTATCAAGTTTCAATAACTCACCAAATAACTTAACAAACTCTTTTTTATCGTGCTCTGTTTCAATCTCTTGCGGATTTGGGAATTTTTCCAGAATTTCCTGACAAACCGCAGTATATCCTTTGACCTCGATACCCGTTACCTGATCGACAAAACCATCCATGTATTCACTAAAGCTTTTTTCTAAGATGATTTCAAGCTTATTTGTGTCTCCAAAAGTCTTAATAGCTTCTTGCGTAGCCTTTTCTAAATCACGAAAACAAACAATATTTCCAAAAGGTTTAACCCTATTAAAAATTCGATTGGTTCTCGAGAATGCCTGAATCAATCCATGATAACGAAGGTTTTTATCGACAAAGAGAGTATTCATGGTCGGAGCATCAAATCCTGTCAAGAACATACCCACTACAATCAGTAAATCCACTTCCTTGGACTTAACTCGTTTAGAAAGGTCACGATAGTAATTTTGAAACTCTTTACCATCTGTCGAAAAGTTCGTCTTGAACATTTGATTATAGTCGTAGATTGCCTTAGCCAGAAACTCTTTAGAAGATAGAGACATAGCTGTATCTTGAGGGTCTAGCTCTTCGTCTTGAATTTCCCCATAAGCTGACTGTTCTTCGTTAGGTGCAAAGCTAAAAATGGTTGCAACTTTTAAGCGTTTAGCTTCTGGTAAAGCTGCTTGTTGTCGCTGGATTTCTTCATAGTATAATTTTGCTGCTTCAATACTTTGTACAGCCAGCATGGCATTAAATCCAAACAGTTGTTTTTGCTTATGAGTATAATGTTGATTTCGATGCGTTTTGTCATTATAAACTCTCAACAGGTACTCTGTGATGGTTGCTATCCGTTCTGGATGCAAAAGGAGTTCCTTCTCCATCTTTTTGAGTTTCTTCTCATCAAGCTCTTGACCAACTGCTTTTTCTGCTTCTCTATATTTATTGATTTCAGGCTTGATATAGTTATAGTCAACCTTGAACTTCAATACTTTTTTATCTCGAATAGCATCTGTGATAACGTAATTATGAAGTTGTTCTCCAAAAACTTCCTGGGTCGTTTCACCCGTTAAGCTATTTTCTGGGAAAATCGGTGTTCCTGTAAATCCATACAAAGCATACTGTTTAAAGGCCTTCTTAATCCGCTTCTGCGCCTTCCCAAACTGCGAACGATGACACTCATCAAAAATCAAGACACATTTTTTAGCATAGACTTCATGATTTGGATTTGCTGTTATAAACTTGTTTAACTTTTGAATGGTTGTGACAACGATTCGATCATCATTTTCTTCGATACTTCGTTGGAGTTCTTTGGTATTGTTGCTACCATTGACTGAATTTGGCTGGAATTTTTGATACTCCTTCATGGTCTGATAGTCAAGGTCTTTTCTATCAACGACGAATATCACTTTGTCAATGTAGTCCAACTCTGTTGCCAAGCGTGCAGTCTTAAAGCTGGTCAAGGTTTTCCCCGACCCTGTCGTATGCCAGATATAGCCACAAGCATTGATAGAGCCAAAGTTCTTCATTTCATTGGAAGAATGAATCTTGCGCAAGATACTCTCAGTTGCTGCTATCTGATATGGGCGCATGATGAGCAAGGTATTATCAGCATCAAAAACACAATACTTGGTCAAAACTTCTAAGAGGACTCGCTTACTTAAGAAAGTGACAGTAAAGTCCTCGAGGTCATGAATTGTTTTATTTTTGCGGTCCGCCCACTCACAGGTGAACTCATAATGATTTTTATTTTGAGCTGTCGTATTTGCAAAGTAGCGTGTATAAGTGCCATTGGAAATCACAAAAATCTGAATATATTTGTATAAAGAATTTTCACTATTGAAACTTTCCTTACTATATCTATGAATTTGTTCAAAAGCTTCTTTAAGACTAACCCCTCGTCTCTTCAATTCAATCTGAACTAACGGCAGACCATTCACTAAAATAGTCACATCATAACGGTTGGTATGACTGCCCACTTGGGTCACCTGGTTGATGACCTGCATGCTGTTGTTATGAATGTTTTTCTTATCAAGGATGAAAATATTTTTAATTTGCCCATCATCAAAGACAAAATCATAGATATGATTTTCTTGGATTTTTCGTGTTTTTTCAACTAACCCTTCATTGGGACAGTCTAAATACTCCATTACAAAGCGATTCCACTCAACATCCGAAAAAGTCACCTTATTAAGTTTTTCTATTTGCACCTTGGCATTGGCTAAGAGTTCGGCAGGCGTATGAATATCTAGTCGCTCATAGTTTAGGCTATTAACCAGATCAGATATCAGCTGATTTTCCAAGTCTGCCTCAGACTGATATTCTCTATCTGTGCGATACTCTGGTTGATACTCAGCCAAGAGAATCCCTTCATTTGTTTCCGCAATTACTTCATGTATTTTTGAATAATCAACCATATCATGCTTCCTCGGTATTCTTTGTATATTCTAGTGCAAATGACTAATATCTTTATTGAAATAGTATTTCTCAATAAACTTCTTGTAGATCACTTTAAATTGTTCTTTATCATCTTCTGTAATATCGGGAAACTCTTCAACCGATTGTTTATCATGACTAAATAAATTTAAGTATCTTCTATGAACCTTATCTCTTTCACTTTCAGGTATAATTTCTTCCCACGATTTATATCCTAAAAAAGTAGAAGTTTTTTCAAAAAGTGATCTTAATAAATTATAGTGATATTTTTCTAATTGATTCACTTTAATAGCTTCATCTATTATATCTATAACCTTCAAGTGGTAAGCAAACGGAGAATCAGAGGTCTCTTTCAAATGATAGGTTTCATCACCAGTAGTCAAATCCAACTTGTGTTCAAGTACAAATCTACTACATGAATCACCTTTTAATTCATTAAATAACACGTTAAAAAATAGTGGATGATGAGTTGTGATAATAAATTTTAAACCACTAGATTCATGAACGGTTTCAGTCGTTTTTTCAAACTTACTTTCCTTTATTAAACTAGCTAAATCAACAGCCATTTCAATTATTTTTCTGTCATCTAAAGAGGAAACAGGATCATCTATAAAAATATACTTTAAATTTGGGAAAGAGTCCTGAGCATTCTTACTTTGAATAACTTCATTCAGAAAAGTATAGAAAATACTCCAGATAAAACTATTTTCTTCTCCTTTAGAAATTTTTATATTATTCTCTGTAATTCTTTCATCTTCACCATGTTCATTTTTGGCAGTATAGGTTTTTGAAAATTTAACTGTCCTAAAGTTGTCTTGGAAATTTGGTGAAATAATTTGCTGTTTACTTCTTAAATCATTACCTTCAGGGAAAATTCCAAGGTAATCTTGAAATAAATCAATTATCTCATTTTCCTTTCCCTGATCTTCAAGAATATACTTCAAAAATGTTGATTCCAGATTTATATTTAATTTTCTATCCCAATCGTCTTGCAAATCATTATCCCAAGAAAATAAATCTTCTGTAAATGCATTAAAATAAAAAATTTTCTTTTCGTCTATCCCCTTATTCTGAAGTTGACCAAGTTCATCGCCATCCAATTTTTCCTTAACAGCCATAGATAGTCTAGTTTTTCCACTTCCATTAAAAGCATATAGAAGGGAACTCTTTGATTTTTTTGAAATAAGATTATCCGCAAGGCTTTCCAATGTTTCGAATTCTGTCATAGTATACTGTCACCTTTTTTATTAAAATTGAACATCATTTTTCTCCAATATTCATATTGTTTTTGACGCAGTTCAATCTCCTTAGGCAATCCGATGTTTAGGTCATTACAAACCTTGTCAAAGTTGTCTAGAACTTGAACAATACGAGATTGGATTTCGAGAGAAGGGACTGGAATTTTCAATGATGAAAATGTAGATAAATTAAGATTATCCTGTGCACTACCATAACTCTTATTTGCAAGATAATCTTTTATTGAATTTAAGTAATAGTAAACATATTCTGTAATGGCAAATTTTGGATTTGCAACAAACCCTATAATACTATCAGGGAAACAAGCATCAAATCCTAATAATCCAGTTTCCGCTATATTAGCAGCAATTGTGATACACAATGTTCCCTTTTCCCACTGCTTACTTTGTTGCAATCCAAAAGCACTATAAGTTTGAGAATAGTTTTCAATCCATTTACCAGCCTCTCTTATATCTCCCGTCTGTATGAACGGTATATCGCCACCATATAATCTTGCATCATTTCTAGGCCTATGTTTCGATTTCCCTCGACCAAAATCTTTTGCTACTTCTTCTAGAGTCTTCCACTCAACCTGATAGAACTCATCCTCAAATGATAAAAGCTTATCTCGATAATAAGAATATTGCTTTTTACGTGAGGTCAATTCTGAGGTCAATTCTGAGGTCAATTCTGTAACATAATCAGTCATTTTGTCAAGTGTTTGCACTATTTTTTCTTGGATTTTTCTAGGAGGGATAGGGATTAATAATCCCTCTAAAGATGATTTATTTAAGGCTGGTATGCCATCAAACGTGCATAAGTTTTCAATTTCTTTGGAACTATTCTTTAAATAAAAATATAAAAATCTAGGTAGTAATACTTCCTCATCTTTAGCTGTCGCAGAATAATTCAAATTTCCTCTAAAATACTTACCTTCATTCCAAGAAACATAACCAACACCTGCTCCTCGTGAAGTTATTCCAATAGGATCATTTTGTGTGTTAAAAATATTGATATAACCTAACGGTTCTTTTCCACTATTAATTACCGGGAAATTCCCTAAATTATTTTGAATAAAAGTCTTATTTATATTTTTTCCTGCCTTTACTTCACACACTTCCCCCAACTCTTTCCACTCAACGGGACAGTTTTGGATTTCTTCTAGGATGTTCATCACTTACCTCCTTCCTTGGCTAGATTTTCAATGCTTTTAATTTCTTTGAGGTAATCTTTTTCAACTTGACTAAGGGTTTTGGCTTGGTAGCTCTTATATTCCTTATCTACCTTCTGCTTCATCTGTTCACGAGAGATCGAACCACTGTTATCCAGTAAGTCTTCTCCAGTAGCCTGAAGGATACGATCTACATGTGTCGCCCAGTCCGCCATAGTCATGACTTCTTCTCGCTCTGCCTGTCTTTCAGCAAAGTCTAGATATCCTGATACAAGCTGATTGAGTCCACGGAGTTCCTTTTCTGTCAGATAGTTCTTGGCAACTTTTGCTTCAGATAGGGTAGGGAGGTCGCCCTTAAAAGTGGTCAAGCCCATAAACTCCTTTTCACTATCAACACGATTGTAGATGAGTTCGCTCGCAGTATTGTGGTGAATAGCATAATGCATCTTGTTTTGTACTGTCGCAAAGAATTTCTTTGCCTCTGGTGAGTTTGCATTGTAGTCACTTGATGTAGCAAAGAGATCCAAAACCTGACGGTAAAAGACTTTTTCACTCGAGCGAATGTCTCGGATTCTTTCAAGGAGTTCTTTAAAATAAGAGCCTCCACCCAAGTTTTTCAAGCGCTCATCATCCATAGCGAAGCCCTTGATCAGATACTCTTTCAAGACTGTCGAAGCATAATGTCTGAACTGGATTCCACGAAGAGAACGCACACGATAGCCAATTGCCAAAATCATATCGAGATTATAGTAGGCGACTTTTTTTGACTGAGTTTTACCTGCTATTGCACCGTGACGAGTGGTTGTCAACTGATAGTTGACAACCACTGTTTCATCCAATTCACCATCTTCAAAGATAGCCTTGATATGTTTACTAATGTTTTGCTTGGAAGTCTGAAAAAGCTCAGCTAGTTCTTGTTGGGTCAGCCAGACCGTTCCATTATCCAAGTGGAGTTCAATAGCGGACTCCCCGTCATCAGTTCTATAGAGAATCACATCATTAGTCATGGCTCAATTCCTCTACAATCTTATCTATCTCTACACGCAAGTGGTCAATCTTGGCAACAGTCTCAGCGATTTCTTTATTGAGCACATCTATATCAATCTTCTCACGTGTGTCTTCTTGTTCGACATAAGTTGACACAGATAGATTGTAATCCTGCTCTGAACCAATCACATCATTATCAACAAGAGCTGCTTTATAGTCTACACTTTGATAATTAGCGAACAATTCAACAATATGCTCAATATTGCTATCTGTTAAAACATTGTTATTGGTCTCTTTTTTGAACTCTTTACTCGCATCAATAAAGAGTGTTTTATTTTCAAGTTTATTCTTCGCCAGAACTAAAATCGTAGTTGCGATAGAAGTGCCAAAGAAGAGATTATCTGGAAGGGCAATGACTGCTTCAACAAAGTTGTTATCTACCAGATACTGACGAATGGTCTTTTCAGCACCTCCACGATAGAAAATGCCTGGGAAACAAACAATTGCTGCCCTACCTTTATTAGACAAGTGGTTGAGACTATGCATGATAAAGGCAAAGTCAGCTTTTGACTTAGGAGCTAGTTTCCCTGCTGGAGCAAAACGGTCATCGTTTATCAGAGTTGGATCTCCATCTCCCACCCATTTAACAGAATACGGAGGGTTAGAAACGATAGCATCAAAAGGCTTTTCTTCCAGATGCTGAGGATTTAAAAGGGTATCTCCTCGCTTAATATCAAAGTTATTGTAGTTGATATTGTGTAGGAACATATTCATACGAGCCAAGTTGTAGTTGGTCATATTGATTTCCTGACCAAAGAAACCATCCTCCAAGATATGGTCTTCGTATTGTTTTTTCATTTGAAGAAGGAGAGAGCCTGAACCACATGTTGGGTCATAGACCTTGTTAATCTTGTTTTTTCCGACCATGACTAGTCGAGCTAACAGTTTAGATACTGTCTGTGGTGTGAAAAATTCACCCCCACTTTTTCCTGCATTACTAGCATAGTTTGAAATCAAGAACTCATAGGCATCACCAAAGGCATCAATGTCATTTTCCTCAAAATTGCCAAAGTTAATACTATTGATACCATTAAGAATGTCAGAAAGGCGTTTATTTTTTTCTGGAACAGTTCCACCAAGGATATTGCTTCGTGTGTCCAAGTTATCAAACAAACCTTTGATATCGTCCTCTGATTTGAACCCAATCGCTGACTTCTCAATGTCTTGGAAAATATTAGCTAAGTCTTCGTTTAGATTTTCATTTTGCGAGGCGTTCTTGACGACATTTTCAAATAATTGACTTGGAAGGATAAAGAACCCCTTATCCTCAACTGTCCCTGGTTTGAAATCTTGCTCAGCTTCTTGGTCACTTAAGTCAACATAACGGAATTCTAAATCACCAGCTTCGTGCTCAGCACGGTCAAAATAGTCTGCCATATGCTCTGAAATAAAGCGATAGAATAGGATACCTAGGATATACTGCTTAAAATCCCAACCATCTACAGCTCCACGTACATCGTCCGCAATCGCCCAAATTTTACGATGCAGCTCCTTGCGTTCTGCATTTTCTTTACTTGCCATTTTTACTTTCCTTAATTAATGTATTATCTTTTCTATTTTATCATATTTTCGATAGTAAAAAGCAAACGAACTAAGAAAAACCACTCGACCTGAATAGAGCGAGTGGGGTATAAACTATTTTTTAAATATGATTTTATAATTATACTCTATAAATTCAATTATTTTTTGACCATATTAAGGTAGTAGCACTTTTTCCATACCAGCCTTATCATCACTCTTTATAAATACAACATTTCGTTTTCCTGTTAACTCTACTAGTTTTTCCTTACCAAGAATGATTGCAAGATTCTTAATAATCGAACGTTTTGCTGTCTCATCAAAATAAGTGAAAATAAATCTATAATCAGACTTTCCATTTTCTGCTAATTCAAAACATTTTTGAAATATTTCCTTATCCAGAGGGTCAACAGAATGACCAAACACAACTATGTTTTTAGAAGTTATATGTCTAATAGGGATATTTGTTCCTGGTATAGATGAATTCTCCTTAGTATAATTTGTTCTACTAAAAAATTTCTCAAATTCACTTCCTGTTTCTTTAACAACTCTTTGATAATATTTTTGATAAGGTATCAAATCACTGTTGACATCATTTTCTTTATCTTCAATTCCAAAGACCATAGTATTGATGCGACTGAGGGTTCTATCTAAATCAATTCGCCCATGTATAAAATGTGTTCTTTCTTCAACAGTTGCAAATAAATAAGCTGACGTGTTAGTATAATTAAAGTTTAAAACATAAGAACTTAATAAATGAGGTACTGCATCCAAAGCCGTTGGTCTTACTTGAATATTTCGTACACTAAAATCAAGATAGTCCAAATATGACAGATAGATTTCTAATAGTTCAATTAGTAAATCAAGTTGTCTGATAAATTCGTTATTAAATTTATCCAATGCAAGTTCTCTTTCTAAGGAACTCCAGCATTTTTCATCGAATAGGGAGAGAAAAGTATATGCAATATATAATTTTGAACTGCAATTAGCACTCATACGCCAATCAGTCTTATGTTGCTGTATAATACTTGCTAGCGGTCTATTTAATTGATTAGAGTATAACAAACTACTATTTTCTTTAAAATACATTATCGCATCTGCAAGTTGAGAAATCATGATTTCAAGATTAGACCAATTATCTCCAAGAGTACCTTTATTCTCATTGATAAATTTCAAATATAAATTATCTTTGTATTTCTCAATCTTTATATTTTTAACTTTTAAAAACTCCAGTAACTCCTCATTTGGATTAGAGAATAATTGTTTTTCAAAGTCAATAAAATCTGTATACTTTGTTTTTCGCCCCATTGCAATATCAAAGCCATTACCTAAAATTAAAATTGTATCTGCCATATTTTCTCCCTTTGCTTTTTTATTTTCTAGAGGGGTATATTTTACCTCCCCTACTCCAATCGGCTTTTAACCTTCTTCTTAGTCAAGGTACGGTCATTTTTATTGGAGAGAGCTTTGATACGAGCTTCGAGAAGAGTTTTCCGTCCTGCCTCTGTTCGTGTGTAGACGAGATGATAACGTCCGATAGTCGGCGTCAGAAAGTCGAGGAATTTCTGTGCTTCATCCTTGCGCTTGTCAAAAAGACTAGGCACGGCATAGTAAGGTGACTGACCTTGTCGGACTTTCTCTGCCTTCAAGAGATAACGCTGGTTATCCACTGGAGCAAAGAACTCTCCCACAGTCTGCGCAAACAGCTCCTTGTCCCTCATGCTTCCTCCCTTGAGATAGGCGAAAACCATATAATTTTCCTTGTCCTCCTCTACCTGAACACGGGATTGATCATCCGTTAGATGCCCCGAATCTAGCAGAGCCGTTCGGATTTGCTCCCCCAGAGACTGCAAGCGTTTATAGGGACTTTTATAACGGAGGTAGCGCCAAGATGCAAAGACCAAAAAGAGGAGACAGGCTGCTGTAAGCCACCAAACACCGATCAGTCTCAGTCTAAATAGCAAGACTAACAAATCTACTGCCAACAAGAGCAATGACATGCGAACCCATTTTAATGCATCAAGCAAGAGCATGACTGGGACCTTCTGTTTTTGAGTCGCGACTTCTGTAACTATCTCGAGCTGATCCGCTACGACAAGAGCATCTTGCCATTTTTTTCTCAATCCTGCTCGATCCTTGGAGAGACTCTTAACTCGCTCATTGTACTCACTAATTTGCTTTTTCTTAAAAGGGGGCTTTGGAAAATCCAAACGATCCAAACCGGTCTCAATACTCTCCTGATTATAAGCCAAGCCAAGAAAATGCTCCATCCTTCGCGACAAGGTCTGCAGATCCTGATTGCTCTCTGGTATAAGCTCCTCACCAGGAAGAGTGATGAGTGCTTGCGCTTGTACGGCTACCAGATGCCAGATGTTGCTGGTCTTTTCTGGATGCCCCGGCCAGATACGAATGGCACGGCCACGCATCTGGTTACTCAGCATAAAGCTCCCCACAAAGCTTCCGAGGATTAGGGAATTAACACAAGGAGCATCCCAACCCTCTCCGAGGAGAGATTTGGTTCCGACTAGGACTTGAATCCGCCCTCGTTGAAAAAGCTCCGTCACTGCCGCTACGATTCCCTTAGCTGAGCTCGGAAAACCGACCTGCACATAATCTTTTTGATCCAAGTGACCAATAGATGAGAAACTAAGAGGGACCTGAGGCAAGAGTTCCTTCAACTCTGCTGCCACATCGGTAGGCAAAATAACGACACTACCTGACAAGACAGCCAAAGACACAGGTATCTCTTGCTCCTGAGCTTTTCGACGAATGCTTTCAAAATAAGGGAGAACCCCCAACTGAGAAATGGTTGCCTGATTATCTCCCAGATAGGTAGCAAAATCCTTGCGAATATAGTCAGCTAGTACTAACTGTCTCAGTTCCTGACCTAGACTCTCATACTCCGTCAAAAAGATATCGACAATGGCAGACAATTTCCCCAGAGATTGGGTTAAAAGCTGGTCAGAAGCCTTAGACTTAACCAGATAAACCTGACGTTTTTCCACCAACCCACGCGCCTTCAAGTCAGCCTCTAACTTTTTCCTATATCCATCTGGATCCTCATACCAATCTGGTGTCTGATAGAGTATGCTCTGCAACAGCGTCTCCAGCCAGTAGGAGGTCAATGCTGGAAGCTTCTGGGTTCCCAGTAAATTTTGTAAAGAGGGAGGAATCGTTAATCCCTGAGAATGCATATAAATCAACATAGCGGACAAATACTTAGGATCTTCTAAGAGCAAATCAGATGAAATATCCCCTTTAAGGACCTTTGAATCTGCTACAAATGTTTGAAAATCAGGATCGACTATAAGGCGATGAATATAGTCCCACTTAGTCTCCTCAAACCGTTTGAGACGTTCCGCCTCTTCAGCTGTTGGTGAACACATATAGACAAAATCCTGATGAGGACAAAGAGTGTCTTCCTTGACTAGTTCAGGTACCGTGATTTCTTGGTCGATTTCCCCACACATACGGATATAGCGTTCCCAGAGTTCAGGATCGCTGTCATAAGGTGGTGTCGCTGTCAAGGAGATGAGTTTCAGCGGTCCATACTGCTTGCGAAAGGCTTCCAGACTTTTCCACCATTCATTGCGCAGGTGGTGGCATTCGTCCAAACAAAGAGTCGCAACTTTCTGAGCTCTTAGGCTTGCAAGCAAATCAAACCCCACAAAATCCTCTGCTTCTCCATCTTCTTGTGATTGCAGTTGGTTCATGGCACTATGAAAAGCCTGATAGGTCACAATCGTTAATGCCTTCATCTCCTTTAAGTTTTGGGAAACGAGGTCTGAAAGCCTCTGACCATCCTCTAGAAAAGCAGCTTGAATCCTATCTACCCATTGTTCACGAATGGTGACAGTCGGAACTAAGATGAGGGCTGGGTTGCCAAAACGAGCGATTAGCTCGATACCAATGGTGGTCTTTCCAGACCCTGGGGCAGCCACTAGATGAACATGACCGTCTGCTTGATAGTCCTGAAAACGATCCAAGACCTGTTTTTGATATTGGCGCCAGCTTCCTTTAAAGTTTAAATCTAACATGATACCCCTCATTCTATACCGTCATTTTCTTATTCTCATTTTACCACACTTATTTCTCCAGTCAGATAATACAGATAGTTTTTCTCCTCAAAATATGGTATAGTAGAATCATACTATCTATGAGGAGTTTACATGTCACAGGATAAGCAAATGAAAGCTGTTTCTCCCCTTCTGCAGCAAGTTATCAATATCTCATCTATCGTCGGGGGAGTCGGCACCTTGATTTTCTGTATTTGGGCCTATCAGGCGGGTGTTTTACAGTCCAAGGAAACCCTGTCGGCCTTTATCCAGCAAGCTGGGGTTTGGGGACCACCACTCTTTATCTTTTTACAGATCTTACAAACCGTCGTTCCGATCATTCCGGGAGCTTTAACCTCAGTGGCTGGGGTCTTTATTTACGGCCACATCATCGGGACTATCTATAACTATATCGGCATCGTAATTGGCTGTGCCATTATCTTTTACCTCGTGCGTCTCTATGGAGCTGCCTTTGTCCAGTCCGTCGTCAGCAAACGCACCTATGACAAGTATATCGGTTGGCTAGATAAGGGCAATCGTTTCGAACGTTTCTTTATCTTTATGATGATCTGGCCTGTCAGTCCAGCTGACTTTCTCTGTATGCTGGCTGCCCTTACCAAGATGACCTTCAAACGCTATATGATTATCATCATTCTGACCAAGCCCTTTACCCTAGTGGTTTATACTTATGGTTTGACCTATATTATTGATTTCTTCTGGCAGATGTTTTGAGAATAGAAAATAGCCTGATACTAAATATACTTTGGTATGGAAATCATGCCTATTTGTCAATAGTGAAGCGAGGACTTACCTAGCCTTTCCGCCGTGATAAAAACACCTGAAATCTAATGGTTTCAGGTGTTCGGAAACTTTGAGACATTAGGCTCAAAGTTAAGGTATGGAATTTCGAAGAAAGTCGCTACCGTCCGTCATCACTTAAGGAAAGGCTCAAAAACGTTTTCGTCAAACAAAACATCCGTTTGGTTTCCCAAGCGGATGTTTTGTTTATTTTATTTTGCGACACTCTTAGCAAGGACAAAGTTTCCAAGTGTGGCAGAACCATTTCCTGCAACTGCTGGAGTGACAATGTAGTCACGCACGTCTGGTACTGGTAGGTAGCCATTAAGAAGAGCAGTGAATTTCTCACGTACACGGTCCAGCATGTGTTGTTGGGCCATAACCCCACCACCAAAGACGATGACATCTGGACGGAAAGTCACTGTAGCATTGACCGCAGCCTGAGCGATATAGTAGGCTTGAACGTCCCAGACAGGACTGTTGAGTTCGATGTTTTCACCACGAATACCTGTACGAGCTTCAAGACTTGGTCCAGCCGCAAAGCCTTCCAAACAGCCCTTGTGGAAAGGACAAACGCCGTTAAACTCTTTCTCCTCGTCCATTGGGTGTTTGGCCACATAGTAGTGACCCATCTCAGGGTGACCCACACCACCGATAAACTCACCACGTTGGATAACACCTGCACCGATCCCTGTACCGATCGTGTAGTAAACCAAGTTTTCGATACGGCCACCAGCATTGTTACGGGCAACCACCTCACCATAGGCAGAGCTATTTACGTCCGTTGTGAAATACATGGGTACGTTGAGGGAGCGGCGAAGGGCACCAAGTAGGTCTACATTTGCCCAGTGAGGTTTTGGAGTCGTTGTGATAAAGCCATAGGTTTTTGAGTTTTTGTCGATATCAATCGGACCGAAGGAACCGATGGCAAGACCTGCAAGATTATCGAATTTAGAAAAGAATTCGATGGTTTTATCGATCGTTTCGATAGGAGTTGTTGTAGGAAACTGTGTTTTTTCTACAACATTAAAATTTTCATCTCCGACAGCACAGACAAACTTTGTACCACCCGCTTCTAAGCTTCCATATAATTTTGTCATGATAAACCTCTTATCTTTGTTTTCTCTATTATAGCACATTTTAAAGAGCTAGATTTCTCAATATTTTAGATTTTCCTCTGTAAATCTTACCATCCAAGTAAAAACGAACAAACATGATATTTGTTCGTTTTGTTTTTAGATTTGATTTTCGAAGAGGACTAGGCTTTCACTTCGATGATAGCGTCACCCTTGACAACTGAACCGCTTGCGACTGGTGTCACAGAAGCGTAGTCTGCTGTGTTGGTTACGATAACCATTGTTGTGTCATCAAGACCTGCAGCAGCGATTTTGTTTGAGTCAAAGGTTCCAAGAACATCACCAGCTTTAACCTTGTCGCCTTGAGCAACTTTTTGTTCAAAGCCTTCACCGTTCATAGTCACCGTATCGATACCAACGTGGATCAAGATTTCAGCTCCATTTGCTGTCTTCAAACCATAAGCATGTCCTGTAGCAAAGGCGATTGATACTTCTGCATCAGCTGGTGCATAAACTACACCTTGGCTTGGTTTTACAGCAATCCCTTGTCCCATTGCACCACTTGAAAAGACTGGGTCATTAACATTCTCAAGAGCAACTACGTCCCCAACGATTGGAGTTTGGATTGTTTCATTTTGAGGAGCTACTGGAATGTTACCAGTTGTTTCTTCTTGAACCAAACGTTCTGTTGCCACTTCAGAAGCAACTTCTTTTTCGTCCTCGTAACCAAACATGTAAGTAAGTGCAAAACCAAGAACGAATGATACAGCTACCATAAGGATGTATTGGAATAATTGACCGTTACCAATGTACAACATTGTACCAGGGATGACTGTGATACCATTACCAGTACCAGCAAGTCCAAGGATTGAAGCCAATCCACCACCGATAGCACCAGCGATCAATGAAAGGAAGAAAGGCTTACGGAAACGCAAGTTAACCCCGAAGATAGCAGGCTCAGTAATACCTAGGAAGGCAGAAAGAGCAGCTGGGAAAGCAAGAGTTTTCAGTTTAGGATTCTTCGTTTTAACACCAACGGCAACAGTTGCAGCACCTTGAGCAGTCATAGCTGCAGTAATGATAGCGTTGAATGGGTTAGCGTGGTCAGCAGCAAGCAATTGAACTTCAAGCAAGTTGAAGATGTGGTGAACACCTGATACGACGATTAATTGGTGAACTCCACCAATCAAGAAACCACCAAGTCCGAATGGCAAGTTAAGAATAGCTTTTGTTCCAATGAGAATGTAGTTTTCAACAACGTGAAAGACTGGTCCGATAACAAACAATCCAAGGATTGACATTACAAGGAGTGTTACAAACGGTGTTACCAAGAGGTCAAGTACATCTGGAACAACCTTACGAACTGCTTTTTCAAACTTAGCTCCGACAACCCCGATGATGAAGGCTGGAAGAACTGAACCTTGCAAACCAACAACAGGAATAAAGCCAAAGAAATTCATTGCAGTTACTTCACCACCAGACGCAACAGCCCAGGCATTTGGAAGTGAATCAGAAACGAGCATCATACCAAGAACGATACCAACAGCTGGGTTACCACCGAATACACGGAAAGTTGACCAAACAACCAAACCTGGCAAGATGATGAAGGCTGTATCTGTCAAGATTTGAGTATATGTTGTCACGTCAGCTGGAAGTGTCATTCCAAGAGCAGTCAAGAGACCACGCACACCCATGAAGAGACCAGTTGCTACGATAACTGGGATGATTGGTACAAAGACGTCACCGAAAGTACGGATTGCACGTTGGAACCAGTTTCCTTGTTTAGCAGCTTCAGCTTTCATATCTTCTTTAGAAGAGGTTGGCAAACCGAGTGCAACGACTTCGTCGTACATCTTGTTTACTGTACCAGTACCAAAGATGATTTGGTATTGACCTGAGTTAAAGAAAGCTCCTTGAACTTTATCCAAGTTCTCAATCACTTCCTTATTGATTTTCCCTTCATCTTTGACCATGACACGTAGACGAGTCGCACAGTGGGCTACACTGTTGACATTTTCACGTCCGCCAAGGGCTTCGATGACCTTTTTTGCAATATCCTGATTGTTCATTTGCAAAAATCTCCTTATAAAATTTTGTTCTTGTTTGAAAGCGATTTTATTCGCCCTACGACTATTATTTTATCACGTTTCCAAGATATGTCAAGCGTTTTGCAGAAATTTTTATTCCCTTTCTTTTTTCTCTGATTATTTTTGCTCGTTTTTGAGGGTTATTCTCTTTTTCCTCAAAAAAATATCTTTATACTTGAGGAATCAAGGCTTTTATTTACATTTTCTTTCATTTTTTCGTGAAAATTTGTTAGATTTCCTTTACTTAATTTCTGGCAATCGTTTAACATATTTTTCTTTTTTTTAACATAAAAGACTTGCTTTTTTTGCCGAAAACGTTTACTATTAATAGTAGAATAGAACTTATGGAGGAAAGATAAAATGGAATGGACAACTGAGCGCCGTTATAGACGCTATGAAGACTGGTCTAATGATGAAATCAAACAAATCAAGGAAACGATGGCACAATCTCCTTGGCATACTCGTTACCATGTCGAGCCTAAAATGGGGCTTCTCAATGATCCAAATGGCTTTTCTTATTTTGATGGCAAATGGATTCTCTTTTACCAGAACTTCCCCTTTGGTGCAGCTCATGGGTTGAAGTCTTGGGTGCAGCTTGAAAGTGATGATTTAGTGCACTTTACAGAAACTGGAGTCAAAGTTTTGCCAGATACTCCATTAGATAGCCACGGTGCCTACTCTGGTTCTGCCATGCAGTTTGGCGATCAGTTGTTCCTATTCTATACTGGAAATGTCCGTGATGAAAACTGGATCCGTCACCCTTACCAGATCGGGGCTCTTTTAGATAAGGATGGCAAGATTACAAAGATTGACAAGGTCTTGATTGACCAGCCAGCAGACTCTACTGATCACTTCCGTGACCCACAAATTTTTAACTTCAAAGGTCAATATTATGCTATCGTCGGTGGACAGGACTTAGAGAAAAAAGGCTTCGTCCGTCTCTACAAGGCTGTGGACAATGATTACACAAACTGGCAAGCAGTTGACGACCTTGACTTTGCTAACGACCGCACTGCCTACATGATGGAATGTCCAAATCTAGTCTTTGTAGGGGAGCAACCTGTTCTTCTCTACTGCCCACAAGGATTGGATAAGAGTGTTCTAGACTATGATAATATCTATCCAAACATGTACAAAATCGGGGCTTCCTTTGATCCTGAAAATGCTAAAATGGTAGAGGTGTCTCCATTGCAAAATCTAGACTATGGTTTTGAAGCCTATGCAACGCAAGCCTTCAACGCTCCAGATGGACGTGCACTAGCAGTAAGTTGGCTTGGGTTGCCAGATGTTTCTTACCCATCTGACCGTTTTGACCACCAAGGAACCTTCTCATTGGTCAAAGAACTCACTATCAAAGATGGCAAACTCTACCAATATCCTGTCTCAGCCGTCAAAGAACTTCGTTCTTCTGAAGAGGTCTTCTCAAACCGTACTCAAACCAATAACACCTATGAACTCGAGCTCAACTTGGAGGCCAATAGCCAAAGCGAGATTGTCTTGCTCGCTGATAAAGAAGGCAAGGGGCTTTCAATCAACTTTGACCTTGTCAATGAACAGGTGACAGTGGATCGTAGTCAGGCTGGTGAACAGTATGCTCAAGAATTTGGTACGACTCGGTCTTGCCCTATCGATAACCAAGCTACTACTGCCACTATCTTCATCGACAAGTCGGTCTTTGAAATTTTCATCAATAAAGGAGAAAAAGTATTTTCTGGTCGTGTCTTCCCACATGCGGACCAAAATGGTATCCTCATCAAGTCTGGAAACCCAACTGGAACTTACTATGAATTAGATTATGGTCGCAAAACTAACTGATGTCGCAAAACTTGCAGGCGTCAGCCCCACTACCGTCTCACGGGTCATCAATAAAAAGGGTTATCTATCTGAGAAAACCATTCAAAAGGTAAATGAAGCCATGCGAGAGCTAGGCTACAAGCCCAATAATCTGGCTCGAAGCCTTCAAGGAAAATCTGCCAAGTTGATTGGACTTATTTTTCCAAACATCAGTCATGTCTTTTATGCAGAGTTGATTGACAAGTTGGAACACCAACTCTTCAAAAATGGTTACAAAACCATCATCTGTAACAGCGAACATGACTCTGAAAAAGAACGGGAGTACATTGAAATGCTGGAGGCCAACCAGGTCGATGGTATCATTTCTGGAAGTCACAACTTGGGAATCGAAGACTACAATCGTGTGACGGCACCGATCATTTCCTTTGACCGAAATCTATCACCAGACATTCCTGTCGTCTCCTCTGATAACTACGGTGGCGGGGTCCTCGCCGCCCAAACCTTGGTCAAGACTGGCGCCCAGTCTATCATCATGATTACAGGAAATGATAACTCGAATTCACCGACTGGACTTCGTCACGCTGGCTTTGCCTCTGTTCTTCCGAAAGCGCCTATTATCAATGTTTCGAGTGACTTTTCACCCGTCCGAAAAGAAATGGAAATCAAGAATATCTTGACCCATCAGAAACCAGATGCGATTTTTGCTTCGGATGATTTGACAGCTATCCTGGTTATCAAAATCGCTCAAGAACTAGGAATTTCTGTTCCTGAAGAGCTCAAGGTCATTGGCTATGATGGGACTTACTTTATCGAGAACTACTATCCTCACCTGACAACGATTAAGCAACCTATGAAAGAGATTGCCCACCTCACTGTTGATCTCCTCTTGCAGAAGATTGAAGGCAAAGAGGTCGCGACAACTGGTTACTTCTTACCCGTCACCCTATTACCTGGAAAAAGTATTTAAACACAAAAAAACTCAGACTGATTCGTCTGAGTTTTTTATGATCTTAAGTTTTCTAGATAACGCTGGGCTGTCTCTAAGTTAAAGGTTTTATCTGCGATGAGGCGCTCAACGAGGGGAGCAACTTCAGACTCACTAGCACCAGCTAACAGAGCTAAGGATTTGGCCTGCAATTTCATGTGGCCTTGCTGAATGCCCGTACTTACCAAGGCTTTGAGAGCCGCAAAGTTTTGGGCGAGACCGATGGATACGATAATCTGAGCTAATTCTTTGGCAGAAGGATTTCCCAGTAGTTCATGACTGAGGGCTACACGTGGGTTGAGACCGATAGAGCCCCCCTTGGTCGCTACGGGCATAGGTAGTGTTATCTCACCGACCAATTCTTCTGTGTCCCTATCTAGACTCCATCGACTGAGACCTTGATAGTGTCCATCTCGACTGGCAAAGGCATGGGCACCAGCTTCGATGGCACGCCAGTCATTACCCGTGGCTATTAAAATGGCATCAATACCATTAAAAATCCCTTTATTGTGAGTCGCTGCTCGGTAGGGATCAGCCTGCGCAAACTGGCTGGCCAAGGCTATTTTTTCCGCAATTTCTCGTCCTTGATCCCTTTGAGGGCTCAAGTAGCGAAAGGCGATACGACAGCTTGCAGTCACCAGAGAATCGGTCGCGTAGTTGGACAAAATTCCCATAAGGCTCTGTCCTTGACTGAGTTCTTCTAAGACTGGTTTCAAGGCTTCCAGCATGGTGTTGAGCATATTGGCTCCCATGGCTTCCCGAGTATCAACATGGAGATAAACAACGAGAAAGTCTGTTTCACCTTTGATCTGCTCTACATGCAAATCACGCGCCCCGCCACCACGTTTGACGATAGAAGGATAGGCTTGATTTGCAAGTTCCAAGAGCTCCGCTTTCTTATTGGCAATCTTCATTTGAGCTTGTTCAAGATCAGCAACTTGATAAAGGGCTACCTGACCGATCATCTGGCGCTCATGTACTTGAGCAGTAAAGCCACCTGCTCGCTTGATGATTTTGCTGGCATAGCTGGCCGCAGCAACCACTGAGGGCTCTTCTGTCACATAGGGAACTGTGTAGTCCTGACCATTCACCACAAGCTCTGGAATGATCGAATAAGGTAGAGAAAAAGTTCCCACCACATTCTCACTCAGCTGATCTGCAACAGCCAAGCTGACTTGTTCATCCTGCTCCAGACTCGTTTGCTTTTCAGGACTAAGGAGCGCCTGAGCTTTCAATAACTCAAGGCGCTCATGGTATGTTTTTTTAGAAAATCCATTCCAACTTATCTTCATCATTTTTCAACCTTGCTATAACGGCGTTGGTGGTCGAGAATTTCAACCAAGGCATAGTCTTGATTTTCAAAATCTGCAAATTGAGCTGAACCAGACTCATCCAACTCCACCTCTTCAAAGAAGACTTTTTCATAGTCTGTAACAGACAATGCTGTACGTTGCTTGAGTTTGGTCAAACGATCCTTATCAAGGTAGGCCTCATAGCCTTCAACCAGTTCTCCACTAAAGAACTCTGAAACCGCTCCACTTCCGTAACTGTAGAGGACAATTTTATCTCCAGCCTTCAAATTCTCTGCATTTTCCAAAAGGGAGAGAAGCCCAAGGAAGAGAGAGCCTGTGTAGATATTCCCAATCATCTGACTGTAGAGAATGGACTTATCAAAGTTTTCTTGCAGACTATCCTTTTTTTCCTGAGACAAAGTCTTATCCATCATCTTGCGCAAGCCTTTTAGGGCTAATTTGGGATAAGGCAAGTGAAAGCAGATAGCCGCAAAATCATTCATAGTCCAGTCATAGCGTTTCTTGTATTCATCCCAAGTCGTCGTAAGACTGTCAAGATATTGCTGAGTTGAGTACAAGCCGTTTACATAAGGAGTAGTTGAATAGTTCGGACGCCAGAAATCCATAATATCACGCGTTTGGGCAACATTATCATTGTTAAAGGCCATGGTACGCGGATTTTGCGTAATCAGCATCGCCACACTCCCAGCTCCCTGAGTTGGTTCACCTGGAGTCGCTACACCATACTTGGCAATATCGCTGGCGATGACCAAGACCTTGGACTCTGGAGAATTTTCCACATGCAACTTGGCATAATGGAGGGCAGCTGTTGCTCCGTAACAAGCCTCTTTGATTTCAAAACTGCGAGCGAAAGGCTGGATACCTAATAGACCGTGAACAAAGACTGCCGCTGCCTTACTCTGGTCAATCCCTGACTCGGTCGCCACGATGACCATGTCAATTTCTTCTTTTTCTTTATCTGTCAAAATAGAGTTACTTGCACTGGCAGCTAAGGTGACAACATCCTCAGTCAATGGTGCAATGCTAATTTCGTTTAATAAGAGACCCTTACTATATTTATTCGGATCAACTCCTCTTGCTTCTGCTAGGTCTTGTAATTTCAAGACATATTGACTGGTTGCAAAACCAATCTTATCAATACCGATTGTCATATTTACCTCTGTTTTTTCATTCATTGTAAAAAATCGTTCTATTCTATTTTATCACAAATAGGAACAAATGAGAGAAAAAAGACTTGATTCAACAAATCAAGCCTTTGCTTTGACTGCATTAGGAGGAGATTCCTCGTTGTTTTCGGATGTAGTAATAGAGCTTTAAAATCACCGTTCCACTTGCCATCCCGATAGAAATGACCAGAGCCAACATAACCACTAAAGTCGCACTGGCAAGGGCATGACTGTAATCGCCTGTTACAAAAAAAGCAGTCGTCCGATAGGATAAATAACCTGGCACCAAGGGGGCAAGAATGGCCAGAACAAAAACCACTGCTGGCGTCTTATAGAGAATACTTAAAATCTGACTGATGCAAGAGCCAACCACCGCCGCGATAAAGGTCGCAACAATAACATTGGTTGGTTCTTTGAGGACGAGATAGAGGAGCCATACGCCCATCCCCAAAACTCCACCAGGAAGGAGCATGGAGCGTTGGACATTCAGTACGATTAGAAAGGTGATAATGGCGAGTAAACTCGCCACCGCTTGGAGTAAAATACTTGTTAGAGTCATCTTATGTCATCAAAACCAGGGCGACTGAAGTGCCGGCCCCTAAAGCGAGGGTAATGAGCAGAGATTCAAACATCTTGCTCATACCAGAGTTGATATGGTTAGTCATGATATCCCGAACCGCATTTGTCAGAGCAATCCCTGGAACAAAGGGCATGACTGCTCCTGCTATGATCAGGTCTGCTGTCGAAGGAAATCCAGTGTAGCGAGCCCAAAACTGAGCAATCAAGCCAAAAACAAAGGCGCCCGCAAAGGCTGTTACAAATGGAATTCGGACAAACTTCTCGACATAGAGAGAGAAGGCAAACCCAAACAAGGTCGCAATGGCAGCACCAAATGCGTCATAGACATTTCCCCCAAACATAATCGAGAAGAAGGGGGCACTAAGGGTCGCTGCGATGGTTACTTGAAACTTGCTATAAGGAAGGGGTTGATTGCCGATTTCTTTGAGCTTTGTAAAGGCTGTAGAAAGATCAATCTGCTCACCCACAAGTTCACGAGATACTTGGTTGACATCACAAACTTTTTCGATGTTATAGGAGGATGATGTCACCCGCTTCATTCGAGAAATATTAGTATTTTCAATAGAAAAGAAAATAGCAGCGGGCATGGCAAGAACATTGCAATCCATAATCCCTTGTGAATGGGCAATACGAATCATGGTATCCTCAACCCGATGAATCTCCGAACCACTTTTCAAGAGAATGGTTCCAGCTAACATAATGACATCAATGACGGCATTCAACTCTCTCGATTCGTCCATTTTCTCCTCCTTTTTTCTACTCCCTATATTTTATCACAAAATCTTGTTAAAAAAAATCTTTGTCATGAAATCATGACAAAGATTCGTTTAATCTCGAGAACTTTCACGGGTTCCTTCACTATTTGATTGACTAGTTGAAGGAGTGTTTCCTTGTTGGTTCCCCTGATTTGGAGTTGTAGAAGAACCTTGGTTCCCACGTTGTGCAGAACTAGAAGATGAAGTTGACGGTGGTGTTTTCGGTTTGTAGATGGAAAGTTTGATACGCGTGCTAGCAAGGTCAACCTGTTCACCCGCTTTTGGTGTTTGATCTACAACTGTACCTTCTGCTGTCCCTTCAGGAGCAGTCGAAACCTCGACAACCTCAATATTAGCCTCTTTTACACCGACAATCTGAGTCAAATTATTCTTTGTAAATTCGAGACTTGAACCAATATAACTTGGCATAGAAACGCTTGTTACTTTCTTAGCAACCGTTAAAGTAATTATGCTAGCTTTTGAAAGATCATAAGTCGTACCTGCCGCAGGACTTTGTTTGAGAATGGTTCCAGGTTCGCTTTCGCTGGATTCTTCCTCTTCCATCTTGATTAGATTTTCAGGAACCTTCTTCTCCTTGAGTTCAGCTACAACATCCGTATACTTACGTCCGACGTAATTGCTCAATTGGAAGGATTGCTTGCCAGAAGAGACAACCAAATTGACCTTGGTCCCTTCTTTGCGGCCGCTGCCAGCTTCAGGATCGGTTCGAATAACGCGTCCTTCCGCTACTGTATCACTAGCTTCAGATTTCTCCTCACCAGCTTCAAACTTAGATTTTTTGAGTGCTTCTTTGGCCTCTGCAACAGTTTGTCCAGCCACATCAGGAATAGGAATCGTTGCAGGTGTTCTAGACAAAATCCAGACCAAAGAGGCTGCAACCAATAGAAGACTGGCCAAAAGAATCATATAGCGAGCCTTAAACTTCCGTTTCTTGGCAGGTTTTGGCGCTGGAGCCGGTTCTGCCACTGGTTGAGTTGGTTTCTTTGACTGAGGACGTTCTTCCTGCGCCGGAGCTTTTGGAATCGAGGTCAATGTACTTTGTGGGACTTTAGGTAAAGTCTTCGTATCCGCCTTACTCGCATCGTCAAAGACCAGTTTCGGTTCATTCCGACGATTATAAGACAAGCTAGTTGACAAGTCCATATACATTTCTGAAACAGACTGATAGCGATCAGACAATTTCTTAGCAGTTGCCTTGATGACAACATTTTCCAAAGCCTGAGGGACAGATGGATTTTCAGCAATGACGGACGGAAGTGGCTTCTGGAAATGCTGGAGTGCAATCGTAACCGCGCTATCTCCATCATAAGGGATATGTCCCGTCAGCATCTCATAGAAGATAATCCCCATCGCATAGATATCGCTCTGGAAAGTCGCTTTAGAACCACGCGCTTGCTCAGGTGACAAATAATGAACCGAACCCAGCATCGAGTTGGTCTGGGTCAGACTCGTCTCTGCAAAGGCCACTGCAATCCCAAAGTCAGTAACTTTAGCAGTTCCATCTGGTGTCAAGAGGATATTTTGAGGTTTCAAATCTCGGTGAACAATTCCTCTAGCATGAGCTAAACGCATAGCCAAAAGAATCTGTCCCATAATCCGAACCGCTTCTTCATTTGAAAGAGGATAGTGTTCTTTGATATAACGCTTGAGGTCGAGTCCTGCTACGTATTCCATAGCTAGGTACTGTTGGCCATCTTCCTCACCAATATCTGTTATCCGAACGATATGAGGATGGTCCAGATCCGCCATAGCCCTCGCTTCCCGCTGGAAACGTGCCACAGCAATCGGGTCCGTCTGGTAGTTGGTCCTCAGGACCTTAACTGCCACTTCTTCCCCATCTAGGATCAAATCCTTGGCCAAGTAAACATCTGCCATGCCTCCTCGACCAATCTGCTTGACAATCCGATACCGCCCGGCAAAAATCTTGCCGATTTGGATCATTCTGCCGCCTCCTCGTTCATGTAAACAAGGGCAACCGTAATGTTGTCTAAACCTCCTGCATTGTTAGCGAAGCGAATGAGGGTTGCCGCCTTGTCTGCTAGAGAAATATCGCTGGTTACGATATCATAAATCTCACTTGCCGAAATCATATTGGTCAAACCGTCACTATTGAGCAAGAGATAATCTCCTGACTCCAGTGTAATCATCCCAAAATCAGGCTGGATTTCATCTTTTTGTCCGATAGACTGGGTGATGATATTCTTTTGAGGGTGAGTTTCTGCTTCTTCTGGAGTCAATTGACCAGCCTTGAGCAATTCGTTGACCAAAGAATGGTCACTTGTCAACTGGTGGTATTCTTCCCCACGAATCAAACCGATACGAGAATCTCCAATGTGAGCATAGATGGCTTGGTTGTCAATAAACGCAACAGCTTCTAGCGTTGTTCCCATGCCTCTGTAGGCTTCGTCCTGACCTAGTTGATGAATTTTTTGATTTTCAATCTCCAGGTAGTGGGCAAACCACTCACGAACTTCATTGACTGAGTCAATTTGGGTATCCACCCAATCTACACCGAGGTCTGTTACCGCCATCTCACTAGCGATATTTCCTGCACGGTGCCCTCCCATCCCGTCAGCCAAGATGATCATAGTGCGTCCTGCTCGGTTGACAAAGTGATTGACATAGTCCTGATTATTTGTCCGTTTCTGACCAACATCTGTTAATAATGCTATTTCCATTGTGTCAGTTCCTTCCTATTCTGATATCTTGCGAAATTGGCTGATAAAGAATCCATCACTTCCATACAATTCAGGAGTGATCAGGATGCAGCCATCTTTCAGGATATCTTTACATTCGTGTTCTAGTTTAACCTGCTCGAACTCGGGATGACTTTCTAAAAACGCCTCAACGACTTGAAAGTTCTCCTCAGAGACAATAGTACAGGTACTATACGTTATTATACCACCTTTTCGTAGTGTTTGACAAACACTACCTAATATTTCCAGCTGAATTTCCTGTAGGGACGTGAAATCTGCCGTTTCTTTATTGTATTTGATATCTGGTTTGCGGCGCAAGAGGCCGATTCCAGAACAAGGGGCATCTACTAAAATCTTATCAAAGGAGTCTTTTTCAAAAAACTCATGTACTTTTCTGGCATCCAATTTTTGCGTTTGCACTCGTTCTGCCACACCTAAACGCTCCGCATTTTCTTGGATCAAGTCCAACTTATGAACATAAAGATCCAAAGCCGTCACCTTACCAGATGTGAGGTAGGAAGCCATATGGGCTGTTTTCCCACCTGGAGCGGCACAGGCATCCAGGACCTGTTCATCACCTTGTAGATCAAGAGTCGGAGCAACCAATTGACTGGACTCGTCTTGGATGGTTATAGCCCCTTCTGCGAACAAATCATGTCCTGCAAAGTGGCCTTGCTCCTTGACCAGACCAGTGGCTGCCAAAGGGGAATCAGCCGCCTCTAACACGGCTTTAATTTCCTCTTTTCGGCTCAAGTTGGTCACCCGGATGCTAGCCTTATTGCGTACCAAGAGACTTTTAAAGATGGCTTGTGCTCGCTCTTCACCGTATTCTTCCTTGAGCTTAGATACTAGCCAAACTGGGAGAGAATAGGCAATGGAATCACGCTTATTTTTGCGTTTGATGCTGTCAATATCTGGCCAGCCTTCTCGCAAAATACGACGAAGGACAGCGTTGACCAATTTTTCACTACCTTTTTTACGGGCTTTAGCTAGCTCTACCGCTTCATTGACTACAGCATGATTAGGAATCTTATCCAGATACCGAAGTTGGTAAGCGCTCAGGAGGAGCAGGATATAGAGCCAGTTATCTAGCTTATCCCGGTCTTCGATAAAGTGGGACAGGTACCATTCCAGAGTCAGTTTTCGGGCTACCGTACCGTAGACAATTTCTGTCACCAAGCCCTTATCTGCTGCTGAGAGTTGACTCCCCTTAAGGTGTTTGTTTAAGGCAATATTGGAGTATGCTTGGTTAACCAAAACATCCTCTAGCACTGCTAGAGCTAGACTTCTAGCCGTTTCTACTTTAGTCACCAAATCGTTCTCCTACAGTCAATGTCCGTCCCACTCCGTTGAGGAAGGAAGAAATATCCATCTTAGGCTTACCAGCTGGCTGCACTTGCTTGAGAGACAGAGCACCTTCAGCCGTTGCGACAATCAATTCCTTCTTGCCAATAGACAGAATCTCACCTGGAGCTCCCTGACCTTCTACTGGCAGGGCTTCATAAATCTTAAAGCGATCACCCTTGAGAAAAGTGTGAGCAACAGGCCATGGATTCATGCCACGTATTTGGTTGAAGAGTTGACGATTGGTTTTAGTCCAATCGAGTTTCTCTTCCTCTGGTTTGATATTTGGCGAGAAAGTGACTTGGCTTGGGTCCTGAGGCACAGGTTTGATCTCCCCGGCAATATAGCCAGGCAAAGTGTCCAAAAGCAAGTCACGGCCAACAATCGCTAATTTCTCAAACAAGGTGCCGACATTGTCCTCATCTGTGATAGGAATACTGCGACGAGAAATCATATCCCCTGCATCCATTTCCTTGACCATCTCCATAATGGTCACACCAGCTTCCTCATCCCCTTGAATCAAGGCATAATGAATGGGAGCTCCACCACGGTGTTTGGGAAGAAAGGAAGCGTGAACATTGACCGCAAAGTCCATGCTATCAAGAAGTTTACTTGGGAGAAATTGCCCAAAAGCAGCGGTCACAATCCCATCTGCTCCTAGCTTCATAATGGCTTCCATCTCTGGACTTCCAGATAATTTTTCAGGCTGGTAGATAGGAAGGCCTGCTTCTTTGGCAGCCTGCTTAACCGGGGTTTCTTGGATCACTTTTTTACGGCCGACAGCGCGATCAGGCTGAGTCACAACTGCTAGAATTTCATAACGGTCGTCTGATAACAACCCCTTCAAAACTGTCGCTGAAAAATCGGGAGTCCCCATAAAGATTAGTTTTGTCATTTCTTCTCCTTCTTATAAAAATTGCTGCGGTTCATGGTCAATGCTGAGACGAAGCTCACTATTTTCCCGTTCTTGAGTCAAGGCCAAAACCCGATTGAGAGTCTGTCCCAGCTCATCTTCTAAACGGTATTTAATCAAAATCTGGTAATGATAAAGGTTGTGGGTACGGGCGATGGGTTTTGGCGTTGGTCCAAGGATTTTACTAGTTTCCGATAAACCTGAGCGTAAAATTCCCATAACTTCATAAGCACGTTTGACAACCTCTTCTTCTTTCTTGTGAGAGAGGGTAATCCCAATCGTAAAATAATAAGGCGGATAGCCGAGTTGGCGCCTGATTCCCATTTCATAAGCATAAAAGCCTTCGTAGTCCTGATCCTTGGCAAAACGAATGGCATAGTGCTCCGGATTGTATGACTGAATCAAGACCTGCCCAGCTTTTTCCGCACGACCTGCCCGTCCTGCCACCTGAGTTAAGAGTTGGAAGGTTCTCTCAGAAGAACGGAAATCAGGCAGATTCAAGGCTGTATCCGCATTGAGGACTCCGACTAGGGTCACATTTGGAAAATCCAAGCCCTTAGCAATCATTTGAGTTCCCAGCAAGATATCTGCTTCCCCTCGGCCAAACTGGTCTAGAAGAGCTTGGTGACTGCCTTTCTTGCGAGTCGTATCCACATCCATCCGCAGAATGCGAGCCTGAGGAAAGAGCTCTGCTAGCTCATCGTAGGCTTTCTGAGTCCCCGTCCCGTAGTAACGAATACTGCGACTCTGACAGTTGGGACAGACCTGAGGAATCCCCTTGGAAAAGCCACAGTAATGGCAGTTCATGGTCTTGGTATCCATGTGGAGAGTCAGAGAAATGTCACAGTTGGGACAACTATCCACCGTCCCACACTCCCGACACATAACAAAGCTAGAATAACCCCGACGGTTGAGCATGAGGACTACCTGCTCTTTTTTATCCAGGCGGTCTTGGATGGCCTCTAGCAAAGGGGGCATAAAGTTTGACGTCTCATTCTGCCCGATATAGTCACGAAAGTCAATCACTTGAACCTCAGGAATAGTGGCTAAAGGATTGGCCCGTTGGGTCAGGCGTAAGTGTTGATAGACACCTTTGCCAGCCCGCGCACGGCTTTCTAAGCTCGGTGTTGCCGAACCAAGGACTAGGGCTGCTTGATTGTACTGGGCCCGTAAAATGGCGACCTCTCTGGCATGATAACGGGGATTGCTGTCTTGTTTGTAGCTGGCTTCATGCTCTTCGTCAATAATCATAACACCTAGATTTTTCAAAGGAGCAAAGATAGCTGATCGAGCGCCAACGACAACTTGGGCATCTCCACGCTCAACCTTGCGCCATTCGTCGTACTTTTCACCATTGGATAGGCCTGAGTGAAGAATGGCTACTTTCTCACCAAATCGAGCAATAAAACGCTCCGTCATTTGTGGCGTCAGAGAAATCTCAGGTACCAGCAAAATGGCCGTCTTACCCTTGTCCAAGGCTCCTTGGATAATCTGCAAGTAAACCTCAGTTTTCCCACTTCCTGTAATCCCTTGAAGGAGGAATGGAGGCTGTTGACTGCCAATAGCACTGACAACGGCATCACGCGCCTGTCTTTGTTCCCGATTCAATTCCAAAGGTATACTTGCTTCAATGCCTTCAAAATAAGCGGCTGAGCGTTGCACTTCCTTTTGGACTAGGGTTAGAGCGCCTTGCTCCACAAAGAAGTTGACTTGCTCGCGTGAGTAGGACTCTAACAAACTAGCCAGAGGAGCACTCTTAGGATGAGACAGCAAATAGTCTCTCAGCTCTGCTTTTTTCTTAGCACGCGCAGAAATCTCAATCTGCTCTAGTCGAGTAGCATCAACCTCATACCAAGACTGGGTCTTGACCTTCTTTTGATCGACTGCCTGGTATTCTAAACGGAGCAAACCTTTCCTGGTCAAGCGCATCATTTCTGCCTGCTTGGCCAAATCTAGGGAAGAAAAGGCTAGCGAATCTTCTGAACCAAACAGACGCTCTCGTTCTGCCTGGCTCAGACCTTCCAGAGGATAGAGAATCTTATCATAACTGGAGTTTAAAAATCCTGGAAGCATGGCCTTTAGGATGGAGATTTTGTAAGAAAAGACGGACTTGCGTAATTCCTCAGCCAACCAGAGTTGCTCTCGAGTCAATACTGGAGAAAAATCCAGCACTTCCGCAATCTCTTTCAAGTTCTGATTGGCAGCTTCTTCATCCGACTGGGACTCCAAGCCTAGCACAATCCCTTGAATCAAACGATTGCCCTTGCCAAAAGGAACATGGACCCGCATACCGACTTCCAGCATCTCTACAAATTCCTCTGGGACCTTATAACTATAGGGCTGGTCCGTCTGCATCAGGGGAACATCCACGATAATCTTTGCGATAGCCATTCTCTCACCTCCTTCTTGTCAGTAAATTCTTGCAATAGAAAAAATAAGATTGAGTCCCCCCAACCTTAAATTTTTTCACCATCTTCTTTTTCTTTAGCAATTTGCTCTTTGATTTTCTTTTCTTCTTCTTCTTTGCGGCGTTTTTCTTCTTCGATACGGAGACGAACCGCTTCACGTTTTCCTTCTGGATCTGGGTGAATCGTAACATTTCCTGACTCGATTTCTTCTAAAGCACGAAGAGTTGATTTTTCGGACTTAAACTCTTGAGTCGCTGGCGCACCTGCTTCTAGTTCGTGGGCACGTTTTGCTTCCAAGATTACGAGTGAATATTTTGATGGTACCTTGTCTAGCAAGGTATCAATAGAGGGTTTTAACATCATTTGCTTGTACCTGTTTCCTATAGTTTATCGAGTAGTTGGAGATTTTGGCAACATCTCCTGGTAGTGACCAATGACACGGTCCACACGGAAGTGTTCTGCTTCGATCACACGCTTGACACGTTCAGCAGCGAGGGGCACCTGATCGTTGACAATGGCATAATCATACTCACGCATGAGAGCAATTTCTTCCTTGGCTTTTTCGATTCGTTGGGCAATCACTTCTGCACTATCTGTTCCACGACCTACCAAGCGGTCTTGCAATTCATCCAAATCTGGTGGCGTTAAAAAGATAAAAACAGCATCTGGAACCTTTTTCTTAACCTGAAGTGCTCCTTGGACTTCAATCTCAAGAAAGACATCGATTCCCTTGTCTAGGGTTTCGTTGACATAGGTCAGCGGAGTTCCATAGTAGTTACCGACATATTCTGCATATTCCAACATCTGACCTTGACGGATCAGCTCTTCAAACTCTTCACGAGTACGGAAGAAATAGTCCACTCCGTCCACTTCACCAGGACGTTGCGCACGCGTCGTCATCGATACAGAGTATTGAAATTGATTCTCAGAACTCTCAAAAATCTCTCTTCTAACCGTTCCTTTCCCAACTCCTGAAGGACCAGAAAAAACGATTAGCAAGCCTCGGTCTGCCATTATGTCTCCTTTAGTTAGTCTGTGAAATAAAGTGAAATTTCTCTTGGATACTGATGATAGCGTCAGTTATCCTTCTACAGTCTTTCTATCTAGTGTAACAAAAAAGCAGTAATATTTCAACTGCTCTTTCTTATTTATTTAGCATAATCTACTGCACGAAGTTCGCGGATCACGGTTACCTTGATATTTCCTGGGTAATCGAGATTGTTTTCAATTTTCTCACGAACTTTGTGAGCCAAGATTGTGACTTTGTCGTCCTTGATTTGTCCTGGATTAACCATGATACGGATTTCACGTCCTGCTTGAAGAGCAAAGCTATTTTGCACTCCTTCAAAGCCGTTGGCGATTTCTTCCAAATCATGGAGACGCTTGATGTAGCTTTCAAGAGATTCACTACGAGCACCTGGACGCGCTGCACTCAAGGCATCTGCTGCAGCAACAATCACTGCAATGACACTTTCGGCTTCGACATCACCGTGGTGGCTAGCAATGGTATTCACCACAACTGGGTGTTCCTTGTACTTACGAGCCAACTCTGTACCAATCTCAACGTGGCTACCTTCAACCTCGCGGTCAATAGCTTTCCCGATGTCGTGAAGGAATCCAGCACGACGGGCAAGAGCTGCATTTTCACCAAGTTCACTCGCGATGATACCAGATAACTTAGCAACCTCAATCGAATGACGCAAGACATTTTGTCCATAAGAAGTACGGAACTGCAAACGTCCCATGATCTTCATCAAGTCTGGATGGAGGTTTGGCGCACCAATCTCATAGGCAGCAGCCTCACCGTATTCACGGATTTTATTGTCAATCTCTTGACGGTTTTTCTCCACCAACTCCTCGATACGAGCTGGGTGGATGCGACCATCCTTGAGCAACATTTCCATAGTCATACGAGCAATTTCACGACGAATCGGATCAAATCCTGACAAGGTTACCACTTCTGGTGTATCGTCGATAATCACATCGACCCCTGTCAAACTTTCAAAGGTACGAATATTACGCCCTTCACGACCGATAATACGTCCCTTCATGGTATCATCTGGTAGGTGAACTGTCGAGTTTGTTGACTCTGCCACATACTCACCAGCGATACGCTGCATAGCCTGAACCAAGATATCTTTCGCAATCTTGTCTGAACGTTCCTTGACTTCTTGCTCAGCCTCACGGATGCGGCTAGCAATTTCCTTAGTTAAGTTTTCCTCTGTTTGAGCCAAGATAATATCTCGAGCCTCAGTTTGGGAAAGGGAGCCGATACGTTCAAGTTCAGCTTCTTTTTGTCTTTCGACTTCCTCTAATTGCTCTTCACGTGCATCAAGGTTTTTTGCTCTATCAGAAATACTTTGTTCTTTTTGTTCAAGTGTTTTTTCTTTGTTCGTCAAATTGTCGTCCTTACGGTCAAGGCTCGTAGCTCTCTCCGTCAAACGACTTTCAATTTGCTTGAGCTCCTGACGTTCTGACTTAAATTCAGCGTCCACTTCTTCACGGTATTTTCTGGCTTCCTCTTTGGCCTCCAATAGTGCTTCTTTTTTAAGAGACTTGCTTTCGCTCTTGGCTTCATTTAGCAGTAAATCCGCTTCGCGCTCAGCTTGTCCTCGTAAATTAGTTGCTTCTTGTTCAGCATTTAGAAGCATCAACTCTGCAGCCTCTTGAGATGATTTCATCTTAGCTGAGATGCTGACATATCCAATGACTAAACCAATGATGACGGCAAAAACAGCAATCGCAAGTGTCATGATTTCCATGTTTTTACCTCATTAAATTTGTTTATCGAATGACATACATTCCTTAATATTCTATCATAAAAAACCGATTTTCACAAACCCAAATTGAAGAGTTTTGTGTGAATTTTAGGACTACAATTCTTCGGATCCCTTCAAACTTTTATACACATCATCAAAAAATATATTTGCTACTCTCTTCTTGAACGAATCATTATTTAATAGAGCACCATACAAATCCTGACTCTGAGAGTACCCTTCTATCAAGACATTGTCAATTTCTTCTTCAAAGGCAAATACGAAATCATCCCTAGAATTAACACGCGCAGATTGTTTAAGCCTTGGATTCTTTTTCATCAATTCACGAATCGAAACAGCTCCACTTAAGCCAACTTGCTGGTCAATGTTCAAATTTAACTGTTCGTTCATTTCGTCTAAGATTTCAGATAAATGTTTTTCTTGATCTCCAGTAACATCGCTCAAACTTGGTTTAGGAAGAGTTAATTCAGGCTGATATTCTAATTCAGAAACTGCCCTGAAAGAACCTGTTTGCTTATGTTTCATATAATCAACGACAATCTTATCTGCAATTGTAAAATCATTTCCTCCTAAACGAACATCAATCATCTTAACAAGACTTTGAAGATAGTTATATCGTTCGTGTAAAACCTCATTTTGATAAGCCGTTGCCTGAATCAAGAAAGTATACATCCGAAGAAAACCGCGAATAACCTTTCGAATAGACAATTGTTCTTTTTCATCAAAGCGTTTCACTCTATCATAACCTTTATTCAACAAAGCGACCATCTTTTGTTTTTCTCTACTTGAACGTTTTTCTTGATATAAAAATTGATTAAACTCTTGAACCTCTTCGCTGTCCAGAATACCATATTCATCAATTTTACGATCCAACTTTAAGACATCACTAGGAGCAATGGTATCAGCTAAAATCGTCTCTCGATAGTAGGGAGCAAAGGCTGAGCGAATATCGTCGTAGGTATTTTTAAAATCAAGGATAAATGTTTTCTTGTTATAGCCTCTAAAGATCCGATTCAGGCGCGACAACGTTTGCACCGCAGCCACACTACGCAATTTTTTATCCACATACATGGCAACCAACTTAGGTTGGTCAAAACCAGTCTGATACTTGTTCGCAACTATCAACACCTGATAAGCATCAGTATCAAAACGTTCTTTTAAATGCTCTTCCTTAAACTGATTCATTTGAGATTCCGAGAACTCTCTCCCTAGATAATCAACCTTACCAGAAAAAGCAATCAAGGTACCAATGCTGGTGATACTGTGATCTTTAAAGTATTTTTCAAAAGCCAACTGGTACTTGACCGCCACTTCACGACCAGATGTCACAAGCATGGCTTTTCCTTGACCACCCAACTCTGCCATAATATCATGACTGATAAAATGGTCCATGATAATTTCAACCTTTTGATTGATATTCTCATCAGATAATTCCACGAATTTAGCAATCTTACGCTTAGCAAGCGTAGTTTTTAGTTCAGGATCTTCTTCTACTACTTTATTAAGTTGGTAGTAGGTTTTATAAGTCGTATAGTTATCTAAGACATCTAGGATAAAACCTTCCTCTATAGCTTGCTTCATACTGTAGACATCAAAAGGGGCTTTAGAGCCATCGGGCTGTGTTGTACCAAACAACTGTAGGGTAGTTGCCTTAGGAGTTGCCGTAAAAGCAATGATTGAAACATTGTCTTGCTTTCCTGTACGCGCAATCTCCTGCTCAATGGCATCCGCAACTGTCACTTCCTGAATCTCATCAATAGTTCCATCCTCCGTATCCGTTTCAGTCAAGACCTGACTAACTGAACTCATGTAGGAGCCTGTCGTTGAACTATGGGCTTCATCAATCAGGATGGCAAATTTCTTTTTCGCAGTATTCCCTACAGACATCCAGTTGGATTGGTTGATTTGGGCAAACTTATGGATAGTCGTTGCAATGATCTTTGTGTTCCCAGCAATGGCATCAGCTAAATCACTAGATGTCTCACGATCACCCATCACCTTCACAACACCGTTCTTATGGTCAATCTGTCTAACAGCATCTTGTAACTGACGGTCTACTACTATACGGTCTGTGACAATTAAAACTGTATCGACGATATTTCTATTTTGGTCATCATGAAGTGAAACCAGACTATGAGCTAACCATGCTATGGTATTGGTTTTACCAGAACCAGCCGAATGCTGAATCAGATAATTACTATCAGTATGGTTGACTTTCATGTCTTCTAGGAGACGACTAACAGCTCTACGCTGATGGTACCTAGGAAAAATTAGTGTTCTCTTTTTAGCATCATTCTTATCAAGCTCAAAGAAGATAAAACTTTCAATCAGCTGAAGAATACTATCCTTGGTCAATACATCAAGCCACAAGTACTCTGTATCTACACCATTAGGGTTGTGAGGATTGCCACTCCCCATATCAATACCTTCCCCTTTCCCCATATTAAAGGGAAGGAAGTAGGTTTCTTGACCCTTTAACTGAGTTGTCATGTAGATTTCCATAGTATCTACAACAAAGGAAGCTAAGACTCCCTGCTCAAAACGAAAGAGACGATTATTAGGATTGCGACCTTTGAGTTGTTTGATGGCATCCTGAACTGACTGACCACTAGGATTAAACTTGAGCTCGATAGCAAATAGCGCTAACCCATTGATAAAGATAACAAGGTCAATGCGGCCACCCTCTTCATAAACCACTTCCTCAATTACCGACAAACGATTGGCATTATATTGCTGAACAGCTTTTTCATTAAAACTAGTAGCTGGTTTACGATAGAGGAGGCGCAGTTGCTTGTTTTCAATAAAGACTCCCTCTTTTAAGGCGAACAAAAAACCACCCTTGACGATTTCCTTATTGATAAGAGTGATAATCGTCTCCTTGCTCAGTTTTTTAAGGAGATAATCCACGGTCTCTTCCTGAGTCTCCATCAGAAAATCCCATAGGAGTTCCTCATCCATGGCTAATCGAGGATTGTACTGAGCATTATCCCGCTGAATATAGCCATTCTTATCTTTCAAGTCTTTGATAATCCACTGCTGGAAATCATAGCGCTCCTTCAAGCCCAAATTTGCCATAGTTTCTCACTTTCTTGATTTTAAAATTATATTATTCGATACATTCCAATCAAATTTCTATCAGTCAAATAAGGTCATTTGACCAGAAATTTCTTTATTCTTAGATTTTATACGGTGTTCAAATTCGACGACATGTTCATCATCTACAGCATAATGAGTAACTTCCAGAACTTCCCATGCACACTGCTCCTTACCAGCAATACTTTTATCAATCTTTCGTAATTTACATCTTATGAAAAAACCTGTGTTGAACGAGATAACTTTGTTTTGTGATTTTTCTAAAAAATCCTTGTCCTTGATACTAAAACGTATTTTATCCCCTTCATACTCACCTGTCCACTTTTCTGTTACACCAGCTACTAACACAGGAGATATAATATAAACTTTAGCATCGTAAATAACTGTCTCACTAGTCTGGTTATTAGAAATGTAATTATTAAATTCGCCACTACCTATATTACTGGTTACTTGCCCTTCTTGTGTTATCTCGATTTCTGAAATCTCTTTATCAATTTTATTTGCTTTAAAAAAAGCATTTTTGTACTTAGCAAGGCTAGAAAATTCTTCAATGTATGTCTTTGCCTGTTCTAGTGTCAGATCTCCCTTATTTATTTTTTCTTGTAAATCAAGTACTAATTTTTCACGATCTAACGTTGTACTTTTAGGTTCTTGAACTTGTTGAAAAAAAGCAGTAAGACTTATTGAAATAATAGACGTAATACCAGCTATAAAAATTTTGTCTAGATTCTTTTTCCATAAAATTTTAAACTCCGATTTAAAACTGCCTTTATCTCTCGCCAATGCTCTAATTTCAATTGAGAGACCAAATTGATTGGTTATTTCATATAAAAAATCAGCTAAATTTTGTTCAGATTTTAATAGTGTCTTAGCATCTAACTCATGTTTTTTAGAATCCTCAAAAATCCATCGAATGGAATAACTATATTCTCCTATTTCTGTATCCATTACACCCTCCTCTTCCCTGTCACATAATCATAAATAAGAGTTTGTCGTTGTTTGTTAATATTTTTAATTTGCTGATTCTTGATTTGTATAAGGTTATCAATTTGAGCGGTTTTTTCATACAAAAGATTAGCAATTTTTTGTTGCTCAACAAGACTTGATGGAAAAGTAATTTTCATATTTTTTATATATTCCCAACTTGCTCTAGGCATTTTACTACCATAAGTAGAAGTATTAACTTCTTCAATAAAACTATCACTTTGAATAGCATAGTAGAGAAAATTCATGTCTAATTCTGAAGATTGAAACACAAGAAATTCTGAACTAGCTGTTGAAGGGAAGGTAGCTCGCCAAAATTTTCTCAAATATGGTCTTAGCTTTCCAAATAAAACATCTCCAATTTCGACTACAATATTTTCACTCTTATCAACTTGTATACCAGTTTCAACAAATTTCCCAGTTTGACTTTCTATATTTTCTAATCCTATGTAAGGTATAGAAGAGTCTGTTATTCTTTTTTCACTTCGAGTAGTTACTAAATATCTTATTTTAGAAATCTCCCACCCTTGAGGAACCTGTCCGATCCAGTCGATTCCTGAATCTTTCATTGGGACTGTTTTGTCCAGTCCCTTTGTGACAGTCTCATAAATCAAGCTTGCGCGGTAGTCTTTTAGTTTTTGAATTTGCTCCTCCAGTAGATTTTTTGCCTTATCCAGCTGGGCCGTTTTCTTATCAAGAAAACCAGCTATTTTTTGTTGTTCAACAAGACTTGTTGGAAAAGCAATTCTCATATTTTTTATATATTCCCAACTTGCTCTAGGCATTTTACTACCATAAGTTGAAGTATTAACTTCTTCAATAAAACTATCACTTTGAATAGCATAGTATAAAAAATTCATATCTAATTCTGAAGATTGAAACACAAGAAATTCTGAGCTAGCCGTTGAAGTGAAAGTGGCTCGCCAATATTTTCTTAAATATGGTCTTAACTTCCCAAATAAAACATCTCCAATTTCGACTACAATATTTTCACTCTTATCAACTTGTATACCAGTTTCAACAAATTTCCCAGTTTGACTTTCTATATTTTCTAGTCCTATATAAGGTACAGAAGAGTCTGTTATTCTTTTTTCACTTCTAGTAGCTACTAAATATCTTATTTTAGACATCTCCCACTCTTCTGGTATCTGTCCGATCCAGTCGATGCCACTCTCTTTCATCCTAGTCATGTTTTAGTTCCTCCAAGAGAGTCTGTAGCTCTGCTTCTAGGTCATAGAACTCTTCCAAAAGCTTCTCTGCACTTTCTGGTGCTTGGTATTTATAGAAATAGCGGGTAAAAGGAATCTCGGCTCCATAGCCCTTTTCTTCATCAAACCAGTAGTGGGCGTCAGGTACATGGGGATAGACCTCACGAGCAAAGTAGTCTTCCACATCCTCTGTCAGTTTGACGATTTCACTGTCCTTGGTGGTCTTATCATAGACAATCCCTCCAGCAATCTCATTTGGCTTGTCCTTCTTCTTAGTACGGATGACTTCTGCCGTCTTGTCCATTTCACTCATAGCCAAAGCTAAAGCATTTATGTTGGCAGGCGTTACCTTGATGTCTCCCAACAAGTCCTTAATGACTTGGACAAAGCTTTCAAAGTTAGGATAACTGTCATCTGTAATTCCCTCACGAAGAGCATCTAAGATAGCTTCTTGCTTGGCCTTCCCAGCTTCAAAGTCTTGTAATTTCTTCTCATCCTTGGCTGAGCGTGGTTCCATCTCTAGCAATTCTTGAAACTGGTATTCGTCAAACAGTTTAGCTAGGAAAGGAACGCTTTTTGCCTTTTCAATGGTTTCTTCAGTAATCCAGCCACGACGTTGCAGAGGTTGCATGACTGTATATTCTCGGTAAAGAAACTCTTCCTTATCAAAGATTTTCACATGGTCATTTTCTTTGAAATCATCATACCATTGGAGGATCTGGCGGATATTGTCTTGAGACAACTCACGACGTTTTTGTCCAAGTGACTTACGCAAAGGGACAAACTCCTCTGTCGCATCGATAAACTGGACCTTGTTTTGACGCTCAGGAGATTTATTTTTATTGTAAATCCAGATATAAATTCCAATCCCTGTATTGTAGAAAAACTGTCCTGGAAGGGCAATAATAGCTTCCAACAAGTCATTCTCAAGGATGTAACGGCGGATCTGACTTTCCCCAGATGAAGTACCTCCAGAAAAGAGAGGGGAACCATTTGAGATGATAGCAGCTCGACCATTTTCTTCTAATTTCGCTAACGCATGAAGATGAAAAAGCAGTTGGGCATCGCCAGTTCCCGGAGTCGCTACAAAACGTCCTTGTTGACCTTCTGTACTCTCAAAGAGATTATGGTCTCTTTTAACTGCGTCTTCTACGCCATCATCTGCATCTTTCCCGCCCCAGGATTGACCAAAAGGAGGATTGGCAATGACAAAACTCATCTTCTTATCTGGGAATGGATCCGGATCTTTTAAGGTATCGGTCTTCACGAAATAGTCCGAGTCTTCCTGACGAATCAACATATCCGCTTGACCAATCCCGAAAGTCTCAGGTAAAACTTCCTGACCAAAAAGACGGACAGTTGCCCCTGTATCGAGCTTACGGATATAACTTTTGGCTGTCGCTAGCATACCACCTGTCCCAGCAGCCATATCTAAGATTTTCAACTCTTTTTTATCGACAAATAATTCTTCATCGGCTTCGATCAAGAGAAGATTGACCATTAGAGCAATTACTTCACGAGGCGTATAGTGGGAACCTGCTTCCTCATTTTCAGAAAAACGGCGGATAATATCCTCGAACATATAGCCCATCACCATAGAGTCAACAGAACTTGGCGATAAATCAATCTGAGAAAATTTCTTAATCACTGTAAAAAGACGTCCAGACTGTGCAAGTGTGCGGACCTGCTCTTTAAACTTAAGGTTTTCGATAATGTCCTTCACACGACAAGAATAACCATCTAGGTAGTCGATGAAATTTTCTTCTATCGCATTAGGATCATTTTGGAGATTTTCTAGCGTGAAAGAACTGGTATTATAGTATTTGTAGCCAGATTTATTCTCAAGAACTTTTTCAGGCGTATTGGGATTTGACTTATAAAGTGCAACTACTTCATCTTTCGTTGGCAATAAAGCAGCTTCTAAGCGAGTCAAGACAAACATCGGAATGATGACATCTCGATACTTATCTGCACGGTAAGCCCCACGTAAGGTATTGGCAATCGACCAAACTGCATTGACTACATTTGAAATCTGAACATCGTTCGACTGGAATAGCGGTAGTTTTTCTTTGAAATTAGACATTTGCTTCCCCTGTTTTTAATATTAACAATTCTCTTCATTATACCACAAAATAAGAGTTATAAAGCGGATTCAAGGGACAAGAATCTAATTATTATACTAATAATTTTTCACTGATTTTCTAACTTAGGAAATCTATCATTTTCCAAAAAACTTTATCTTCAATTGACTATCTAAAATTTCTAAAATAAAAAAGCCTACCTTTCAATAGACTTAGTAATAATCTTTAAAGGATAAGAAAGCCACGCTATCTCCATCCATCATATAAATCAAGCGATTTTCTGCATCAATGCGCCGCGACCAAGCTCCTTGATAGTCATACTTGAGTGGTTCTGGTTTCCCCATTCCTACAAAAGGATCGCGTTGAATATCCTTGATTAATTTATTGATTCTTTTTAATGTTTTCTTATCTTGGTTTTGCCAATAGCAATAATCCGCCCGGGCATCTTCTGTAAATTTGAGCAGCATTCCTCACTCCTCAATCACATGCACCTGAGTGCTTCTAGCACGAACTTGAGCCATTCCTCGCAAGACCTTGTCAGAAAGTTCCTTATTTTGAGCGATTCTCAGGGTTTCCTGAATACTATCCCACTCGCTCTTTGAAAGGACTACAATATCCTCATCTGGATTTTTATTGACCACCGTTAAAGGCTCAAACTCATCGTTTACCTTTTTCATGTAGTCCTTTAAATGATTTCGGAATGTTGAGTAAAGAACTGCTTCCATAACCATACCTCGTTTTACCTCTTTTCCACTATTATACACAAAAAGAAAGAAATTGTCAGGAACTTGTACAAGATTTTTCTTTTCTATCTATTTATTCGAAAATCTTCTAAAAAAGCCTACCTTTTAGTAGACTTAGTTTGTTTCTATTCTAATCGGAACCCTGCCAAAATTCTGTTCTGCTATACTTGGGTGTCCTAGTTGGTAAATCTGGTCTGCCTTTTGAGTCATGGCATCCCAAGGTTCTTTGCCAATTCGGCTGACTAGATTAACCTGCCCTTTCAGAGACTTGAGATGCTGTCTACCTTTTTCGGTAAAGCCAAGGACATGGATGCCTTCTGGCAAGTCGCTTTCTCTGGCCTGCACCAAGATATAGGTCAAGAGGCGTCTGACACGCGCCTTGGTATAACGCTTGGTCACAACTGCCTCGACCAATTCTTCAACAGACTGGGCTATCTTGATGGCATCCTTGATACGCACTGCCATTTCTTGATTGACCTGATAGATGGTCGTTAGGTCTGGATTTGACAAAATTTGATAGCGGAGCAAGGGAAAATAGTCATCCCAACTCACCTTATTAGCATTTTCAAAGAGGGCAACAGAAGGCATAAAGCGTTCTAAGAAATCTTGGTCTGATTGATGCTGACGGAGAGCTGTTGCCGAGGCAAAGTCCACTTCCTTGTCCACAGAATGATAACCAGCCCCCTGACGCTGAATCGGATGGAGTTTGATTCTACGTCCCGCAACCCCCTTGGCATAGGCCAAAGCTAGAACATGATTGGGTGTATTGCCTGAAAAATCAAGACCTGCAAATTCCTTCCACATGGCTTGGGTTTTCTGAGGATAGGAAAGGGAATCAGGCAGATTTTCCACAAATTTCTCCATCTCAGTGCCTTGCTCCGTGTATAGGTCAGCAATTTTCTGATAATCCAGAACTTCCTCCGTCCCGAAAGCGAGGGTATCAATGCCCAAGCGAGCCAAGATATCCACAGCTCCTTGGCCAAAGAAATCTGCCGCCTGAACACTGACTAAAAAGGGCAATTCCACTACCAGATCTGCTCCATTTTCCAGCGCCATCTGAGCCCGTGTCCACTTGTCTACGATAGCAGGTTCTCCACGCTGCATGAAATTCCCAGACATGGCAACGATTTTCAGTCCCTCCGCCTGCTCAAGCAAGTATTTGTGCCCATTATGAAAAGGATTGAACTCTGCGATAATACCTGTGATGGTCATGATGTTCTCCTACTTCTGCGCGACAAAAAACCAACGGGTGCTGGTTTCTGTTGGCTCCTTGTCCTCAAAGTCCGCATAGAGTTTGAAAGACTTGAAACCAGCCTGCTCCAGCAAAATATCATAGGTCAAAACTTCATAGGTCCGCTCCTCATGCACTTCATCGTGACGACTAAAGGAACCGTCAGCCTCCTTGATAAAGAAAGTCAACTCATGCACGATGGAGTGAGGAGCTTCGTCCTCATAGGTATCCCAAAGCATGGCAAAATCTTCCGCATTTTCATGGTAGGAATAGCCTGGAAAAACCTCATCTGTCTGGTAGGTCGAATGCACATCAAAGATGAATACTCCGTCTTCATTGAGGGCATTATACACTTCTTTAAATACGTCCCCTACCTCCACCTCATCCTGCATGTAGCAGATAGAGTCCGAGTAACACGTAACAAAGTCGTACTTACCAGCCTTGGATAAATCCAGCATATTACCTTCGATAAAATCAATCTTTTGCTTGGCTGAAGTAGCTCTTTTCTCCGCAATCTTCAGCATATCAGCGCTCAAGTCAAGTCCTGTCACATCAAAACCAGCTTGAGAAAAGCGGACAGACTGGATACCTGTTCCACAAGCCAATTCCAAGAGTTTCTTTCTCTCCTTGGTCTTTGGCAAATGACGGAGGGAAAAATCCGTCCATTTATCGTATAAACTGTCATCCATGACCGCATCATAAACAGCCGCAAAGGTTTCATAAGTTGCCATAATCATGATACCAAGTCCGCCCGTAATCGGAATGAAAATTAGGAGCTTGACGATGGAGCCGAGCTCCAAGGAAGGCTATCTATTTTCCGACGATTACAGGACGGGTTCAAATCCTTTCTAAGATACAAAGAGCGTTAAAGACTAAGAGAAAATAGGAAACTTTCTGCTGTATCATCAGATACAAAGGAAGTTACTCTTTTTCTCGCAGCTTTTAGCTCGTGTTCAGTTTCAAGATCAACCAAACACGTCGCCCTCACCTTTCCATCAATTTCTTTTAAAATAAGCAAAGAAACCCAGTTGACTGCAACTGAGTTCATATCCTATGCTAAGGCTTCTGAAATGTCTATTGAGCTCGCCTCATGCCATAGTTTTTCTAAGTTATAATGGGCACGCATTTCTTCTGAGAAGATATGCACAACGACACCACCGAGGTCTAGCAAAACCCAGCCTCCAGCTGCATCGCCTTCGACATGGCTGCCTTTAACACCAGCTTCGGCTACTTTTTCACGGATATTGTCAGCGATAGCATCCAACTGGCGGCTATTCATTGAGCTCGTGATGACAAAGTAGTCCGTCACGCTGGTCAAATCTTGTACATCAAGTGCGAGGATATCCTCCGCACGTTTCTCATCAGCCGCTTTCACGACTAGTTCTAGTAATTCTTTTTCGTTCATTTAGTCCTCTTTCAAATAGTGCACAAAGGCGTTATAGGTTTCAAGGGTTTGGGGATAGATGGGTAATCCCTGATGAGCTAGATGCTCCACGGTACGAGCTGTTTCGTAGGCCACTGCCTTATTGAGCGATAGCTCAGCAATTTCACGCGCCACATCCACACCTGGAAAGGCGCGGTTATGCTCGATATAATCTGCAACGTAGACAACCTTGTCTAGGTCTGTCATCTGACCAGCACCGACTGTATGGATTTCAATAGCTCGCAGGATTTCTGAATCATGCAAATCCAAATCTTCCTGAATCTTGTAGATACCAACCATGCCATGCCAGACATTATTGCCCCAGTTTTTGAGGTCAGGGTCTAGCTGATAATGGTCAATCAAGTCTAGAAATTCCTGATCTGACAGCTTTTTAGCATAATCATGAAGAAGGCCTGCTAGACCAGCTTTCTCGGCATCGACTCCAAATCGTTTCGCAAGTTCTATGGCTGCACGCTCTACACCCAGACAATGGGTTAAGCGTTTTTCAGGCAGAAGCTCTGCCATTTTTTTCAACAAAGCCTCGCGGGAGCAGTTGATATAGTCTTGGTATGCCATCAGTAAAGCCCCTCCTTCTCGATGTAGTCTAGCACTGGCTGAGGTAGGAGAAAGTTAGGTTTCCGACCTTGGGCAATGAAGTCACGCACCATGCTGGACGAGATGTCCATGAGAGGCACATCCACCCAGATAACTGGATAGGAAGTCCCTGCCTTGTAGCGTGGACGCTGAACCCCTACAAACTGAACCATGTCGACCAGCTCATCAATTCGGTACCACTTAGGCAGATAGTCCACCATATCAGCCCCGATAATGAAGTAATAATCCGTATCTGGATGTTGCTCTGTCAAAATCTTCATGGTGTCGTAGGTGTAGGAAATGCCCTTACGCTCTAACTCAATGGTTTCAATGTCCAGACCTTCAATCCCCTCAATCGCCAACTCAAGCATCTTGAGCCGATGGTGCTCGGGAATGGTTTCCTTTTTATCTACATGAGGTGGTTGGTATTCGGGCATAAGCAGGACCTGATCTAGTCCCAACTGTTGTCGTACTTGGTCCGCCACAACAAGATGGGCATTGTGAACAGGGTTAAAATTTCCGCCTAAAATCCCGACTTGTTTGCGTTTTTTCTCCTTGATTTCTGGCTCCAACTCTACCTTGGTAAAGGGAGTCAATAATTCGATTGCCATAGGCTCGTCTTCCTTTAATTCTCTGTATAAACAGTTGTTTGGAGTAGGTTTTAGATTTCTTTGACTTTCTTGGAAATCTTGCGATTTTCTTTCTTGCTAGATTGTTTATACAAAATCAAGATGCGTCCGATTTTTTGGACCGTATCCACACCGATTTCTTCTTCCAAGATTTCAGCTACTTCGTGGATGTTTTCATCTGTGTTTTGCAAGAGCGTAACTTTAATCAATTCGCGAGCGTCAAGAGCTTGACGGACGCTGGTTTTGATTTGGTCGTTGAGACCATTTTTCCCGATTTGGATGATGGGTTTGAGGGTGTGTGCCTGGCTGTTGAGGAAGGCACGTTGTTTTGATGTTAATGACATAATTTCTTAAAAAGAGTTTCTTTTAATACTTTTCTGAAGTGGTGACGGACGTCAGCAAAGTCCTTCGGACTTTCATGACTAAAATTTGAGCCTAAGGTCTCAAATTTTCCGCAGTTGGTACAACTCCTTGTACCAACTGACACCACGGCGAAAAGTATTCGTTATGGGCTCGCAGAGCTCGCCCTAATCCAGACAACTCTTTCCTTTCTGTGTTTAAATGATTGCTTTGCGTGTGACGACGGCGACGCCTTCTGGTGCCCAGACGGCGACTTTGGCGGTGCCTGTTACGCGGATCCAGCCGAGTCCTGAGATGACTAGGTCTGTCTTGTCCTTGATGGTAAATACATGTTGGACTAGTTTTGGAAAATCTTCTTTTTCTTTGCTATTTGGTGGTGTGAGAAGAGTTCCCAGATGCTTGTCATAAAAGGCACTAGCGCCTTCTAGCTTGGTACGGTGGAGTTTGAGTTCATTGTCAAAGAAGGCTGTGAATCCTTGCTTTTCTCCTGATATGAAGTCAAAGCGTCCGAGACCACCTAGAAACAGGGTTTGTTCAGGGTTAAGCTGATAGGTTTTTGGCTTGATTTCCTTTTTAGGGCTGACATACTTGAGGTTTTTAGCCGTCAAGTAGTGGGCCATCTGGTGGCGGTGGATAATCCCCGGTGTATCGTAGATATAAGACCCGTCGTCAAGCGGGATCTCAATCTTGTCCAAGGTTGTCCCTGGAAAGCGTGAAGTCGTAATGACATTCTGATCACCCGTTATTTCTTGAATAATGGAATTGATGAGGGTTGACTTTCCAACGTTGGTTACCCCAACTACGTAGACATCGCGGCCCTTACGATAATGCTCAATCTTATCAATGACTTCTTTGATGGCATGCTTGTTTTGGGCTGAAGTCAGGACAACATCTACTGGACGAAGCCCTTCTTCGTGGGCACGTTCCATGAGCCACTGACTAATCTTGCTTGGCTTAACTGACTTGGGCAGGATATCTTTTTTATTTCCCACCAAGAGGACATCATTGCCCGATACAAAACGTGGTAAGCCTGGGATGACAGAGCCATTAAAGTCAAAGATATCAATGACATTGACCACCAAGGCATCACTGTCTCCCACCTCGTGCAAGAGTTTGAGAAAATCATCGTCTGTCAACTGGACATCCGTGATTTCATTGTAGTGACGGAGACGGAAACAACGTTGGCAATAGACTTCGCCAGTCTCCAAACCTTTTTCAAGTGCCGACTGGGGGGTAAAGCCAAGTCCAGCCTTGTCTGTCGTCTGAATGGCTGCTCCACAACCAATACAGAGAATTTCTTCCATAGTTAGATTCCTTTTTTATATGTAATCGGTCCGTACTTTTCAGTGATTTTTCGCATGACACGGCGCTCGCGAACTCGGTTAATCTGCGTTTTGATAGAGTCATGTTGGACCAAGGGCTTGACCAAGATCGAGCGAATACCTGCACGGTGAGCTGCTCGTATATCCGTCATAAGTTGGTCGCCGACCATGACCACTTCATTTTTCTCATAGTGGAATTCCTTCATGGCACGGTCAATCCCAAAAGTGAAAGGCTTCAAGGCCCAATAAACGTAATCAATCCCAAACTTCTCAACTGCGCGTTGTACCCGTTTTTTGGTATTATTTGAAACAACAATGATGCGAATACCTGCATCACGAAGGTCATGTAGCCATTGCTTCATCTCTGGCGTCCCATCAGGGTTGTTCCAAGCAATGAGGGTATTGTCCAAATCGACCAAAACAGCCTTGATCCCCTGCGCCTGCAGACTTGGGACTGTCAGATCATAAACTGCTTCCACAGCAAAATCTGGCATGTAATTTTCAATCGCCATTCTGGCTCCTTTTCTTTTTAATTTCTAGCAATATTCTTTAAATATTGGGCTAAGACTACCCATAAAATGAGACTAGCTAGCAAAATATAAATCCAAGCATTTGGTTCATTTGCAAACGGTAAGGGAACATTCATTCCGAAGAATCCTGTAATAACCGCAAGGATAGCTAGTAAGACTGAGATAATTGTCAAAGTTGTCAAATTATCATTTAGATTATTATTTAGGATGTTGTTGTAAGAGGCTGAGAGTTGTTGCAAAACTTGAGAAATCAAGTCTGTCATCGAAACCAACTGATGCGCTTCAATCATGGCATCGTCAAACTGTTCTCTCTCAACTTCGTTAAAACTGCGATAAAGGGCATGTCCTTGGATATGTTCCAAGAGGAGACGATTTTGTTTGGCAGCAGCAGTCAGGTAAACCATACCAGTTTCCAAGTCAGAGAGAGCAAAAAGATTTTTTTTAGTTGTTTTTTGACGAAGAAGTGCACTGATTTCATCCTTACCTTTATCCATCTCTTCAATCACTGGATAATAAGCATTGCTAATAATCTCTAAACTGGCAAAAAGAAATTTGTAGATTGAAACAACTTCATGGCTTTCAAGGTAGGATGCCATTCGTTTAATCACATAACTATTCTTGTGGTTGCTAATTGTGATCAGCCGTTGTTTTTCAACGATAAAGGTCATCGGAATCGCTTCATAATATTCTTTGTCTTTTTCTAAGTCAAGAACATTATAAATGAAGGTTACCGTTCCCGTTTCACGGTGATAGTCCATGTGGGCACGCTCATTTCTATCCAGAGCATACTCGATGGTTTCCTTGTCCAATCCATAGACATCCGAAAGGTCTTCCATGTTTTTAATCTTGTCTACATCAAGGTCTATCCACGTACAATCGTGACCTAATTTTTTCTCTACAAATAGCATACTCTCTCCTTTACCAAACTCCTTCTATTGTACCACAAATCTGCTAAAATAGCCGGCCTATTCAGTACGAGATAGATTGCTGACGACGGTGATATTACGATTTGGAACAAAGTGAAGGGCTTGATCGTCACCTCGCAGTTGAGTTGTACGGATCCCTACGCTAACGACCTTTCCAGAAACGGTAATCGGTCCATTTGTGAGAACCACTTCATCGCCCACATCAAGCTGGCGTTCAAAGAGGATGAAAAAGCCATTGATGACATCGGATAGAAAGCCTTGCGCCCCCATACCAATGGCCACCCCGGCAATCCCCGCACCAGCAAGGAGGCTAGAAACTGGCAAACCTAAAATAGACAGGATACAGTAGAGCAGAAAGAAATAAAGAATGTAGTTAAAGACATTCTCCAGCAAACGGGAGATAGTCTTTTGTCTTCCTGCATCTCGATTGGAAAATTTAAGCGAGGGCTTGACAATCTTTCGTACAGTTGCATGAAGCATCTTTTTAGCTATATAAAATAGTAAAAACAAAATCAAAAGAGAAATCACCTTGGTCAAGAGATTCTCTAATATGGTTGTTAAATCAAGTTTATCAAAATAGCGTTGAAAAAAATCTTGCATATAAAACTCCTTTTCCCTATTATACCATAAAATCGCCCTTCTCTTTTCTTTCATAATTATTCAATTATCGGCCCTATTTTCAAAATATCACTTGCCTATATAGCATATTTATACTATAATTATAAACAATACATTTGAAGGAGACTGCTATGAAACGAATCATTAGAGCCTGGACCAAGGCAAGCCTCATCAAACGAATCCTTATTGGAATGATCTTGGGAGCTACATTAGGAATGCTCTTTCCAAACCTTACAGGAATTGGCCTGCTTGGAGATCTCTTTGTAGGTGGACTGAAAGCCATCGCTCCTATTTTGGTTTTTGCCCTTGTTGCCAATGCCCTTTCCCAACACCAAAAGGGACAAAACACCAATATGAAGACGGTTATTTTCCTATACTTGCTCGGAACCTTTGCTGCTGCATTGGTAGCCGTTCTAGCTAGTTTCTTACTGCCTGTACAAATCACCCTGACCAACGCAAATACAGAAGTTGCTGCTCCTGACGGTATTGGTCAAGTCCTCAGCAATCTACTACTCAAACTGGTGGACAATCCCTTGAATGCCATTGTTGAAGCCAACTATATCGGGATTCTCTCTTGGGCAGTTATCTTTGGCTTGGCTATGAGAGAGGCAAGTAAACACAGTAAAGAATTACTGAAAACCATGGCGGATGTCACCTCTAAAATCGTAGAATGGATTATCAACCTAGCTCCCTTTGGGATTTTAGGCTTGGTTTTCAAGACCATCTCTGACAAGGGCATTGCTAGTTTGGCTAACTACGGTGTCCTCCTAGGACTTTTGATTGCTACTATGGCCTTTGTTGCTCTCATCATCAACCCGCTCATCGCCTTTCTCTTTATGAGGAAAAATCCCTATCCCCTTGTTTTGAAATGTCTACGTGTCAGTGGTATTACAGCCTTTTTCACTCGTAGCTCTGCCGCCAATATCCCTGTCAATATGAAACTCTGCCAAGACTTGGGACTGAATCCTGACACCTACTCTGTCTCCATCCCGCTTGGTTCGACCATCAATATGGCTGGCGCTGCAGTTACCATAAATGTCCTGACCCTGGCTGCTGTCAACACACTCGGAATCTCGGTAGACTTTGGGACAGCATTTGTGCTCAGTGTCGTGGCTGCCATTTCTGCCTGCGGGGCCTCTGGAATCGCTGGGGGATCCCTTCTCCTCATTCCTGTAGCTTGTAGCCTCTTTGGGATTTCCAACGACTTGGCTATGCAGGTTGTCGGAGTCGGTTTTGTGATCGGAGTCGTGCAAGATTCCTGCGAAACAGCCCTGAACTCTTCAACAGATGTCCTCTTTACAGCGGTTGCCGAGTATGCTACAAACCGAAAACTTCGCCCCTAGTCTCTGACTCCTCGTTAAACACTTGATTCTATTAGTTTAGGAAATTTTCATGTCTCTCACTCAACGCACGACCAAACTGGTCTTAGCGACCTGTCTCGCTTGTTTACTCGCTTATTTTTTAGATTTATCATCAGCAGTTTCAGCTGGAATCATCGCTCTCTTAAGCCTCTCCGACACACGCAGAAGCACGCTGAAATTAGCACGTAACCGCCTCTTTTCCATGCTCCTAGCGCTGGCTATCGGTGTTCTAGCCTTTCAGCTGACAGGCTTTCACATCTGGAGCCTGGGCCTCTATCTGGCTCTCTATGTACCTCTTACTTACAAAATGGGCTGGGAAATCGGCATCACCCCTAGCAGTGTCTTGGTCAGCCATCTCTTGGTACAGGAGTCTACCTCTCCAGAGCTCTTGCTTAATGAAGTGCTCCTCTTTCTCATCGGGACAAGCTTTGCTCTATTGGTCAACCTTTATATGCCCTCTCGTGAGAAAGCCATCCAAAGCTACCACCTTCAGGTCGAGGAAAAGTTAAAAGACATCCTGCTTCGCTTTAAATACTATCTGTCAAGAGGAGACGGACGCAATCAAGCCCAACTCGTTGACCAATTAGACAAGCTCCTCGATGAAGCTCTTAAACTGGTCTACCTGGATCACTCGGATCATCTCTTTCACCAGACGGACTACCACATCCATTACTTTGAGATGAGACAGCGACAAAGTCGCATCCTGCGAAATATGGCCCAGCAGATCAATACCTGTCATCTGGCCGCAAGTGAGAGTTTGATCTTGGCCCAGCTCTTTTCTAAGATTGCTGCCCAGCTAAGTCAGACCAATCCTGCTCATGACCTACTTGATGACATCGAACGCTATCTGCAAGTCTTCCGCAATCGGAGTCTCCCTAAAACACGTGAGGAGTTTGAAACCCGTGCTACCCTCCTGCAACTACTACGCGAAGCCGAAACCTTTATCCAGGTTAAGGTCGATTTTTACCAAAAATATGGAAACTAAAACGCAAAGAACCTCAGAGAATTCCTCTGAGGTTCTTTTGTTTTGCATTTGGAAGGGAAGTTCTTCCTCTCGTACTATTCTCAATAAAGAAATAGCAACTCCTAGTCGTCCATCACACCACCTGTAAGTTGGTACATGAGGTAAATGTGCTCCAAGACTTTTACCTTATCCATGTGGTCTACATCTTTAAAGCCTCCTAATGCCAAAAGTGGAACGAAACCGAAACACTCATCGTAGGCTAATTGAGCATGTTTGGCAACAGCTTGCCTATATAAATTAAGTTCAAAGTTATCAGTCACATATGAATTATCTAAAAATCGAATGAATAAATCCAGACCCTTACAAATAATATCCATATCCTGAATATTATATTGGACAATTCCCACGTAGGCATTCTTTTCCCAAGTAATAATATCTCCAAATGCCGTCACAAACATTGGAAAAGCAATGTCTCCTCTGAAATAGCTATTTTGGAGAAGCTCTAGATAATCATCTGGATTGATGACTTTTAGATAACCATCTAAAAAGGTTCCCAGACCATCTTCCTGCCAAATTTGTAGCAACTCCGCTGGAACTTGACCCTTATACTTTTCAATCACTTCTTGGGGCATGTCTGACACTTTAATAAAGTTTTCTAGCATGTTTTCCTCCTTTTTCAGTTTATAGACAAAACTATTAGATGCTATTCCCCTCATTCATAGAAAATCTAAAATAGGTTGCTTTCCCTCCCAAATAAGTCGGGTAGCTTTACGAAGCAGAAAAAACTTCCTCATCTTGCTCATTCAGAATCGCTTGAATATCTCCACCATTAACTACTACTAGGTAGTCCACTGGTAGAATCAAAGATTTTATTAGTTTTGGATTCTTTTTCAATATTTCAAAAGCATACATAGCAACAAAATCATCTGTATCTTGATTTTGATAGCCAATAAACCAGCCCGAATCACCTTTTCGATCAGTGTCTTGTCTCTGCAAATAGTAATGTTCGCACTCAAAGACACCTTTGGCCAACACTATTTTCTCATCAAATCTGATTTCAGAAGCTTCAATATTAAGCTCTTTAGCTAGTGTGCTTTGTTCAGACTGAATCCAAAGAGCCAAGGTCAAATCATCAGTAAACTCTTTAAAAGGGGTTGTTTCATAGTTGACTGACACTATCCTAAATTGGTCCATGTTCAATTGAACAAGTTTATATATGTTGAAACCGATTTGTATTAGCAGGCCATCTTGTATTCGTTCCTTCGAGGGCAGTACATTCACAACTTTGAGCCATTCCTCAAAAAGACCTTCAGAGAATGTCCCGTAAAAGATCAAACCATTCTTCTCTACTTTTGTATCAAGCACTTCCGTCATTTTTCAACCTCCTGAAAATTTCATTTTGTAGCTTCGTTCTAGCTTCACGCTCCAAAGCTATCATTTTTTCTCTTATCTCAGCCGGAATATCTCCTAATTTGGAATGCCCCTGCCAATCACTCCAAGTTTTAGACCCTTTGGAACTATTGGTAGGTTTACCTAATCCCATAAAATTATCCTCAAGATTCAAAACCTCTACCTTATCAACATCAGATAGAGGAGCAAATCCATCCATTTCGGTAATTTCTTTCATAGAGACAATATGGTCTGCTTCGAGGGTTTCAACTGGATAACCATAAATTGGATCAAATTTTTCTCCATCAATATTATTGACATGATCGCGTATCTCTTGACTTGGTGTTTTCTTGCGAAGAGAATTATATTCTTCTTTTGAAATTCCTTTAGAAGTACTCGCTACATCATCACTATGCTTAGCCAACTGCTCGCTGGCTTCTTGGCGGAATTCTTTACTTGCTTTCTTGCCGACTTGTTCTGCCGCTTCTTTCATGCCTCGAGCGACATCATCAGATGCATTGTGGACACGGGCACCACTTTTTGTAAAGTTGTCACTAAAGTTTGCTGGCTCTACAAACCTAGTATACCATAAAACCTATAGACCAACGTTTGATAAACCAGAAAAGACCACCATTAAGGTGGTCTTTTCTCCAATTTCGTGCCTTATTTCCAATTACGAAGGTCGCATGTCAACTGGGAGCGAGGTTGGACTCACAACTGATATTGATGAGGTTAAAAATAGGAAAAACTCCCCTCCGACCCCCTAGACGAAGATAAAAAATTTATTACACTACAGAAGGTCTCATAAAATCATAAACATCTATCTGATGTTCTTCAAACAATTCCTCTAACTTCTGTGCTCCCACTTCGGCTCCATGCTTTTCTATAAATTGAAGCTCAGCTTCTGTAATCGGGATAGCTTGTAACCACGTAACATACTCTTCATCAAAATCAAAAGATTCTAAATCCCACAAGAAAGGCTGAGTGAAGAATATATGATTTACTTTCGCATTGGGATAGTAATTTCTAATAATATTTGGATAGACTGCACCTGGAGAGATGCTGTACTCTCCCCTCACAATATTAAAACCACAGTCTGCTATAATATTTGGAAAATATTCCAGCTCCGCATCAGCTGCTCCAATGATTTCAACTCTTAAAGGCTTACCATTTATTCGACGATAAATGGTATATTCTGATAAACCGATTGTTGCTGCAGTTGTTAAATAATCATCCGGACAATTCTCTCCAATGAATAAATCTAATTTGTTATCGTGATTTCTAAATGTATAGGCTTGAGGAACTCCCCCTACAGCCCTTGCAATTTCCTGTGCAATTTTAATTTTATCGTATTTCATTTGATTCTCCTCTTAAAGTTTGCTGGCTCTACAATCCCAGTATACCATAAACCTTATGGACCAGCGTTTGATAAACCACAAAAGACCACCTAAATGGTGGTCTTTTATCAAACAAACTATTTCCCATTATGTTCTCTTTGGAAGGCTTCCATAGCCTTGAACTGTTCTAGTTCTTTTTCATTAGCTGGTTGCTTGCCGAGATATTTATATTCAAACAAGTCCATTCGAGCACTTGGACCATAACCACTTTCCAACCATGGGGCATAATCGAAGTCTACTGATAATTTATTATTTTCATCTAAGTGAATAATACAAATATACCAATCTGCCAAGTCGTTCTCAACAAATACTTTTTTTAATTCTTGCGACTTCTCAAACAATCGATCTGTTTGACTATAAATTTCGAATTTATCTACACCAAAATCTCTAGGAATGTATAAATAATAGTGATATTCATTCTTATATTTAAAATAAAAATAAACTTCTCCACTACATGTTTTGTCCATTTCAATTACAATATACAAATCATCCCACTCAACTGGAATCATATCATTAACTTGATGCACGATTTCGATAATTTTTTCATTCATTTGTTTTTCCATATTTTCCTCCGATTTAGATGTATTTTCCCCGTCTCTAGTATCCTCTATCTGTGAATGGTACCGCGTTCTTACTGATAGGTCACCATCATAAAAACGAGGAGCAAGACAAACAAGGCTAGGCTAATCAAGAGGGTCACCATTTTTACCAAGCGGTTATTCTGCCAGTAGCCTGGTTTTCCGATATTGCTGGTCGCATCCATGGAAAAGAGTTGGCTTTGGCGAGGTTGGATGAGAACCAGGACAATTAAGGCGACGGCTAGGATTATTCCTATAAGCATCAAAACTTCCATCATTTTCACCTCAAGATTCCTAATAATGTAAAGATCAGGGTAAGAAGGATGAGCATGCCGAGTAAAATGGAGAAAGTTTTACTGATCTTTTCTCCTCGGGTAGGCTTTTCTTTCTTAAGCGCTCCTTGCTTTAACTCTTCCATGCGTCCTTCGACATCCTTGTAAAATAAATCTTTTTTAGTCATGCCCTTCCCCTATTATCCTTTCCATCCTCTCTTGGTAAGTAGCCAAGTCCACATAGTTGGCATGGCGGCCTTGATGTCCAAGGGCTTGGCCCATCTTGTCAAGACTGCTGAGAGCTTCTTGAATCTTCGCAATCATGTCTCCAACAGCCTGGACATCAAAGAGGTGTTCTGGAGCTGTGTAAGGTCTGTTATGAGCTGTTTGGTCAAAGGCTAGGATGAGCATATTGTGCTCGAAGGCTTGACGGACAGCATCCAAAAGCTCGTTTCCGTAATTGATGTCTAGATAGAGATCCGACAGCTGGTAGAGTTCTCGAATCTTTTGCGGACTAGCGTTTTGATAGAGAACGACATTGGGATAGGAAAGCAAGGTCAGCAACTTGGACGACATCTCAGTCACTGCCGCGATTCGGAAGTTCACCATTGGCAAGGACTCAATCAGGGTTTCGATATGCTCGATCTGATCTGAGTTGGTAACAATCAAGGCATCTGCTCGAACGAAGTTTTCTCTTTTGAACTGATAATGATAACCTAGATGGACAAACTTGTCATGATAGGCTGGATTGGTCAAGGCCAAGGCCTGTTCATAGGTAGCCTTGTCTGGTATGAGGATCTGCTTAGCTCTCAGCCCCTCTTGCTCCAGTAGCAACTGCATATTTCCAGGAAGACAATCATCTAGCGGTTCTTGCCAGACTAAAATATCCCGTCCAGTCTTATCTGGATAATGGTATGAGACCAAGAAAGAGGTGGCTAGAGTATTAAAGAGAAGGTGGCGAGTGTCGATTCCCAAGTCTTGCAAAAAGAAAATCGTGAATTCTACTCGATTTTTAAAATGGCGCAGGGCTTGTCCGGGCAAGGTTAGGAGGATATCGCCTGTCACATGGTTTTCTAGTACAATTTCCTGTCCCTTTGCATCCTGGTACTTGGTCAGGATAGCCTGTCCATCTGCACTATAGGTGGTCTTGGCAAAGCAGGCTCCGTATCGGTTATAGTGGTCTGCTTGGTAGATACCGCCGGATAGGTCCTTCCAGTCGACTTGCTTGACCAAACGGGCCTGAGGAGCATCCACATAGTGAATCACGCCCCTCTCCCGAGAATCCTCTAGGATATGCGCCGACTGGTTATTGCCCGCAATCTCCCAAAACTCAGGTACGGCTACTTGGTTGAAATAAAGAGCTTTTCCCGACTCGTAACCTAGATAGTAGGTAAAGGGAGAAAGAATCCCATCTGGGAGAAAGCCATCTGGCTCGATCACAACCGTGACATGGGACAGACCAGCAACTTCTAAACTTTCATGTAAATCTCGACTTTCCTGGCCATATCGATCAAATAGTTGAATCATGCAGGACCTCCTCTATCGTTTTCTTCCACTTGTCCCTTACTTTATCTGTTAAAAATCCTCTAGCTAGCTCATAAGATGCTGTTCGCATAGCTGGCAAATGATTTTCCTGATAGAGCTGGCAGATCTTTTCTGCAAAGGCCCTTTTAATCGCCGTTTCAACATGGTCATCCGAACTTAGAATCAAGTAGCCATTTTGACCGTCCTGGATAAAGGTCTGGTTTCCATAAGGCACATCAAAACCAATCAGGGGCAAGCCTGAACCAACTGCCTCCATCAAGGTCAGACCAAAGCCTTCACTGGTTGAGGCTGTCAGATAGACCTCATACTGGGGATAGATCTGAGCCAGGTCTGCATGCCCCTTGAGCTGGATATAGTTCTCCGCTTGGTGAGCCGTGATGATTTCCCTTAAAAGGGACTCCTCACCCCCACTGCCATAAATGTCAAAGGTGAGCTCAGGGAGGACTTGATGCGCTTGGATAACCGCCTTGACGAGCCAGTCAATGTGTTTTTCCTTGGCCAGACGCGAAGCCGTAATGAGAGAAAAGGGCTTGCGTTCCCTAGCAGGCTCGGTCAGCTGATCTATGCTCCCAACTGGAATCGTGACGATTCGTGGGCGATGCTGGCTGTACTGGGCAAATTGACCTTCGAGAACTTCCTTCTGCCGATCCGTAGACACGATAAAGCAATCGACCTTGTCCGCATTTGTAAACTGATACTCATAGTAGTTGTTCCAGAGGAGATAGTCTTGGTTACTAGCATTTTCACTATAGTGCTCTGCGTGAACGACAACTGCTAGATGGGCCTTTTGTGCTTCTTCAAAAACAGCCTGACCAATCCCTGTTTCCCTGTCCAAGATGACCAAATCAGACTTGCTCAAGTTCAAACGTTGCATAAAATAGCGCATAAGGGCTGGCTTTCCATACAGAATCCGGTCCTTAAATCGATAGACCTCTTCCTGTCCCTCAGTCAACAAGATATCGTAAGCAGTGCTGCCATCTTCATTGAAAAAGCTTCGTTGATAGAGCCTAGCCACTTGGTCTTTGGGCGCGAAATATTCTGTACAGTAGCGCGTGTAGGAAAAATAATCCTTGCGAACCAAGTTCCCCCCAAACACATACTCTGCATGCTGCACCAGATTCTTAGCCGAGTCTACCAAGTAGCAGGTCACAAACTTATCCTCGTCTGAAAAGTAGACACGCAAGACCTTGCCGTCCTGCTCCCTATGACTCTCAAGGCCACCAAAAGAGGCCAAGACCTCATCAACTGTAACACTGGTCGGTGCTAGCCTGATATCTGTAAAATGATTGTAAAGCCAGATTACCTGATCATCCGCAAAGCCGATATTGGCCGTTAAATGCTGGATATTGTCTGCTAGAATTAAGTCTGTAAAGATAAACTTAGATGCTAGGTCTAAACTTCTAAAAATCCCTGCTCGGTAGGCCTGGGCATACTCGACACCACTACTCGCCCAACCGATTCCTAGATTTATATTGTAAATTGTCATATGATCCTCTTTTTATGGAAAATGGGTGAGAATCTCACCTTTGGGCGTTACTTCCACAATCCCCATGAGAAGATTGCGTACCATATCTGTACGAATTTGTTGCTTCATGGTTTCAAAGCCTGCATAGGCCTCCTGATAGTACTCCACGATAGGGTTCTTTTGAGAAGCAGACTGGCTCCCGATTGCTAGACTGAGCTGTTGGAGATAGTCGACTTGCTCAACCCAGTTGTCATCAATAGCCTTGAGCATGGATATTCTCAGAAAAGAGTCATAGAGCTGGTGAGGTTGGAGGACTTCCTTTTTAGCTGCAATTTCCTTGGCTATTATTTTCTCTAGTAACTCCCGAATCTGATCTGCATCAGCTAAATCCAAATCAGCTGGTAATTCTCTCATCCCAAAGCTAATATTGGTCACGATGAAGTGAAAGAGCTCTTGGGGGCTACTATAGGCTTTTTCTGAGATTTGTTTGGTATAGTCTGCCAATATATCCTCAAGGATATGCTCTAAATCACGGCTCCCATCCAGCAAACGATCTCTTTCTTTGTAGACCATTTGGCGCTGGATATTGACACTTTCCGCATACTCTAAGGTTTGTCTGCGCGCTGAGCGACTGGCACTATCACTAGCCTCTTGGGCTTTTCTGACGAGGTTGCGGTACTTGCGATCCTTAAGTAGGATGGGTTTGCTAATATCTTCCACTTGGTAGTCTTGATACAGGTCGTGAACCCAAGACGGCCCGAACTTTTTGATCACATCATCTTCAAGCGACACGAAAAATTGAGACATTCCTGGATCACCCTGGCGGCCAGAACGACCTCTGATTTGCAGGTCAATCCGTCGGCTCTCCATCCGCTCGGTACCAATCACAATCAGACCACCCAATTCTGCGACTCCTGGACCGAGTTTGATATCTGTCCCTCGACCTGCCATAGAAGTCGCAACGGTTACTGTCCCTATCTGTCCAGACTCTGCGATGATCTGGGCTTCACGCGCTGCATGATTGGCATTGAGGACATTGTGAGAAATCCCCTCTCGCAAGAGCAAGGACGAGTATAGCTGGGACATTTCAACAGATCCGACAAAGATAAGGAGTGGATTGCCTTTGGCGTGATAGGTCTTGATTGCTTCCAGAGAGGCATACACTTTCTCAGGGAGGGTCACATAGAGATTGTCCGGATGGTCCATTCGCCTAAGTGGGCGATTGGTCGGGATGCGAATGACGGCCATGTTGTAGGTTTCGAAAAATTCTTTCTCTGCCACCTTTCCCGTTCCTGTCATACCTGAGATTTTACGAAACATTTTAAAGAGACTCTGGTAGGTGATCGAAGCCATGGCTCTGGTTTCAGGAGAAAGCTTCACATGTTCCTTGGCTTCGATGGCTTGATGGAGACCGCCTTGAAGCTTGGTCATTTCCATCAAACGCCCTGTTCCCTTGTCTAACAAGACCATTTCTTGCCCTCGAACCAGATAGTCCTTGTCCTTAGTAAAGAGCGTATGGGCTCTAAGAGCATAGACCAGATGCCGAACATAACTAGCATACTCTTCCTTATAGAGATGATCGATTCCTAGGAAACCTTCGACCGTCTGGGCACCTTTTCGGGTCAACCAAACCTGGTCTTTTTCTTCCTTGTAGATGTAGTCTTCTCCCTCAACCAAGGTCGTCACTAGGGTATCAATCATCCTATAATAGTTAGACTGGACGCGGGGAGAACCTGCGATAATCAAGGGAGTTTGGGCACTATCGAGTAGAATGTCATCGATCTCATCAATGATGACATAGTTAAAGGGAGGCAGGAATTTCCCCTCACGAGTGGAGGCAAGATTGTCATTGAGATAGTCAAATCCCAGGACACTATTGGTCGTGTAGACGATGTCCGAGGTGTAGATCTTTCTTCTCTCTTCCGCAGTCAAGTCCTCTTTTGGGTCCTCTGAAAAGGGAAGACCGACAGTTAGACCTAAAAATTGGTAGACTGGGCCCATTTCGCTTGCATCCCGTCTAGCCAGATAGTCATTGGTCGTGACCAGCATGCTGCCTTTTCCCGTTAGGGCATTGAGGTAGAGGGGCATGGTGGCAGTCAAGGTCTTGCCTTCACCCGTATTCATCTCTGCCACATTTCCTTGATGGATCACAATGGCACCCATGACTTGCACATCATAGGGAAAGAGACCCAAGACACGTTTATCGGCCTCACGAACAAGGGCATAGGCTTCTACCAATAGCTCATCCAAGGTTTCTCCCTGGGCAAGACGCTGGCGAAACTCCTCTGTCTTTGCAGCCATTTCCTCATCACTGAGGGCTGCCATCTCTTCTTTGAGGGCATTGATTTGGCTTAAAAGTTTCTTGACCTTTCTCAGTTGTCTTTCCTGATACAAATGATTAAACACCAGCATCCTCCTCAATAGAAAACGAAACAAAGTCAAGAGCCTCAAAACCTGCGCTAATCAAGGAGAGGCGATAGGTGTAGGCCGTTTCAGGATAGGTGAAGCTAAAAGAAAATTGTCTTTCAATCTTCTCCTCGATGATTTCCTCATAACGGTTTAAAAAGGTCAGTTTGATATAAAGTCCATTGACTGGTTGAACCTGCATCTTCATAGAGAGACGGTAGGTATGATTTTTCTTAAGAAGAGGGAGACTGGGCTGACTCCTAGTAGCCTGGTAATTGACACTAGAAAACCAGGTTTTAAGGGTTTCACCTGAAGCCAGCAAAGGATTTTTCAGGGTAACATGACCGTCTGCATGATAAGTGATCTGGCTCCCGTAAAGATAAGTGGCTCCCATCTCACCCCACCTAATATCCTCTCTCTTGATGATAATCATGTCTCACCTCTTCCGTATTCTTCTAGTATCATCTTGTAAAAATGAATAAACCAGGCAACGTTTGTTCCTGTATCATCATTGTGTCGACCTGCTGTCCCTTTCGACAAAATCTTAGCTCCTGTCTGGCAAAGAGTCTCCACTAGCTGGTCATAGGCACCACTATCCATATCCTCGTCCTTCATGTAAGAAAGACCAAAGGTCGTCTGGGAAAAATCAGCTTGTTCAAATCGGGTCCAAAAACGTTGATCCAAGTCCTTCATGTCTTTCTGACTCACTCCTCCAGTCTGAAGGTGCAAGACATCAAAGCTAGTTGGAAAGACTCCTGGCGCCTCTAGTCGGCCCCGCTGTGCGATGGTTCCTAGATTGGTCAAGGGTTTTCCGACTACAATCCCCTTGGGTTCAAAGTAGGCTCCGTAGTAGAGGGCTGGGAAGGTTCCCATTGACAGGCCAGATAGGATCAAGTCACTTCTATCTAAACCTAGATAGTCTAAATAGTGCTGGATGGTTGCTTGAATTTTATCTTCTAATTCCTCAGTTCCTAGGTAAAAGGCTCCTCCTTCTAATCGAGGGTCCGAAAAGAGGAGAAAGGGGCATCTGAGATTCTTCATCATCCAGTAACCCTCAAAACCTTCCGCCGGACGGTAACCTGAGAAATAGACTGCTAGAGGAGGCTTGAAATCCCCCGGGTGAAAGAAATAGTTGATTTCCTCACGTTTTTTGTCATGCAGGATATTGCCTCCGAGAACAAACTTTCCAAACTGTTTCCGGCTCCAGCGTTGGTGGAGATTGCCGATGTTGACCTTCCCTTGACCACGCGCTTCAAGAGAAATACTCAGATAAGCATCATAGTCTTGTTCCACAATGATTGCTGAGGCAAAGTCTGCTTCCTCAAGGAGAATGCCCTGACTAATCTCGGAGACAGATCCTGCTGGGATCTTTCGCAAACGCAGGCGCAAGTCCACTGGTCCACTCTTTTCATATTCGAGCCAGAGTTCGATTGGCGAATGGGCTTGGACGGTCTGATTGTAGGCCCAAGAGACTATCTGGGTATAGGTCTTGCCAAAGTCTCCTTCCAGCTCCAGATACTCAAATCCTTGATAGGAGACAGATCCTTGGAATCTCGGGTGAATTCGTATCGTAGCTGGACTCAGCTTGTCTCCATAACCACCTTCAAAGAGGGAGGTGGAGAGGTCTCGAACAAAGCCCTGTTGGTCTGACAGGTCCATCGCTTGCATGCAGTGCTGTTTGATGAGGTTTTGAAGACTTTCATCCTGACTTGCAAACTGTTCTGGATAGAAAACCGTATAGGGTTCCAAGCTAGATGCAAAAGGCAACAAATCTACTAGGTAAGCCCCATCCGTGAGAATGACAGCATGAAAGTGATCTAGGTCATTCTCATCCATGATTTTCTGGATGGCAGACGGTGTGTTGGGAGGAACATGATACCAGTCTAGTTGGGCTGGTAGGGCAAGTGCATCTCGCCAATCCTCTGGACCGATTTGCAAGATTTTATACTTCTTTTCCATGAGTCACCTCCTCCAACCACTTCTCTAGTTTGATTAGGAATTGCTCCCCAGTGTGTTCCTTTATCTTTTCAATGGAATGGATTAAAGCATCATTCCACACCTGCAGACTATCGAGATAGTAATGGGCCGCTTGAGCAAAATCAGCTATATTTTCCAACAGATAGCCATTCTTCTGATGGCTGACATACTCTGTTTTGACCCTGTTGATTTGAGGGATACCAGCACTAATCCCCGCTATCTGAGTATAGAGAAGAGGCTGACAGTTCAAATCGACAATCAAACGAACAAATTCCAGCTGCTTGATTAACTCCGATTCATCCTTCATATTGACAAATGAATAGCGCATGGCCTGGTGGCGATTGTCCTCAAGCGGATTTTCAGCTCCTTGGTAATCAACTTCCTTCTCTAGCTCCTGACTTTGAAACTGGTCTGCAATCATCTCTGCAACTCGTGTTTCCAGCTGCTTCATTTCTTCTTGATTAGCAGCAAAGGCTCCAAAGACCAGCTCCGTATCCTTGTTTTCAGAAAGGAAATGCAAGACCTGATAGAACGCTTGGTCCTCTATCCCCTGCTCAAAGTCCAGTTGATAGTAGATGAGCGACTCCCTCCGAGTCTGGCTCTTTCCTAGCTCCAAGCGGGTATCAAAAGGCGATAAATGACGAAATTTCGTTGCTTGTTCTGAAAAGGCAGACTGAACCAAGCGCAAGGTGTCCTCTCTGTCGACCAGAACAAGGTCCACCTTATCCAGCAGACCTGCCAACTGAGATAATTGCTCTTGAGGATTTCGTCCGATAAAAAGACTGAGAACCTTGGTGGTTTGGTGAGGCAACCGATCTAATAGGAAAGCATTGTGCTGATCATAAGCAGGCAGAAAATAGGTCGCTCCTTCCTCAGGGAGTTGAGCTATTTTCTTCTCAAAAAACTCCGCAATCAATTCTCCCATATCTTGGTAAGACTCTTTTTGGAAGCGAAAAGCAAAGATAGGATTGACCTCGATACGGCCCCCATCTTGCAAGTGCTCTCTAAACTGCCACAGTCCCTTGGGATTGAGGTAGTCTTGGTAGAGAGCCTGACCCTCTTCGTAGTAAATCACACTAGAAACCAGCCCCCGATCATCCATCAGGTAGTTGGCAGACAAAAGCCCATCTTCCTTGAAATACTGAATCGTACTGATAAAACCTTCTATCCCATGCTCCACCTGGGCATAGGGCTTGCCATCCTTCAGCACCAGAATAGTAAAGGGACTGTAAACAAAGTCGCAATCCTCATCCCACTCAATATCTCTTAGTTGCAAGACCTGTGGTCGAATCTCATGAAAATCCTGCAATTCATCAAATAAGGAATAAACCGGTGCTTCTAAAATGCCTTGGCGATGGAGAAAATAGCGCAGATGAGGCTGATAGGACAAAAGGAGGACCTGGGCAGGGATCCCTTGGCGTTGCATCAGGCGAATCTGATTAAAGGTGTCATCAAATTCTAGCTTGAAATGAGAAAAATACCAAGGTGTCAAATCAGCATGCCAGGGACGTTCCTTGCCATACCAGGCTGGGATAAAGTAATACATCAAAACCTCCTAGAATAGTGGCCGATACCTTTCATTTAATCTGAGCGCCTGCAATTCATCATGAATCGTAAACAGCATACCACTCAAAATTAAAAAGAGTCCAGGAATCATGCTGACTTTTAACAGACTCTCATCCTTCAAGACAAACAAGATCGGAAGTCCAGCCAAGGTAACGTTAAAGACTGCACCTATCAGAGCAAATCGTAGAACCAAGCGGTTGATAAAGCGACTAGTATCCTCACCGGGATAGACTCCGTAGATGTAATCTCCTGATTGCTTCATCCGATCTGCGATCTGTTGACCACTCACATTAACAAAGGCAAAGGCAATGCTAAAGACAAAGAGGATAAGGATATAAGCATAGATCCACAAGGGTTTCCCCATCGCATACTGCTCCAGTATGGCAGGGTAGAGAGGATTGCCCTTATCCAGATGTTGAAGCAAGAGCAAGAGATAAGAAGGCAAGCCCATGAGACTCATCACATACATATAAGGCATGCCACCTGCAGGATTGAGCATGATTTCCAGATAGGAATAGCGTTTAAAGCGAGAATGAAGCCCGATTTTATTGATAGGGATGCGGTATCGCGCTCGGTAAAAGAGAACGACTAGATAGGTAAAGAGGACACCAAGCACTACCAATAGGAAAAGCAGCCAAGGAGAGATCTTATGAACTTGGACCGATTGGAGGATGTCCTGAGGGAGTGAAGCCACCATACTTGCCAATAAAATGACGACAGGGCCTCCAACTCCGATAGACGCATTGATGTCCGACAGCCAAACTAAGAAGAAGGTCCCCGCAACCAAAAGGCTGGTATTGAGGAGAAAGACCAAGAAGGGATTGTAGGGAGCTTGGACAGGGAGGTTTGTAGTCAAGGCCAAGGCCTGAATCAAGGCAATCCCTAACGTCAAGTACATTTTCCGTCTATCCTGAACTTCCGAAGAAACCGAGTTTAAGCCCAGCTTCTTTGAAAAGGAAAACATCTGCCACAAGATCATAGCTGACATCCAAGGTGAAAGCCCGATGGAAAAGAGAGAGACTGCGAAGATTTCCACCAGTCAGAGCTACTGAAAAGTCCAGATAGGCTACGCTTCCCCCGAGAAAATCCCGACTATTGAGATCAACAAAAGGAAGAGCCAGACGACTCCCGAGCACATAAATAAAGAGCAAAAACAGGGTGTGCATCCCTTTTTTTACTGCTATCGATGAACGAAATTCTTTCACTGGCTCCTCCTTTTCTTTTTATCTTTCTGTCCTGTCACACGGGGCCAATCCAGCCTTTTTATCTTAGCACATTCAAATCTCTATCTCAGTTTTCGTGAGTTTTTCGTCCAGATAAGCTGTCAGAGCTGCTACCATTTCTTCTGGCCTTTCTGCTGAGAAAATACCTGCATAGGCACTTTCAGGTAGTTCCCGCGACTGGGTATTGTCAAAAGTCAAGATTGGTTTCTCAAAGCGTGAAATATAGTCATAAACAACACTCAGCTTGTCATCGTGGTTAATATCGAGGTAGACATCTGTCTGCTGGATCAGTTTCTCGACCAAGAGGGGGAAGGTGTTGGGATAGAGGGTCACATTTTCAAAACGTGACAAGAGCATGAGTTCCGGTGCCATCGTCGTATAGGCTGCAATGTAGAAATGCACATCTGGCAAGGCTTGAACCAGATAGTCGATTTTCTCAAGATTCCAGGAATTGGTCAAATTAACACAAGTCATAACTGGCTGATAGACTGTGACTGGGTAGCCAATTCCGGCCTGACGCCATTTTTCAGTAATGGCAGACCACTCCATCAGATGATAGAGCCACCAAACCTCACGCAAACGCCCGACCGAATGAGTATTCCAAGGTTTGTCCTGAGAGAGGAAATGCAAGATGGCTGGCAGGGGCTCTAGGGGAATCTGGAAGATGAACTCATGCCCATGTGAGGCAGCCCCACTGTCAAAACCAATCTGGAAATTATAGTTCTGATCCAGAGGAGCATAGCTGTCATGAAAGAGCATATTGAGTATGGACTGGTCTCCTTCACTCACATTTTGGTGTTCCCGCTCCGTCAACTCAACTAACTCTTGTCTCACAGCTTCTGCCCGCCATTTTTTGTTATTGATCAAGAGTACACCTGCATTAAAGCCAACCCCAACTCCAAAACAAGATGGTGCTGCAGCCAGGTAGTTTTCTCCTAAGTCCATTTCAAAGAGAGCCGTCAGATCAGCCGTTACTACCAAATCACTGTCCAAGTATAGAACCTTGTCCTCTTCGACAAAATCAGGGATAAAATAACGAGCAAAGGTCATGTGATTGATATGGGGCAGTTTGTTGCTCCAGTTCATCTGAAACTGGGCGCCAAGCATCTTGACATCCTCCAACTCACCGCCCATTTGCTCTACTATCGGTCTGAGAGTGCGGAACCACTCCTGGGGAATATCCTGATTAAAGATATAGACCTTGACATGGCTATTATGATAGCAGAGAGACTTGAGCGCTGTTTCAATCTGACGAATATAGGCATAATCTCCTGCGAGAACAATTGTTTTTTTCATTTAGTTTCCTTCAGTTCACAACGACTGCTTCTGTGATTCCAAAAGCGTGCGGATAGACTCGATCATTTGATCTACGGCTGCTGGTGAGTAAATATGACTGTAACCACTCGAGTCATGACTAGTGGTCTCAAAAGCAAATATAGGGATTTCTCTTTGTTGCACCTCTTGGATAATGTTTGCAATTTCATCCTCATGATTGATATCTAAGTAAAAGTCAATCTTTTCTAGAACTTTTTTGAAATTCATGGGATTAAAGTAAGGATAGAGGCGTACATTCAGATGCGATTGTAAGTTCATGATTTCCGGCGCAAAATTGGTATGAGCTAGGATAGAGAACTCTACATCGGGCAATTCTTGGATCAGGTGTTCGATTTGCTCTATGTGACACGTATTGGTAAAAATAGCGGTCGCATACTGGGGAGCTTGAACTAAAGATGCCAATCCTTTATGGAAATCACATTTTTTCATGACAATATCAGACCACTCTAGTCCGTAGTAAAACCACCAGTCCTCCCTGAAACGGTTGAGGTTGATTTGATACCACGGCTTGTCCCCTGTATAATGAATAATCTGGGCTGTCTTCTCAACAGCAAGAGAATCCCTATACCAAGAATCCATCTGGTAATTTCGAGCCACTGTATCCATACCAACCATAAAATTATAGGTAGCTGGCAGCGGTTTCCAACGACCTTCAAAGAGGTGATTTAACACGCCCTGATCACCAAAAACTTGGTCATGCAGTTGGTCTGTCAAACTCAATAAGTGCTCCGTCACCTTTTCTTGACGCCAGAGAGCCACATTAATCAGCAAGACACCTGCATTAAAAGTGCTAGGAACTAGCGCATCTGCGACAGCAGCTACTGGCCAGTCTGCCATATCTTCTAAAAAGAGTTGATCTAGGTTTGATCTAACGATAATATCCGAATCCAGGTACAAGGCTAGGTCTTCGCTAACAAACTGAGGAATAAAATAACGAAAGAAAGTTGCATAACTTAGGTGGGCTAGTGGCAAACTATACTCTTTCAAACCTTGATGACTAATCTTGACATTGACGATTTTTGAGGCTAGAGGTTCTAAACGTCTCTCCATGAGCTGAAACCATTCTGATGGCAAATCATCATTGAAAACATAAAAAGTCACTGCTCGATTATGGGCGCAGATTGACTTGATTGTTGTCTCAATCTTGTCCATATAAGCATTATCACCACCGAGTACAATGGCTTTTTGAAGCTCTTTTTTCATTTCGTCTCCTTTTCTTTTCACATTCTTTTGGCTACTTTTCTACTACTATAGTTATGATTTTTTCGATGATTATCTCACCTTCCTATTATACCTTTTCCCCTAGTTTATTTCAAACTCAAAAGAGGATTTTCCCCTTCTCACATATAGAAAAAACCTTTGAAAAATCATGTTTTCAAAGGTTTTCCATTTTACTATTTATTCATTGATTTTTATATCTTATCAACGACTTTCTCGATCGTCATTCTGACTCTTCTTAGCAAGAAGACCGATACCTGTCACAGCTGCCAATGCTCCCAACAAAGCAGATGCTACCGAAGTCGACGCTCCTGTATTTGGCAAGACTTGTTTTGGCTTGCTTGAAGCGGATTGACCTTGGCTTGCAATGTTTACCATTGAGAGAGAGGTGCTTGTTGAAGTAGATGCCAGAGCACTTGCTGATGCAGAACTACTAATAGAATCTGAAGTCGAGAGACTAGTGCTAATCGACGTTGACTCGCTCACTGACATACTTGCTGAAATCGAAGCACTTTCTAGAATCGATTCGCTGGCGAACATGCTAGCTGAGAGTGATGCGCTCGTTGAAGTAGATTCGCTCACTGATGTACTTGCTGAGATCGAGGCACTTTCCAACGCTAACTCGTCTGCTAGCATACTTGCAGAAGTTGAAGTACTTGTTGAAGCAGACTCACTCTCGCTTACTGAGACAGATTCACTTGTGCTTACTGAGGCAGACTGGCTGGCGCTCGCTGAAGCCGATTGGCTCGAACTTACTGAGGCTGACTGACTAGCGCTCAATGAAGCGGATTGACTTGAGCTTACAGACGCTGATTGACTAGCGCTCAATGAAGCCGATTGGCTAGCGCTCGCTGAAGCTGACTCACTGGCGCTGGCCGACGCGGATTGACTAGCACTTACTGATGCTGACTCACTGGCGCTCACTGACGCGGACTGACTGGCACTCGCTGAAGCGGACTGACTTGCGCTCACTGAGGCGGATTGGCTCGAACTTACCGATGCTGACTGACTTGCGCTCACTGAATCTGATTGGCTAGCGCTTGCTGAAGCGGATTGACTGGCACTTACTGAGGCTGATCGGCTTGAGCTGACTGAGGCAGACTGACTTGCGCTCACTGACGCTGATTGACTTGCGCTCGCTGAGGCTGATTGGCTAGCGCTCGCTGAGGCTGATTCGCTTGAACTTACTGAGGCGGATTGGCTTGAGCTTACGGATGCAGACTGGCTGACACTTACTGAGGATGACTGACTAGCACTCAATGAAGCAGATTGACTCGAGCTGACTGAAGCTGATTGGCTCGAGCTCACTGACGCTGATTGACTCGAGCTCGCTGATGCAGATTCACTTGCACTTACTGAGGCTGATTGACTAGAGCTTACCGATACAGATTGGCTCGCACTCGCTGAGGCGGATTGGCTCGAACTTACTGATGCGGATTGACTTGAGCTCATTGACGCTGATCGGCTAGCACTAGCTGAGGCTGACTCACTTGCGCTGGCTGAAGCGGATTCGCTTGCGCTGACTGAGGCTGATTGGCTTGAGCTTACAGACGCCGATTGGCTAGCACTAACCGATACAGATTGGCTTGAGCTTACTGAGGCCGATTCGCTTGAACTTACTGAAGCTGACTGGCTCGCGCTCAATGACGCTGACTGACTCGCGCTCGCTGAGGCTGACTCACTTGCACTCGCTGAAGCTGACTGACTTGAGCTAACTGATGCCGATTCGCTGGAGCTTACTGAGGCTGATTGACTGGCACTCAATGAAGCGGATTCGCTGGAGCTTGCAGACGCTGACTGACTCGAACTTGCCGATGCAGATTGGCTCGAACTTGCTGAAGCAGATTCACTTGAGCTGACTGATGCCGATTCGCTTGCGCTCACTGAAGCAGATTGGCTGGCACTAGCTGAGGCGGATTCGCTGGAGCTTACGGACGCTGACTGACTTGCACTTACTGAAGCGGACTCACTTGCGCTCACTGACGCTGACTGACTAGCACTTACTGATACTGACTCACTTGCGCTCACTGATGCGGATTGACTGGCACTAGCTGAAGCAGATTGGCTTGAGCTCACCGATACAGATTGGCTCGAACTTACTGACGCGGATTGGCTCGAGCTTGCAGATGCAGACTGACTAGCGCTTATTGAGACTGACTGGCTCGCACTCAATGAAGTCGATTGACTTGAACTTACCGATGCTGACTGACTAGCACTTACTGAAGCAGATTCACTTGTGCTTACTGATGCCGATTGGCTCGAACTCGTTGACGCTGATTGGCTGGAGCTTACTGAGGCTGACTGGCTGGAGCTTGCAGATGCAGACTGACTGGCGCTCACGGATGCTGATTGGCTGGAGCTCGCTGAGGCTGATTGACTAGAGCTCGCTGAAGCGGATTGACTTGAGCTCACCGATACAGATTGGCTCGAACTTACTGATGCAGACTGACTAGCGCTTACTGATGCAGATTGGCTGGAGCTTATAGATACTGATTGACTAGCGCTGGCTGAGGCTGACTGACTCGAGCTGGCTGACGCAGATTCACTTGCGCTCACTGAAGCGGATTGGCTCGCGCTTGCTGAGGCAGATTCGCTTGAGCTGACTGAGGCTGACTGGCTTGCGCTTACTGAGGCAGACTGACTTGAGCTGGCTGAGGCTGATTGACTAGAGCTCGCTGAAGCGGATTGACTTGAGCTCACCGATACAGATTGGCTCGAACTTACTGATGCAGACTGACTAGCGCTTACTGATGCAGATTGGCTGGAGCTTATAGATACTGATTGACTAGCGCTGGCTGAGGCTGACTGACTCGAACTTACCGATGCAGACTGGCTCGCACTTGCTGATGCTGACTCACTTGCGCTTACTGAGGCTGACTGACTCGAGCTGGCTGACGCAGATTCACTTGCGCTCACTGAAGCGGATTGGCTCGCGCTTGCTGAGGCAGATTCGCTTGAGCTGACTGAGGCTGACTGGCTTGCGCTTACTGAGGCAGACTGACTTGAGCTGGCTGAGGCTGATTGACTTGAGCTCGCTGAAGCGGATTGACTTGAGCTCACCGATACAGATTGGCTCGAACTTACTGACGCGGATTGGCTCGAGCTTGCAGATGCTGACTGACTTGCGCTTACAGATGCTGACTGACTCGAGCTGGCTGACGCAGATTCACTTGCGCTCACTGAAGCGGATTGGCTCGCGCTTGCTGAGGCAGATTCGCTTGAGCTGATTGAGGCTGACTGGCTAGCGCTGGCTGACGCTGATTCACTTGCGCTCACTGACGCTGATTGGCTAGCGCTCACTGAGGCGGATTGGCTAGAGCTGACCGATGCTGATTGGCTGGCACTCGCTGACGCTGATTGGCTAGCACTCACTGAAGCTGACTGGCTAGCGCTGGCTGACGCAGATTCACTTGCGCTCGCTGAAGCGGATTGGCTCGAACTTGCCGACGCAGATTGACTAGAGCTTACTGAAGCTGATTCGCTTGCGCTCGCTGAGGCTGATTGACTTGAACTCATTGACGCTGATTGGCTAGCACTCGCTGAAGCTGACTGACTTGCACTCACTGATGCGGATTCGCTCGAACTTACTGAGGCAGACTGACTCGAACTCAATGATGCTGATTGGCTAGCACTTACGGAAACTGACTCACTTGCGCTCACAGATGCAGATTGACTCGAGCTAGCTGAAGCGGATTGGCTAGCGCTCGCTGAGGCTGACTGACTAGCGCTCGCTGAAGCAGATTGGCTTGAGCTTACTGAGGCGGATTGACTCGAACTTGCAGATGCAGATTGACTAGCACTCACTGATGCTGATTGGCTTGAGCTGACAGACGCTGACTGGCTGGAGCTTACCGATGCTGACTCACTCGAGCTCACCGAGGCAGACTGGCTATTACTTACTGAAATTGACGCTTGATTTGTCGTAATTTGTCCATTAAACACATCTGAAACCAAACCATCCACTGTCGTACTAGCAGTCACTGGTCCACTAGGAAGTCGTCCTCCATTGCGATCATATACTTTCTTCAAGTCAGTTGCAGTAAAGGTTACACTGGTAGAACTCCCCGTTGCCTGTTTGGTAAATGTTTCACCTGCAATTGTTAAAGTAACTGTCCCACCTGGAGCAACCCCATCTACCGTAATCGCTTGATTTGAGAGCCCACCTTTTTCGTTAAGATATTGATTCTCTATCCTTGGCGTCTGAGGGCGCACAGTAAAGCTCACGTCAATTTCATCCGTACTTCCATCTGGATAAGTTACCACCGCTGTCAAAGTATGCCGACCAGCAGACAAATTCGTATTAGTTCCAGATTTCCAAGTATAGGTTGTTCTAGTTCCCTTAGTAATTCCTGTAGTAGGTAATTCTGGCGTCCCTGTAGCATTCGTGATGTACTGACTGGCTTCACCAACAGAAACAGTCCCTGAATTGGCCGTTAGAGTAAAGTTTCGATTCACCTCAGCATTGATAGCTGGTTCGTACTTTTCAGACTGAGCATGGACTTCAAATTGAATTGCGGCAGGATTGGCTGTTAAATCTTTTACAAGACCTACGTCAGTAGTATTTCCGCTAAAATTACCTTCCTGATCATAGGTGAAAACATAACGAGTCCACAAACTATTTACTGCTTGATTTTTTCCAACAGAACCCGTGATTGAAACGGTGAAAGGATTTGATGCTGTAGCATTTCCATCTTTGGCTAGTTTATTTGTCGGAACAATCATGCTGATACTTTGGCCATTACTCGTAGTGAATGAGACAAGAGTTGAAGTAGCCGGATAGGCCGCAGGAACAGCAGTAGGAACAAATTTTGCATGTTCAATTCGACCACTGTTATCAGTAAACTCAATGGTCGCAGAAAAATTTTCTTCTCGATAAATTTTAAATTTTTGTCCTTCTAGAACTGCGCCACCTGTAACGGTTATTTTCTGAAGTTCTGGCTTCTCTGTATCCCTAGCAGCTCTGAAGCTAGCGGTATTTGAAGCTTTGGTCAAAGCTTGTCCGTTTCTGCTGTCACGAAGTCCAGAGTTGGCACGTAACACAGCATTTGCAATGCTATTTCGAGCTTCTGTAGCTTTTTGTAGGATAGTGGCAAGGTTAGAAACCTCCCCTTTCAAGGCCTCTGCTATCTCATTCTTCGCTAGACTAGCCTTCGTGATCGCCTCATCCGAGTTTGGAAGTCCCTGCGCTTGAGCTAGAAATTGCCCAATCTCAGCAGACAAGGCCTCTAATTTCTTCCGTTTTTCTTCACTTTGCTTTTCTGTCAAGGCTACAGAAGTCATTGTGAAACTCGATTCAGCCGTCACACCTTCATTCTTTACACGACCAGACTGACTTTGAGGTAAGGATTCTGTAGAAAAATCAACTGCTTCTAATTCTTTCGAAGGTTGTGATTCTTTCACTGTCTCCCGAGCTGACTCACTTGCTTGGTACTGACTTTGAACACCAACTGAAGCTCTCTCTGACAGACCACTATTCGCTTGTTTCTGTGTTCCAAGGGATTCACTTGAACTAGCAGTTACACTTTGACTGTTTGCCAAGGATTGACTAGTAGAAGCAGATTGGCTCATCGACTGGCTCACGCTAGAAGAGTTTGAGGCACTGATAGACTGGCTCGTAGAGGCAGATTGACTGGCGCTCTGCGAATTGAATTCTGACAATGACTGGCTTTGACTGGTAGACAGAGACAAGCTAGCGGCATCTTGATGATCCTGTGTCGTCCCCAGCACTACTGAATCTCTCGTCGCCAGGGTATCTTTTGATTCGACAGTCTTTTCAACAGCGACTGCATCATTGGCATAAACACGCGTTTGCGTCGCAGCAAAACCACCTAAGATCGTTCCCGTAGCTGCTATCCCTTTCAAGACATCCAAGCCGGTCAACTTCTGACCTTCTTGCTTTTCAACCATTTCTGTCTTTACTTGGCTCGTATCCGCACTTCCACGCATCACCTTAAATAAGCCAAAAAGGGAAGTCGAGGCCCGTAGCCAATGCTTCCCTGATTTGATTAATTTGAACCGAGTTACACGGTCTGTTTCTCTATATTCACCCTTCTGGCGTCTAAAAAACATGTTCATCCCCTCAACTTGAAAAAGATCTATTCACCTATAAAATACTATCTCCTTATTATATACCAAATATACCGACAATTCAATATCTATAATATATCCTAAAGAAAGAAAATGATTTCAAAAATAACTTGATTTCAAATCTATTCTATTTTTTCAATATAATCCTCATTTTATTGTTCTGTTAATATATTTTATTTATTTTTTAATCATTTCTATATGCTTTAAAAATTGAGCAAATAATTCCAATCACTCAGGGAATTGATTTTTATTCAAAATATAGAAAAAGTCCATGAATCAATAGCATCCACAGACTTTTAGGAGTGGAGTATTTAAAGGCAGTTTCACAAATGAATTAATGAGGCCGGTAGCCGAGGTAACTTTCTATCCTTTCCAACAAAAAAATCCACGAATCAAAAACATTCGAGGACTTTTCTTACGACATATTTAAGCAAAATGCCATACTAATTAATAGCCTTAATCTACGACACTGAGTTTTACAAATCGATTTCATTTGTAAAACGTGGTTACGACGGAAAAATCCACGAATCGATAATATTCGTGGATTTTTCCTAGTGAAGCGTTTAGAAAAACTGAACACGCCCTAAAAGCATCGAGAAAAAGATAAAATCTTCTAGAAACTACGTTCCTTCGGCGATTTTCCTATTTTCTTCTCGCTTTTTTACGGGCTTTGTATCTTCATCACATTTTCTCTTCCAACTCTACGTCTGGATATTTATCCGCAAACCAGCGGAGGGCAAAGTCATTTTCAAAGAGGAAGACTGGTTGGTCAAAGCGGTCCTTAGCCAAGATATTGCGGCTTGAGGACATCCGTTCATCCAAGTCCTCAGGCTTGATCCAACGAACAGTCTTTTTACCCATTGGGCTCATGACCACTTCTGCATTGTACTCGCCTTCCATGCGGTGCTTAAAGACTTCAAACTGGAGTTGTCCCACAGCACCCAGCATATACTCGCCTGTTTGGTAATTCTTGTAAAGCTGAATGGCTCCCTCTTGCACCAATTGCTCAATCCCCTTGTGGAAGGATTTTTGCTTCATGACATTCTTAGGCGAAACCTTCATGAAAATCTCTGGAGTAAAGGTTGGTAGTGGTTCAAACTCAAATTTGTTTTTTCCAACGGTCAAGGTATCTCCAACTTGATAGGTACCCGTATCATAAACCCCGATAATATCTCCAGCCACGGCATTGGTTACATTCTCACGACTTTCAGCCATAAACTGGGTAACATTCGACAGCTTAGCTCCCTTACCAGTACGAGGAAGGTTAACACTCATCCCACGCTCAAATTCACCCGATACGATACGAACAAAGGCAATACGGTCACGGTGACGAGGATCCATGTTGGCTTGGATTTTAAAAACGAATCCTGAGAAATCCTTGTCATAAGGATCCACAATTTCGCCATCTGTTTTCTTGTGTCCGTGTGGTTCTGGAGCAAACTTGAGGAAGGTTTCAAGGAAGGTCTGCACCCCAAAGTTTGTCAAGGCTGAACCAAAGAAGACTGGTGTTAATTCACCCGCTAAAATAGCTTCTTCTGAAAATTCATTTCCCGCTTCTTGCAAAAGTTCGATGTCGTCCTTAACCTGAGCGTAGAAAGGATTGCTTCCAAAGAGCTTATCCCCTTCTTCCAGACTGGCAAAACGCTCACCCCCTTTATAGAGCTCCAAGCGTTGGTTATAAAGGTCATACAAGCCTTCAAAGGCTTTCCCCATCCCGATTGGCCAGTTCATAGGATAGCTCGCAATACCTAGGACTTCTTCTAGTTCTTGCAAGAGGTCCAGTGGCTCACGACCGTCACGGTCCAGCTTGTTCATAAAGGTAAAGACTGGGATGCCACGGTGCTTCACAACCTCAAACAATTTCTTGGTTTGGGCCTCGATACCCTTGGCAGAGTCCACGACCATGACCGCAGCATCCACCGCCATCAAGGTCCGATAGGTATCTTCTGAGAAGTCCTCGTGCCCTGGGGTGTCAAGGATGTTGACGCGCTTGCCATCATAGTCAAACTGCATGACAGATGAGGTTACCGAAATACCACGTTGTTTCTCGATATCCATCCAGTCAGACTTGGCAAAAGTCCCTGTTTTCTTTCCTTTTACCGTACCAGCCTCACGAATCTCGCCCCCAAAGTAGAGCAACTGCTCAGTAATGGTTGTTTTCCCCGCGTCCGGGTGAGAAATAATGGCAAAGGTACGGCGTTTCTTGATTTCTTCTTGAATAGTCATAAGTTCTCTTTCTTTGATTTTCTATTTTTAGTTGTTTCAGTAGTTAAGAATGATTTTTACATTGGATTTTACTATTCCTTTCAACTCTCCATTATATCGGATTTTGGGGAGTTTTTCAATTGCTCATCCGATGAAAAGGCAAGCTAGAGCACAGATTGCGCCTGATTTCTCTTTTTCCACCGTTTCTTGAACAAGATATCAAAGAGAACAAGAGCCAGTGAAATGATGGCCGACACAAGGAGGTACTTTAGCCATAGAGGAGCATTCGAGATAAACGGTGTATCTCTTAAGAGACCATAATTTCCACCCGTCACCTGATTAACCCCAACTAGAAAGAGATTGAGGATAAAGGTATAGGCTACAATCATATATTTCTTGAGCAAGGTCTTATCATAGTGATTCATCAAGTAAACCAAGGAATTCACCAAAAGGGCATAGTGGCCAATCAAAAATGAAAAACTGGTAATATGAGGAAAATCATAGGGGTCAAAAACGGGGTAAACCAAAGCAAAGACCGCTCCACTTGCTCCTAAAAGGGCAAAATATTGCTTGCTCCGCCATTTATCAGGCAAGAAAACCACCGCAAACATAGCCAAACGACAATGATAAAATGGAAGGCTATTAGAAAATGGAATCCCAAAACCAACATACCAACTATATAGGGCTAGCAACTGGAGAATCTGAATCCACTTAAACAAGCGGACAAATTTCGGATTTTGGTGATAAGCAAGTGCTCCATAAATACAAAGCACTAAAAGAAGCATCATAGCCCCATACCAAAAGAGTGGAATAGGAGGAGGAACCGTCTGAGATCTGGTGATAAATTGATGGAACATATTTTTATCCTAACTCTTATTTTCTCTATTCTCTAGTTTAACCATTATAGCGAATTAAAAGCGATTTTTCAATTTCTATTTCTTTTCAGTTTGGCTCCCTTATTTATAGGAAAATATGGTAAAATAGAACAGACTAAAAATCATCATTTCACGAAAGGATGCAAGATGAAAATTACGCAAGAAGAGGTAACACACGTTGCCAATCTTTCAAAATTAAGATTCTCTGAAGAAGAAACTGCTGCCTTTGCAACAACCTTGTCTAAGATTGTTGATATGGTTGAATTGCTGGGCGAAGTCGACACAACTGGTGTCGCACCTACTACAACCCTGGCTGACCGCAAGACCGTACTCCGCCCTGATGTGGCCGAAGAAGGAACAGACCGTGACCGCTTGTTTAAAAACGTACCTGAAAAAGAAAACTACTATATCAAGGTACCAGCTATCCTAGATGATGGAGGAGATGCCTAATGACTTTTAATAACAAAACTATTGAAGACTTGCACAACCTCCTTGTCTCTAAGGAAATTTCTGCTACTGAATTGACACAAGCCACGCTTGAAGATATCAAGTCTCGCGAGAAAGCTATCAATGCTTTTGTCACTATCGCTGAAGAACAAGCCCTTGCTCAAGCTAAAGCCATTGATGAAGCTGGAATTGACGCGGATAATGTCCTTTCAGGAATTCCACTGGCTGTTAAGGATAATATTTCTACTGACGGCATCCTCACAACTGCTGCCTCAAAAATGCTCTACAACTACGAGCCAATCTTTGATGCGACAGCCGTTGCCAATGCCAAAGCTAAGGGTATGATTGTTGTCGGAAAAACCAACATGGACGAGTTTGCCATGGGTGGATCAGGTGAAACTTCTTACTACGGTGCCACTAAAAATGCTTGGGACCACAGCAAGGTTCCCGGTGGTTCATCAAGCGGTTCTGCCGCAGCTGTAGCTTCTGGGCAAGTCCGCTTGTCACTTGGTTCTGATACGGGTGGTTCCATCCGCCAACCTGCTGCCTTCAACGGGATCGTTGGTCTCAAGCCAACCTACGGAACGGTTTCACGTTTCGGTCTCATTGCCTTCGGTAGCTCATTAGACCAGATTGGACCTTTTGCACCAACTGTTAAAGAAAATGCCCTCTTGCTCAATGCGATTGCCAGCGAAGATGCTAAAGACTCTACTTCTGCTCCTGTCCGCATTGCCGACTTTACTTCAAAAATTGGTCAAGACATCAAGGGAATGAAAATTGCTTTGCCTAAGGAATACCTTGGTGAAGGGATTGACCCAGAGGTTAAGGAAAACATTCTGAATGCAGCCAAACACTTCGAAAAACTTGGTGCTATCGTCGAAGAAGTCAGCCTTCCTCATTCTAAATACGGTGTTGCCGTTTACTATATCATCGCTTCATCGGAAGCCTCATCAAACTTGCAACGCTTTGACGGTATCCGTTATGGCTACCGCGCAGAAGATGCAAGTAACCTTGATGAAATCTATGTAAACAGCCGTAGCCAAGGTTTCGGTGAAGAAGTGAAACGCCGTATCATGCTAGGTACTTTCAGCCTTTCATCAGGTTACTACGATGCCTACTACAAGAAGGCTGGACAAGTCCGTACCCTCATCATCCAAGATTTCGAAAACGTCTTTGCGGATTACGACTTGATTTTGGGACCAACTGCTCCAAGCGTTGCCTATGACTTGGATTCACTCAACCACGATCCAGTTGCCATGTACTTAGCTGACCTCTTGACCATTCCTGTCAACTTAGCAGGTCTCCCAGGAATTTCGATCCCTGCTGGATTCGCTCAAGGTCTACCTGTCGGTCTGCAATTGATCGGTCCTAAATACTCAGAAGAGACCATTTACCAAGCTGCTGCTGCCTTTGAAGCAACAACAGACTACCACAAACAACAACCCGTGATTTTTGGAGGTGACAACTAATGAACTTTGAAACAGTCATTGGACTTGAAGTCCACGTAGAGCTCAACACCAATTCAAAAATCTTCTCACCTACTTCTGCCCACTTTGGAAATGACCAAAACGCCAACACTAACGTGATTGACTGGTCTTTCCCAGGAGTTCTGCCAGTTCTCAATAAAGGTGTTGTCGATGCCGGTATCAAGGCTGCTCTTGCCCTCAACATGGACATCCACAAAAAGATGCACTTTGACCGCAAGAACTACTTCTATCCTGATAATCCAAAAGCCTACCAAATTTCTCAATTTGATGAGCCAATCGGCTACAACGGCTGGATTGAAGTGGAGCTAGAAGACGGTACGACCAAGAAAATCGGTATCGAACGCGCCCACTTAGAAGAAGACGCTGGTAAAAACACCCACGGTACAGATGGCTACTCTTATGTTGACCTCAACCGCCAAGGGGTGCCATTGATTGAGATTGTATCTGAAGCGGACATGCGTTCCCCAGAAGAAGCCTATGCTTATCTAACTGCCCTAAAGGAAGTCATCCAGTACGCTGGCATTTCTGACGTTAAGATGGAAGAAGGTTCCATGCGTGTGGATGCCAATATCTCCCTTCGTCCTTATGGTCAAGAAAAATTCGGTACCAAGACTGAGTTGAAAAACCTCAACTCCTTCTCAAACGTTCGCAAGGGTCTCGAATACGAAGTCCAACGTCAGGCTGAAATCCTTCGCTCAGGTGGTCAAATCCGCCAAGAAACACGCCGTTACGATGAAGCCAACAAAGCAACCATCCTCATGCGTGTCAAAGAAGGTACTGCAGACTACCGCTACTTCCCAGAACCAGACCTCCCACTCTTTGAAATTTCAGACGAGTGGATTGAGGAAATGCGTACTGAACTGCCAGAGTTTCCAAAAGAACGCCGTGCGCGCTACGTATCTGACCTTGGCTTGTCAGACTACGATGCCAGCCAGTTGACTGCAAACAAAGTCACTTCTGACTTCTTTGAAAAAGCTGTTGCCCTCGGTGGCGATGCCAAACAAGTCTCTAACTGGCTCCAAGGTGAAGTCGCTCAGTTCTTGAATGCTGAAGGCAAAACACTGGAACAAATCGAATTGACACCAGAAAACTTAGTAGAAATGATTGCCATCATCGAAGATGGTACGATTTCTTCTAAGATTGCCAAGAAAGTCTTTGTCCACCTGGCTAAAAATGGCGGTGGCGCGCGTGAATACGTGGAAAAAGCAGGCTTGGTGCAAATCTCAGATCCAAATGTCTTGATCCCAATCATCCACCAAGTCTTTGCGGATAACGAAGCTGCCGTTGCCGACTTCAAATCAGGCAAACGCAACGCAGACAAGGCCTTCACAGGATTCCTTATGAAGGCAACCAAAGGGCAAGCCAATCCACAAGTTGCCCTTAAACTCCTTGCACAGGAATTGGCCAAGTTGAAAGAAAGTGAGTAATTTACTCTTTATACACTTTTTTCTACTTTTAAGACGAGAATGAGACAAGGAGAATAAATGAACAAATTTTTACGATTGCTATTTGTCTTAGTCATCATCGCTATGTTAGGCGCTTCTATACTACAAATTTTCTTTCCATCGTACATGGGAAGCCACTCCGGGTACGGAATATCTGCTGGTTGGCAACGAGAAATTGGAATATGGAATTTAGCTGTATTGATTATTATTCTCGCTATCAATATTAAATACGATTGGTTCTATCTACGAATCGCACTTCTTGCTCTCATTATTGGCGGAATTGGAATAGGAACAAATCACTTACTCAATTATATGGAGTATCACTCTCCTGTAAATGCTATCGGTGTTTTTGAAAATTACTTGCTAGCAATAGGATGGATTGTGGGATGGCTCATCGAACGCCATTCCATAAAGAAGCTAAATGCTAGTAAATAACGCCTAGTATATCTTAAATGATTTTTAAAGGTTATTAAATAGTTTAATAATCATTCGAATTCAGAATGCTACCTTTTCAATCATATAGTTAGGAGACACATGAAAAAGTTTTACGCTCTTTTAATGACCTGCTTATTACTTGTTTTTCTATCCGTGCCTCAAATCGTTGATGCGGGTGTCGGACATTCCAGAAGTGGAGGGAGCAGCCGCAGTAGCTCCAGAAGTAGCAGCCGCTCAAGTGGAGGTGGAAGTCGTTCTGGCGGCTCATCCTACCACTACTACCGCTCTGGATACGGCTCATCCTCTGACAGTTCTACTAGCTCTCCCTATCTAGGATTTATGTTCATATTAGTTGGAGGAATCATACTAGTTGTTATCGTCAAATCCTTGCAGAGTAAGTCTGGAGATTCGAGTTCAACCTACACTAATAATGATTATCAAACGCTCCATCGTCGAGTTGAACACAACACACTGGCCATTAGTCGTGTTAAAAATGGGGATCCAAACTTTGACGCTGATGCCTTCACATCTTGGGTTAAGGAAGTTTATCTTAAATTGCAGGTTGCCTGGACTGAGAAAAACTGGAATTCAGTCCGTGCGCTAGAAAGTACTAGTCTCTACTCCCAACACAGTGCCCAACTCGAAGACCATATTCGTGCTAAAACAACCAATGTTTTAGAGAAAGTTTGTATCGAAAATGTTCGCATCAAGGAGTTTATTGAAAATCCAGACGGAAACGATACCTTAGTGGTGATTCTATCATCAATTTTACGAGACTATGTCATTGACGATGAGACTCGCCGTGTTCTTGAAGGAGATCCTAAAAAAGATCTCTTCACCGTGTATCAATTGAACTTTATCCGTCAACACGGTAGCCAAACGCAAGCAGTCAATCCAGACCAAGTTGTGAGCGACCACTGTCCAAACTGTGGCGCCCCATTGAAAATCTCTGCAGTTAGCGAGTGCGACTACTGTGGTGCCAATCTCTCACGCAGTCCAAACCAATGGGTACTCGATACCTATGATGTTGTGGATGAAGACGAGCTTTATAATTAGGAGGAATTATGGGATTTATACGTGCAGCCTTATCAGCAGGCTTAAATAGTTTTAATGATAGTAAATTCAAGGAAGCCATTGTCCTTCCAGATAATGTCTCTGGCGACGCCTTGGCCGTCAAGGGACAATTACTCACAAAAGACCCAGATGGACGTTCTCGTCACAGCAATCAAAATACTGGACTCTTGTCGGATGGCAGTGTGGTTATCGTTCCCCAAGGCTATACCGCTCTTTTGGTAAACAACGGTACCTTCCTTGGTGAAGTTCTCGAAGCTGGTAGCCACGAATGGCAAGCTGGTGATAACGCCTGGCTCCTTGAAAAAGGTGGTTTAAAAGGCACTTGGGAAAACTTTAAAAACCGTTTCTCTTTTGGTGGACAAGTCATCACCCAACAAGAAATTATCTTTATCCGCATGCAACCTATTGCAGGTAATAAGTTCGGCACACAAAATGCGGTCGAATATTTCAGCGAACGTTATCAACAACTGCTTAACATCCGTTTCTATGGCTTGTTTGATGTAAAAATAGCAGATCCAGTCCTCTTCTACGTGAGCTCTGTTAGCCGTCAAATTACTGACGGACAGCCATTTACTCTCCAAGATGTAGCTCAAGGAACGCTCCGTCAAAATATCGCACCGAAAATCGCGATTGCCATTGCCAAATATACCAACGAAAACAAGGTTGATATCTATAGCCTCAATGCCAACCAAGACACCTTTAACGAACTCGCTAAACAAGAGGTCAACAAGGTTTGGACAGGCCTCTACGGGATTGAAGCAACTAATATCTTGCTTGAAGACCTCAGCTACGACCAAGAAAGTCTTGATATCGTTCGCAAGCTTGATAGTGAGCTCGTGGCAATGAAGTACAACACGATTGAAATCGAAGAACGCCGTGCGCGTAACGAAGCACTCATTGCTGCAGCTTCCAACGAAGGAAATGGCAATGGGATGAACATGTTTATGGGCATGAATCTTGGCCAAACTCTCGGTGGTCAACTAAGCCAACAAGTTCAAAATCAAGCACCGGCTCAAAATACTGGGCAAACTGCCAGCAAGAATTTTTACATCGAAGTCGATGGAAAATACGTCCTCGTTACTAAAGACGAAGATGGAAATATCGTACCAGTCAACTAATTAAGCTCCTTCTGATATTTGAGTAATGTTGTCTTTTATGGTACAATAAAGAGTAAATTATTTTATTAAAGAGGTAAAAACATGATTGAAGCAAGTAAATTAAAGGCTGGTATGACCTTTGAAACAGCTGACGGAAAATTGATCCGCGTTTTGGAAGCTAGCCACCACAAACCAGGTAAAGGAAATACCATCATGCGTATGAAATTGCGTGATGTCCGTACTGGTTCTACATTTGACACAAGCTACCGTCCAGAGGAAAAATTTGAACAAGCTATCATCGAGACTGTCCCAGCTCAATACTTGTACAAAATGGATGACACAGCCTACTTCATGAATACAGAAACTTACGACCAATACGAAATCCCTGTAGTCAACGTTGAAAACGAATTGCTTTACATCCTTGAAAACTCAGATGTGAAGATCCAATTCTACGGAACTGAAGTGATTGGTGTCACCGTTCCTACTACTGTTGAATTGACAGTTGCAGAAACTCAACCATCTATCAAAGGTGCTACGGTTACAGGTTCTGGTAAACCAGCAACGATGGAAACTGGACTTGTCGTAAACGTTCCAGACTTCATCGAAGCAGGACAAAAACTCGTTATCAACACTGCAGAAGGAACTTACGTTTCTCGTGCCTAATCTCTAGAAAGAGGTCATTCTATGGGAATTGAAGAACAACTTGGCGAAATTGTTATCGCCCCACGTGTACTTGAAAAAATCATTGCTATTGCTACTGCAAAAGTAGAGGGTGTTCACTCTTTTTCAAACAAATCAGTATCTGATACCCTCTCAAAACTTTCACTCGGCCGTGGCGTTTATCTAAAAAACGTGGACGAAGAACTCACAGCTGATATCTACCTCTACCTAGAGTACGGAGTAAAAGTTCCTAAAGTAGCGGTTGCTATCCAGAAAGCGGTCAAAGATGCCGTCCGTAATATGGCTGATGTAGAACTCGCTGCTATCAATATTCACGTTGCAGGTATCGTTCCAGATAAAACACCAAAACCAGAATTGAAAGATCTATTTGACGAGGACTTCCTCAATGACTAGTCCACTATTAGAATCTAGACGCCAACTCCGTAAATGCGCTTTTCAAGCACTCATGAGTCTTGAGTTCGGTACGGATGTCGAAACTGCTTGTCGTTTCGCCTATACTCATGATCGTGAAGATACGGATGTGCAACTTCCAGCCTTTTTGACAGAGCTAGTTTCTGGTGTTCAAGCTAAAAAGGAAGAACTAGACAAGCAAATCACACAGCATTTAAAAGCAGGTTGGACCATCGAGCGTTTAACACTCGTGGAGAGAAACCTCCTTCGCTTGGGAGTCTTTGAAATCACTTCATTTGACACTCCACAGTTGGTTGCTGTTAACGAAGCTATCGAGCTTGCAAAGGACTTCTCAGATCAAAAATCTGCCCGTTTTATCAACGGACTACTCAGCCAGTTTGTAACAGAAGAACAGTAAAAAGAAAAAGTGTTTGATAGATATCAAACACTTTTTCTTTACTTCCTACTATCTAAAAATCAAATAATAAATATAAAATAAGATTGACGGAGCATAGGGAATAACATTATAGAAACTATGACAAACAATGGTAAATCGAAGACTGCCTGTAACTCGATAAGCAACTGCAAATAGAAGACCGAGAATACTATAAATGATGAGACTGATGGGATCACGATGGGATAGAACCAAGTGACTGAGCCCGAAGATGAAAGAAGACAAGATCACATCCAAATAAAACTCCGACTTCGGAAAGAAAGTATTCATAAAATAACCCCTATAGATTGTCTCCTCAACAACAGGTACAATCGAAATGTTAAATATTAAAAATATAAGACTTGATAGAGTCGTTTCTCTTCCGTTTGAGTAAAGTTCTGAAAGAAGGTCTTGGAAAATAAAGCTATGGTCAATTAATCGAATATTCTGCATTCTAAATCCATTTAAAAAAGAATAGATAAGAAAACAAGCCACTAAGAAAGCGAGATAAGACCAGCGCCAACTCTTTTTCTCGAAGATAAAGAGCATCTTCTTCTTTTTCAACCACAAAACGAATAAAAAGAAAATAAGTAACACTTCTCCAACTAGGAAGATTATATAGCTGTCCATTCCTAAACCAAAGGTCCTAGCTAGAGTTATAGCCCCTAATGGAGTTAAATAAATGTACAGGAACATTAAAATCATACAGATTCCTAAATGTATTGTCTTTTTCATTCTTTCTCTCCTAATGGTAAACTCTCTATTAGGGCAATATAGAGGATAGACCATTGATTGTTTTTCTTATTTATCTAGAGTATTCATGTTTATCCATGCTCTATTATCAAAATAGCTAGAACAAAATGTTCTAGCTTTTAAATTTTCTTAGTATTTTCTAAAGCGTTGGTAACGTTCTTCAATAAGTTGGTCGAGTGGTAATCCTTGCAACCTATCTAGTTCTGCACGCAATTCATTTTTAACACAAGCTAGCAGTTCTTTACTTGACAACCCTGCCTCTGAGATTACCTTGTCTACGATTCCCATTTCTAGAAGTTCATGCGAAGTGATTTTCATCAACTCTGCTGCTTCCATAGCACGACTTCCATCCTTCCAAAGGATAGAGGCAAATCCTTCAGGGCTAAGTACGGCGTAGATTGAGTTTTCTAACATCCATACACGGTTAGCTACAGCTAGAGCTAGGGCTCCACCAGATCCACCTTCACCGATAATAATCGCGATGATTGGAACCTTGAGGTCACTCATTTCCATCAGGTTTCGAGCAATTGCTTCACCTTGTCCACGTTCCTCGGCTCCTACACCTGGGTAAGCACCCGCCGTATTGATAAAGGTCACAACTGGACGGCCAAACTTTTCCGCCTGTTTCATCAGGCGCAAGGCCTTACGATAGCCTTCTGGATGAGGTTGCCCAAAATTTCGTTTGAGGTTGTCATGAAGACTCTTCCCCTTTTGGATACCAACGACAGTTACTGCTTGATCACCTAACCAACCAATTCCACCGATAACCGCACCATCATCTCGGAAAGAGCGATCTCCATGCAATTCGATAAACTCGTCAAAAATTCCATTGGCAAAATCAAGTGCTGTCAAACGACTCTGCTCGCGTGCCTCTCTGACTATTTTTGCAATATTCATCCGCGACTTCCTCCATGCAATCTTACTAATTTAGCAATTGTTTCAGGCAATTCTCTCCGTTTGACAATTGCATCAACAAATCCATGTTCCAGCAAAAATTCTGCCTTTTGGAAGTCATCCGGCAAGGTCTCACGAACTGTATTTTCAATAACACGACGCCCAGCAAAACCAACCAAACTCTGTGGCTCCGCTAGGATAATATCACCTTCCATAGCAAAAGAAGCGGTCACCCCACCTGTTGTCGGATCGGTTAAAATAGTTAGGTAAAAAAGTCCGGCCTTGGAATGACGTTGAACTGCCGCAGAAATCTTAGCCATCTGCATCAAGCTCATGATTCCTTCTTGCATACGGGCTCCACCAGAAGCTGTGAAGAGAACGACTGGCAAGTTTTCTACCGTTGCATACTCAAACAAGCGCGTGATTTTTTCACCCACAACGGTTCCCATAGAAGCCATGATAAAGTTTGAATCCATGATCCCAAGGGCAATTTTTTGTCCCTTAATGCTAGCTGTACCAGTCAGTACTGCTTCATCCAGACCTGTCTTTTCACGCATAGTAGCCAATTTTTTCTGGTAGCCAGGAAAGTTTAATGGATCTTGAGTTTCAATACCTGTAAACATCTCCACAAAGCTACCAGAATCAATCGTCAAATCCAAGCGTTCCTGAGCTGAAATACGGAAAGTATAGCTACAATGGGGACAAATTCGTTCGCTCCCAAGATCCTTTTGGTAAATGGTGTGTTTACAACCAGGACACTGGGAGAAGAGTTCATCCGGAACCTCAGGCTTGGCTTGTGGTTTCTGCCTTACGGAACGGTTAGGATTGATCCGAATATACTTATCCTTTTTACTAAATAGAGCCATAACTCCCCCTTTTAGTTCTCATACTGTTTGAAAGTCTATTCTTTTTCTTGGTATTTTGGCAAGAAAGTTTCCATCAAGAAGGAAGTATCGTAATCACCAGCGATAACTCGGCGGTCTGAAATCAGATCCAACTGGAAGTCTGCATTGGTTTGCACTCCTTCAATATCAAGTTCATAAAGTGCCCGTTGCATCTTCATAAGAGCATCAAAACGATTCTCCCCATGAACAATGATTTTAGCAATCATACTATCATAGTAAGGAGGAATGGTATAACCTGGATAGACTGCAGAGTCTACACGCAATCCAACTCCTCCACTTGGAAGGTAGAGGTTGGTGATTTTTCCTGGGCTTGGAGCAAAGTTAAATGCTGGATTTTCCGCATTGATCCGGCACTCGATAGCATGACCTCGTAGGACGATATCTTCTTGTTTGAAAGGTAAAGGTTGCCCGGCAGCAATGCGAATCTGTTCCTTCACGATATCAACACCTGAAACAAACTCTGTGACTGGGTGTTCAACTTGCACACGAGTATTCATTTCCATGAAGTAAAAATTGCCACTGGCTTCATCGAGAAGAAATTCAATCGTCCCTGCATTTTCATAGCCTACAGACTCTGCTGCACGAACGGCTGCAGCACCAATTTCATGACGAAGGGTTTTGCCAATCGCAATAGATGGGCTTTCTTCTAAGACCTTTTGGTTATTCCGTTGGAGTGAACAGTCCCGTTCACCAAGATGGACAACATGACCCTCTTGGTCCGCAAGAATCTGAACTTCGATATGGCGAGCTGGATAAATCACACGCTCAAGATACATAGCGCCATTTCCAAAGTTGGCCTTGGCTTCGCTGGATGCTGTTTCAAAGGCTGCGACCAAGTCTTCTGCCTTTTCAACCTTACGAATCCCTTTTCCACCACCACCTGCCGATGCCTTAAGCATGACTGGATAGCCAATTTTTTCTGCAACTGCAAGTGCCTCTTCAGCCGTGTGAACTTCACCATCAGATCCTGGGATAACTGGAACTCCAGCCTTGATCATTTGCTCACGCGCATTGATCTTATCTCCCATGGTATCCATTACAGCCCCAGAAGGGCCGATAAACTTAATCCCCACTTCATCACACATCGTAGCAAACTTGGAGTTTTCGCTAAGAAAACCAAAACCTGGGTGGATGGCTTCTGCTTCTGTCAAGACTGCAGCAGACAAAATAGCGTTGATATTGAGATAAGATTCTGTCGCCTTACCAGGTCCGATACAGATAGCTTCATCCGCTAGGAGTGTGTGAAGGGCTTCCTTATCAGCAGTTGAATAAACTGCCACGGTCGCAATGCCCAATTCACGCGCAGCTCGAATAATGCGAACCGCAATCTCACCACGGTTGGCAATCAAAATTTTACGAAACATGGAGATCCTCCTTAGTTTCCAATTGCAAAGGTAAGAGTACCACTCGCTGCAAGCTTACCATCTACTTCAGCCTTTGCTTCAACCACAGCAATCGTACCACGACGTTTGACAAAAGTAGCCGTCATGACTAATTGATCACCTGGTACAACTTGCTTCTTGAACTTAACCTTGTCCATTCCAGCGTAGAAGACCAGTTTCCCTTTATTTTCAGGTTTGGACAATTCCAAGACACCAGCAGTCTGAGCCAAGGCTTCCATGATAAGAACACCTGGCATAACTGGGTATTGTGGAAAATGACCATTGAAGAAAGGTTCGTTGATGGTGACATTTTTAATGGCAACAATGGTATCCTCGCTCACTTCCAAGACACGATCCACTAGGAGCATGGGGTAGCGATGGGGTAGAGCTTCTTTGATTCCTTGAATATCGATCATTTGATGCGTACCAATCCTTTACCGAACTCAACCATTTCTTCATTTGAAACGAGAATTTCTGTCACCACACCATCCTTAGGTGCAGGAATTTCATTCATAACCTTCATGGCTTCGATAATCACCAAAGTCTGACCTTTTTTAACACTGTCTCCGACTGTGACAAAGGCAGGTTTATCTGGTCCAGCAGCCAAGTAAGCCACCCCTACAAGTGGACTTTCAACGACATCACCCTCTGGAGCAACCGACGTTTCAGCTGGTGCTGGAGCTTCTTCCACTGCACTCTCTACTGGAGTTGAAGGGGCCGAAACTACTGGACTTGCAGCTACTGCAGTTGGCACTGGAGCAACTTGAGCTGGTGCTTCAGAAGCCATTCTTACTTCATTCTTACTGAACTGCAATTCGTCCGTTCCATTTTTATAAGAAAATTCTCTCAAACTTGATTGGTCAAATTGAGCCATCAAGTCCTTGATTTCATTTAAATTCATAATTATTTATTCTCCCAACGTTTGAAAGCAAGAACCGCATTGTGTCCACCAAAACCAAAAGTGTTTGAAATAGCATAAGGGATTTCTTGCTCCAAGCCTTGTCCATAAACGACATTCGCTTCGATATAGTCTGATAACTCACTTGTTCCAGCGGTCATTGGTACATAGTTATGACGCATGGCTTCGATGGTAGCGATGGCTTCTACTGCTCCTGCAGCACCAAGTAAGTGTCCTGTAAAGGACTTGGTTGAAGATACAGGTACTTCTTTACCAAGAACAGCTACGATCGCTCCACTTTCTCCTTTTTCATTAGCAGGAGTTGAAGTTCCGTGGGCATTGACATATGCTACTTGCTCTGGAGAAATTTCTGCTTCTTCCAAAGCCAATTTCATAGCCTTAATCGCACCTTGACCCTCTGGATGAGGTGAAGTCATATGGTAAGCATCACAGGTATTACCGTAGCCAACTACTTCAGCCAAGATAGTTGCGCCACGTTTTTCAGCATGTTCAAGACTTTCAAGAACCAACATACCTGAACCTTCTCCCATCACAAAACCATTACGATCTTTGTCAAATGGGATAGAAGCACGAGTTGGATCCTCTGTAGTTGATAGGGCAGTCAATGCTTGGAAACCAGCGATAGCAAAAGGAGTAATAGATGATTCTGATCCACCAACTAACATGACATCTTGGAAACCAAACTTGATGGAACGGAAGGCATCCCCAATGGCATCGTTTGATGAGGCACAGGCTGTATTGATTGATTTACAGATACCATTTGCTCCGAAACGCATGGCAACATTTCCTGAAGCCATATTTGGCAAGGCTTTTGGAAGTGTCATTGGTTTAACACGTTTTGGACCTTTTTCATGAAGACGGATAACCTGATCTTCGATTTCTTTAATTCCCCCAATACCAGAAGCCACGATGACACCAAAGCGATCCTTATCAATTGCTTCTACATCAAGATTTGCATTCGTCACTGCTTCTTGAGCCGCATACAAGGCATACAAAGAATAGTTGTCAAAACGGTTGGTATCTTTTTTAACAAAGTATTTATCAAATGGGAAATCTTGGACTTCTGCTGCATTGTGCACAGCAAATTCGCTGTGGTCAAATTTAGTGATTTCTCCAATTCCAATTTTTCCAGTTTGCAAACTGTTCCAAAATTCTTCTGGAGTATTTCCGATAGGAGAGGTCAATCCGTAACCTGTTACTACAACTCGATTTAGTTTCATCTGTCTTACCTATATCTTTCCTTATTTTTTACATGCTAAGTCCGCCATCAACAGCGAGAACTTGTCCAGTCAAATAATCCTGTCCAGCCAGGAACACTGTAGCATCTGCGATATGTTCTGCTTGACCAAAATGTTTCATTGGGATTTGGGCCAATGTCGCTTCCTTGACCTTATCAGATAAAACAGCAGTCATATCTGACTCAATCATCCCTGGTGCAAGAGCATTTACGCGTACGTTGCGATTGGCAACTTCACGTGCAACTGACTTGGTAAAACCAATCAAGCCTGCTTTAGAAGCTGCATAGTTGGCTTGTCCGATATTTCCCATCAAACCGACCACACTAGACATGTTGATAATCGCACCTTCACGTGCCTTGATCATCTGTTTCAAGACTGCTTGCGTCATGTTGAAGGCACCTGTCAAGTTGATCTTAAGCACTTTTTCAAAGTCTTCTTCGGTCATCTTGAGCATAAGCGTATCTTGAGTGATCCCAGCATTGTTGACCAAGACATCAACAGAACCGAGTTCTGTAATCGCTTGATCTACCATACGCTTGGCATCTGCAAAGTCTGAAACATCACCTGAAATCGGTACTACTTTGACACCATAGTTTGAAAACTCAGCCAGCAATTCTTCTGAGATTGCTCCGCGACTATTCAAAACTACATTAGCACCTAGTTGGGCAAATTTGTGAGCAATGGCAAGTCCGATACCACGACTTGAACCTGTTACAAAGACATTCTTATTTGTAAGTTGCATTCTATTTCTCCTATTTCCTGTTGTATTTTGTGGGAGAAGGGATCATTAGTTTCCTAACAAAGCATCCAAGCTTGCTTGGTCTTCAACGTTAGCTAGCTGAGCTGTTTTATCGATTTTTTTGACAAAACCTGATAGGACCTTACCAGGACCAATTTCAATAAAGTTGGTTACCCCAGCATCCTGCATCACAGCAATACTTTCATAAAAACGAACAGGTTCTTTCACCTGACGCGTCAAAAGCTCTTGGATTCGACCTTTTTCCATAACAGCAGCTTCCGTATTGCCAACTAGTGGGCAAGTAAAATCAGAGAAACTCACTCCCTCAAGAGCACCAGCTAGTTGCTGACTGGCTGGCTCAAGTAGGGCTGTATGGAAAGGACCCGATACATTTAAAGGAATCAATCGTTTTGCTCCTGCTTCCTGCAAGAGTTCAACTGCGCGGTCAACCGCAACCACCTCGCCACCGATAACGATTTGGCTTGGGGTGTTGTAGTTAGCTGGAGTCACTACTCCAACTTTAGAGGCTGTTTCACAAGCTTCCTCAATCACTTCGACTGGAGTATTCAGAACGGCAACCATCTTTCCAGAGCCTGCAGGTGCAGCCTCTTCCATATAAGCACCACGCTTAGCAACCAAGGCAACAGCATCCTCAAAGTCCAAGGCACCACTTGCTACAAGAGCAGAATATTCCCCAAGAGACAATCCTGCTACCATATCCGGCTGGTAGCCCTTTTCTTTCAATAGTCGGTAAATAGCAACCGAAGTCGCTAAAATAGCTGGTTGCGTATAGCGAGTCTGGTTTAACTTGGTTTCTTCCTTATCAATCAAGTCACGAAGGTCATAACCCAAAACCTGACTGGCTTGGTCAATTGTTTCCTTGACGATAGGGTAGTGATCATAGAGATCACGCCCCATCCCTAGATACTGAGCACCTTGACCCGCAAATAGAAAGGCTGTTTTAGTCATTTCTTACAACTCCTGCCCAACGAGAGGCTTCTTCTTGAATTTTTTTGGCTGCGCCATAGTATAGATCTTTTAGGATTTCTTCGACAGTTTCCTCTTTAGAAACCAAACCAGCAATCTGACCTGCCATGACAGATCCACCTTCTACATCTCCATGAACAACGGCTTTAGCAAGAGCACCAGCTCCCATTTGTTCAAAGATTTCTAGATCTGGATTTTCTTGTTTAAAGGCATCTTTTTCAGCCTGCTCAAAGTCACGTGTCAATTGGTTTTTAATGGCACGAACAGCATGTCCAAAGTGTTGAGCTGAAATAGTCGTATCAATATCACGCGCCTTTAAGATTTTTTCCTTGTATTTTGGATGGGCGTTAGATTCTTTAGCTACCACGAAACGCGTACCAACTTGAACGGCCTCAGCACCAAGCATAAAGCCTGCAGCGACACCTTCACCGTCCGCAATTCCTCCAGCTGCGATAACTGGAATTGAAACAGCTGCAGCAACTTGGCGAACCAAGGTCATCGTCGTTAATTTACCAATATGCCCACCGGCTTCCATTCCCTCTGCAATAACTGCATCTGCACCAATTTTTTCCATGCGTTTTGCCAAAGCAACACTTGGAACAACAGGAATAACAGTAATTCCTGCATCATGGAAACGAGTCATGTATTTACTTGGATTACCTGCACCAGTTGTCACCACCTTGACCCCTTCTTCAATCACGAGGTCAACGATGTCTTCTACAAAAGGTGACAAGAGCATGATGTTGACACCAAAAGGTTTGTCCGTAAGTGATTTGATTTTATCGATATTAGCCTTTACGACCTCTTTCGGTGCATTCCCACCACCGATGATCCCTAGACCACCAGCTTTTGATACTGCACCAGCCAAGTCACCATCCGCAACCCAGGCCATTCCTCCTTGAAAAATAGGATAATCAATGTTCAATAATTCTGTAATACGTGTTTTCATAGTGCCTCCATCATTCCTTGCTTACGTAATAGTTCGATGAGTTTATCATTTGAGTTTCAAACTATTACCTAAACAAGAGGGAGTGGGTTTCCCCTACTCCTTCTAGTAATATGTTAATTATTTTGTTTGCTCTTCAACGTAGGCAACCAAGTCACCAACTGTTTTCAAGTTATCTTCTGCTTCGATTTGGATATCGAAAGCATCTTCGATTTCAGAGATTACTTGGAACAAGTCCAATGAATCTGCATCCAAATCATCAAAAGTAGATTCAAGTGTTACTTCTGATGCGTCTTTCCCAAGTTCTTCAACGATAATTTCTTGTACTTTTTCAAATACTGCCATGATAGGACTCCTTTAAAATATAAAAAATTTATAACTATGTGTTTACCACATGATTACCTAGATTGTAAGAATGAGTGTGCCCCATGTCAAACCTCCACCGAAGCCTGATAGGAGAATCGTCTGGCTACCATCTAAACGAATCATGCCATTCTCCACACACTCTGAGAGCAAAATCGGGATACTTGCTGCACTGGTATTTCCATACTCCATCATATTGGCAGGAAGTTTGTCTCGGTCTACGCCGATCTTCTTAGCCATCTTATCCAAAATGCGGATATTTGCCTGATGAAGCAAGAGATAATCCAATTCTGAAGCTGCGATTGGACCATTTTCAATGGTTTCTTTGATCGATTTAGCAACATCACGATTTGCAAAATCAAAAACTGCTCGTCCATCCATTTTCAAAAAAGCAGGAACTGCTTCTTGATCTGAGAAAGGAGAAGCCAAAGCCGTTTGACCATAGGTCAAACACTCGCTCCGAGAGCCATCTGTATAGAGACTTTCCACAAGGAAGTGACGTATTTCGCTCGCTTCCAAGAGAACCCCTCCAGCACCATCCCCAAAGAGAACAGCTGTTGAACGATCTGACCAATCAACTGCCTTGGATAAGGTCTCAGCCCCGATAACAATCCCTTTTTTGAACTGTCCAGAACTTAAAAACTTTTCTGCAGTTGAGAGAGCGAATACAAAGCCACTGCAAGCTGCTGTCAAATCAAAGGCGAAAGCTCTATGCGCTCCGATATTTGCCTGAACTCGAGCTGCTGTGGAAGGCATCATCGAGTCTGGGGTAATCGTCGCTACAATGATAAAATCAATCTGATCCGCTGTTAAGCTCCCTTTAGCTAACAAGCTCTTAGCAACTTCTGTCGCCAAGTCACTTGTAGACTCTAATTTTGAGATATGTCTCTGTTTAATTCCTGTTCGACTTGAAATCCACTCATCGCTTGTGTCCATGATTTGGGCTAAGTCATGATTAGTGACCACTTGCTCTGGAACATAATGAGCAACCTGGCTTATTTTTGCAAAAGCCATTATTTCAAATCCTCCAAAAATTGATAAAGGTTCGTTAAACCTCTGCCCATGACCTCTTTTTCCTCAGGGCTCATGCCATCGATGATTTTTTCGACCATAGCCTTGTGGAACCGTTTATGAAGGCGGTGAACCAAACGACCTTGCTTTGTCAAATGCAGATAGACCACTCGACGGTCTTGGTCAGAACGAATACGCTCAATATAACCTTTTCTCTCCAGGTTATTCAAACTCGTCGTCACTGTCCCAAGAGTTACCATCAGTTCTTTTGAAACCTTACTTGGCGTTGCCTCCGGGAACTTCCCAATCACATCGATCGTGTGCATTTCTTTGATGGAGATGTCTTTGAATCGACTACCTCGTAAGCTAACCTCCTCGATCACAAGGACGTTATTAAAAATAGATGTTAGATAATCATTTACTTGTTGGTAGTCCAAACTTTTTCCCTCCCCCTCAAAAAGCTTTTACAATCAAAACATTTGATAAAAGAAGTATAACAAACTTCAAAAAATTATGCAAGTATTTTTTTATTTTCCTGAAAATTTTGGTCTTCTTCTTTCAGAATGTGCTCGAACCCCTTCTTTAAAATCTTCAGTTAAAGATAACGATTCTTGTAATTTCAATTCTAATTCAGCATAATTCTGCCAATCCTTGAATTGACTTTCCCAAACTAACTTTTTAATCGCTGCGTATGAGTTTGCTGAACCTCTTCTTAATTTTTTCAGAACTTGTTCTCTTGTTTTTTCTAATTTGTCAACTTCACAAACACGGTATACCACGCCCCATTCTAGCGCTTTTTCAGCAGTCAAGGCTTCACCTGTCATGGCAAGTTGTGCAGCCCGTGTTACCCCGATGCTACGACTCAAGAGATGAATCCCACCAGCGTCTGGCGCCAATCCCACTCCGACAAAGGCTTGGATAAATTTTGCCTTGTCAGTCGCTAAACAGAAATCAACTGCTACTGCCATATTTGCTGCAGCACCAGCAACCGCTCCATCTACCTCCATCAAAACAGGTTTAGGAATTTGCTTGATTTTAAAAGAAATTGTATTGACTAATTCTGCAATCTTATTCAAAGAAGGGATATCATCTTCGTCTACTGCTCGTTTCATCTCAACCAAGTCTCCCCCAACTGAAAAAACCTTCCCATTAGCATTAATCAAGATGAACTGCACAGCTTGATCCTGCTCTGCTAGAGTCAAAGCTTCTAAAATCTCCTCACACATTGGGATATGGAAACCATTTGCCACTTCGGGACGATTCAAAGTAATGATAGCCAGATCATCTACGATCTGATATAAGATATGATTCATAGCTTCTCCTTTTCTTTTATAAGGCAATAAAATTGTTTTATCATCAAAGTATACCTTTTTTTAGATAAAGAGGCAAGGAAAAACTAAAGGAAAGTGTCTCAGCTGATTATTTACCCATCATTTATGAGTGTGAGTAAAATTTGACACTCTTACTTTTAAACGGTTATCGCTTTTCAGAATAAGTTAGTGTTTTCTTCTATTATAATAGGAAGTTATTTTCTTCATTGAAAAATACCCCTCTTTCTGCTATAATCGTATAAAATACTTACTTGAGGAGTCCTTATGAAGGTTGTAAAATTTGGTGGAAGTTCGCTTGCCTCTGCTGGTCAGTTAGAAAAAGTTTTAAACATCGTTAAAAGTGATAAGGAACGCCGTTTTGTAGTCGTTTCTGCACCCGGAAAACGCAATGCTGAAGATACTAAAGTAACCGATGCCTTGATTAAATACTATCGCGACTATGTGGCTGGAAATGACATCAGTGCTAGCCAAAGCTGGATCATTGACCGTTATGCCGCTATGGTTAGTGAACTAGAGTTAAAACCTGCTGTTTTAGAAAAAATCTCTAAAAGTATTCGGGCCTTGGCAACTCTTCCTATAGAGGACAATGAATTTCTCTACGATACTTTCTTAGCAGCTGGAGAAAATAACAATGCCAAACTCATTGCAGCCTACTTTAACCAAAACGGCATTGATGCACGTTATGTTCACCCAAGAGAAGCTGGGATTGTTGTCACAAGTGAACCAGGAAACGCACGTATCATTCCATCTAGTTATGACAAGATTGAAGGCTTGGCTGATAGCACCGAAGTCCTTGTCATCCCTGGTTTCTTTGGTGTGACTAAGGAAAATCAAATCTGTACTTTCTCACGTGGGGGTTCAGATATTACTGGTTCCATTATCGCAGCAGGTGTTAAGGCTGATCTCTATGAAAACTTTACGGACGTAGACGGTATCTTCGCTGCCCACCCTGGTATTATCCATCAACCACACTCCATTCCTGAATTAACCTACCGTGAAATGCGTGAGTTGGCTTACGCCGGATTTTCTGTCCTTCATGATGAGGCCCTTCTACCTGCCTACCGCGGAAAAATTCCTCTTGTTATCAAGAATACCAACAACCCTGATCATCCAGGAACTCGTATCGTTCTAAAACACAGTAGCGATAAATTCCCAGTCGTTGGGATCGCTGGTGATTCTGGATTCGTCAGCATCAACATGTCAAAATACCTCATGAACCGCGAGGTTGGATTCGGTCGTAAGATTCTTCAAATCCTTGAAGATCTTAACATTGGTTGGGAACATATGCCAACAGGTATCGACGATCTTTCAATCATCCTTCGTTCCCGTGAATTGACTCCTATCAAGGAGGAAGAAATTCTGCGTCAGTTAGTTCAAAAAGCCGAAGTGGACCATGCTGAAATCGAACACGACCTTTCAATCATTATGATTGTCGGAGAAAAGATGAAGAGTCATATCGGGGTAACAGCTACGGCAACACGCGCTCTATCTGAAAACAAAATCAACATCCAGATGATGTCCCAAGGCTCAAGTGAAGTTTCCATCATGTTTGTTGTCAATAAAGAGCAAGAAAAGGCAGCTATCAAGGCTCTCTACCACGCCTTTTTCGATGAAAGTAAGGAAGATTAATCATGGCCCAATCACTCAATAAAGTCATTGACTTACAAACCACTGGAACATCCTATCTTTCCATCTCGGGAAAAGTCGGAAAATTTCTAGTTGGGGATCAAGCCTTAGAGTTTTATCCTGATGTCAATGTCGAACAATATATCCAAATTCCCTGGTCAAGTATTCAGCAAATTGGAGCCAACGTAAGTGGTCGCAAAATCAGTCGCCACTTTGAAGTCTTCACTGATCAAGGAAAATTCCTCTTTGCTTCAAAAGACTCAGGTGCCATTCTTAAAATTGCTCGCGAAAAACTGGGCAATGACAAGGTTGTGAAACTTCCTACTTTACTCCAGACCATTGGTCAAAAATTCAAAAATCTATTTGCAAAAAAGTAGAAACTTTAGTATAATCATAGCAACGGATAAGTAGGTTATCCTCTTCTTCCAGAAAGTCTGCGGGTGCTGCGAGCAGATAGGAGGGGTAAGTGAAATTCTACCGTTAGTAACAATTACATACACAATCAAGTGCACACCTGTGAAGTTGGATGGAACCGTGGCCCTGCCACTCCAACGCTTTGTCAGGTGTGTTTTTTTCATAAAGGAGTTCTTATGTTAGATATTAAACGTATTCGTACAGACTTTGATGCTGTCGCAGAAAAATTAGCTACACGTGGTGTAGATTCTGCTGCCTTAAACGAGATGAAAGAAATCGATGCTAAACGCCGTGATATCTTGGTCAAGGTTGAAAACCTTAAGGCAGAACGCAACACAGTTTCTGCTGAGATTGCCCAAGCCAAGCGCAACAAGGAAAATGCCGATGACAAGATTGCTGCGATGCAAACCCTATCTGCTGAAATCAAAGCCTTGGATGCTGAATTGACGGACATCGATGCTAAATTGACAGAATTTACCACTACTCTTCCAAACATCCCCGCTGACAGTGTTCCTATCGGAGCTGACGAAGATGACAATGTAGAAGTCCGCCGTTGGGGTACTCCACGTGAGTTTGACTTTGAACCAAAAGCTCACTGGGATCTTGGTGAAGATCTTGGTATCCTTGACTGGGAACGTGGAGCAAAAGTTACTGGTGCTCGCTTCCTCTTCTATAAAGGCCTTGGTGCTCGTTTGGAACGTGCCATCTACAACTTTATGTTGGATGAGCATGGAAAAGAGGGCTATACTGAAGTCATCACACCATACATGGTTAACCATGATTCTATGTTTGGTACTGGTCAATATCCAAAATTCAAGGAAGATACTTTTGAATTGAAAGATACTAATTATGTCCTTATTCCTACCGCAGAAGTGCCTTTGACAAACTACTATCGCGATGAAATCCTTGACGGTAAAGACCTACCAATCTACTTTACCGCTATGAGTCCTTCATTCCGTTCTGAGGCTGGTTCAGCTGGTCGTGATACACGTGGCTTGATTCGTTTGCACCAATTCCACAAGGTTGAAATGGTCAAATTTGCCAAACCAGAGGAATCGTATGAAGAATTAGAAAAAATGACGGCCAACGCTGAAAACATCCTTCAAAAACTCAATCTTCCGTACCGCGTTGTTGCACTCTCTACTGGAGACATGGGCTTCTCAGCTGCTAAGACTTACGACTTAGAAGTTTGGATTCCAGCGCAAAATACCTATCGTGAAATCTCAAGCTGTTCAAATACAGAAGATTTCCAAGCCCGTCGTGCCCAAATCCGTTACCGTGATGAAGCCGATGGCAAGGTTAAACTCCTTCACACCTTGAACGGTTCTGGACTTGCAGTTGGGCGTACAGTAGCTGCCATTCTTGAAAACTACCAAAACGCAGATGGTTCTGTGACCATCCCTGAAGTTCTTCGTCCATATATGGGTGGCGCTGAAGTTATCAAACCATAAAAAATAAGGCCTAGCTATTTCTAGCTAGACCTTTTTTCGTAACCAAATCAGATAACCAACCAAGACAAAGAATAAAATAGTGAGGCATATAACCGTTTCAGCCAACACCAGATAATCCAGAAATGGAAGTTTCAAAATTCCTTGAGCCATCTTGAGCGAGGTAGCTGTGATAATGGTTGGGAAGGTGAGGGCTGAGAAGGCTGGTTGAAAACCTTGTTTTAAAATATTAGGCAGGCGAGTTAAAACAAAGAAAAAGAAGGACTGAGATGCCAAAATCATGACAATCAAGAGCCAAGTCGGTAGGCTTGCTCCTCCAACTCGAACTAGGGAAGCCAAGAGTAGGGAAAAGGGAGCACAGTAGATTCCTTCCTGTCCAAGCAAGGCCACTGGGAGGGGATCTTTCTTTAAATCGCTATAAATAAGGGGATAGAGATAAAAGGTCAAGACAAAACCAAAACTCAAGGTTGCATAGGCAATTTCAACGATACCTACCAGAGGATAGGTTAAGGCTGCCACAGCTATCCCCACATAGAGCACCGTCCAGCTTGGAGTCGCATTGACCTTCCGACCTGGACAGGCAAATTTGATGGTAAAAATCGCAATCAAAGTCAAATCCAAGAGAAATGAAAACCACCAGATCCCTTGTGCTACCAAAGGAAGAGCAGGGAATACGCGAAAGACATAGGTCGCTAAAATCATCCCAGCCATAGGAAAAGTGGCCATTCCAGATAAAAGAGGGGGCTTGGTCAATTCTTGCTTGGTTTCTTCCCAATTAAAAAGATGAAGAATCAGAAAGAAAATCCACAAAACTAAACCAGTCAGACTCAATAAATGCGACGGAACAGGCAAAGTATCTGCAAGCAGATTTCCTGCACCTGCTAAGCCTAGTAAACAGCCAGAAAATACCAAGGGGAACTTTTTCATCCGAGCCTCCAATAATCATGTTATTATTAGTATAGCATAAAAGCGCTTAAATGAGAGCCTAAAAAATGAAGCCCGATTATTTCAGACTTCATTTTTTCTCAGATATGAATTAAGCATAAGGTTGTAATTCTGGGTTAATAGGCGTATTGGCTAGGTTGTTGGCGTAGTTGCAAAGGCTGGCAAGACTAACACCGAGAACCACATCCAAGGCATTTTGTTGCGTGTATCCAGCTTCCAAAAATTCACTAAGGGCTTCATCTCCTACACGCCCTTTGGTATTGATGACCGCCAAGGTAAACTTAGCTAGGGTGTCCAATTTAGGATCTGTTTCAATCGGAGTGCGGTTGCGGAGGGCTTGAAGAAGATCATCATTCATCTGAATTTGTTTGATTGAAAAGGCTGTGTGACCTGCGACGCAGAAAGCACAACCATTGGTTACAGCAGCTGTGATTTGTACTACTTCGCGTTCCACTGGTGTCAGGCTATTGCGACGGTTGATGGCTCCGACAGTTCGGTAGGCTTCAAGCGCGGTTGGGGCATTGGCCAAGAGACCGATTAGGTTGGGAATATAGCCGTTGTTGTCTTTTTGTACTGTTTCAAGAACTTCTTTTACTTCTGCTGGTGCTGATTCTACTGTGTGGATGGTAAATATTGTCATAAGAAACCTCTTTTCATTTTATTGTCATTTAGTCTATCATAGAATTTTCCACTTGAATAATATATATTTTCAATCGCCTTGATAGGAAATGTCTATGAAATGAAAAAAATCACACTAAAAGTGTGATTGGGTTAGTGTTTAAAATACTTTTTAGTCTCAGCAATGACGACTGGCGACAAGACTAAGAGGGCAATCAAGTTTGGTAAAGCCATCAAGGCATTGACGATGTCTGCGATAATCCAAACCATATCCAACTCGATAAATCCTCCCAACAAGACCATGACTACAAAGACTACACGATAGAGCCAGATAAAACGAACACCAAAGAGAAACTCAAAACAGCGTTCTCCGTAGTAGTTCCATCCGAGGATCGTCGTAAAGGCAAAGAGTACAAGGAAGATGGTCAAAAGAGCTGGTCCAAAGTGTGAAAAAACTGTTGAGAAGGCTGACTGAGTCAAGGCAACTCCATTCAAATCACCACTCCAAACACCAGTTACCAAGATTGTCAGACCTGTCAGAGTACAGATAATCAAAGTATCAATAAAGGTTCCTGTCATGGAAATCAAGCCTTGCTCTACTGGTTCATTTGTCTTAGCTGCAGCCGCTGCAATGGGAGCTGATCCTAGGCCAGATTCGTTAGAAAAGACTCCTCTCGCCACACCATTCTGGATAGCCATCCGAATGCTGGCACCTGCAAAGCCACCTACCGCAGCCGCTGGACTAAAGGCTGAAGTAAAGATGAGAGCAAGTGTAGCTGGGATTTTCTCGATATTAAAGAGAATAACTGTAAGAGTTCCCAGAATATAGACAATAGCCATAAAAGGAACCACTGCTGTCGAAACTTTTGATATGGATTTGAGACCACCAAAGACGGCAATCCCTACAAAAATGGATAAAATCAAAGCCGTGATAGCTGGATCAACTTGGGCTGTATTTTGAATGGATTCTGTAATCGAATTGACTTGGGTAAAGGTACCAATCCCTAGAAGGGCTACCAATACACCCGCTAGGGCAAAGAAGATAGCAAGTGGACGCCACTTTTCTCCCATCCCCAAAAGGATGTAATGCATGGGTCCTCCAGCTACAGCTCCATTTGCATCCTTTGTGCGATATTTGATGGCTAGCAAGCCTTCGGCATACTTGGTCGCCATCCCAAAGAAGGCTGCCATCCACATCCAAAAGAGGGCTCCTGGTCCTCCAACCTTAATGGCTGTTGCGACCCCGATGATATTTCCCGTACCAACGGTGGCTGCTAGAGCCGTACAGAGAGCAGCAAAGCTCGACACATCGCCATGCCCCTTATCCTTGGTAAAGATCAGCTGAAAGGCCTTAGGGAGACGAGCCACCTGCAAAAGGCCTAGTCGGATGGTCAAATAGATACCCGTTCCGACCAATAAGATCAAGAGGGGAGGCCCCCAAACGAAAGCATCAAGCGCTTTTAGCAATTCTAACATATCCTTCTCCTATCTTTCAACCCCAAAAGAAAGAGCACATGCAAGATACATGTACTCTGGAATGCTTAGATAAATGCCAAAAAGCGGTCTATCCTAGCTCTGTCCTTTTACCTGAGAGTTTGAGCAGTTACCTGCCTTGCCCCTTCGGTGCCTTTACGGTCTCTCCAGAGTTCCGTCCATTTACAGTCATGGAAAACAAACCTTTCTCCACTTCTATTAAACTTCATTCGGTGTTGGTATTTTATTTTTTATTATTCTACAAGAAAAGTTAGCCTTTGTCAATATATTCTATGAAAATTTTTGACTTTTCACTTCTTTTTTCAGAAAGAGTGAATCCTTCTTCTCTCTATCCTTTAAAGGTTACAATGGTGGCGCCACTGCCGCCAGCATTCTGTGGAGCATAACCGAAACTCTTAACATGCTTGTTTCTTTGCAAGTATTTGGTGACGCCCTCACGGATGACACCCGTTCCGATACCATGGATGATGTCGACTTGCGCCATGTTATTGAGCAGGGCTTGGTCTATAAAGGCGTCCAGCTCATTCATGGCCTCTTCGTACCGTTTGCCTCGGAGATCCAATCTGGCTTGCGGACCACGACCAGAAGCACGTTTGACGACATTGACTTGTTTTTTCTTGACTGGGGCTTCTTGCTGAGTCTGAATAAGGTCAAATTCTTTCTCTTCCAAGGTCATCTTGATCAAACCAACTTGGGCTTCCCAACGGCCGTCCTTAAGTTGATTGGTCAGGGTTCCACGTTGGCCATAACTGAGAACCACAATGTCATCTCCCACCTTTGGAGCTCGTTTTTTCTTGGCCTTTTGAAGGACCTTGTTTTTAGACAAGTCGACTTTTTCAGGGGCCAATTTCTTCAGCTCAGCCTTGGCTTCAATGATTTCATGGGGTTTGAGTTGAGACTTACTATGGAGGTTCTTGAGAATCTGGTCACTCTCACTTAGAGCAAGTTCCACAATCTCGGCAGCCTGTTCACGCGCCTTGTTGAGCTCGGTTTCTTTTTCACGATTGAGCTCATTGTAGAGTTTTTTGAGTGCTCGGTTCATCTTTAGGTTTTCTTGCTCCACCTCACGGATATTGTCCAAGCGTTTACGGCTTTCAAGCGTCTGCTCTTCCAATTGTTCAATGATGCGATTGACGTCATTATCTTGATTGACCTGCTGGCTGGCATCTCCTACGATGACATCTGACAAGCCCAGACGTTTAGCAATTTCAAAGGCATTGCTTCGGCCAGGAACTCCCTGCATAAAGCGATAGGTCGGACGCAGACTGGCTGTATCAAACTCCATACTGGCATTTTGCACAAAGGCTGTTTCGATACCGTAGGCCTTGAGCTCTGGATAGTGGGTCGTCGCCATAGTCTTGACCTGACGCAGACGAAGATCCTCCAAAATAGCCATGGCAAGGGCTGCTCCTTCCTGCGGATCGGTACCTGCGCCAAGTTCATCTAGTAATAAGAGCGAGTGCTGATTGACCTTGCCAAGAATATCTACGATATTGGTCATGTGGCTAGAGAAGGTAGACAAGCTTTGTTCGATAGACTGCTCATCCCCAATATCTGCGAAGATTTCCTCGAAAATACCGACACGGCTCCCCTTGTCAGCTAGAATGGGCAATCCAGATTGGGCCATGAGTTGAGTCAAGCCCAGAGTTTTGAGCATGATGGTCTTCCCACCAGTATTGGGACCTGTAATGACAATGGCTGTTAATTCCTTACCAAAGTGTACATCGTTTGCAACAGCATTTTTGACCAAAGGATGGCGAACATGAAGGAGTTGAATCTCTTGATTCTCTGAAAGTTGAGGAACGACTGCTTGTCTTTCTTGGATGAAACGCACCTTGGCACGAATCAAGTCTAAATGGCCGATAATCCAAGCGTCATTAGCAATCTCTGCAGCATGAGGGCGGATCCGTTCTGAGAGCTCCTGCAGGATACGAATCATCTCATAGCGTTCGTCTGCTCGCAGACTAGCGATTTCTTCGCTCAGCTTGACCACCTCACGTGGCTCGATATAAACCGTATTCCCACTAGCAGAGATGTCATGGACAACACCTGCAATCTTATTGCGATAGGTGTTCTTGACTGGTAAGACTTGACGACCATTTCTGCTAGCGATTATACCTTCCGTCAACATCTGCGCTTTTTGCTTGAGCAAGTCTTGCAAGACATCTCGAACTTGACTCTCGCTATCATGGATTTTTCGACGGATGCGTGCTAGCTCTTCACTGGCAAAATTTTCGATAAATCCTGCATCATTTAGAGCTTGGAGACTGCCTTGCAAGTGTGGGAAATCATGTAGTTTTTCAAACCATCTCGCCAACTGCTCCAAGCGTACGTTTTCGAGATTGGTATAAAAACCTTGCAACTCCCTGCTAGCCAGCAAGACCCGTTTGAGGAGCAGGAACTCCTCAATATTGAGGTCCGCCCCCATCTCCAGACGCTTGCAAACCGCTGATATCTCACGCGTCGCTAGGATGGTAAAGTGAGGTTGCTCCACAAATAGGGCTTGCATTTCCTCCATCTCTGTAAAGGCTTGTTTGATCTTATCCACCTTGGCAGTTGGGGCCAAGCCTTTTAGCTCCTCTAGTCCTTGTTCTGTCAGGAGATGAGGTTCAAACAAGGCCTTGATTTTATTAAATTCTAAGGTTTCTAGTATTTTTGTATTCATATTCTTTCCTTGTATGCTGGTTTACAAGATTATAGCAACTAGGGGTTTTGACTTAGTCGTCCAATCTGTAAACAAAGGGCTAGGAAAAATCCCGCCCTTTTTATCCGATTAAATTTGTCACCCAGAGTTGTTTGATAAGGTTTGTCGTAAAAGGGACACTTTGGATGATGTGTTTGGCTACTATACTTTTTTCGAGTGAATTTTGAATGACTGCCAGAGGCACCGTTGCAAGGATGGTCAGAGCCATTTGCAAGACAAATAAGGTTACCAATAGAGACAAAACGCCTGATCCGATACGCAACCATTTGACATCGAGCTTTTTAGTTGGAATCAAGTGCAGGAACAAACCGATAAAACGTCCGATACTATAACAAATTCCGAAAACTAAAAGATAGGCTAGACCCGCATAAAAGACCTTGTCTAGATGAAAAAGCTGGTCTGAAGGGAAGAAAAAGGTGCCCTGTCCTTCCTGAGGATTGGCATAAGGGACAAGTAAGTGGAAGTGTTCTCCCAATGATTTATAAAACTGTCCCGCAACAAAGGCTGAAATCACTGCAAAGAGGAAATAATAAACTTGCAGGACCAAACCTCTACGGTAGCCAATGTAAAAGCCCCAAGCCAGAACCAATAAGAGTAGGATTGAAATCATAGGGAGTCCTCAATCTTGCTCTGTTCTTGTTTGACAGCAATCAACTTGTGGCGGAGTTCTAACAACTCTTGCTCCTTGTCATCAAATTCAATCTCACGGTTGAGCTGTGTAGACAGACAGTTGACCGCCAAAAGAAGCGCAATGGTTTCATCATCCGCCCCAGGCATTTGTTCTTTAATTGCTTGGTATTTTTCAGTCGCAACCTTGGAAATTTCCTCCATAAAGAGGTTGTCATGCTCGGTTGTCAAGGTTAATGTCTTTTTCCCGAATGTAAACTTATATCGATTTAGATTTGCCATAAAATTCACCTCACGATATTATACCAAATTTCGCTAACTTTGTCAGTTTTTACCAATTCTCCTGCTTTTGTGGTACAATAGAGACTATGGCAAGTATCACACTCATACCAAGTGAACAAGAAATTCAGAGCTTTTTAAGTCAGTATCAGAAGGCTCTCAGTCCTAGTAAAAATCCCTATATCCGCTATTTTTTGCGCTTCCCTCAGGCAACAGTTTCCATCTATACTTCTGGAAAAGTCCTCCTGCAAGGCGAAGCTGCTGAGCAGTACGCCAGTTTCTTTGACTATGAGGTTCAACAAGAAAACAGTGGACAAGATTTTCCTATGATTGGGACCGATGAGGTGGGAAATGGTTCCTACTTTGGTGGACTGGCTGTCGTGGCTTCCTTCGTGACATCTGACCAGCATGACTTCTTGCGAAAACTCGGTGTGGGGGATTCAAAAACCCTGACAGACCAAAAGATTCGTCAGATTGCCCCCATCCTTAAAGAAAAGGTCCAGCACCAAGCGCTCCTCCTTTCACCGAGCAAGTACAACGAAGTTATCGGAGAACGTTACAATGCTGCTTCTGTAAAGGTTGCCCTTCACAACCAGGCTATCTTTCTCCTTCTCCAAAAAGGAGTCCAGCCAGAAAAAATCGTGATTGATGCTTTTACAAGCCCTAAAAACTATGACAAGTACTTGGCGCAAGAAGCCAACCGTTTTCCAAACAAAATTAGCTTAGAAGAAAAAGCCGAGGGCAAATACCTGGCTGTTGCAGTTAGCTCTATCATCGCGCGGGATCTCTTCCTCGAAAACTTGGAAAATCTTGGACGAGAACTAGGCTATCAGCTGCCAAGTGGCGCTGGAACTGCATCTGATAAGGTCGCTAGCAAAATCCTTCAATCCTATGGCATGAAGGGACTTCATTTCTGTGCCAAACTGCATTTTAAAAACACTGAAAAAGCCAAAGCACTTCTAGAAAGGTGAGTTATGAATTCGTTTAAAACATTTCTAAAAGAATGGGGAGTTTTCTTCCTGATTATTGCGCTGGTCGGCCTTAGCCGTATCTTCCTTTGGAGCAATGTCCGTGTGGAAGGACACTCGATGGACCCTACCCTAGCCGACGGAGAGGTTCTCTTCGTTGTTAAACACCTCCCAATTGACCGCTTTGACATTGTAGTTGCGCATGAGGAAGACGGAAATAAAGACATTGTCAAAAGGGTCATCGGCATGCCTGGAGATACCATCCGCTACGAAAATGACAAACTCTTTATCAACGGTGAAGAAACGGATGAACCCTACCTAGCTGAGTACCTCAACTTGTTCAAAACAGAAAAGTTGCAAAACACCTATACTGGAAAAGGATTTGAAGGCAATAAGGGAGTTTACTTTAGAGAACTTGCTCAAAAAGCACAAGCCTTTACAGTCGATGTCAATTCCAATACCAGCTTCAGCTTTACTGTCCCTCAAGGCGAATACCTTCTCCTTGGTGACGATCGTCTAGTCTCTAGCGACAGCCGCCATGTCGGTACCTTCAAGGCCAGCGATATCAAGGGCGAAGCAAAATTCCGTTTCTGGCCGCTTAACCGTATCGGAACTTTTTAAGATAAGGAAGAGGCCGAGAATGCTAAGTCTCAGCCTCTTTTTCTATTCGAGAAGAAGACCTTTTAGTCTCCTAGCTTGTTCAAATAAGCTAAGGGTACAACTCTCACGAACTCATGTAAAGGAAACCTATGGAAGTTTATTTTTCAGGCACCATTGAACGTATTATTTTTGAAAATCCCAGTAATTTTTATCGCATTCTCCTCCTAGATATCGAAGATACCGATGCGGAGGACTTTGACGATTTTGAAATCATCGTTACAGGAACCATGGCGGACGTGATTGAAGGAGAAGACTACACTTTTTGGGGGCAAATCGTTCAGCACTCCAAGTATGGGGAACAGCTGCAAATCAGCCGTTATGAACGGGCGAAACCAACTAAGAATGGGCTAGTCAAATACTTTTCTAGCAGTCATTTCAAGGGGATTGGTCTCAAAACGGCCCAAAAAATCGTTGATAGCTATGGTGACAATACCATAGACGAAATTCTGGAGCATCCTGAAAAGCTGGAAAGCATTGCTGGACTCTCTGCCAAAAACCGTGAGACTTTTGTTTCCACCCTCCGTCTCAACTATGGGACAGAAATGGTCTTGGCTAAACTTGCCAACTACGGCATTCCCAATAAACTGGCCTTTCAGATTCAAGACTTTTACAAGGAAGAAACGCTAGATATTGTCGAAAACTATCCCTACCAACTGGTTGAAGATATCAAGGGCTTAGGTTTTACCATTGCAGACCAATTAGCTGCCGAACTAGGCATCGAAAGTCAAGCTCCTGAACGCTTCCGTGCTGGCCTTGTCCACAGTCTTTTTCAGGGATGTATGGAGACAGGCGATACCTATATGGAAGCCCGAGATTTGCTGGAACAAACCCTGACTCTCCTCGAGTCTTCCCGTCCCGTGGAACTCGATCCCAGCCAAGTTGCTCAGGAATTATCTCATCTGATTGAAGAAGACAAGGTTCAGCAGATTGATACCAAAATCTTTGATAACAGCCTCTTTTTCGCCGAAGAAGGCATTCGCAGTCATTTGGTTCGTATCCTCGAAAAAGGAAAGAAACAAAGTCAGGATTTAGAAACCATTCACAAGCATATCGCTACTGTTGAGCAAGAATTAGCTATCCAATACGATGACATTCAAAAACAGGCTATCTGCGACGCTATCCAGAACAAGGTCTTTATCCTGACAGGTGGGCCTGGTACAGGTAAGACGACTGTTATCAATGGAATTATCGCTGTTTATGCCCTTTTAGAAGGGCTTGATCTCAGGAAGAAAAGCAACCTTCCGATTCTTCTCGCTGCTCCAACTGGTCGAGCGGCTCGGCGCATGAATGAATTAACAGGTTTGCCTAGCGCGACCATACACCGTCATTTGGGGATGACAGGAGACGATGATACCAGTCATCTGGAAGATTATCTGGATGCCGACTTTATTATCGTGGATGAGTTTTCTATGGTGGACACTTGGCTAGCCAACCAACTCTTCTCCAATATCTCTTCTAACAGTAAAATCCTCATCGTGGGAGACAGTGACCAGTTGCCTTCTGTTAGTCCCGGACAAGTCCTTGCTGACCTGCTCCAGATACCCCTGATTCCACAGACCCGCTTGGAACGGATTTACCGTCAGAGTGAAGAATCAACTATCGTTACCTTGGCTAGTCAGATTCGACAGGGAATCTTGCCAGCCGACTTTACCCAGAAAAAACCTGACCGTTCCTACTTTGAAATTGCTAGTGGCCATATCCCAGCTACCATTGAGAAAATCCTCGGTGCTGCCCTCAGAAGTGGCATTCCGGCTCGAGATATTCAGGTGCTAGCGCCTATGTATCGAGGAACTGCTGGTATTGACGCCATCAACCAACTCATGCAAGACCTGCTCAATCCTCAGCAAAAGGGGCAAGTTAGCTTTGAAGCAACTCAGTGTCACTATCGAACAGGGGACAAGGTCATTCACCTAGTCAACGATGCCGAAGTTAATGTCTTTAACGGAGACCTAGGCTACATCACAGACCTGATTCCTGGAAAATACACCGAGTCCAAACAAGACGAGATTGTCATTGATTTTGATGGCAATGAGGTCATCTATCCACGCAACGAATGGTACAAGATTCGACTAGCCTATGCCATGAGTATTCATAAGTCTCAGGGAAGTGAGTTTCCTGTTGTCATCCTGCCCATCACCAGTGCTAGCAAGCGCATGCTGGAGCGAAATCTCATCTACACAGCTATCACACGGGCCAAGAGCAAGCTCATCCTTCTTGGTGAATTACAGGCCTTTGACTATGCAGTCAAGCATATCGGGACTGCCCGCAAGACCTATCTGACTGAGCGTTTCAGTGGTTTAATTGAAAATAAAATTGAAGAAAGCAAACAAGCCTTCTCTGAAACTGCCACAGCAAGTAACTCTGAACAATCCTACATCCTCACCGAAGAAAACTGGTCTAGCATCCCCGCTATGATTGGGATTACAGATACAGATCTCAAAGAGATTTTTGGAAAATAGTGCAACAGAAAACCCACCTAGGCAGGTGGGTTTTTTCTCTTTTGAGATTATTTTACTGTTGCTGTGCTTGTAATCAATTCAACAGCTTTTTTGATAGTGATATCGTGTTTCAACATGTCAGCTGAAAGCAAGTTTTGTACTTGAGCCACTTCCATGTTGTAGTCTGCTGCCAATTGCTCAATTTCTTTTTGGATTTCTTCTTCTGAAGCGTCAAATCCTTCAGCTTTGGCAACTGCTTCGATAACAAGGTTAGTCTTCGTACGTGACTCAGCTTCTGCTTCGTATTGTTTGTGAAGGTCTTCTTGAGTAGTTCCAGTGATTTGGAAGTACATGTCAGGGTTGATACCTTGGCGTTGCAAGTTTCCAAGGAATTCATTTACTGAACGGTGAACTTCTTCGTGGATCATTTCTTCTGGAAGTTCTACGATTTCAGCGTTTTCTACAGCTTTATCAATTGCTGCACCTTCAAGGGCATCTTTGTATGCTTCTTCTTTCGCAGCAGTCAATTCTTTGCGGTATTTTTCTTTCAATTCAGCAAGTGTTTCCACTTCTTCATTGATATCTTTTGCAAGTTCATCGTCAAGAGCTGGAACTTCTTTAGCTTTTACTTCGTGGATAGTTGTTACGAATTTAGCTTCTTTACCTGCAAGGTCTTCTGCTTGGTAGTCTTCTGGGAATGTTACGACAACGTCAACAGTTTCGCCAGCTGAGTGCCCTACCAATTGGTCTTCAAAACCAGGGATGAATTGACCTGATCCAAGTCCAAGTGAGAAGTTTTCACCTTTTCCACCGTCGAACTCAACACCATCGATAGAACCAACGAAGTCGATGACAACAGTGTCGCCATTTTCAGCAGCGCCGTCTTTGATAACCAATTCAGCCAAGTTGTTGCGTTCGCGTTCGATGCGTTCTTCAACGTCAGCGTCAGTTACTTCTTTTTCTACATCAACTGATACTTCAAGGTTTTTGTAGTCACCCAATTTAACTTCAGGTTTTGTCACAACTTCGGCAGTGATAACCCAGTCTTGACCTTTTTCCATTGAAGTCACGTCAATTTTTGGTTGCGCAACGACTTCAAGACCAGCTTCTTTTACTGCAGCTTCATAAGCATTTGGCAAAAGTGCGTTCATTGCATCTTGATAAAGAGCTTCTTCACCAAATTTTTGGTCGAAGATAGGGCGTGGAAGGTGACCTTTACGGAAACCTGGAACGTTAAGAGTTTTCTTTACTGAGTTAAATACACGGTCCAATTCTGGTTTGATTTGGTCTTGAGAGATAGTGAAAGTCAAGACACCACGGTTTGTTTCTTTGTTTTCAAATGATACAGACATTCTGTCATTTCTCCTTAAAATTTTTAATACAGTCCATTATACCATATAATAGCGACTTTTTTCAAGTAATGAATGCGCTTTGAGTGTGTCTGTTTTTGGGAGAAAATGAAAAATCACCAAGAGAACGGAAATAAAAGACCGAAACTTTCAACTTTTTCCTGCTCCAGTCTTGATTTATTGTTCTTTTGATGATACAATAGATTTAAACTGATTGAACAAGTAACGGTTGTTTAATCGGTAGGCGTTTGAGTGTTACTAGCACTCAGCGCCTTTTGTTCGTGTTTTTATAAGTCTATTATACCACTTTGGGAGGAAAATGCAAGCATTTTCCCAAACTTTTTATCTAAAAGGCTTGACAATTCATGGTTTCATCTGATTTTTAATCCCTTTCATCGGTAAGAGCTCCCCAATACTTCGGTTTTCGGTTTGAGCGATTGACCTGTGGTAGTGTATAATCTGATTTTTGAGTATGTTGAAAGTGACCAGGATAATCTTTTTCCTGGTCTTTTATTGTTTGGTAGGATTTCCTCCACTCTCCGAAAAAGAGGTCTCTCAATTCTCCTGTATGGTTTAAAAGAATGGTTTGGCTCATAGTATCAGCGCCTTTCTCACTCCAATACATACCTCTATTTTTCATTCGATACGTCACTTTGCGATGCTGAGATTCCATGATACCAATACCCTTGCTACTGAGTCCAAAGCTCTCAGGATGATCAGTATATTTAAAGTTTTTTAGAAGTTGTCTTTTGAAGCGTTGAAAAGACTCTAATTTTTTGTCTGATTTAATCAAAGATTCAGCCGTATCAAGTACCGTTTCTAGTAAACCCTTATCTCGGCTCTTGACCGCTTTAAAGGCTTGTTTGGTCAGCTCTAAAGGAAAAGTACGTAAATTCTTTTTCAGGGATTGATTCACGTGAAAAGCATCCCAAAAGTGCAAATGCTCTTTAGGCTTAAAAGCACTAACTAACTCCTTAAAGTCCGTAGGAGAATAGCCTTTACCACCATCAGAATTAGTCACAATGACCGTTTCGGGAGTAATTTCAAAATGCCTAGTCAACAAATCCATTAGTCTATCTTTGGCTTTATGACAGCGTGTAGAGATAACTTCTATCTTGTCTTTTAAGATATTCCTCTTCCCCTTCTTGTTTCCAGTATGGACGACAAAATGACTTAACTCAATAGACTTCTTTTTCCTGTCAGGTATTGCCTGTTTGACCCAAACCCCATCACCTTCAATATAGACTTTCTTTGCTCTCACTTTGTCCTGGTTATCTTCAGACCAGTCTGAAGCTGACAAGGAGTCGTACTCCTCTTTTTCAGCTAGGAGTTCACCTGCCACGTCTAAAGCGTGCTGAACTGTATTCTTGGTGATATAGATTTCCTTTAACATTTCCATCACCGATACAACTTTACGATAGGGCATAAAATTAGCAAGCTTGGTCACCTGGTAAAGTAGCTCCTGAGAAAACCTCGACCTTGGTTCTAGTCCTAGCTTTTCATCAACAGGGATTCGGATGGTGTCATCTTTCTTCCATCTGCTACGTGAAAAGGTCATTTCTCCAAAAGAAAAAATAACTGTCCGCTCTTTTTGATTGATTCTTTTGTACCCCTGCGCTCGCATACTAGGGGCAATGAATTTTTCATAGTTTTCAATCATCTTCAAAAAAGCCCGTTGATTATTTTGGTTCAATTGCCTTGAAAATTCTCTTTCGTCTAACACGGTTATATCCATTTTTGTCACCTCAATCATCGCTACCGCCTATTATACCCCAAAAACAAGACAAGAAGAAAGACCACTCCAAACGGAAGGGTCTATATTTTTATAGTGATTTTAACATTGGTTTATATCATGATTTTAATAGTGATTAAAATCAATATCTAAAGTGATAAACCTTGGTCTTTTTGGTTCTTTGGAGCGGATGCAGTTGGTAAAACCTCTTGATACATTTTCTTTAGAGATAGCTCGTGTTGACCACCTAACAACAGATTTTCAAAAAATCTATCCAGGTATTCAGGATTTTTCTTCAGCAATTTTGCATTGTCCAAAACCAGGGCATCCCTGAAGTAACGTGCATTCTCTTTGAACGGGCTATTATCAACTTCAAAGCCTAGTGAACGTAGGTACTTAATCATGAAGACCGTAACAGTTCGGGTGTTGCCCTCTCCAAACGGATGGATCTGCCAAATTCCCGATACAAACTTTTTCAAGTGCTTGACCATTTCTTCAGGTGTCTTCCCTCGATAGTCAAATTGTGACTCCTGGTCAAAATCATAGGTTAAGCTAGCCGAGATAGTTTGATAATGGTCATAGATAACGCTATCTCCCTCTAAAATCGGCTCTTTTTTAGTGATGTTATAATGGCGATATTCTCCTAAAGGGATACCTTGACTTAGAACGCCAAAGAATAGCTCTTTATGGATTGATTTTAGAGTGGTTGGGGCAAACTTGAAGGCGTTGCTTGATAACAGCTCTACAATCCTTAAAGAGACAATATCAGCTTCTTTCGTGCTATCATCGGTCTCTTCATGGTATTTGGTAATTTGGTCATAAATTTGTTGATACTCAATCTTACCTTCAATCTGCTCTTTAGCCAATTCAACCATATAGCGTGATGGCTCAAGACCGTCCACTTGCTGAAGACCAAAGCCAGTCTGCCATAAGTCAAGTTTAGTCTGATAGGAAAGGTTGGGGTTATCAATTTCATAGGTTGGTTGCATAGGTCACCTGCGTAAATAATATTTATAGACATTTTTATCATGATTTTAATAATGATAAAAATATTGACGGTTATTCTTCAGAACTCTCAATATAACTCTCAATCCAATCATCAAGGAAAGTTGATGCTCCGCTATATCCTGCTTTCAATGCAATCCTATCTAGCTTTTCTCGATTTTGGGGCTTCAAGGTGAACTGATAAGGATGTTTGGTCTTCCCTGATGGACGACCTGCTCTTCGCCCTTGTGATTTTGCCTTAGGGACTGACGGTAGTGTCTCGCCTAACGCTTTACTAATTTTGTCCTTTTTGATTTCAAAAGCCATTGCATACCTCTTTTTAAATAGTGATTTATATCATGATTTTAATAGTGATAAAAATATTGATTAAAATCATGTTTTTTATATTGATTGATATCAGGAGTTATCCGAAACGGTCTGAATTTGGATCAGTGTTTCTTCCAAAGCTGAAAAGAAAGCCTTGTGTTCGTTTCGTGATGTTTGGTCAGCCATGATGTCAATAACAGTATTGTCTTTTGATGCACAATTAAACAATTCCTTTTGAGGAATTTGACCAACAACATTGTCATCATTTTCAAGGACAGATAACAACTCTTTCGATTTTGCCGTATTATGCTTTATCATGTTAGGCAAAAAGTAGAGTTTAGCAGTAATTAGAGACTCACGGCTTGGACGTACAATTTCTGTTTTTCTGTACTCGTCAAGACGGACTTCAAGATTTTGTTTCGCTTCAAAAGCAAAATCGCTTGGCGTAATAGGACTGAAAAGAGCATGACTAACAGCGATAGCATTTCTTGTAGCAATCCCGAAGTCAGGTCTGCAATCTAAAATCACATAGTCGTACTGTGCCAGGTTCTTTGCTTCCAGGTTCTCACCTAGCCAGTCATACAGAAACATATTCTGATTAGGATTGGTTTCAAGTCTTCTTTCAGCTTCATCTAGTCTCATAGAACCTGCAATTAAATCAATGTTAGGCGCAACCGATAAAATGTTCACGTCTCCTGAACCAGTAAAGACATTGGCAACCGTTCCTGAATCCTCGTAAACGTCATAAAAGTGTGTTAGGTTACTTTGATGGTCTAGGTCAATAAATAAAACTCTATGATCTTTACTAGCTAAATACTGACCAGTTAGAAGAGCTAAAGTGGTTTTACCAACTCCACCCTTGATGGCAACAAAACTAAGTAATTTCATTTGTTTTTTCTCCCTCCATTTTCTATACTTCTATTATAATATAAATCATGATAAAAATCAATATAAAAATCATGATTTTAATCAATATTTTTATCACTATTAAAATCATGATATAAATCACTATCTTTTTATCTGATATTTTTCACGGTAGCGCCTAAATGTTCGCTCGTTTATGCCTGTTAAGCCTGCCACGTCTTTATCAGACTTTCCTGAAAGGTAAAGCTCGAAGGCGTGTTTTAGTCTGCTATCGTCTTCAGTAAAGAGTGCCTTTCTGCCCTGGTATTTGCCCTGAGTTTTTGCAATAGCTATCCCTTGGGCTTGACGTTCCTTGATACGTTCCCTTTCAGCTTGTGCCTGGTACTTGTAAAGCTCTAAAATTAAGTTGTTTAGAAGCCGTCTCAAGTTATCATCTTCAATCCCTCGAAGGGTTGGAAGGTTTAACACTTCCAAGGTAGCCCCTTTAGTTTGTATCTGATTCATGATTTCAGTTAGCTCCTGGTTATTTCTTCCAAGTCGTTCTAGCTCTGTCACAACGACTATATCCCCTTCACGGATATAGTCAAGCATGGCTTTTAACTGTGGGCGGTCTTTGCTGACACCGCTGATAGACTCTTGAAAGAGTTTGTCAATATGCTTCAGTTGATCCAGTTGTCTATCCATATTTTGGTCAGTCGTGCTGACCCTTGCATATCCAATTTTTACCATTTTTCTCCTTTCTATTTTGCCTAACCCTATTGTCCGCCCCCTCATCCCTTTAAAATCAAGAAAACGGTAAGCGGTCAATAGGCTATAGCCTATTGTCCACTAAAAAAAAACGCAAGCCGAAGCCTGCGATAGATACCACTTTAAAAAAGTGGTTTTTATGGAGTGTGAGGGATTCGAACCCTCTAGGCGCTATTTGGTACTTTCTGTAATTAGGATAAACAATTCAACGGTCACTCCAACAGCACCATTAACCACCAAGTTTGAAATAGACAACTTCATAGATATACCTCTTTTCAAGCTAGAAATAGCAATATAGGTTTGAATTAAATCACAAAGAAGCGATATGTCCAAGTTTATCCCTAAAACACTACATACTAATACACACTTTAGCACAAGATCAATCATCCGCTAAGGTCTATATTAGCAGAATCATTATACTATTTTTCGTTTCAAATTTCAATAAAAATTAGTCGCAAAATTAAATTTCATCCTTACTTGTTTCATAGTGACTCTTAACATCTTGACGCCTTGCTTGAGCATTTTTCTCAAGTTTTTCATACTGAGTAAAGTCCTTAACGATGCTGTCAAATTTTTCCTTAAGTGCTTTCCGCTCTATGGAAACCTCGACCACCTGCTTTTCAATTTCTTTAGGATTGACTGAAGGTGAAATGTTCAATTCTTCTAAAATTTGATAAGCTACTTTGGCATCAATCGGATTGTCTGCGTGAATATCTTCAAGCGCTGAAGCAATTTTATTGAGTCGCTCGACCTTCTCATCCAATCGATCAAGTGACTCTTGTGTTTCTTCAATCTGTCCCAGGAAGCGGTCATGTAACTCATGGAATTGATCTGAATCGGATACCCCGTGACTAACCAAATAATTATATTCTTTGACCAACAAATCCAACTTAGAAATGTTAGGGTTCTTGGTTAAGATATATTCTCCGCTTTCGTAGGCAAGTTGATTGATAAGCGTTGACCCTTTCATGAATTTATTGCTTGCTGAATTGTCAGGATTGATGAAATAGAAAAAATCTGACTTCTTGATAAAAATATCAAAACTTCCATCCTCTTGTCTATCAACAAGGCGACTAGGAATTTTGACTGTACCTTTGTTGGCAATACCGTATTGCATTTGAAGATAGATACCTGTGTCCGTCTCATGCTCGACCTGCCACGGTTCAATCTTGACCCGTATTTCAAAATCTTCTTCCTTTTCAGCTTGTAACTTGTCATACTCACTCTTGATACTTTCCAACGGATAGACGATTTCATTTTTAGCCAGGCGTTCCTCAATCTGTTCTAAAGAGTACCGTCCCTTTTTAGATAAAGTGCTGTCACGAGTATTTCGTTTTTGGTCTTTATCCAATAATCTATATTTGGCATATTTCCCCGTAAAATCAACTGCAAGATTTAACGCCTTTGCCTTTTCTTGAAAATCTGAAAGGTTGGTTGAATGCTTCAGGAGAAACTCAAGCCGTGATTTAATTTCTAACTTGAAAACATTCTCTTTTTGATAAGCTGAATATTCTTTGTGTCCGAATTGATTTTGACGGTCAATAATTTTTGCACCTGCCAGGTCTGCATACTTGTCAGAAATTTGTTCAAGGGCTTTCTTTGTTCCTTTTTGCCATCTGAATTTATTGAGTGTGACCGAGTTAGTGGAATTGATATAAATGTGATTGTGAAGATGCCCCTTATCCATGTGAGTTGCAATGACAAATTGATGACTGCCACCTGTCAACTCAAGAGCTGTCTTCCGTCCTATCTCATGTACTTGCTCAGGTGTCAAATTGTCTTCAGGGGAAAAGGACTGAATAAGATGGTGTGCCAAAACATCGTTTTCGACCAACTCTTCATTATTGATTGGTCTTCCTTTTTCTAAATTGGCAAGTTGCTTCAACATCATAAATTCTGAATAAGCAGACTCAACATCGATCACCAAATTTCCTGAAACTAGCTGAGAGACTATCTGACCATCTACAACCTTTACAGGAAAGTTCAAATCAGAATCAATCAATTCTGTTCCAATAGTCTTAGCACCATCTTCAATATACTTGATACCATCAGCTAACTTGTTGACCGATTTTATCTGCTTAACTTTTGTAACAACCAAGTCAATTTACTCCCTTCTGTCTCTCATCATTTTTTCAATCATAGCCACTTCTTTATCAAAACTATCCTCCATCAACCGCTTAACTTCTGCAAGTGAAGCCTGCAAATTTTGAAAGTTTTCAAGTGTAATTTCTTCATTTGTATTGATGTACTTTGCAAGCTGATTGATATTTGTACCAATACGATTTATCTCTGTTCTTAATTTTATCAGCTCCGAATAATCAACGGTTACGACCTCGCCTGTCAAAAGCATATAACGGGCATAGGTGTTAAAATTTTTAAATCCGTGAAGTTCCATCCGTTCTTTAATCAATTCATTTTCTCTTGGCGTAACTCTCATTTTTCGCTGAATTTCACGATACCGTATTTCTTCTGTCATTGATTTTTACCTCATTCATTTTTCTTGACAACCATACTATATCCATCTATACTTTTCAAACTGGCAAGCATAGCATTTGGGTACCCAATTGCGAAATTTAAAAGATTTTCCCAACCCCAAATACTGGCAATTCTGCCAATTTGGGGTCGGTTAATCTTTCAAAGTTTTGGGGAAAATCCCCAAGCCCCTTAGTCGCCTTTCAGATATTAGTTGACTTCAACTTTTTGAAGCAACTCCTCTTTTAAGGACTGGTAGTCCTCATCTGAAAGAGAGTCAAGATAGGAAATTGTTTCTTGATATTCTTCAGCTAAGTCAGAGTCAATGCTTTTGAGTTCGTCCGCATCTTCATCTAAAAGGGCGATGGCTTTTCTGCGCTTGGCTTCAATAAAGCTTTCATTTCTTGTGTACGCTCCATTCTCTAAATAGAACAAGTTGAGAAGTAATGTTGTTTCAATAGTGTCATTCATGTTTTAGTCCTCCGTTTGTTTTCTGCGACTCATAAAGCCTGCGGATAATTGAGCGACAAGGTCTTTTATAGGCTCATCTCGTTGTCGCTCTTCTGCTCTTTTTTTGGAGCATCTTTCGCCTGCTCTTTCTCTTTAGGATCAACCGCTTTTTCTTTAGATTGGTTTTTCAAGCGGTCAAGTTTTTCTTGGAAGGCATCCTTGGTCAGTTCTTTAGTTTGATACTTTTCAAGGGTTTTATCAATTCTTGAAATCAAGCTATCTGCTTCTTTTTGTACAATTTTAATTTGACCTTCTAGGTCAGATAGTCCATTAGGGTCATCTGTCCATGTTGCCAAATAGCCAAAACTGTACTCACTTGTATCTAGCCCATAATGACTAGCTACCACAAAAGCAACTGACTCAGCTTGTAATTCTGCGGTACTTCTTTTAAGAGGAGTTTCTTGTAATTTCTCCATATTGTGTAGATCAGAATGTGCCATTTCATGAAAGATTGTTTTTAGTGTTTGTTGCTCAGACATCCCTTGCTTAATCACAATTTCATTGTTGTTTACGGAATAAAAACCGTTAGAGCCTTTGGTGTCTTTGCTAAATGAAAGGGGAACACCATTAGCTTCAGATACCTCTTTAGCTGACTTGTAAAGATTGCCATAATCTTCATAAGTCCCCTCAAGTTCATAGACTGGTTTGGGTAATTCTTTTCCATTTGTCTGTGAGACATCAAAGACTGGGACAAGTTTGAAAGACATGAATGTTTGTTCATTCCCATTCTCATCTAAGAGTGGTTCATTAGTTTTAGGGTCTCGTCTTTTTAGAGTTATAGGGGCAAAAATCCGTAATGACTTTTCTCCCTTATTGACACTTCTCTCAAATTCATCCTTCCACTTTTTGAAGGATGCCACGTGAGAAGCTTCAGGGTTTTGCATTAAAATCAACTGAATATTTCTCGGTGAGTAATTGTGAAATTTACTCATTGTGGTCAAGTATTGTTTGTAAGTGTCAGACTGAAAATAGTCTTTAACGCCATCCTTCAAAAGTTGAGAAAGCCCCTTACTGTCTTTTGCCTGAATCAGTTCAGCAACGCTTTTTTGTGGTTCAAGTGAAGGTTGATTTTGATTATTTGGATGATTGCTGTCAATCGGATTTGACCCATAACTGACCTCTTCCTGGTCTGACTTTCCGTCACCGTCTGTGTCAGCATTAAAAGGACTTGTCCCTTGAGCTTTTTCAACTTCATCAGGAATTCCATCACCATCTGAATCACGTTCAAGCTCTTCTTTTCGTGCTTCAGCTTGTTTTTTCTCTTCATCTTCTCTGAGAATTTGCTCAAAGCGATTTCTCAAATTTGGTTCATTATTGTCTGCCATAGCTAGACCTCCATTTTGTAAATTTGGTTCATCTTTAAAGGGTTCAAAATCTCTATTTTGTCGCAATATATCAAGCATTGCTTGTCCATTATCTTTAACAAATTCAGGATTGATTGACATTGTTTTGATGCTGTCGTCGTTCTCAACAAAGACCCCTAATATCGTTTTTTCTTGATTTAAAGTATCCAGTTCAATGTTGAGCGTTCGGCTAGGCTTCAGCAATGTTGCAGGGAAGGTTGAGTTATCATCCGTCCGAAAAGCTAAAAGAATATCTTTATCGTCTGAACGAATAGCACTTGAAACATCTAACCGCCCCATCTTCTCAACGGAAGATAAATCATCAAAGACAAAAGAATCTGACTCAAAGATTTCAGGGAGCATAGGGAGTAATTTTGCCTTATCTCTAAAGCCAACCCCAACTGTTAAATTTGCAAAATTGCCTTTTCCTGAAGCTACGTCTTCAATGAATTGCTCTGATAAATTTTCAGCCCACTCATGATAAACAGGAGCAATCCCTGTCAAGTGCATCCAATGCCTTTTTTCAAAATCCACCTGAAGCATCTGAACGTCTTCTTTATCCTGGTAAAAATACGTGACCTTACTATCAGCCAACTCATTAAGATACCAGTCAGCCGATTTTTGAAATTCTTCAGCGTAACGATTGAGATACCTCAAATCTTTATCAGTCGCATAATGATAGCCATTTCTAAGCCCAACACTTGACTCTTTTGACCTATCAATGTTAAAATATAATTGAACATTGGCAGGAAAATCAGGTTGAGTCTTTGACTCTTCAGGCTGTGGTGCTGTCCTTGAAGGTTCGCCTTCTAAATAACCGGAATTGCGATTGATTAGTTCGCCCCCAATGTTATTAAGTGGCTCTTGACTTCGGTCAAGGGCTTTTTCTTTGCTCTCCTTCAGATAATCATTCCAGTCCATCTTGTCCTGACTTTCCAATCTCGGGGGGAGATCTGGAGTCAATCCAATTTCTTTATTGGCCAACCGCTCAATAAAGGTGTGACCTGCTTCATCATTATCAACTGCAAGGGTAATTAAGTCCTGGTGCTTTCCATCCTTAAAAAAAGTGCTAAATCTAGCTGTTTCAGAAAGGAAGGAAGATTTTTTATCCTGGTCAACCTCGCCATTAAGTTCACCAACTTCGGATAAGAGTTCTGCCACGTGACGACTCACCGTTGATTCTTTTAAGCCATCCATCGCAACCAGGCGGACATCTTCAAGACTATCCTTGTGAAGCTCATAATAGCTCATCAAATCAATAGGAGCTTCCGCAAAGACTAATCGTTTAGGTGTTCCAATATCAACGTGCATTCCCGTCATACCATCAGAAGCCCTCATAATCTGTTTTAAGCGCCCTCTCTCGTAAAGGTCATGATTTTCCTTAATACCTTGAAGAGAAGCGCCTATAACCTCTCCTTGGTTGTCTAAACTCTTGAAAACAATGACAGGTTCATAGTAGTCCCCTGTCTTTTTAGTTGCTTGTGATAAGACGTTTTTTTCTACGAAAAAATCGATCGTCTCATCAGACAAGCCCCTGACATCCTTCAGGTATTCCCTGGCTTCTATGAACTTAGTTTCATAAGGCTCAAGGTAATAGCTGAAGGGTTCTTTTTCAGGAACGTTGGTCACATCGACCACGTCAAAACTACCTTCTTCCAAGAAGTGTTTTGCTTGCTTAAAAGAAAGCTTCTCCCCTGTCAATTCTTCCTGAACGACTTGAACCATTTTAATCACATCACCGCCATTGCTACGGGCAAACCAATTGAAATAGTTTTCCCTAACATTGATAGTGAAAGAGTCATGTTCTTCCCAAGTGTAAGTATAGCTTCCTGTTCGCTGTAAACTCATGCCCAGGCTTTCTGCCACTTTTAGAATTGACAGGGCTTTGAGTTCTTCAATACTCGCCATCTATCCTGCTCCTTACCTCTATTTCTTCCTGAAGCAAGCTATCAATATTAGCTTTTAAGTAAATCAGCTTTTCCTTAGAAGGTTCAATCTCCTCAACTTCAAGCACTCCTCTATACCGTTTAGGGTAGCTAAAAAGCTGTGTAGAGACTGCTTGAAAATCTTCAACGTCTAACGTCTTAATCAAGATGCTGACAAAGTCATTTAAGACCTCCCCCTGGTTGCTCTTTCCAGTCACTTGATGCTCAAGTGCAAACTGTTTGAGTGCTTCCGCCATCGTTGGCATCTCAACGACTGAAAAGAGGGTATCAAAGTAACCTATCCCCCTCATATTAGTTGTTTGTGTCATGTTTTCCTCCTTTTCCTCAAAATACAAAAGAAACCTGGTAGGCAATCCTAGCAGGTTTTCTTTTGGTTAAGCCACTTCCTCAAATGGTAATTTTACTTCTAGCACCTTTGCGCTAGTTGTTTCTATCACCCTATCATGGTTGACGTTGGCATCCCAGTCATCCATATCAGACATGGAACGGGTATAACGATACCAGTTCGTATCACTTGGACTATTCGCCAGTTCTTTAGCACGTGGATGCTGAAGAACGTTAGTTTTCTTATCTCTGAAGACATTTTGTTTAGAGATAAAGATTAAGGCTTCATCAACCCCAATACGAGCCACCTCATCAGGTGTGAGAAGGTCACGCTGAATGGTTTGAATAGACTGACTGCTTGACCCTTGCGTTCCTCTTGTTTGCGACTGATTCTTAACATTGATAGTCTGCTTACCGCTTCGCATTGAGAAATAGTTCATTGTTTCCTTATCATTCGTCCCCAAGTAAATTAGGGTAGCACAGTTATTGAATATGGTCTCCCATTGGTCTTTATAGAGTGCCTTCAATTGACTGATGGCTTGAATGATAATATCAATTGAAATCTCACGGGAGCGAACTGAAGAAAGTGTTTCCGTGAAGTTTGGGAAACGTCCAAAGTTGGCAAACTCATCTAAGATAAGTCTGATATGGAACAAGTCTTCAGGTTTGCACGTTGGATGGTCTCCCTGAAGGATTTCATCCGCTGTCTTTGGTAGCTGCCTAAACATCATGGTAAACATAGTCGTTGCAATAAAGTTGAAAGACTTATCTGTTTCAGGAATAGCGATAAAGACGGCTGTTTTTTCAGTCTGCCATTTTTCCATTTCCATTGAGTCACGGGCGGTCAGGTTTCTAACCGCATCATGGTCAAAGACGGCAAAACGTGAAGAAACAATAGATAATAAAGACGTCATTGTTTTGCCTTCAAAGTTGCTATTAAACAATTCCCACTGCCTATTAGCATAGTTCCCAGGCATTTCTTCTTCTAATTCTTCAAACAGTCTTTCAACCACGCTTGGAGTATCTTCATCCTCACGCTTGATATTTCTTAAAAGGTCTGCAACCTGAGCGATATTTGGCTCATACTTCTTCAGGACTTTTCCGTCAAAGTAGAGATACCCAATCAACGCCCTCATCAAAAGCATTTCAGCCTGATTCCAAAAATCCTCACCTGTGTTATCTGACCGTCTTGTCCCTGCGATAATCGCTTCAGCAACTCTATCAATATCTAGCTCATCGTGCATATAGTGAAAGACGTTGAACTGATTAGAGTTGGTCAGATTGACCAGGTCAAAGACTTTGATTTTGTAGCCGTGGTCTTCAAACATTTTTCCTGTCTCACGTACAAGAAGACCTTTCGGGTCAGTGATAACAAATGAACTATTCATTTGCATCAGGTTAGGTTTCACAAAGGTGAAAGTTTTCCCGTCCCCTGGTAAACCGACTGTCAGCGTGTTCTTGTTTAATTGACGGTTGAAAGGAAGGCGTTTATTGAAAAGTCCCATTCGTCCATTTTGACTGAAAATCATATCATTTTCAGGCTCTTTATCCCGAAAAGAAGCTATTTCCTTGTTCGTGGCGTACCGTGCCGACCCGTATTCCTCCCCGTAGCGGTAGCGCCCTTTGTCGCCAACTCGAAAGTAAAACATCAAGACAACAAAGAGAGCTAAACCGCCACCATATAGACTAGCTTGAGTGAAGTTAAAGTCAATAAAAGACTTACTTGTCCAATTCTCCATCATCCAATCCAAACGGGCATTATCTATAAAGGTAACTCCTTCAGTTGCAGGTGCTATGTCATAAAGCTTTACCAACCAATGCACCGCATAGCAAAGGATAAGACCCACAATCAAATAAGGGAGAAAGCGACGTTTTTTCTGTTCTGTAACCATCTATAACCCCTTTTCATCTTTCGCAATAGCCTTCTTAGGCGTTGGTGTTTTAACCTTATCTTTAGTTTTGATTTCTGCGGTAACCTTTTTCTTGTAGTAAGTCAATTTTTCCTTTAAAGTCATGGTCTTTGGTGTTTTGATAAGATTTTTAGTAAGTTTTTCTGCCTTTTCAGGTTCGGTTAAATCATTGATGACCCCTTTGAAACTTGCTTCTAAGGCTTGCACGTTCTTTGCATCAATTGCTATTGTACTTGTACCGTTACCATTATCTTTTATAGAGAAGCCAACTTCATACCCCTTTAAATATTCTTCAAGACGTTCAGAGTTCAGTTCAGAGTTCAGAAACGTTTCAAAATGTTTTGTTTCCTTTGTTGCCATAAACTGATTCCAGTTGGTTTTATCCGTATATGTCTTGTTTTCAAGATAGTGATTAAATTTGTGATACGATTCTTCAAGTGCATAATACATTGATTTTAGAAGCATTTCGCCTGTTAATTTATATATATCGGCTACTTTCATTCCTATTCTCTCCTGATCCATTTTTATCCTCCTTTCTAAAAAAAAGCACTCAAAAGAGTGCTTTTATCTTATTCCTTAATTTGAACGTTTCTTTAGGAAAAAACTAATGACGATAGCCAATAATCCAAAACCTGCTAATGTTAGTAATATACTTTCTTTAAGACCAGTATTTGGAAGGGTTTTGAGCTTCCCATCTTTGTCAGTAACAGAGATAGTCTTATCTTCATTAACTGTTCCCCCAACTACCTCAGGCGCTACTACAGAGCCATCTGAGAGGACAACGTTGCCGTTCTGAGTGCTTACAATTGAAGCACCTGTTTCTGTCTGTACTGGTGCGCTAGGAGACACTTCTTGAACAACTTGACCTGTTACTTGCGAAGTTGTTCCTACCTGAGAAGCACCTGCTTCTACAGCTGTTTGAGCAGATACACCAGGGTTATTTGTTGGAACTTTAACATCAGGAATTAAGGTAGTTGTTCCCCCATCAATAGTTGAAACACTAACCTTATTATCTGACGTAGCATTGTCTTTTTTGTTCTTATCTTCAGAAGTCGGTGTAGTTGCTGAAGAGCTGCTACTTGATGAAGAGCTGCTACTTGATGAAGTTTCTGAGCTTGAACCAGTTGCTACAGTTGTTCCAGGATCAGTTGGAGCTACAACAGAAGGTTGTTCTGAAGGTGAAGTTGGTACAGAAGGTACAGTTGTATCACTTGATGGAGCTGTTGTAGTTCCAGTATTTGGTGATACAGCAGGAACAGTTGTATCACTTGATGGAATTGTTGTAGTTCCAGTGTTTGGCGCTACAGCAGGAACAGTTGTATCACTTGATGGAATTGTTGTAGTTCCAGCGTTTGGCGCTACAGCAGGAACAGTTGTATCACTTGATGGAATTGTTGTAGTTCCAGCATTTGGCGCTACAGCAGGAACAGTTGTATCACTTGATGGAATTGTTGTAGCTCCCGTATTTGGCACTACAACAGGAATAGCTGTTTCATTTTTTGAAGTGTTTGTATCTGCATAAGCTATTTGAGCGCTTGCTGAAGCAAGTACGACAATAGATGATAGTGTGATGATTTTAGCCCATTTTTTCATGTTTTCTTCCTCTTTTGTATTTATTTTAATGTTGATTTTAATATTGATTTTAATGTTTGTTATTCTGCAAAACCTGTAATAATAGGTTTACCTACGATTACATAGCCATACATTGATTTTTCCTCTTCACGTACAGGAAGAGTCATTCTAATCGTTTTAATATTATTCGAGTCTTCTGTTGTAGTGATCACAAATGTAACTTGAATAATATCTTGTGATTCGGTTAGTGATTCGTAAATTGTTGATTGTGCTTGAACTCCTTTTTTGAGTTCAAGACCTTCAGTCTTCATTTCACTGCTTAAAAAATCTACAATATTTTCACTTTTTCCAGTATAGAAATTTGCGATAAAAAATCTACCAAAAACTTCAATTTTCCCTTGTTTCTCTTCAAGCTGTATCCGATTTTCAAGCTCATTAATTTTCTTAGATTGAACTTGAACAAGAGATAGTGAAGCAATAGATGCTATTGTAATTAAACAGATAACTATTGTAAGAACAAGCGAACCAAACCTTAATTTTCTAGTTTTTACTGGCTTATCTGAGACTGATTTATTAATCAATTTTTCTGTCTCTTTTTTATCTTCAACCAGGTTATTTTGAGATTGTTCTACGCTCTTAAGAGATTCTAACTTTTTATCTTTTTTAACAGAGGTACGCTTTTCTTTTTTCTGCTTATTTGATTTTAAAAATCCAAATGATTTTTTTTCTCTTTTAAAACCAAATCCTGAGAGCGCTTCTTCCACAATTGATTCAAGAGGGAGAGATAAAGATAGACTGTCTAAAATGATCCCCTCTTCTCCCAATTGATCTATTTGAATAGTTATAGTTTCTCCTCTATCTTCTGCCCAAACCGACCTATCATTAATAAGAGATAGTAATTCATCCCTATTTTGACAGGTTTCTTGCTGATTTGTTTGTAGATTAATAATTCTGAACATGACCCTCACCGACCTCTTCAGAAGAATTTACCTGGTTAGAATTATTAAATGCAAAATTTTCAAATTCATCAAAAGACTTACCTGACTCAGCCATTAACGCAATGATATATTCTGCTTGAAGTGCATTAATTTTCGCTTCATACTCTTTTTCCTTTTGATTCAAGGCTCTTTTCTGTTCTTGAATTTTTTCTAACTCAGCATTAAATTTTTCAAGTTTTCCCTTTAATGATTGTGTTTGTGACTTTTTCGGTGCCATATTTTTCTCCTTTAATTTGAATTTGAGGTGCTAGGTGTTGTCGTTGGTTTTGTTGATGAATCTGTTGTAGAACCTTCAGATGGTTTTGTACTATCCAAAATTCCATAGTCACCTGTTTGGTCTGTTAAAATAATGGATTCCATCTTATTTACTTTCATTTTGCCATTTTCATTAGTATAACTTATTCTCAGCGTCTTTTTGTTCAAAACATTTTTTTGAGCAGTGTTATAGTTTTTCTTTTCATCTAGTAAAGTATTTACATAATTTACTTGCGCTATAACTTGTAACTTCTCTTGATTGATATAAATTTCTGCTGATTTAAACTGAAAATCTACAACAAATCCTTTATAGGTTTGGCTCACAGGTTCTTCTTCTTTAGCTACTGTTTGTTTATATAGACCATCAGTCATATACTCTTTATAGCGATTCCTATTCTCTCCAAGATCTTTTTTGGTATAATAGTTCACTAAAAATTCTTTTACCTCTTCCTGATTAAGCCCCTCCTTTGTCGCTGTCTGTTTACTTTCAGCACTCTCCTTTTTTTGATTGTGATCTGCTACTGTTTGTCCTATACCTACTCCAATAAATACGGCAAGGATAATCAATAATACATAACCAATAAATTTTATTACTTTTAATTTAGATGAATCTATCATAATTCTCCATTCTTTCTTCTATTTTGGCGGAATTGCAAATGAAAGGTAACTTTGATTTGTCCAAAGAGTCCAATGTATTCTATCTTGAACACCTTGAATGTTACATTCAGAAACTAGGAAGCTACCATCTTCATTTACATGTTCAACATAAGATACATGCCCATACTCTTCTGGAGTATTCCAAAAACCTCCTTGGATTGACATAACCGCTCCTGCAACAGGAGTTGAACTATATTTCCATCCTCTAGCAGTCAATCCTCTAACCCAGTTCTGTCCATCTCCTAACCAATTATAATGAGGAGCTCCTGCTTCTACTAACCGATTATACACGTACCAGGTGCATTGACCAATAGGGTAAGTATTACCATCAAGACTAGCTGATACAGTCGCTGATGAAGGATAGCTAGATATTTTAGATGAATACTCTGAAGGAAAACCCCATGAACTTTCTAAAACGGAACTTCCTCCTCTAGTGTGACCTCTAGGATTTTTGAGATACGATAAAACTTGTTGAGCATTATGTTGCCGTTCTTTTACTTTATCTCCTTCGTTCCCTTCCCAATTAACCAGGAATTTATTAGTTAAATAATCTACATCATCGTTTGAATGAAGGATATTCTTTAAATGTTCAATGTAGTAAGGAGAATCACCATTTAGCATGAAGTCAAGTTGAAGTTCAAGATCATACCATTTTTTTCCTTTTTCCTTAGCATAGTTCAATAACATTGTATGTCTAATCGAACCATCACGGGTATCAGTCCATTGTCCAAGTCCAATCCCTCTATGGATAATATTTGGATATTTCCCTTGATACACTTCAGCATTACCCATGTTTAACCAGTTAGGATCATCCCAAGAGCTAGCTGAAGCTCCAACGGGAGGATTCAGATAATCTCCTTCAGCACGTTTTGCTGTTATTGATGATTCTGTCCAAAAGTTTCCTAAAATTGCTGAGATACCATTTAAAGTTACGCTACTATCTTGTTTTTTGAAGAAGTTGTATATATCATTTATTTTTTTACCAATATCACCGTCTAGGTTCATATCTGAAATTACTGAAGTAGTCTGATTGTATTCAACTTTTGGAAGATAGAAACCAACATTTACCCAAACCCATTCTTTCTTTTTCTTGTTTTTGAGTTTTCTATAGTAAACTTCTTGCCCTCCTACATCACTTACCTCACCAATTTCATTCCCGACTTTAATCTTATCACCATCATTAACACGAACACGAGTCACATTCTTATAAGTAAACTCTGCCGTTTCTGATGATATAATCACATCTTGCTCTTTTATAGAAATTGTACCATCCATTACAGCATAAAGTTTTGACCCTTGATTCGCTTGCAAAACAGAACCATTATATATCTCTGTTTTTGAAACATAGCCAAACCTTTTATCAATCCGTATTGGATCTAATTTTTCATCATTTGCTTCAGCATTAAAGGGGTTTGACAAATCGTTGTAGGTTACATAATAGCCTACTTGTTTTGCCTGTTCTAAGACTTCGTTATACTCTTTCAACTCGGATTCACTCAATCTTAGATATTTATTTTCAGACGAAGTATAGATATCAGACATTGTTTTTAAATTGTCTTTATCTTTATTTAATTCTTCCCAAGTATCGGAAAGAAGCTCCCTGTAAGAATGATTTAATTCCCACCACTTCTTATCCGTATTATAGGGTGAATCTAGCTTGTAATCTTCATATTTGTAACCCATGAACATCATTATTTCATCAATATTTGTCCAATAATCAACTTTATCTGTTGATTTTTCTCTATCAATTTTTGAAATATGAGTCCAAGCTTCTGTAAGATCAAACTCGTTTTGTGCTACAGTTGAAGTTCCTCCACCTGTCACGACTCCTAACAGGGCAATAATCAGAACTCCTAAAAACATAATCAAGTAGGCTTTAGCTGATAAGGGATTTTTAAGAACTGTCAAGATAGGCTTCCCAACTTTTACAGCTACTTTTTTAGTAGCACTAGCGGTCTTACCTGCCTTTGAAGTTCTTAATTTCGCCCGTAAACGTTGGTATTTATTAGTAACTTTCGTTTCCCATCGATTGGCAACAGGAGTCCTGGTAAAACTACGACCACGGACAAGGTTATAGGTGCGATTTCCTGCACCATATACGACCCTAGTTGCCCCTTTACCAATCTTGACGGTATAATTGCCTAGCTTCTTAGCTTGTCTTACTTCAGCGTGTGTTCTACGGATAGTCTGACGTGCTGAAGCAATATCTTCAAGCACATCATTATCCTGAAAAGCTGAATCCACAAAATGAGAAGCCTGGTGATGAGTAACTCGCCCCAGCTTTTGAGCCTTTGTCCCACCGTTACGCTGAATGGCTTGGCGTTTCTTTGCTTTAGCGGTCTTCTTACGCCCTTTGAGCGTTTCAATCTCTTTACTAGCGACCGTCCGTCTTGCCTTTTGTTTCTGCCCCAGGTAACGCTTTTCAGCATCTGTCTTGGGGTTTAAGAGCCGAGCTTCTCTCTTTTCAGCTTGTTTATAGCTGTTTTTCGTTGTCTTGAGGTCAGACTTGGCTTCCTTGTACTCACGTTTGGCATCACGGAGATCACGTCTTGTTTTTCTCGACAACGTAACACCTCCTAAGCATCTGTAGTGACAAGCTCATAGAGTCTTGTGTGTCTTGGGATAGGATTTTCAAAAGGTACAACCACTTGACCTGCGACAATCAAGCCCGTTCCTTTTGCTTTTGGTTTTTCAATGTATCTTACTAAAGTTGGAGTTAAAGAAATGGCTTTAGAAAGAGCCAATAAGTCTGATTTCTTGTGTTTCAAGAGAATCATGAACTCACTATTAGATACCAACTTGCGCCCTTCTTCTTTGTTCATCAGAGTTTCAATATTTTGTGTGATGGCTGTGGCAATCGCCCCATATTTACGAACCCGTGAATACAACTCTGTAAAGAAGATAGCCTGGGCTTCTTCTTTGAAGAAGAGCTGTACCTCGTCAAAATAAATGCGAGTAGTGAGTTTCCCTTGAGAAGCGACAACTTGATTCCAAATGTAGTCCTGAATAACCATCATCGCAAACGGCTTGAGTTTTCCTGACAAGCGTTTCAAGTTGAAGACCACAAAGCGGTTTGTAATATCAACGTTGGTCTCGTGTGCAAAGATACTTTGTGACCCTTTGGCATAGATTTCAGACTTGAGCGCCAATTCCTGGGCTTCAGGTTCTTCTTGTTCAAGCAAAACATCGTGCCAATCTGCAAGCGTTGGCGTTCTATCTACATTAGCGAATCTTGCATATGTTTCACGTGTCACACGGTCAATAATGGTATATTGCACGTCACCGACTTCATCAAGAATAGACTCAAAGAGCCCCATGAGAAGGTTTGACTTATCCCCGATAGGGTCATCATCTTCATCCTTCAGTTGACTCGAATCAGGCAAGTCCATCAAGTTTAGGTGTGACTTAGAACCGATATAAATATCAACCAACTGCGCCCCGAACTCACGTCCAATATCGGAATATTCATCTTCAGGGTCAACAATGATGATACGGTCTTCAGGGTTCTTCAGATAAGTTGGTATGATTTCCATGGTTTTTACAGTAACAGACTTTCCTGAACCTGAAGAGCCAAGAACTACGCCCGAACCAGTGTTCAGGTCTGCTTTACGGTCAACCGTAATCACATTGTTAGATAGTTGATTTTGACCGTAATAGAGCGCCCTCTCACTATCTGACTTCAGGTCAACGTTCATAAAAGGAACTTGTGTAGCCAAGTTAGCTGTTGTCATATCACGGATAAAGCGACGTTTCACATTTAAGAAGGTGTGACCAATAGGAAGGATGGTATTGAGTCCTTCTTCCTGGTAATAGTAACACTCTTGAAAATCAACGCCAACCTTACGTGAAGCGGTCAAGACTTTATCTGTGATACTTGCCAGCTCCTCCTCATCCTCAGCCTTGAAGTAAAGAGCAATCAAACCTGAAAAGGCTTTTTGGTCATTGTCATCAATCTCTTCTTTCCATCGTTTCGTTGACTCAGAAATTTCACGTGCTCGACCTGAGACAGCCAGATCCTGGTCAACCCCTTCTTGAGCGCCTGACCGTTGAGCCTTGACCATTTCAGCTTTGATAGTTGTATCCGCATTGTTAATCTTACGCATAAAGCTAGATGGCTCATAAGGCTCAGCATGAATCGTGATAGCCAACTCAACGCCTATATCCGTTAAACTCTTAATCAGTCGGTCTGTTAAGAAAGTTGGAAAGTTTCTAGCATACATGACTTTTGCGACCCCTTCATTGATACGGAAACGATTTTCCAAGAAATGAAGCCTGTTAGGGGCGATAAAATCTTTTGTATGTAATTCTGATAGGGCAATATCCCTGAAGTTATAAGGGAGTTTGTGTTTGCCCAGGAGCAACTCCGCAAACACGTCAAGACGTTCTTTCCCGTCCATTTCTTCAAAGGTAATATCCATTTGAGAGTATTGATTTTCAAGTGAGTTGCCTAGCTCGCTTAAGTTGGCATCCGCTTGCCCTCGATTATAGGCTTCTGTCTTCAAGGTCACATATTTTTCAACCTTGAAATTCTTTGAGTCACTTGAAAAACGACTTTCAATCATTTCATTGTATTCCTTACGGAAATTATCAAAGCCGTCACCAATCTCATCATACTTAATTTGCTCAACAGCGTTGTCTTCGACTCTCCGATTGATAACCAGGAGCTGATAAGTAGAGCCTGCATCAAGTGAATTGAGCGCTTCAGCGTGTGTATCAATCACGTCAATCTTTTCTTCCTGATTAGCGGATAGATAGGCGACATCACCCAAGCGATAGGTTCTTGACCATTCGTTTTTGGCAATGTGCATCAGCCCATTTTCAAATAGGCTATTGTATTTAATGGTATTTTGTGTTGAAGCCTTCAAGGAGCGTTTTAAGCGTGCCTTACGTTCCTTTTCAGCCTTCGTCAACTTCTTTGACTTTCTTCCAAGATTTAAAATCATCTTTTGTGAACTCCTCTCCTTCCTCAAATTCTGTAATAAAAGCTCGCTTCTGAACTTTTAGATTAAACATGACCTTGTCTTTGACTGCTTCATCAAAGCCTAGCCCGTAAATGATAAAGGGAGGGGCAATGAGGAGCGCCACAAGGTACATAAAAATATCTGATAGTCCCATTATGGAAATGGTGATAGTGAGTGACACCACTATCCCAATCCCAAGCATCATGACTAAAAGACGTTTGGTCATCCCAAAGGCGACGGGTCTTTCATAGTTGTCAAACTGCTTGAGGAACTCACTTCCTAATTTGTTCATACAACCTCTTTCTAGCTACAATAAAAACACCTTGCTCTGGCAAAGTGTTTGTTCAACAGTTTCAATTTTGTTAGTCTCTCATGCGTCCAATCGTTGACATGATAGCACCAATTAAAGCCACAATCAAAAGAATTGGTATCGAAGTATTATTAAATATAAGGTTGGTATTAACTTCGTAATCTAAAATCGTCCCATAGTAAATAACTCCTGCAATACTCCAAAAAATAGATAGACCAATAAACATGATTATCCAATTCCAAAGGACACTTAAAAGGAAAAATGGAGTTGCAATCAGAAATCCAATAATTATAATCAGACCTGATAAAATCAGACTAAAGAAGTTGCCAATCATTGACCAAATGGAGCGTTTCACTCGTTTAGGGGCGTTTGATTGAACTGGTGTAGGGGTTTCTACTAGTTCTTCTTGCGATTGAGGAGACAATTTGAAATGGTTTCCTTCTCGCTTGATATAGTATCGTTTTTCTGACATGAACTCACCTCCTTATAGAACTATTTTACCAAATTTATTGCTTTTTTACATGGCATTTAAAAGTGTTTTTGCCAAGCGCTGACTACCGAACAAGGCGACAATATAGACAATACTTTTTGCGATAGATGCAAAAGCAGTCGCCCAATCTCCTGATGATGCTTTAAATAAGTCATCCGTTACCAAAGCTGGGTAAAGTCTGACAATAATGACAAGCAATAACCCTTGTAAGGCGTAAGCTGAAAAGTGTTTTAAGAAGTTGATGGCTACTGGCTTTGTCTGTTCAGACATGAAGAAAGCCACAATTAGCGGAGCGACTGCCTTCAAGAGATACATTTGGAAAAATCTCATAAAGACAAGTAATTTCGCACATACATCAGCTATTAGCTCAGTAAAGTTGCCTACGATATTGACAATCTGTTTGGCTATCCATCCACTTATACCTGAAGTATCCATATCAGACTTAAATGTTTTATTCGGTAACACGCCATCGACAAGAGCAATCCCCCTGTTAAAGACAAATACGATAAAATCAAAGATTTCTGAAATGTTATAAACCAATAGAAATGCAATAGCATATCCAAGGGCTACTTCCATCCAAAGCTGAACCGTTAAGCCACCGCCCTCTTGTCCTAACCGTCTATTCCATGAAAAAACATCAAAGAGAAAGAAGGTTAGAATCAAGATTGAAGCGACTGGCAATAAAGCCCCGTTAATCTTATCAGCGTATTGATTGACTGTTGAACTATACTCAGCTAGAGAATTTGTGATATTATCCATTCACTCTAGCTCCTTTCAGGTTTAGCTGATGGCTTGAAGCGCTGCAATAATGGCTTGGCAGACTGCCGCCCCGATAACACCGATAGCGCCACCATTTATCATGGCATTTGCCCCTTTTTCCTGGCGCATAGAGTCATTGTTGTTACGACCCCCAAAGAAGTCAATAATTCCTGCAAGAACCCATACAAGTCCTGTAATACCAACGACTGCTTGAACAATTTGAAAAACTTTAACTGCTGTATCCATAAGATTTAATCCTCTTTCTTTTTTGTAATTTGTAAATGTTTAATTGCATCTGCAAGGACGACCATTTCGTCCTCAAAAAGTGTGACACCCTTGCCAACTCGTGAATGGTCATCTTTCCATGACCGTATATCATATTTTGGCTCGGCATCATTCCATGAAATAATGTTTAGTTCCTTTTGCCACCCTCTGTCATTCTTTGATAGGACGGCAATCGTCTCAATGATTTTAAAGCGTATAGGCTCATTATTATCTTTTGTTGGTTGACGGTTGGACTGGATTTTCTTTTGTTGGTCTTCAAAACTTTCTTTCCAACCTTTGTCATTTTCCCAATCCGTCATAAATTTCCTCCTGTGCTTCGTTTTCTAGTGCGGTGATAGCCCGTCCCTGTAAGTCTAAGCACGTTGGTCATTCCAAATCGACATCTTCTCGCAACCAAAATTCCATTTCGTTCTATTGTGCGAATTGCGGAAAAAACGTCTTTGTATTCAATCTTTAGATCAACGTACATATGCTTTCCTGCAACATAGGCTTTTCTTGATACTGTGCCATACTTTGGTTTTAACTTCAGTATTTCACCACTATCAAGATAAGCAGAAGCACCACCTTCACGTCCTAATTGTTTTAAGTCTCTGATGCAAACGTCATTGTTTGCAAGGTCTTCAAATTTATTCATTCTTTCTCTCCATTTCGAATAAATTTAGGTTGATTTACACCCATGCTGTATAACTTCCTTTTGGTTATATCTGTATTTCTTGCGCACCGTTTATGGTCAAAACGACAAACCCGCGAAAATGCGAATTGTGACTGAGGCTAGAGTCTAGCTTTACACTCCGCCCCCAATTTTGTATCTCATAGTCACGCTGTATCAGGGCAGAGGGGGTATTCAGTTGTCAAAGAACTTTAAGTAGTTTCATGACTTGCTTAGGTCAAGATTTTCTATTGCTTAAGAAAAGATACTTTTAAATTACTCCTTTTTGGTTCTGTTTTCTTATGTTCTGATTCCATTCTGCGACAATACCATTAAAGACATATTCAGCAACCATTTCAGATGAACGTGCATAGAGCATATTCTCTAAAGCGTATTGGTAGCGGTCATCAAAATGTACCATCGCATAATCAGCGGCTGACTGTGAAAAGTTTTCTTTCAGCAACTGGGCATGAACCAAATTCCAAATATAGTCTCGGTCGTACTTAGTCGCCTTATCAACTTTTCGGGAAAGATTGACTCTATTTTTTCCTTCAGAATTTTGAGGGGCTTTCTCTTCTTCCTCCTCTAAACTAAAATCAGTATCACTAAACTCAGGCTCACTAGAATCAGTATCATTAGGTTCTGAAATTCCGAAGTCTTGAATTCTGTTTTCCAGAGTTCCAGAATTCGGAATTTCAGAATTCTGGAAGTCGGAATTTCCGAATTCCGCTGGTATCAAGGGTTTAGCCACATTTTCAACCTTTAAAGAACCAAGATAAATCAAATTTGGTTTGTTTAAACCTTGGCGAACTTCTTCGAGTAGGTCATATTTTTTCAGCTCTTTTTTCAGCTTAATAACCTTATCTTTTCCGTAACCTAACATCTCTCCAATTTCTTCAACGGTAAAGATGAAATAGATATTTCCATCAGCATCAATCCAGTTGTTTTTTACTGATAGCTCAAATCTATCCTTTAGAATGGCATAAAGCAATTTAGACTCAGCAGACATCTTTTTATAGAGTTCAGACTCAAAAAGCAACTTTGGTACACGGAAGAATCTTTCTCCGTTATTAACCTGTGCAAGTGAGATTCTTTCCATACCTAAACCTCCCTAAATCTAAGGTCACCTTTTGAGTTAAAAGCAATCAATCCAAAAGATTCTAGTTCTTTAATGTTGTCTATTAATTCTTGACGGGTTATCCCTGTCTGTTTCATCAAGAATGAAACAATCAATTCACGTGTTTCTTTTTCTTTTGATGTCATTTGTGACCTCCTGAGAATAAATTGAGAAAAACAAAAGAGAACGCTATTCACGTTCTCTCAATATTATTTATTCAATTCTCCCAATTCAGGACACATACATGCGCTTTTCAATAGTGCTAGAGGTACTTGCTCGCTTCCCTGATACTAAGTTCAGCCATTCTCTTCTTATTTTTTTCAATAAAACGTGCTACCCATTCGGGATTGGTTTTAGAGTAGTCTCTTAGAGCCCAGCCGATGGCTTTGTTGATAAAAAATTCTGTCTGGTCCAGATTGTTGACCAGGATCTTTTCCATCAGTTGAACGTTTGTTTTTTCTTTTCTTAACAACTGGTGGTCAATAGCGACTCGCCTCAACCAGATATTATCTGATAGGCTCCATTTTAAAAGCACTTCTTCAAGCTCCTGATGGTCGGCTACCAAACTTCCTACTACTCGATCTAGGATATCTACCGTGTCCCACCAAGACTTGGTCACGACCAGACGCTCAAGCTTAGGCAAATCATCCTTCGTTAGATAAGACTGCATGGCTTTCAAATAGTTGGCAGCTACATATTGGTATTCTCTAGGCTCCTTTTCCCAGCAGATATCTACAAAATCCCAGTCAATAACTCTTGTTTTTTTCGCTTCTGGAAAATACTTTTTATAGAGGGCATTTCTTTCAGGACCTGCAATACCTAGAAAGGGAAATTGATGGCGCATATAGGCTTCCATAGGCCCTGCTTTTTCAGGGTCTTTTGCTGCTTCTAGCTCCTCAAGTAAATCTGCAAGACTCATCTAAAAGTCCTCCTGCCCGACCAAGTGGTGCTGAAAGGCATAGACCGCCGCCTGAGTGCGATCGCTGACCTCAAGCTTGGCAAGGATGTTGGACACATGGGTCTTGACCGTCTTGAGAGAGATAAAGAGTTCATCTGCAATGCGTTGATTTTCGTAGCCCTTGGCGATGAGTTGAAGTACGTCTCGCTCACGCGCAGTCAGCTCCTCATGAAGCTCCATATGATTACGGTGGTATTCAACCTTCTTGCTGACCTCTTGTTCAATGGCCAGCTCGCCAGCAGCCACCTTACGGACAGCATGGAGCAATTCATCTGCACTTGAAGTCTTAAGCATATAGCCTTTGGCACCAGCATTCAAGACCGGCATGATTTTTTCATTGTCCAAGTAAGAGGTCACAATCAATATCTTGGCTTCAGGCCATTCTTTGAGGATGGCCAAGGTAGCATCAATCCCGTTCATCTCAGGCATGACAATATCCATGACAATGACATCTGGGCGCAGTTCCAAGGCCAAGTCAATACCTTGAGACCCATTGGCAGCCTCGCCCACAACCTCCACATCGTCTTGGAGATCAAAATAGCTCTTCAAGCCCAATCGGACCATTTCATGGTCATCTACCAGTAAAATTTTCATCTCTACTCCTTTATCATTCCTTGTCTAGCAGGGGAATACGGATATCAACCGCCAGTCCTTGCTTAGGTGCTGTCAAAAGTTGAACCGTTCCTGCCATATCTTCAACCCGCTCCTTGATGTTTCGCAGTCCATAACTCAAGTCATCTAAACTTCCTAACTGGAAGCCAATCCCATTGTCCACCACTTTCAGCTGCAATTCAACATCTGTCTGATAGAGATAGACATCCAAACAAGATGCCTGGGCATGGCGGAGGGTATTGCTGATCAATTCCTGTAAAATACGGAAGATATGTTCTTCAATCTTCTTAGGCAATTTAGACACATTTTGCTTGAGGCTTACCTTGAGATCACTCTTGTCCTCAAGCTCTTTTAAGAGGATTTGAATCCCCTCAACCAAACTCTTTTCTTCCAACTCAACAGGTCGCAAATGTAGGAGCAAGACCCGCAAATCTTTCTGGGCTGTTTCAAGGATAGCTGCGACACTTTGCAACTGGGTCTGCATCTTTTCTCTATCCAGCTTCAAAGCCTGTTGACTGACACCTGATAAAATCATATGGGCCGCAAACAACTCCTGACTAACTGTATCGTGCAGGTCACGTGCTATCCGCTTCCGTTCTTTCTCGATGATTGCTTCTTCCTTGACCAGGCTTTGATTTTCAGCCTTTTGAACAGCTTCTGTCAAGAGGTTGAGCTTGCCAGACAAGGACTTAAAACTGGCATCCAAGTCTGGATCTGCAAAGGCAACCACCTCTTTTCCTGCTAGCAGTCGCTTGAGATTAACCTGCATTTTTCTGCGAGAAATTTCTTCCATCACGCGCCAAAAAAGGACAAAAAAGAAGGTCATGGAAAGGCTAAAGACCAAGATCAAGAAGATGAGTTTCTCTGTTTTCTCGATATCCTGTAGCAAATAGGACCAATCCAGTTCAAAAATATCAAGTAGACTATTAGTCAAAAAGAGGATAAAGAGGAAAGAAGTCAGACCGATTAACAGATACGATTGCTTTTTCATCCTCTGACCACCTCCACATCGCCAACCATAGTAGTTAGGAAAATCTTGACGCTCTTGTTACTCTTGAGATAGTCTCTGGTTTCCTGATGATAGTGTTCATTGCGAAGGGCTCGCTTGGGTTGATTGAGGAAAGTTAGATCTCCATAGAGGCAGTTGACACTGAGGCTGATTTCCACATCTACAGGTACGATAATCCTAGTCGTTCCGACCATCTTTCTAAGGATAATGACATTGTCATGATTGGTTAGGATAACTCTTTCTAAATGAATGGTATCCTTGCCCATGAGGCGAAAGAGATTGATATCGCCAAATTGGCAGGTCTGGTGGCTAGAGAAATGATGGAGATTGCCAAACCAAGGATTGCGTTCATTTTTAACCGTTACCACCTCTTCAAAGACCAAGTCGGTCTCCTCTCTTTCTTGATTCATCATCGGATAGAGAAGAAAGAGACTGTATATGACCGCTACAAAGATAGCTAATATCACGAAGGGGTTGAGCATGACGATGAAAAAGAAAAGAATAGTCGCCACAAGGAGGAAAATATTATTGCCTTCTTTCCCTGTATAATAGCGGAGCAAGAGCAAGAAGAGGAATAGAATCAGCAGAAAACGCGAAAAATGCTCTGATACCATCAAAATCAGAGCTCCCGTCAATAGACAGGATTCGATAAATAAAAAGATTTGAAATTTTTTCATAGATGCATCCTCTCCCTACTATTTTATCACAATTCAAAAAAGTCACCTCGGTCTGAGGATGGAAAAAGCGGTTGACAAAGAGATACAAAAAAGGGCGGGATTCTTGTCCCGACCTCTTTAGATCTGATCATTTGCTTCTTTAAGTTTGCCATAAAGAATGTAGTCTACTTTTTGCAGATCCGCTATAGTGGCACAGTTAAGGGCACACATAATCAAGCGTAAATCTGCTTTCCAGCCTTGGACAATGCCAATCACTTCTTCGACTGTGTAGGTTTCAATCAACTCTAGAACGGTACGTGACAGTCCTACAGCCTTGGCACCAAATACCAAGCACTTAATCATATCAAGAGGATTTCGAACCCCTCCGCTAACCAAAAGTTCGACCTTGTCTTTCCATTCTTGAGCATTGAGGAGGGCTTGCATAGTAGACTGGCCCCATTGATTAAGGTAATCACGCTGGCCACTACGACGGTTTTCAATGTAAGCAAAGCTGGTACCACCACGACCTGACAGGTCAACCGTTCGAACACCCAGTTCATAAGCTCTCTCGATGGTCTTCACATCCATTCCAAAGCCCACTTCCTTTAGGACAATAGGAACGGGGATTTGCTTGCTGTAGTCTGCCAGATGCGCTTGCCAGCTTCTGAACTTCCTTTCTCCCTCAGGCATGAGTAATTCCTGCATAACATTGACATGCACTTGCAAAAGAAGAGGATTCATCGCTTGCACAGTCTGAAGTCCTAACTCGACAGGCTTGTCCAATCCAATATTGGTTCCAAGGAGGAGATTTGGATGGCTAGTCTTGACAGAAAAAGAGTCATCTGTAGGATTTTTTAGGGCTGCGCTATAAGATCCCGTCACAAACAAAATCCCACAGGCTTCTGCCACCTGAGCCAGTTTTTGATTGATTTCTTTACCTTTGTCGCTCCCACCTGTCATGGCATTGATATAAAAAGGAAAGTCCCACTTTCGACCTGCAAACTCTGTAGACAAATCAATCTCATCCAGGTCATAAAGAGGCAGGGAAGAATGAATCAACTCCACCTCATCAAAGCTATTATAGGAACTTTTCTGCTCAAGGGCATAGCGGATATGCTCGTCCTTACGATTTGTCGTCATGTCCTATCCTTTCTTGGTATAAGAGCTCAATCCCCAGATTGGCCCAACGGTTTTTTAAGGTTTCAGTTGATTGATCATCAAAACTCAAGGCAATCCCACAGTCACCACCACCAGCGCCACTACTCTTGGCAACAGCCTGCAAATCTTGACTGGCTTCTTTCAACTGTCTCAACGAAGGTGTGTAAATATCTGGGCTCAAACCTTCTAAAAGCTGACTGGCTGTTTCCAGCTGCTCAATAATTTTTTCTGCATTCCCATGCTCCAGGGCTTCTACCAAAGCAGATACCGTTGCTTTTGAGGAACTTAAAAAATTCTGGTCTATGTTTTGCTTGATTTGCTGAACCATTTGGCTCGATACGGCTACTTCCTTGGTCCATCCCACTAGGAAATCACATTCTAGGGCTGGTTTCACTTGTGAGATGGAAAAGCCCCAGTCACGCTCCAAAACTGTCTCCAAACTTTCTTCTTCCAACCAAGCAGCTATCTTCTTTCGATCAAAAGACTGGTAGAGAACTAAATCCTCTGCCACAATACAGGCAAGGTCTCCCATAGAACCATTGTCACCTCGCTTGAGCAAGACCGCGCTAGCCAGCTTGAACAAGAAATCCTGATCAACCGTAATATCATACAGAGCCAGCAGGGCCTTGATCACCAAGACAACGACGCTACCACTAGAACCCAGACCAAACTTTTTGCCTTCGCGTTCCATTTTTCCACGGATTTCCAAGAAAAAAGGTCGCAAGGCTTGCCCACGATAAACGAGGAAATCTTCCACTAGAGCAATCGTTTCTTGAATCAAGCTGTAGTCAGGATTTGGCGTCAAGTCCACTGCAAAATCAAACAGATCTGAATAGATACGGTAGCTATCAGAAAAGGCAATCTCTCCCCTCATATAGATAGGTATCGCCTTTATCAAGGCCAACTGTCCTGGCTCTAAAATAGCATATTCACCTGCCCAGTATAGTTTTCCGCAAGTTTTAACAGCAATCATCTTGGCTCAAATCCTTTGTTTTTGACACAATCAAGCGGTAACGTTGACCGAAAATTTCTGATAAATGCTCCAAGTCTTTCTCCTGACAGAGGACTTTGACATTGGGACCGGCGTCCATGGTAAAGTAGCAGGCTTCCCCTTGCTCACGAAGTTGGCGGACAAAGTCCATGGCTTCATAGGACGCATCCGTCAGATATGAAAAGGTTGGCGATGCTGTTTTCGTCGTAGCGTGCATAGCAAGGGCATTCCTCTCCGTTAATTCCCCAACCTTGGCAAAATCATTCTCTTTGAGATAGACCAGCATATCCTGATAATCCTTCTCAGACTGACGAACCCAATCATCAAAGGTCGTCGAGGTTTCCACACAAAGTTTCATTCCATCACGGCTAGAAATTGGTTTTTTCTTATCCTCTAACACCAACATAATCATAGCTAGTTTCAGGTCTGTATCAACAGAGTAAATTTCCCCACTATCCTTATCCCAGGCACCTAGTGGTCCATAAAAGCTCCGAGAGGAAGAACCTGAGGCAAACTTAGCTTCCTGCGCCAACTGACTCTGATTCAAACCAAGCTGGAAATAAGCATTACAGGCCTTGACCAAGGCGGACAAACCACTGGAACTTGAGGACAAGCCCGCTGCGGTAGGCATGTTGTTTTGGGTATCAATACGGACAAAGCCCTCACCTTCTGGGCGGTAACGGTCAATGATTTTGCTCATTTTGGCATGCTCATCCTCACTCTGAAGTTGACCATTGATATAAAAGGCATCAGCAGTCGCATCCGTCGGTAAAGGCGACAAAGTCGTCTCTGTGTACATATTTTCCAAAGTCAAAGAGATACTGCTAGTAGCAGGAACCATCTCTTTTTCTTTTTTCTTTCCCCAATATTTGACAATGGCAATATTTGCGTAGGAACGTACTGTTACAGGCTTTCGATCCATGTCTGAACAGCTCCTTTCTCTTCTAATCTTTCTGCTAGTTCTTGAGCTTGAGTCAAATTGGTTGCCAAGGCTATGATACAGCCTCCTAGCCCACCACCACTCATCTTGGCACCTAGAGCACCCTGGCTCAGAGCCGTTTCAACGAGGGAGTCTGCCTCAGGGCTACTAACACCAATTTCTTTTAAATGTAAATGCGCTTGACTGAAGATTTGTCCCAGTCCCTCAGCATCTTTTCGTCTAATTGCCTCTTCTGCCTGCTGGGTCAATTCTCCCAGGGCATGCAAAAACGGCAGAGCATCCTTCCCCTTGCTTTGAACCACTTGGATGGCTTCACGAGTGTGACCATACACACCTGTATCTGCAATCACCAAATAGGCAGATAGGTTCATCTCAAGTTCTGTAAAACCAACATTCTTGATAAAGCGAATGGGCTGGTCACTGAGACAGGTCTTAGCATCCAAACCGCTTGGATTCATATGGGCAATCATCTCAGCCCGATTGACCAAGATTTCTAGTACATCATGAGGCAGGTCGGCTTGATAGTAGTCAAAAACAGCTCGAATGGCTGCTATGCTGATAGCCGCTGACGAACCCATTCCCCGTTTTTCAGGGATAGCCGAGTCAATCACACATCGAATGCAGGCTTCTTTGATATCCAAATACTCCAGCGAAGCATAAACCGCCATGGACAAGGTATCCTCCTCATAGAGACGCCACGGACTTTCAGCAGGGACCACCTTACATGTCACCTCCACCTCTAAGAGAGGCAGGGAAATGGCAGGATAGCCGTATACGACCGCATGCTCCCCTATTAAAATAATCTTACTATGTGCCTGACCGACACCAACTTTTTTTGTCATGTTTTCCTTTAACCAGACGAAAAGACCGTCTCATTTCATACAGTAGTATTTCTCCTATCTATTTTATTATATTTTCACAAAAAAAGCGATTGTTTCCTTCACAATCGCCTCTTTCATTATTGAACCCACTCGCCATTATAGTTGACCGAATAGCCTTCTACGGTCGTATTCACTGCTAAAGCACCTGAGCTGTAAGCGTAGTACCATTTGCCATTGACCTGGAACCAGCCTGTCTTCATATCTCCATTACTTGCATGTAAGTAGTACCAAATCGAGCCTTCCTGATACCAGCCAGTTGCCATAGATCCTGATGAACGGAGATAGTACCACTTGTTCCCAAGGTATTGCCAGCCCGTTTTCATATCGCCATTTGGCTCGTCTAAATAATACCAAGTGGAGCCTTCCTGGTACCAACCAGTTGCCATAGATCCTGATGAACGGAGATAGTACCACTTATTGCCAAGTTGTTGCCACCCAGTTTGCATTGCAGCAGTTGTTGGATCGAGATAGTACCAAGTTGAGTTATCATTGATCCAACCACGTACTGGCTCCCCAACCATTAAACTGTCGATACGAGCATCGAAGCTACCATCCTCCTGTAAATAATACCAATGCCCTCCGTCAGAAATCCAACCAGTTTTTAAAGTGTGATAGCTACGCTGATCTTCAAAATAATAGACTCGTTTCTCTGCTGGACTATCATATTGTTCCCCATGATGTTTGTTGGTATTTGTAGCAGTTTTTGCTTCTAAAACTTGCTTACCAACAAATTCTTGTAATACCCCATCTTGACCAAAGTAAAACCAATCTGGTCTAAAAGCAATATCTTGCCTTAGAGAAGAACCAATCGTAACCCCTTTGTGTGGAGCAGGTATATATTGCCAGCCGACAACCATTTCTCCAGATAAAGGATCAAAATAATAGTACTTCCCATCAATCACTCGCCAGTAGGTTTCTTTGAGTTCTCCCTTCTTGTAGTAGGTTCTACCATTTTCTTGGACAAATTGCCAGCCTTCTGAATCAGTATCATCCGCAAAGACGGTGCTTGTCGCTAACAAAGCAAATAAAGAAACTGTCAGTCCAACTTGCATCATTATTTTAAATTTTTTCATTCGATCTTTCCTCCATAACTGATTGTAGCAAAGACCCGACTGTATGTCAATATATAGAAATTCCTCAAAAAAAGCAGTTACACAACTGCAACTGCTTTTCTATTCTTGCATGGTGTACCCAACACCACGCACGGTTTTAATGTAGCTTTTTTGTCCTTTTACATCAAGCTTGCTACGTAGATAACGGATATAAACATCCACAATATTGGTTTCTGTCGCACTTTCGTACTTCCAAACACTTTCCAATAACTGCTCACGAGTCAAGACCTTCTTGCTTCCCATGAGAGTGGCCAAAAGGTCATACTCACGGCGCGTCAGAGCAATCATCTCCTCGCCACGATAAACGGTATGATGTTCTACATCCATACGCAAATTGCGGTAAGACGTTGGGACCTTCATCTGGCTACAGTGTTGGTCGATAAAGTCCCGACCTCGGAAAATCGCTGAAATACGAGCCACCAGCTGATCAATAATCACTGGCTTGTAGATGTAAGAAACGGCGAAGCGCTGGATTGTCTCAATCTGGTCTTGCAATTCTTCGCGATGGTCCAAGACCATGATCACTGAGGCTGGTTTTGTTCGACTCAGCCTCTCTGCAAAATCCTGGGCCGTCATATCCCCCAGACGAGCATTCAGTAAAATCAAGTCATAATCTGTCTGGAGAGCCATGGAGAGGGCTTTTTGCCCCTCCTCGACCCGATCAACACGGTATTGCTCTTTTTGGAGTTCCAGACTGAGAAAATGAGCGAGATTTCGTTCTTTCTCAAGTAATAAAATCCGTTTCCCCATGGCAGACCTACTTATTTTTCGTCATACCAAGAGTAGTGGAAGATTCCTTCTTTGTCTTTACGTTGGTAAGTGTGGGCACCAAAGTAGTCACGTTGTGCTTGGATTAAGTTAGCAGGAAGGTCTGCTGAACGATAGCTATCAAAGTAAGTAATAGCTGCTGAGAAGGTTGGCACTGGTACACCAGCTTGAACAGCAAGAGCTACGATATCACGCACTGCTTGTTGGTACTTAGCAGTAACATCCAAGAAGTACTCATCCAAAAGAAGGTTTGCAAGGTCTGCATCACGGTTATAGGCATCTGTAATCTTTTGCAAGAAACGAGAACGGATGATACAGCCATCACGCCAGATAGATGCAATGTCCGCAAATGGCAAGTTCCAGTTATTTTCTTTAGAAGCCACACGTAATTGGGCAAAACCTTGTGCGTATGAGATGATTTTTGAGAAGTAAAGGGCTTGACGGATCTTTTCGATCAACTCAGCCTTGTCACCTTCAAATTTGAAGGCAGCTGGTTTTGGAAGGACCTTGCTAGCATGCACACGCTCTTCTTTGTATGTAGAGATGTAGCGAGCAAATACTGACTCAGTGATGAGTGACAATGGCACACCAAGGTCAAGAGCTGATTGGCTAGTCCATTTACCAGTTCCCTTGTTTCCTGCAGCATCCAGGATGTAGTCTACGATTGGTCCATCTTGACCTTCATCGTCTTTACGGCTCAAGATATCAGCTGTGATTTCGATCAAGTAGCTGTCCAATTCACCCTTGTTCCACTCAGTAAAGATTTCAGCCATGTCTTCTGCAGAAAGGCCAAGCAAGTGTTGCATGAGGTCATAGCTTTCTGCGATCAATTGCATGTCACCATACTCGATACCGTTGTGGACCATTTTCACATAGTGACCAGCTCCATCAGGACCGATGTAAGTCACACATGGTTTGCCATCTTCTGGTGCTTTAGCTGAAATTTCTTCGAGAACATCAGCAACCAATTCGTAGGCTTCTTTTTGTCCACCAGGCATGATAGAAGGACCTTCAAGGGCACCTTTTTCACCACCAGAGACACCTGTACCGATGAAGTTGATACCTGAGTTTGCCAACTCTTCATTACGACGGATGGTATCTTTGTAGAAAGTGTTTCCTCCGTCAATCAAGATATCACCCTTGTCAAGGTGGGGAAGAAGGGCTTGGATAGTTGCGTCTGTACCAGGTCCTGCTTGAACCATGAGCATGATACGACGAGGTTTTTCGATTGAGTTTACAAAGCTTTCCACGTCATAGCTTGGCACAAAGTTCTTTTCAGGATGGCAAGCAATTACATCTTCTGTTTTTTCTTTACTACGGTTGTAAATGGCAACTGTATAACCACGAGATTCGATATTTAGGGCAAGGTTACGACCCATTACGGCCATACCTACGACACCAAAGTTAGCTTTTGTCATGTGACACTCCTCTTATTTAATTTGTTTTATTTTATCATTTTTACCTATGAAAGGAAAGAATTTTGTAACGGACTCCTAATAGTCCAAGTCATCTGCATGGCCAGAACCATTCCCTACAAAGTAACCAGTCTTACAGTTGAGGGTGAAGAGGTAGGTTCCATCTGGTTTGTAGAGGTTGTAATAGCCGTTTCCGTTTACAATATTGACACGTTCGAGAATGTATTTGTTGCCAGTGATATAGCCACGAGCACGTGAGGTTGCTAGGATTTGTTCCAATACACCATCTGCAAACGTCCAAGCAGGGTTATTGCTATCGTCTACAGCTGATTGGTTGTAGGGTACACGACTAGCACTTCTTTGAAGATTAACCCCATCGCCAGATAAACCACCATTTGTATCTCTAGCCGGTGCCGTGGTACTTGTTGAAGGCGTCGTACTGCTTGCACTGCTTTCTGTAGCTGAACTTGAGCTTGCTTGACTCGTGCTAGAACTTGAGCTGGAAGCACTGGTTTGTTGACTCTTACCAAGACTAATCGCCTGATCTAACAGTTTATCAAGCTCTGTATTTCCCGTTTTAACTTCCGTGAACTTAGCATCCGCCTTGGCTTTAGCATTGGTATTCAAGACACCATCAGTAATAGCTGGACTTTCAAAGAGGGCGTTGACATCTTGAATGGCCTTGATTTGAGTTGCTAGGCTATCGTATTTTGACTTAGCTAGTGTATAATCACGGCTACCTTCTAACTTATCCAGTAAGGTTTTTAACTGGCTCAACTTATCGAACTGGCTATTTTTTAAAGCAGTCTTATTGGCATCTGTATAGAAGGAATCATAAAGCGTATTGAACTCTTGCAAGTCGGTTTGCGATTCTTGATTTCCTGAAGATGATTGAGAAGACTGAATTTCTTGGTTCGAACGAGATACCTGACGGTAGACATAATACGTCCCAGCAAGAACAAGAATCGCAGCTACCACAGAAACGATGGTAATCACACGTTTCTTTTTAGAGCCTGTTTCAGGTTCCGTCTGTACTGATCGTGATAGGGAAGTATAGGTTTCTTCTTGTTCCTCATTTTCCTCATTCATTTCCTTGGATGCTGTTTCTGTTAAAACGAGAGGCTCTATTTCAGTACTTTCCTCATCTTGAAGTGGTGGAACAAACTGAGTAGTTTCTTCATTGTCTATCTCTTCACTAGATTCCTCGGAAACCAGGTCTGAATCGTCTACCTCTCCAGAAAGTTCACTTGTTTCACGAACTTCTTGGATCAATTCCTCTAAGTTTTGAGTGGAAGCCAACTCTTCTTTTTCAAACTGACGAGTTTCAAACTTATCTGCCTCGATCTCTTCGCGGTGCTGTTTGATGTATTTGTCCAAGATGTTGTCTTCAGGCAATACTCCAGCCTCAACCTCCTCATTCTTACGAATTGCTTGACCAACAGTCAAATCTTTTGCTTCGTCAAAGTCGAATTGTGGCTCTTGCTGTTCTTTTTTATGACGATCATGTCTTTTCTTGCTCATGAGTTTACCTTTCTATTTACCTCTTGGCGTTTCACACGCTGACCAAAGTATTGATACAAATCCACTTTTAAGGTCCCGTTATAAAGTTTTCGTTTTTTATCTGCTGGACTTCCGTACTTACTTTCAAAAGCTTCGTCACTGGTCAGGATAAACTTACTCCAGGTTTTCAGTGGTGCAAAGACCTGTCCCATCTCAGCATAAAGTTTCGTAACTCCTGCATCATCAGACAAACGCTCACCATATGGCGGATTGGAAATGATGACTCCATTTACCTTGTCCGAGCGCAAGTCTTGTACCCGCATTTGTTTAAAGGTGATATCACCTGCCACACCTGCTGCTTGGGCATTTGCCTTGGCAATTTCAACCATACGAGCGTCTATATCACAGCCCATGATATCCAGCTCTATCTCACGATTGATTTTCTTAGCAGCATCCGTACGCACCTCTTGGATTAACCGATCGCTGACCCAGTTCCATTCCTCAAAAGCAAAAGAACGGCGAAGACCCGGTGCCATCTTTCTGGCAATCATAGCCGCCTCGATACAGAAAGTTCCTGAACCACAGGTTGGATCAATCAAGGGCTTATCTGGATACCAGTTGGAAAGTTGCAAAATGGCCGCTGCCATATTTTCCTTGATAGGCGCTCCACCTTTTTCCGTACGATAACCACGTTTAAAGAGGCTAGAACCTGTCGTATCAATCATAACAGTTGCTACATCCTTAAGGATGGACACCTCAATCTTAAACTCAGGACCAGTTTCCATCAAGGGAACCCCTTCTGGGCGGGCATAGTGTTTCTGTAATTTCTTCACAACAGCTTTCTTAGAAATAGCCTGAACACTGGGCTCGTTATGAAGTTTAGACTTAACACATTTGGCTTTGGAAATCGGGAAACGCGCCCCAAGCGGGAGATAGTTTTCCCAATCTAGGGCAAAAACACCTTGAAAAAGCTCTTCAAAGGTCTTAGCTGGAAAACTTCCGACCACAATCTTGATGCGATCCGCTGCACGAAGCCAAAGATTGGTCTCAATGATTGCCTTCACATCACCGTGGAAACGAACACGGCCGTTTTCAACCTGGCAATCATAACCCAGATCTCGTACCTCTCGTCCAACGACAGCCTCGAGACCCGCTGCAGCAGTTGCGATTAAATTAAATTTTTCTTTCATTTTACAGTCTTGCAAGACCTTTCTTTTGTTCACTTTAAAAAATGAGGTTGAGAAAGATTTCTCAGCCCCAACCTATATGCAATTTTCTATAAGCCATGTTTTGTTCCAGAAGTGACTAGGACCACTTCCTTCGATAATCATCTGTCTACCACTAACAGCATAAATCTGCTAGTAGTCAGAGTACTACGTTCGTTTCCGTGCACTCCATGCCCCGACCAAAATTTGGGTTGCTAGCTTGAGGGGTTTACCGCGTTCCACTCTCTCCGTTTCCAGAAAGACTCCGTCACTGTGGCACTTTCAAGCCTATTCTGACCTATCCGAAGACTTAGCCATTTCGACTGCCGTAACGATCTCTCGTCCCTAGGCTTATGGTTTCGCCTAGCACAAACACTACAGGCATCACAGCCTGTGCTAGCATGGACTTTCCTCATGAAAAGAGATTCTCTTCACGCGATTATCCAAAAATTGCACTCATCCCTTACTCAATATCAATCTTGATTGTCTAAGACTTGCTTACCAAATACTTCTTTTTCGAGACGATTTAAGCGTTTCAAAATATCAAAATTTGTCATCGAGGTAGAAGCGGCAACTTCGATAGAATCAGGCTGAGTTGGAGCCGCCTGTGGTTTACGAGACAACTCCTCCTTCAAATCGGCAATTTCTTGGCGAAGGGATTTAACCAAAGCCGCGTAGGTTTCATAATCCTTAATCACATCATCTAGGAATTCATCCACCTCTGCTCTGCTATATCCACGTACTTCGCGTCCAAACTCTTGTTCAAAAATATCTTTTGCTGAAAATATAATACTTGCCATGTCTCTCTCCATTCTGGGTTACTAGTATTATTATATAAAAAAAGACAAGTAAAAATCAAGGTCAAAGGGTTACTTTTCAGAAAAATTTTCTGCTAGTTCATTCAAATCCTCAAATGTTAATCGTCTTGTAACATAGTCCGCTTGATTTTTCATCATTTGATAAAAATATTGTAACTTAGTTTCCTTTTCTTCATCATAAAAAAGATAGCAAATATCTGTGTTCTCCAGTAAGAATTTCTGATAATCACGTAGTTGTCCCTTGTGTTCATACTGTGAATAGGCATATTTGACAAAATCAACTTGCTTGAATTCGCTCAACTTCACTTGATTGGCTTCATTCCAGTTACTGCCATGGGTTTCAAAATCAAAAATGGTCGCCAGCTGAAATCCATAGTCTATTTTCATGTCTTTTGCCACCTGAAGCACCCAGTACTCAAAGCCCAGAGCCCCAGTAAATACAAGCCAGTTCACCCCTTCCTCCGCTAAACGCTCCAGGTCTCTCCGAATAGCTGTTTTGATAATATCAACGCGAATATCCTTATCATTAAAGAGACCAAGGTCGAAGGCAGAATAGCCTAAAATCAAGGCTGTTGTCATTTTTAACCCTTTCTTTGTAAATTTATGATATAATAGAGTGATGTTATTGTACCAATAAGGAGAATTATGGTCAACTATCCACATAAAATTTCATCACAGAAGAGACAAGCTCCCCCGTCACAAACTAAAAATTTCGCAAATCGGGGAATGTCTTTTGAAAAGATGATCAACGCTACGAACGATTATTACTTGTCGCATGGGATGGCAGTGATTCACAAGAAACCAACTCCCATCCAAATCGTACGTGTTGACTATCCCCAACGAAGTCGAGCCAAGATCGTTGAAGCCTACTTTAGACAAGCCTCAACCACAGACTATTCAGGAGTTTATGATGGATATTACATCGACTTTGAAGCAAAGGAAACTAGGCAAAAACATGCGATTCCGATGAAGAATTTCCATCACCATCAGATTCAACATATGGAACAGGTCCTTGCCCAGCGAGGAATCTGCTTTGTCCTTCTTCACTTTGCTTCTCAGCAAGAAACTTATTTATTGCCGGCTGTTGACCTGATTCGTTTCTATCATCAAGATAAGGGACAAAAGTCAATGCCACTTGGATATATTCGAGAAAATGGATATAGGATTGAGCTGGGTGCCTTTCCCCAAATTCCCTATCTCGATATTATCAAAGAACATTTACTAGGTGGTAAAACAAGATGAACAAACAAACTATCCTGCGAATAGCTAAATATATCAGTATCTGCTTCTTAACTGTATTTATCGCAGCTATTATGCTGGGCGGAGGTCTCTTTCTCTACTATGTTAGCAAGACTCCAGCCCTATCTGAAAGTAAACTAGTCGCTACAACGTCTAGTAAAATTTATGACAATAACGATGAACTCATCGCTGATCTTGGATCAGAACGTCGGGTCAATGCTCAAGCAAACGAAATCCCGACCGATTTGGTCAACGCTATTGTTTCGATTGAAGACCATCGCTTCTTTAATCACCGAGGAATTGATACTATCCGTATCCTAGGTGCCACCCTACGAAATCTTCGTGGTGGCGGAGGCCTTCAAGGAGCTTCAACTTTGACGCAGCAGTTGATCAAGTTAACCTATTTCTCTACGTCAACTTCTGACCAAACCCTTTCTCGTAAGGCTCAGGAAGCATGGCTCGCCGTCCAGCTAGAACAAAAAGCGACTAAACAAGAGATCTTGACCTACTACATCAACAAGGTTTACATGTCAAACGGGAACTACGGAATGCAAACGGCCGCTCAAAGTTACTATGGCAAAGACCTCAAAGATTTGAGTATCCCTCAATTGGCCCTCCTTGCCGGAATGCCTCAGGCTCCAAACCAGTATGATCCATACTCGCATCCGGAAGCCGCCCAAGAACGCCGTAATCTCGTCCTCTCTGAGATGAAGGGGCAAGGTTACATTACAGCCGAACAATACGAAAAAGCGATTAATACTCCGATTACAGATGGACTTCAAAGCCTAAAATCAGCTAACAGTTATCCTCCATACATGGATAATTACCTCAAAGAGGTGATTGACCAAGTTGAACAGGAAACAGGTTACAACCTTTTAACTACGGGTATGGAAGTCTACACAAACGTTGATTCTAAGGTCCAACAACGTCTCTGGGATATTTACAATACGGACGAGTATGTCAACTATCCAGATGATGAGTTACAGGTAGCCTCTACTATCGTTGATGTCACAAACGGGAAAGTCATTGCCCAATTAGGTGCTCGCCACCAATCAAGTAACGTTTCCTTTGGAATAAACCAGGCTGTAGAAACTAACCGTGACTGGGGTTCTACCATGAAGCCTATTACAGACTATGCTCCTGCTTTGGAATACGGCGTTTATGATTCAACTGCTTCGATTGTTCACGATAGTCCTTATAATTATCCTGGAACCTCTACCCCTGTCTATAACTGGGATAAGAGTTACTTTGGAAACATAACACTCCAGTATGCTCTCCAGCAATCACGGAATGTGCCGGCTGTAGAAACGCTAGAGAAAGTAGGACTTGATCGTGCCAAGACGTTTCTAAATGGACTCGGTATTGACTACCCAAGCATACACTATGCTAATGCTATTTCAAGTAATACAACCGAATCTGACAAAAAGTATGGAGCAAGCAGCGAGAAGATGGCTGCGGCTTATGCTGCTTTTGCCAATGGCGGTATCTACCGCAAACCTATGTATATCAATAAGATTGTCTTTAGTGATGGCAGTTCAAAAGAATTCTCTGATTCTGGTACACGTGCTATGAAAGAAACGACAGCCTATATGATGACAGATATGATGAAAACCGTTTTGGCATACGGAACTGGTCGAGGAGCCTACCTCCCTTGGCTACCACAAGCTGGTAAAACTGGTACGTCAAACTATACAGATGATGAGATTGAAAACTACATTAAAAATACGGGTTATGTAGCTCCGGACGAAATGTTCGTTGGCTATACTCGTAAATATTCAATGGCCGTTTGGACTGGTTACTCGAACCGCCTTACTCCTATCGTTGGTGATGGCTTCTATGTTGCTGCTAAGGTTTACCGTTCGATGATGACTTATCTATCTGAAGATGATCATCCTGGTGACTGGACTATGCCAGAAGGACTCTACAGAGGTGGAGAATTTGTCTTTAAAAATGGTGCTCGTTCTACATGGACTACACCTGCTCCACAGCAAGCCCCAACACCTGAAAGTTCTAGCTCAACATCTGAGAGCTCGACTTCTCAGTCAAGCTCAACTACTCCAAGCACAAATACAAGCACAAATAATAGTACGACTACCAATCCTAACAATAATACGCAACAATCAAATACAACCCCTGGCCAACAAAACCAGAATCCGCAACCAGCACAACCATAACATTTATCACCCAGAGTATTCTGGGTGATTTTTTCATAGCAGTATAGTATTTATATGATTAGCAAAAGCCTGAGAAGAAATCTTCTCAGGCTTTCTGCGTACTATAAACCTCATTGGAAAAGATGAGAAACTGATTTTGTAATCTTGTTAAGAGGTTTTGTTGAATACTAGTCTTTCTTTGTTTTTGCTACAAAGAGAGCAGATAGGGCTAGGCTAACACCTGCTAGGAAGAGGGCTGAATCAGATTGACTCTCACCAGTTGCTGGCAAGATTTGTTCAGCTGTTTCTGATCTAGCTATTTCTTGCTTATAATCTGGCGTCTTACCTTGATCGGAAGCTAAAGAGCTAAGTTTAAACTCAGTTTTCTCTACAGTTGGAGCGGCTTGATCGCCTACTGTTGCTACTGGGCCTGTGTACTCTGGAAGCTCATGTACCAAGGATTCAGCTGCATTGACACCACCATTAAACTCAGGCTTCTCAACTGTCGGAGCTGGTTGGTCGCCTACTGTTGCTACTGGGCCTGTGTATTCTGGAAGTTCATGTACCAAGGCTTCAACTGCATTGACACCACCATTAAACTCAGGCTTCTCAACTGTCGGTGCCGCTTGGTCTCCGGCTGTTCCAAGTGGGCCTGTGTATTCTGGTACCTCATGCACTGCCGCTTCAACTGCATTGACACCACCTGTGAATTCAGGAACCTCAAGAACGGGTGCTGGCTCTTCACCCTTACTTGATTGAACCGGTTCTTCTGTCAATTCTTGATAGAAGCTCGCCAATTCATAAAACTCGGCCTTGCCACCTTCCCAGGCTAATTTGACGTCTAGAAGAGAGCCACCATTTCGGATAGCAAAGGTTTGGAGACTAGATGTAATGGCACCAAGGTCTGTCCAGCTGTCTTGACCATCCTTGAGTGTTCTAGCAAGAATGCGTGCTTTCGCTCCTTCAGGAAGACTAGAGACAAGACGAAGATGGTTGGCATTAGTTGGCTCAGACAAGTGATACACCAATTCGCCCTTGTCTTTTTCAGACTTGTAGCTGGTCAAGACTTTGCCGTCTACAAGATTATTATAAAGGTTGCCTTGGCTTTCTCCACTACTTCCTTCTACTGTTGGATCATTGATTGGTTTGACAAATTCACCATCGTTGATGACCAGTTCTGTAAAGCCTACAAAACGGGCATCATAGTCTGCTGTATAGAGGACACGGAGATAGTTGGCTTTGACTGGTGTCGTCAATTCACCTTCGATATAGCGATTTCCTGGCATCTTAGAATCATGTGTCCAACCATCTGTCAATGAATCATCGTGTTGGCTATTGGCCACACCATCTCCTACTGTAACGACATCTGTCCAAGTTTTACCGTCTTGGCTGACTTGAATCTTACCATCACGAAGATAGTTTTGAGTTCCGTCTTGGATATAGGCTCTGATCTTCTTGATGGTACGTTCGCTACCAAGTTTCAAGGTCACATGACCATCTTTATGGGCATAGTCTGAAAACTCAACGAAGTTGTTGTAAACACCGTCAAATAGTTGATCTAGGTTGTTCAGCTTACGAACATCATTGCTTCCGTATGTTGGATGAATGCCCATTGTTGTAGATTCTAGTTTGGTTGGTTGCACTTCTTTGGTCGTCACAAGGAGAGAAGTGGCTGTCACAGCTTGTTCCTGATCTGTTTTATTGACCAGACGCACATAACGTACTAAGTGGCTTGCTGCAGATCTATCAGTCAACTGGCTAGCTGGAATCCATTCTTGCGCATTTGCAGAGTACTCTAGGCTAAGAGCAGGGTTGGCTTGGCCTTGAAGCTGGATGCTCTTGACCTGATGGATACGGTCAAGCTTCATTCCTAGATAGCTATGAGCAGGGAGTTTGGTTCCAGCTGGAATTTGAAGCTCGTAACTGCCCAAGCTATCCACTACTGGTGTTTCCTTCAAGGCGTCGACGTTGGTGTCTGTTAACTCACTGTTTCCAGAGCGTGTCTCAACAGAGAAGTCTTGGATACGCCACCAGAGGTCGAGGGCCTTAGTATTGCGTACTCGGATATAACGAGCATTGATTGCTCTAGTCACTTCCTTGGTTTGCTCCCCTGCCAAGCGATCAAGTTCCTGCCAAGTAGTACCGTCTGTAGAATACTCAAGTACACCTGTGGCAAGCTTATCACCCGTTCCTTGGCGAAGTCGTACTTTAGTGACTGACTTGACTTCACCGAGGTCAAGTTGTGCCCAGGCATCTACTGGAGTGGTATTGCTACCGTCAGCATTTGCCATCATGGCTTCTGTATTGTCCTTGCCATCAGTGATTTGACGAGCTGAGGTATTTAGTTTGTAAACTAGATTTGAGCTTAGACTAACTGTCGTTGCTTGTTGGCTACGAGCTTTTTCAACTGGACGGTTGACTGCAATTTCCTGAACTGCAAACCAAGTATTCTCACGGTCTGCTGTCGCAATCATGCGAACTGCCTTGGCCTTGATATTGAGATTTTCAAACTTAAGAAGGGATTCATTTCCGACATAGCTTGGCTCTTTCAAGGTTACCCAGTTGTCATTTTCATCTTGATACTGCACTTCTGCCTTACTAAAGGTATCACGTGGATTTGCCTGCGTTCCCATTGCAAAGGTCAAGGTTTGAATCGCTACTGGTTTGTTGAACTTCATACCAATATAATCACCTGTCTTGATGCTATTTGGTGATTTAATAATCGCATGAGTTGCCAAATCGCCATCCGTTACTTCTGCCAAACCACCTTCTACCCCTGTTCGATTGGTGATAAAGGTGCTGATGATTTGGTCTGGATGCAAGACTTTTTGAACTTCAGACGCTAGAACTTCTTTCAGGGATAGGATAAATGGACGAATATGTTGAACACCCAATTCAGCTTTTTCCATATGGTCTACATAATGGAAGGTGTGAGTTTGAGACTGTTCGTACAATTTCAAACCTTTATAGTAGCTATCCCAAAGTTTGGCTGCATCGTTTGTAGCCATGGCTTCAGTTCCTGTAAGGAAGGCATCGAGGGCATTCATTTGGTCGATTGCATTATCCAACCAATAGTGGATTTGCGCAACCATTTTTTTATCGCCTGATGCTTTATAGAGTTCGGCTACTTCTTTAATCTTGGCAAATTCTGCACGCAAGGCTGCACGTTCGGCAGTCACATCCTGACCTGCTTTAAGCTTGGTCATGAAGTCTGTTAATTTTGGAGCTAAGTCTACAGATTCTTCTAGTTTGACGACACGATTATCCATGTTTTGGTTGATCATGTGCTTACCAAGTTCGCGGAAGGCTGCTGATACCTTGCTATCTTCAAAATGACCATTTTCTACAAAGTTGAAGGCAATGTTATTGATTTTCTTAGCTTCTTCTTCTGATTTCCACTGTTTCCATGAGTATTGAGCTCCTGAAAAGAGGGCAATCTTAGATGGTTCAGACTGTTGCATTGGATTCAACATGATACCAGATAGCAAGCTTGGATCCACATTTGGATGAAGGAATTTCTCACCACCACCTAGAATCAAGTGTTGTTTAGAATTATCTGTTACAGGCCAGTTAATCCAAAGTGAAACTGGGCGATAAGTCTTGCCACCTGCGGATAGATTGTTCTTGAGAGTTGTAAGGAAGCTTTCAGAGACTTCACCCCAAATCTTACCACCCGTCAAGGTCATGGTTGTTGATCTTGGGAGATTTTCATTGAGAGATTTCAACTCATCCTCACGTCCATTACCCCAATACTGACCTGGAACAAAGATCATTTCTTTACGAAGACCGCTGTAAGTTCCCTGCATTTCAGTCAACCACTTGGTCATATCTTGCATCAAGCGGTTGTAGCTATTGTAGCCTCCGACTGGGCTTGGAGCATCATCTGCAAGGATACCAAATTCGCGGACACCCACTTTCATCAACTGGGTAAATTTGGCCTTGATGGTTGCCAAATCTTCTTGGTAATGCGCCTCATTGCCAAAGCGGATGCGGTTGTTCATGAATGGATGGATAGTCCAGACATAGCGAGTTTTACTTTGATTTCCGACACGAGCAAGTTCACGGATTTCTGCTAGTTTTTCTTCTGGATAGAGTTCTCGCCATTTCTTGTTGTGGTACGGATCATCTTTTGGTGCAAAGAAGTATTGATTCAATTTCAAATCGCCACCAAAACGCATGAGCTCTGCACGATCGGCATTCGACCATGGATTTCCATAGTAACCTTCGATGAAACCACGGTTCTTGAGCTCTGCGTAATCTTCTACTGTCACATTACGAAGGACTGGCACTTGACTTTCCTTGAGCATGTGTTTCAAGGTTGTCAAACCATAGAAAACTGCATCAGTGTCTTTTCCGACGATGGAAATCGAGTTATCCTTGATGCTCAAGACATAGGCGTCAATCTTGTCAAAGAGACCTGCTGAAACATTGGACAAGTTTTGCTCTGCTTGTGAACCTTGTCCATGCACTCCAAGATAGATGTTGGTTGCGCCAGCGATTGCTGACTTACCAGTTGTATAAGATACTTGATTGTCCTGCAAAACACTCTTCAAGCGATTGCGAGTATAGATATCGAGTTGATCACCCATGACCAGATTGACTTGCTTGCGAAGAGCTGTGACACCTTCTCCATAAGTCACTTTTTGTGGAGTTGGGAAGACCTTGTACTCTTTCTTGAGATAGTCTGCGCTCTTGCTGGCAGCTGCAATGCTGTCTTCGCTAGCTGGTTTACTTGCAGTGAATTGATCTGCCAATTCAACTGTTCCATCACCGGTTTGGTCTACTTTTGGTTTTTCAGGAGTAGTTGGTTTTTCTGGTTGACTTGGTGCAGGCGTTTCTTGCTCTTCTTTAACAGGTTTCAATAGATGAATTTCAGCAGCACTTGCAAAACCACCAACGCCTTCCAATACTTTCAACTCAATCTTGTTGGTATGTACCGCCGCAAAGTTGACTGTTTTTTCTTGGGCGTTGTTGTCCCAGCTTCCTTCTGAAACCTTGACCATTTGGCCATCTTTTTGTGCGTAGATTTCGTAGCGCGTCACAACACCATTTCCACCACCTGGACGTGGGAGATAGGTCAAACCATTGATTTTTTCTGCTTCTTTCAAGGTCATAGTAAGAGTGTATGGCGCAGTGTCACCAGTCCATTTAGTATGCCAGAAGGTATTTGGATCATTGTCAAAGGCCTTTTCAACAACGCCTTCAGTCGCGTTTCCTGGAAGTTGCTGACTGCTTGCGGTTGCAGTAATCTTATCATTTGAAATCAAACGAGGGTTTACAAATGCTTTGTCTGACAACTCTGCACTATGCAAGATTCCTTTGAAACCACCGATGCTTTCAAGCGGTAGAACCAAGCTATTGTGGGCAAAACGAGGGTGGGCTGGATTTGCAATACGCTCAATCTTTTCACCATCCACATAGACTTCTGTAGATTGTGGTTTGGTCACGATGGAGATTTGATAACGTTTGTTCTTTTCAAGTTTTTTATTGAATTGGATATGGAACTGTTCAAACTGGTAAGCAAGATAGCCGTCTTTATCAGCTAGATAGATACGATTGTCCCCACTTGTTGAGAAGGTTTGTTCCCCGTCTCCAGTGACAGTTACATCAAACTTCAAGACGTGACTTGGACCAACATCACCAGCCAAGCCTTCGATACTGCTATCTTTCTCAAAAGCCAATCCCTGTTCGCTTGCCTTCACTTTCTTGCTTGCATAGTTCTTGACTGTTTCAGAATTGATGGTAAACAAGTCGCTTTGATCAATCTCTTTATCAGGATTTGACTGTGGCGCATAAGGGCTCGTTGGTAGGGTGCGTTCTGCAAAGGTCGCAGCTGCACGGTCAGATCCCCAAGTGCGTTCTGCAGTGGTTTGCATGCTCTTGAAGAAGCGTTTGAAGATGTCATAAGAGGTCAAACCGGTCTCATGAAGGTCAATGTTATCATTCCAAACTGCGTGCCCACCACCAAGAATACTTGGATGAGAAGCTGGTAGAAGTGGACCTCCACCTGTTCTAAAATCATTCGGTGTCCAGCTATTGTACTGACGTTCGTAGTTAGCATAGTCCCCGTAGGCTGCTTGACTATTGCTTCCACTTGGCACACTATAGGTCGGTACATCCGTGATATTGATAATCTTAGCTCCCTGAGCAATGGCCTCATTTGGTCGTTGCCATCCGATACTCCAGATATCAACCTCTACTCCGTTCCAATCAACAGGAGTGTTCCCACGTTTCGCACTGAGCGATCCCCAGATACGAGGGGTGTAACCTTTAGACTTGATATATTGGGTCAAATCATTGACATAGCGGCGATAGCTTTCTCTGCTGCCATAGTATTCATCCGTTCCGATATGAACAGTGGACACGCCATGAAGCGGTGCATCTGGACCATCGAGAAGTTTGTCATAAACTGATTTGACAAATTTAAGAGTTTCTTCGTACTTGTTATCCAAGTCTAGCATGGCTACGCGCTCAACATTGTGCTTGCCTGCATAATCGCTCAAACTACCTTGATACATGAGGTCTGGACGGACTTTGACAAATGATAGAGCGTGACCTGGTGTGTCAATTTCTGGCACTAGATTGATATGCAAGGCCTTGGCAAGTTTAATCAGATTTTGCATTTCTTCCTTGGTATAATGCTCATCTGATGTTAATTTTTGACCATTCTTACCGACAATATCTGTCTCCAAACGGAAACCAGTCTTAGCGTGTTCAAGTACATACTTGAGTTGTTCTTCTGAACTCAAATTCTTACCTGCCAAGTGTTCCTTGAGGAAGATATAGTTATCATTAAGGTGCAACTGCAAGTCGTTCATCTTGTAGTAGGCCATGTTGAGCATGATGTCTACGAGGGTGTCATAAGGGATAAATTTACGACCTGTATCCAACATAAAGCCACGGTGGCTGAAATTTGGGAAATCTCGAATTTCGCCATTTTGGAGGTTACTTTCTCCCATTTGAAGAAGGGTACGAGTGGCGTAGAAGGCTCCTGTGTTTGTGGCAGCTTCGATGGTAATCACATCATTTTGGATAGTGATGCCATACCCTTCTTTACCATAACCCTTGTTTTCAACCTTTTTAAACTCGATTCGTTTTTGAGCCTGCTTGTCACCTGTCGCCAGTTCCAATCCACGGCTGGCAAGGTCTGACTGGTAGAAAGTTGTAGCCTGATCAAAGCCCGAATCTCCTGTCGCAAGGACTGTATCTGAAGTGATAGAAGATTGGCCTTCTTTCCCATACCATTGTTGAACAGCTGGTGCTACTTTTGGCTTCACACCCACACCTTCGTCCTGATGTAGCCCCTTGATGACTACTTCAAACTCTTTTGTAAAGGTATGACTGTCTCTGATTTGTTGGACCATGACCTTGACACGTTGATCTGTCAGAGGTTTATGGATGTGATTTTGAAGGTCAATTACACCTTGTTTATTGCTTCCGATGAGACTGACTTTTCCTGGTAAAGTTGGTAAGACAAGAGACTGTCCATCTTCTGCTACTGTTAGTTCGGTTACTTGGCGGATATCCGTTACCTTACTATGGTCCGGAACGTTTGAATAAGCTCGAATTTCTTGGATACCAACGTTTCTCCAGCCCATTGTGCCAGCTTGGTAGTCATTGATCTCTAATTTGAGGTACTTAGCTTGAATACTTTCAGCTAGGTCAACTTTCTCATCTAAAACAGGATTTCCAGTCTTGGTATGAGCGAGTTTCCATTGTTTTTCTCCGTTAGCGCCCACGTCTTCTTGACCTGCATAGTAGAGACTCCAAGATTTGATATTAGGGTCATTTTGCCCATTACGAAGACGACGATCCCAGTCAATTTCTACATGTTTGATCAAGGTTGTCTTAGGAAGGGTCAATTCAAAAGTTGGTTTTGGTGCGTCTTTGTCTGTAGCCCAACGAGTATTGTCATCTCCGTCGATAGCTTTATCCGCAGTAAAGTTGGTACCAGTCTCATGGTTGCTTGCCTGAGCAGTAGCACCCTCGAGATGGTTGATATCTTCTCTATCTTCGATTTGCTTTTCAACTGGTTTTACTGCTGGTGTAGGGGTTTCCGCAGGTTGTTTATCTGCCTTTGGTGTTTCAACCGGTTTCGGCGTTTCTGCTGGTTTGGGACTTGCAGGACTTGTCTCTGGTTTTGTCTCTTCACTTGCTGGAGGATTGGTTCTCTCATCAGTCGCTGGAGTTTCTTCATGACTTGCTTCTGTTGCAGCTTCTGCATCTGCTTTTTCAAGCGCAGCGGCTAAATCATCTGGTAGCTTATCCAGGGCTTGAACATGGGTGATACTTCCCTCTGTTTCTGAAGGTGCTGCCGTTTCTGCCGCCTGAACCATATTGGCGCCAAAGATACTAGCACCAATCATAACGGAGGCTGCACCGATTGCAAATTTTCTTATACTATAGTGACAGCGTTTCTCAAAAAAATGTCTATCCATCTTTCTCCTATTCCTTTCATCCGCATACATGAGTAAGCGGTATCATTTCTCCTTTGAAAAAAGGAGAGAACCTAGAGGTCCTCTCCGGCTGTTTAATCCTATTTGATTCTAGTTCTTTTGGACTTCTAAAACCAAATCTGTTTAGTCTTCTTTTCGTTTTGTCGCAAGAGCAGCGGCAGATAAAGCGATACTCACACTTGCTAAGAAGAGGGCTACTTCTGAGTTGTGTTCCCCTGTAGCAGGAAGTTTCTCTTCATCTTTTGCTCCCGGAGTTTTGGTCTCAGCTACTGGACTTGGAGTGAGCGGGTACTCAGGTTTTTCAACCGTTGGAGCTGCTTGATCTCCAGCTGTAGCCAATACACCTGTGTAAGCTGGTTTTTCATTTACCAAGGCCTCAACTGCATTGACGCCACCTCTATACTCTGGAACTTCATTTGCAGCTGCTAGAACTGCATTGGCTCCACCTTTGTATTCTGGCAATTCGTGTACCAAGGCTTCAACCGCATTAACGCCGCCCTTGAACTCAGGAACCTCATGTACAGCTGCTTCTGTTGCATTGACGCCGCCTTTGAACTCAGGTACATCAAGAACTGGTGGTTGCTCTTCCCCCTTGCTACTTGTTGGAGCATCTGGTTTCGTAGCAGAATCTTTTAATTGGTTGAGATAGTCTGCGAAGTAGGCCACCATTCTTTCCGTCAAGAGGTGGTTATCCGTCGCATATTTCATGCTTGCCTGAACGCTAGCTACTTCCTCTTGATTGTCTTTGTCTGTTAATTTCTGCGCCTTAGCTAAAGCTGCTTCATAGCCAGACATGTCAAGAGGTGTTTCTGCTACTTGCGGACGGGTAAAGATGAGTTCAGCTGCAGATTGGTATTTATCGCCACCATCTCCGTAAGTCTTGGTACCAGTAAGGACAATTTTCTTAGCCTTGATTGTCTTGCCAAAGTCAATGTCTTTTGGTTTGTTGTTATTTGGCCAATCTGTCACTGTGAAGGTATGTTCTTTACCAGACTCATCTGTGACAACCAGTTTCACATCTCGCAAGTTTCCATTTGAATCAGAGGCACGTGGAACATAACGAAGTCCTGTGATTTCAGTTGGTTCTTTCAAGACCATGGTTGCAGGCTTGCCTACATCTCCTCCATTCCAAGATGTATGCCATAGGCTAGATACATTGCCATCAAAGACATTCTCTAGGCCTTCTCCCGCTTGAGCTGGCGCATCCAAACTTTCAAAGTCTTCTGCTACCAAGGCTGTCTTCTTCTGAACCAAAGCATTCTTCAGAGCTTCAATCTTGGCAATCTCTGCACGCGCTTCTTCCACGCTAATGTCATCATCTGCCTGACTGAGGTTAAAGACCGCCTCTTTCAAAGCATCCATAGACTCTTTCGTGTAGTTGGTCATGGCAACCGTTGGCAAGTAGTTCTTGAGAGCATTTTCTGTCAACATCTTACCTGTTAGGGTAATTTCCTCGATGTGAAGATTGTCCATCATGAAGTCGTTGTAACCACGGAAGTTGGCATTTCCGCCAGCATCTCCACGAGTATTGCTTGCGTTTCCAGTTGAGTAGATACCTACCCAAGTATCGCCTGTTTCTGCACCTGTCACGAGGAAGGTTGCCTTCTTGGCTTTCTTAGAATCCGTCCAAGTATTTGGCAATTCATGCATTTCCAAGTCGCTAGCTTGAGTACCACGACGACCTGACTGGAATTCTCCCTTACCGACTACAAAGGCATAGGTATTGTCAGAGCCTGCTTCGTATTCAAAGGTTACACGGTAAGTCTTACCAGCTTCAAAACGGAAGTTTTGTGGAATAGTTTGGTAAACCAAGTTACGACGGCTCACTAGTCCATTTGTCTTCAATGACCAATTTCCTTCGATAACATCATCGACTTTCTTACCATTCCAACCACGCTGTGTATATGGATCGTGTTTTTCAGACAAGTGAGTGCGGTTGTCTTCGACACCTTCGACACCGCCCACTACAAATGGGAAGATTCCTTGAGCTACATTTTCAAAGTCTTGTTTGAAGGTTCCTTTACCTGTATCATGTTTGTCTCCGTACATGCTTGAATTGTTTTCAAAGGTACGAATTTCATCAAAGTAAGTTGCTTCATCACCAGCTTCACGACTCAAAGTCAGAGTAACATTTGATACGTCCGATCCAGTTGTAAAGAAGGCGTACATATTTTGGAAGTAACTTGTATCGTCAACTGTAGCATTGTCACGACGATTGTTATGAGCATATGCTTTGATATAGTTGAGAGCGAGTGACTTATTAGTATAAGTAGTTACTTCTTTTTCGCCAGTATTCACTGTGATACTTGCCTTGGCATTACTACGGTTATCGACACCAACATAAACGGCATACTTGGTATTTGGTTTCAAGCCAGTCAGTTTTTGAGTAAGACTGACCTTGCTCTTATTGCCTTGGATACGAAGCATTTCATTTGCACCTTGTGATTTGACAATTTCTGCCTTAGAAGCATCACCAGAAATGGTCCAGTGTTTCAAGGTTCCACTGTTAAATCCTTGGTCATAGATGTGCATGCCTTCGCTCCATGACATTTCAGGATTGGTTTGTTTTGAACGGTAGAGAACGTATGGTTGATTTGCGAGAAGGTCTAGGGTAATCTTACCATCTGTTACAGTTAGTTCTTGCTCTTCTGTCTTACCTTGGTCAGTTAGCTTGTAAAGGTAAACCTTGCTATTTGCCCAATCGCTTGGAAGTGTCCAAGTTGTTGCACCAGCCTGCGTATTGAAGTAGTACATTTTTTCCTTATCAGTAGGAAGTTTCTTACCATTTGCATCCCAGTTCCAAGGAGTCAAGTAAGCTGAGCCATCTTGGATGACACGTCCATTGAGCGTTACTGTACGTTCGCGGTATTGCGGGCTATTGACATCATTTGACTTACGAGTCACAACAACCTTGTTACCTGCTGTATCGACTAGCTCAACCTTCATTTCTGGTGTCCATTTATAGGTGCTACCATTATCGGTCATGGTAACTGGTGTACCATTTTCCCATTTACTTACAGTGAAGTGTTGGAAGTACTTAGTCATGACGTCATGGGCAAAGAGGTTAGTCACGTAGCCATTGTAGTCGCTTCGTCCTTGCCAGCCTTCAAAGTCTTTCATGCTGTAGCCACCTAGAAGTGGGTAGTTGGCTGCACCACCGTAACTTCTGTAGTCCCCAACCCAAGAATCCTTTTGGTGGTTGCGGATAAAGCGTGTGATGGCACTGTTGATACCTTTATTAGTGTAGCCACCATAGGTCAAGTCAGCTGCCCAGTGTTGGAAGGTAGAGTCGTATTCACCACCATGGCTCCACTCGATCGCAAAGCGCCAGCCTTGTTTGTTGATTTCTTTAGCAAGAACGTGGGTAGCCCAGGCACCGTTATCACCTGATTGACCATTGCCCCAAACGTCCACATAGATAAAGTCGAGACCTTCACCAAGTTTTTTCTTCAAGTCTTCCCAGCGAGCCAAACGTCCATGTGCCAAGTCATAAGCAGCATCAATGTTGATTCCTTGGTCTAGCCAGTTCCATCCGTAGCTGTAGCTTCCATCTGGATTCTTACGAAGAATATTTTCGTTAAAGTATTTAGACTCAGGATAGGTCTCAGATGCGTTAACGTGGATACCTAGATGTGCTCCATATTTCTTCGCTTTTTCGATCAAGGTCTTGAAGTCTTCAACACCACCAATACGTTTACCAATATCAGCATAGTTCAAGTGACCAGAGTCATGACCTTCACTACCATATCCTTTAAGGAGAACACCTTGCCCAAGACCATCTGTATGGAGATTGATTTTCTTGATACCATCCAAGGTCATGAGGAACGGGTTTTGTGCTTGTGAACCAAAGTTCATCGCGATACGATAAGCTGTGATATCCTTAACCTTTTCCCAACCTTGAGGGTTGTTCATGATGCTACGATAAGCAATGGCACCATCTTGCCAGTCGACTTTGTTGTCAGCATTGGCATCTTCGGTGATAACAACCTTGGCACTTGGAAGTTCCTTCGTGTATTCTGGGAAGACAATGCCCTTATAAGCTTTTTCCCATTGCCATTCAGAGCTATGAATTCCGACATAGTTGGCATTTCCAACTGTTTCTTTATAGGCTGTCAAACGAGTCCAATCATACGAACCACCACCGTAGCTGTTTTGAGAGTTGCTCCAAACACCTGCAGCAAGCTTATCTGTAGAAACAAATCCATACATGTAACCCTTAGCCAGATCCTTCATTGGATTGGTTACATCGATATGATCATCTCCGCTGACATGCGTATTGTTTGACATGGTTGCCCCATCAAACTTAGCACCAGCTTGATCACTCGAAACAGAGACTAAAGCATTACCAAGGAAACTAATCGTGGAAAGCAATTTTCTTTCGTCATCAATCTTTTGACCTGGAGTAACTTGATTGTGGTTGACAATCTTGGTCACATCAAAGTGTAATTGATTATCCACAACTTGCAAGCGTACTGTCATTTCCGCATTGATAAGATTAGCATCATCGCGAAGCTTCATCACGTACTCTGCTGTTGTCTCATTGATTTTTTTGTAGGTAACTTCAGGTGTGACTTCGTGTTTGTTGATAAATACTTTATTGAATTGTTGGACTTGTCCTGGCAAGGTATGCCCATTCAAACTATATTCTTTAATACGTGGGAAGGCTTGGTCAATCACTGCCTTGAGGACCTTGGACTGGATCGTATCATAAGTCACCTTGCTATCGTCAACAACTGGACCTGTTTCTTTCTGGGCAGGAGTATCATCTGCTTTCACACCTTCTTGATTGTCTGTTTTAACGCTGACAACTGTACGCTCATTGCCATAGGAACCAGCTTTTAGAACGATTTTCTTCTCATTTTTGAGAGTTTCATTAACAGCTGCTGGCAAAGTGACCGTATCAAAGAGTTTCTCATCATTATTCGTTGCATTGAGTTGTCCATCTGACTTGAGGGTAATAGAAAGACGGTTTACAGAACCTGGTTCTGGCGCTGCTACACGGCCCCCCTTATACCAGGTGCTATCGGTTGGAGATTTATACTCCCAGAACCAGCCGTCCTTATCATAACCAACAAAAACATTGTTCTTGGTATCTTTAAATTTCAAGAAGACACCAAAGCGTGATTTGCCCTTTTCAGAATCATCTTTGAAGGTTAAATCAACCGTCGCATTTCCATTAGCGTCAACTGTCAATCCTTGTTTTTCAAACAAGGCTGGTTTATCGCCATTGTCGTTCTGTGCAGTTGAAGACAATTGATTGTAGCGGACACCTTTTTCTTCACGAACCGTAACTGTTCCCTGCTGTTCTTTTTTTGCTACCGTTTGCCATTCAGGGGTTACTGTCTTAGGGGTTTCAGGTTTATCCTCTTTTGGTTTTTCTTCAGCCGGTTTTTCTTTCTCTTCCAAGTCTGCTGGTTTCACACTTGAAATTCCCTGCATGTGGTCCTGGATCCATTTTAGTTGAGCTGGTGAGAAGAGAATGAATGCCTCCACTACGTTTTCCAACTACACCATTTTGATGCACACCGACTAGTTTGCCTTCTGTATCAAAGATACCGCCACCACTAGCGCCCGGTTTGCCTCCTTGGTAACCAATCCCTTGGACGCCTTCTCCGTATGGTTCCGCAAAATCAACTGTAGTATTGACAATCGGATTCAATTTCCCTTCTGGATAACCAAAGACATGGAGCTTATCTCCAATTTTCTTAACTACTGGTTTTTTAGTTACTTCAACAGGCGTATTTTCTAGAACTGTACGCAATCTCACTAGGGCCAAATCATTTTTGAAGCCCTTCAGGTAGCCTTCACGATCCCAATGAATGATATCTTTCTTGCTAAACTTGACATCTGGCAGTCCTGGATAAGAGATACTATAGATATCTCCATCCCCTTGATCATTGTCCACAACCTTACGGATATTGCCGTCTTGGCTATCCTTGATAAAGTTATGAGAAACCGTCAAGACAAGGTCTTTAGCAACGACAATACCGCTACCTTCTCCTGATGGCGTCTTGATCTTAACAGTCGCGCCGTAGTTTAATTCCCCATTGGTAGTCTTAGCCACATCTTCTGGGACGAGCTTCCCTGTATCTTGGGCCAACTGATCCTTGTCAACTTCACGCCCATTGTCTTCAGCTTTCTCCAATTTATCTTCTAATTCTTTTGGCAGATTGCTTGGCTTTTCAGACTTTTCTTTTTCTTGAGCCAACAACTCTTCTTCTGTTTGAGGGCCTTCAGTAGTTTCAGCCGAACCAGGATTCTGAGCGGCGGCTTCCTTGTCAAAATCGTGCCCCTCATCACTAGCCTTCTTATCCAAATCAGCTAATTCACTTGGCAAATTAGTTGTAGAACCAACTGTTGCTTGATCAGCCAATACTGGGCTAGCTGCGAAGAAAGTCGCTCCAATCATCACCGAAGCTACTCCAAGCGTAAACTTACGAATACTGAACTTACAGCGTTTTTCAAAAAATCGTTTATCCATGAACTCCTAAATCCTTTCATTTTCCAGTAAGCGTTTACATTTCTTTTTTAAAAAATACTCCTTTCTCTGAAAGTGCTAAGCTTAACTGTTCTAAATAAAAAATAATTGTACTTTTAATATAACAAATAAAAGATCAGAAAGCAATAGGAAATAGGTAAAATTCACTAAAATTTTCTCTTTTCTGAAAAATCCTATCTCTAATCATTCAGGGACTTATACCAAGATAAAAAAGGACTTAACCATCATGTCGATGGCTAAATCCTTTACTTTTTTAAAGTTATTTCACATGGTTTGCGAGATCTTCTTGGGCCTTTTTATTTGACTCTTCTTTTTCTTTCAACCATTTTTCTTGAGCTTTTTGGTATTCTTCTGTTGTCACTGCCTTATCTTGTACTTCTAGATATTTGTACAAAAGGGCTTCACTCATACCCTTGTTACCAGAGTATGCAAATGGAAGTGTAAATGGTACCATCTTAGACAACATTGGACGACCAGTTTGAGAAGTTGTTGGGATGAGCAAGGCACTGTCTGTCAACCAAGCTTGGGCAGCAGCATATTTCTCATAACGTTTTGAAACATCAGTGGTTTCTTCACTAGCTTCCACAACCATTTTTTCGTAATCTTCTAAACCAACTTGCTTAGCGGCAGCGTTGCTTGTCCCAGAATCAAATCCTAGATATGTTTTCGTATTTTCTCCTACAGAAGGCTTGATAATATCAAGATAAGTAGATGGATCGATATAGTCTGGAGACCAACCCACGTTATCTGAGATATCCCAGTCTTCTCCAGCCGCAGTTTCAGCGAAGTAGGTAATGTTTTGAACATCGTCTTTTTGGAGCTGTTGGATATCGATAACCACATTATCTGATCCTAGATTTTCTTCAACTGACTGTTTAAAAGATTGAACACGTTGAACTTTTGTTGTATTGGTTTGATCTACAGGCATATCCAAGTGGATTGGGAATTTCACACCTTCCGCTTGAAGGGCTGTCTTAGCTTTAGCGAATTCTGCTTTGGCCTTATCTGGGTTGTAGAGTCCATCTTGAGCATCATCCAAGTTCACGTTGCTCCACTCGTCACCATAAGTCACCAATTTTTCTTTGACCATTTCGCCAAAGTTCTTTCCATCTGCCTGTACAAATGTAGGAGGAACAAACAAGTTACGAAGCAGTTTAGTTGCCCCGCTTGCACCATTTACTTGAGAAGCATAGGCCGTTCTATCGAAACCAAAAGCAAGAGCTTGACGGAAGTCCTTGTTTAGAAGAGCTTTCTTGGTTGATGTTTTTTCTTCATCGGTTGTCTTAGAAGTGTACTTATAAGACTGGCGATCGATATTCGTACCTACTAAATAAGTAGTAGAGTCTTGTTGTGTATAAACGATATTGTCTTTAAATGCCTTTTCAGTCTCTGTGTAGCTAGCGCTTGTTGGGAAGAGACGAGCCATTGTAAAGCTACCGTCTTTGAAAGCTTCAGTTGGTTTGTTGGTATCTTGTCCATCCCAGAATGATAATTTAACCTTATCGATATGGACATTGTCCTTATCCCAGTAGTTAGGATTTTTCGCAAATTCGACAGAAGATTTAGCAACAATTGATTTGAGTAAGAACGGACCATTGTAGAGAATACTGCTTGAGTCAGTTCCCTTAGCGAAGTCATCCCCTTTAGAGTTCAAGAACTCTTCATTTACTGGGGCCAAAACTCCCATCGTTGTCTTAGAATTCCAGAAGCTTTCTGGCTTGTTCAATGTGTACTGAACTGTATAATCATCAAGGGCCTTGATTCCTACTTGAGAGAAGTCTGTAATTTCTCCTTTAACATAGGCGTCCAATCCTTTGATTGATTCTTGAACTAAATAAAGACCATCAGATTTTTTATCAGCAGCATATTTAAGTCCTGTTACAAAGTCTTGAGCTTTGACTTCTGCGTATTCCTCACCTTCAGAGGTATACCATTTTGCATCCTTACGAAGCGTATATGTGTAAGTCAAGCCGTCCTTAGATACAGACCAATCCTCAGCCATAGATGGTACAAAGTTACCATAGCGGTCATTTTCGAGCAAGCCATCGATAACGTTACTGGTAATATTTGCAGTAGCTGCCTTACCAGTTGTCAAATAGTTGAGGTTGTCAGGATCCGTTTCATAAATGTATGAGAATGTCTTCTCACCTTTAGCACTTGAACTTGATCCAGAGCACGCAGCCAGAGTACCAGCTGCCAATAATGTCACACCCGCAAGGGCAAGTAATTTTGAACTTTTCATCATTTTCTCCTTTAAAATTTACATCCCATTATAGACCCTTTTCAGAAAGTTGTCAACAGAATTTTCAGAATTTTTGAATGATTTTAGCATTTTCTGAAAAAATTTTTTTGATAGATAGCCATAGTATTAAATTCCAATTTGTATAACTTACGATTTCCAAAATACAAACGGTCAAACCAAAGGTAAAAATCAGATTTTTTATCATTTTTTTGCTATGATTAACATAGAAGAAAAGCTAAGGAGAAGACAATGATATTAATTACAGGTGCGAATGGTCAGCTCGGTACCGAACTACGTTATTTACTAGATGAACGAAATGTGGACTATGTTGCAGTGGATGTGGCCGAAATGGATATCACTAATGCTGAAATGGTTGAGAAAGTCTTTGCTGAGGTCAAGCCAACTCTAGTCTATCATTGTGCAGCCTACACTGCTGTGGATGCGGCTGAAGACGAGGGGAAAGAACTGGATTTTGCCATAAACGTAACTGGAACTGAAAATGTAGCCAAGGCCTCTGAGAAATACGGAGCTACCCTTGTCTATATCTCGACAGACTATGTCTTTGATGGGAAAAAACCCGTTGGACAAGAATGGGAAGTCGGTGATCTACCTGATCCGCAGACAGAGTACGGGCGTACCAAGCGAATGGGTGAAGAACTCGTTGAAAATCTTACGTCACAACATTATATCATCCGTACTGCTTGGGTCTTTGGAAATTATGGCAAAAACTTTGTCTTTACCATGAAAAATCTTGCCAAAACCCATAAAACTCTCACTGTAGTTAACGACCAACACGGTCGCCCAACTTGGACACGTACCTTGGCTGAGTTCATGACCTACTTGACTGAAAATCAAAAAGAATTTGGCTACTACCACTTATCAAATGACTCCACTGAAGATACCACTTGGTATGACTTTGCTGTCGAAATTCTTAAGGACAGTGATGTTGAAGTAGTACCAGTAGACTCCAGCAAGTTCCCTGCTAAGGCTAAACGTCCCCTCAACTCAACCATGAGTTTAGCCAAAGCGAAGGCGACAGGTTTCGTCATTCCAACCTGGCAAGATGCACTTAAAGAGTTTTATAAACAAGAAGTAAGAAAATAAAAGTCTACGACATACATAAAAAGCAAGAGAACTCAAAGTCTCTTGCTTTTTAGTATCTGATTAGTTAATTACTTTTTGCGTCTTGGCATAGTTAGCCTCGACGGCTTCTTTTTCAGATTTCCACCATTCTTGGTTGTCTGTGTACCATTTGATGGTCTCTTTGAGACCTGCTTCAAAATTGGTAAACTCTGGCTTCCATCCTAGTTCATCACGGAGCTTGCTAGCGTCGATGGCATAGCGGAGGTCGTGACCCGCACGGTCTGTCACATGATCATAAGCATCAGCTGGTCGCCCCATCTCCTTGAGGATGAGTTCTAACACTTCTTTGTTGTTCTTCTCGCCATCCGCACCAATCAAGTAAGTTTCACCGATTGTACCTTTTGTCAAAATTGTCCAAACACCTGAAGAATGGTCATTGGTATGGATCCAGTCACGGACATTCTTACCTTCACCATAGAGTTTTGGCTTGATACCGCTCAAGATATTGGTGATTTGGCGCGGAATGAACTTCTCAATATGCTGGTAAGGACCATAGTTGTTTGAACAGTTCGAAATCGTCGCTTTCACGCCAAATGAGCGAACCCATGCTTTGACAATCAAGTCTGAAGCTGCCTTTGTTGATGAGTAAGGCGAGCTTGGATTGTACTTGGTTTCAGCTGTAAACTTCTCACCTGGACCTTCTCCATGACCTGGCAAATCTTCACGTAGAGGCAGATCCCCATAGACTTCGTCAGTCGACACATGGTGGAAACGAAGGTCATATTTACGAGCTGCTTCCAATAGAGTGTAGGTCCCAATGAAGTTAGTGTAGATAAAGGGGCTCGGGTCATTGAGCGAGTTGTCATTATGGCTTTCTGCAGCGTAATGAACGATAGCATCCGCTTCAGCCGCTAACTTGTCTACCAAGGCTGCGTCAGCAATATCTCCAACAACCAACTCAACACGATCACCTAAAATTTCTTCAATGTTGGCACGATTCCCCGCATAAGTCAGCTTGTCCAGCACTGTCACATGGACGTCTGGAAAGTTCTTGTAAACATAATGAACAAAGTTAGAACCGATAAAACCAGCCCCACCTGTCACGATAATATTCTTGTATTCAGTCATTTTTATTCCTTAACTTTTTTACAAATCTTCTTTTCTTAGTGGTTTTACATCCTTAAGTAATGGATGATGTTTATCAGCTTCTGAGACTTCTGCTTCTGCTAGATTTTCCCACTGGATTCCCAAAGCTGGGTCTGCATAGTTGACAAAAGCATATTTAGGCTTGAGTTCAAGTGCCCAGTAGTCATTGACCAGATAGCTATAAGAAACTGTATCCGAGAGTACTTGGAAACCATTGGCTACGCCACGAGGGACAAAGATTCCCTTACTTGCATCAATCTCGGTCTGATAAACATTTCCAAAAGTCTCACCTTCACGTAGGTCAACCCAAGAACCCAGAACCTTGCCACCATCTGCTACTGAGATGTACTTGTCCCAAGGTTCAGCATGGAGGCCTCGGAGAACATTTTTGCGAGAAAAGCTGACGTTGTTTTGCAGTTTCCCTTCAGCAAAGAAGCTCTCAGGAAAACCAAGCGGTAGCATCTTTTCCTTCTGGAAATTTTCTTTAAACCAGCCACGATTGTCACCATGAACTGGAATGTCAAACTCTAACAAACCTGGAATGGCATCAATCTTGCGCACTGCAAGTGTTTTGCCGAAAAAATTATCTGTCATCTAGATTTCTCCAATCAAACGAAGCAAGTATTGTCCGTATTCATTCTTCTTGAGAGGTTGCGCCAACTTCAGCACATCTTCGCGGCTGATATAACCCATTCGGTAGGCAATTTCTTCTAGGTTGGCAACCTGAACATTTTGCATCCTTTGAACCGTTTCGATATATTGGGATGCTTCTAACAGACTCTCATGCGTCCCTGTATCCAGCCAGGCAAAACCACGTCCCATAAGCTCAACAGACAAATCCCCACGTTTCAAATAAGCATTGTTAACATCTGTGATTTCCAACTCGCCACGAGCGCTTGGTTGGATATGTTTGGCAATCTCTACAACATCATTATCATAGAAATAAAGACCTGTCACTGCATAGTTAGAGCGAGGATTCTCCGGTTTTTCTTCTATGGAAATGGCATTCATGTCTTCATCAAACTCGACCACACCAAAACGCTCTGGGTCCTTCACTTGATAACCAAAAACAGTCGCACCCTTCTCTTTCTTGGCTGCCTTTTGAAGCATTCTGCTCAAACCAGGTCCATGATAGATATTATCGCCTAAAATCAAGGCAACACTATCGTCACCGATAAATTCTTCACCAATAAGAAAAGCCTGAGCAAGTCCATCTGGACTTGGCTGTTCCGCATAAGAAAGTTTAATCCCAAATTCGGAACCATCCAAGAGCAGATCCTTAAAGCGGGGTAAATCCTGTGGTGTTGAGATGATTAAAATGTCCTTAATCCCAGCCAACATCAAGGTTGACAAAGGATAGTAAATCATGGGTTTATCATAAACCGGCATCAGCTGTTTTGATGCAGCTCGTGTAAGGGGGTACAGTCGGGTACCTGAGCCACCCGCAAGAATAATACCTTTCATAATAGAATAACCTCTCTTCGTTATTTTTCAATTACTAAACTCTTCCTCTACCACATTCAGAGCACGTTCGATTACCACATGCATATCATAGTATTTATAATCTGCTAAACGTCCACAGAAAATCACCTTATCATTCTGTGCCGCTTCTTCTTGATATTTAGCAAATATAGCATTGTTTCTCTCATCATTGATTGGATAATAAGGCTCATCACCTCGCTTCCAGTCAGCAGGATATTCACGCGTAATAACTGTCTTTGGTTGCGCTCCGTATTCGAAGTGCTTGTGTTCAATGATGCGAGTATAAGGAATTTCACGCTCTGTATAGTTAACAACTGCATTTCCTTGATAGTTTTCTTCATATAGAACTTCATGCTCAAAACGAAGACTACGGTATTCTAACTCACCATGCTTATAATCAAAGTATTGGTCAATCATCCCTGTAAAGACAACTTTTTCAGCAGAAGTCTCTAATTCTTGACGATTGGCAAAAAAGTCAACGCCAAGTTCTACTTCTAAATCCTTCAGCATATTTTCGATGATAACGTTGTAACCCCCAATTGGAATCCCTTGATAACGGTCATTAAAATAATTATTATCAAAGGTTAAACGAACTGGCAAGCGTTTAATGATAAATGGTGGGAGGTCTGTTGCAGAACGTCCCCATTGTTTTTCAGTATATCCCTTAATCAACTTTTCATAGATATCCGGACCAATCAACTTAATAGCTTGTTCTTCCAAGTTTTTAGGCTCAACATCTTTCATATGAGCCGTTTGTTCAGCTATCTTATCTTTCACTTCTTGAGGAGTCTTGGTTCCCCACATAGCATAGAAAGTATTCATGTTAAAAGGAAGATTGTAAAGACTGCCCTTGTAATTGGCTATAGGCGAGTTGATATAGTTGTTAAATTCAGCAAATTGATTTACATAATCCCAGACTTTTTTGTTTGAAGTATGGAAAATGTGGGCACCGTACTTGTGAACGTTAATACCTTCAACGTCCTCACAGTAGATATTACCACCAATATGATTACGCTTATCAATCACTTTTACTTTTTTCCCACGCTTGGTCGCTTCATAAGCAAAAATTGCTCCCGACAAACCAGCACCAACGATTAGATAGTCGTACATTTTGTTCTCCTTTTTATAATTTAACAATTCGATTGAAATAAGGGATTTTCATTAACATTCCAACAATAATGAAACTAACACTTAAAGTAAATATAGCAAAAAGTAAATATGCTCCTACAAAACTAAAACCAAATAGTTTTTCCCACAACTTCATAATGTAAGTGTGTATTATAAAAACTCCCATGGTTTGATTAGAAAGAAAAACAATCCATTTGTTGTTATCTTGATTCAATGCAAGTGAGAATATAGTTAGAAAAATTCCTAAACTTACAACTTTTACAAATAGAAGATCATAAAAATATTCAGCAAAAAAATTATGGTAAGTGGTTCTTCCTAAGAAAAATAATATTAAAGGCGAAACCAGGAACAAAAGTACTACGATTATTTTCATCCATCTCTTAAACCTATTTTTGATAGTATCTTTGTCAAATTGAGCTATAAAGCCACCTAAAAGATAATAGAAAAACCAAGTCCATAACCTAAAGGTTTGTATAACATATGTTTGTATTGGCATTTGAAGTACAATATTTGTTAACTCAAAAATCAAGCCAACAACTAGTAATACAGATAGGATGTATAAATAACTTCTTTTTGAATTAAGGAATTTTTTCAAAACAGGCAAACATATATAAATAATTATGAGTGCACCAAAAAACCAAAACTGGAAGAAATACCCCTTTTGTATCAAAGAACCTATAATTTTTTTAATTGGATTAACTGTAAAGTCATGTTTAAAAAGCCAAATGATTACTGACCATGACGATACTGTTATTAGAATCCACTTTACTTTCTGCAGTATATAGGAATAGGTAATCTCTCTCTTTCCTAACAATAAATAACCATTAACCATAAAAAATAAAGGAATAGAATAGGTTCCTAAATAGTATAAATATGTCGAAAAATTCCATGAACCTGTCTCTTTAAATCCACCCATCGCTGTATGGAGTAGAACAACACCAACACATGCAAGTACTTTTAGTAGATCTAAGTTAATATTTCGATATTTGCGCATTCTAATTCTTCCTAATTATTTGTTTTAATTCTTTCACATCTACCACTTTTAGAGATAGAATCGCAAAAAGGTAAATGATTCCACCAATCACAGCAAATGCTAAAACATTTACGATTGGCGAAAAATGTATAACTGTTTTTGAAACTAGTAGGAGGCCATACATAATAGCTGATGCTAGAATGATCTTCATCATCGATCCGATAATCGGAACATCTTTTATATATTTGCGAGTAAAGAACAGTTGAATTGCCCAAACAAAGGCTTCAGTCAAGACCGAGACAATTGCAGCCCCCATATAACCAAGTTTGGGAAGAAACAACAAATTTAATCCCACACTGGTAATTGCGGGAACCGTTGTTGAAATCATAAATTCTTTATTTTTATTATGTGGAATTAAAATCTGAATTCCCATAATATTGGTCCAGCCGATAAAGAACATCCTAAAGATCATGATTGCTATCGCGAAACGTGCATCTTGAAAATCTTGACCAAGGAAAAATTGAACAAAATCGTCATTAACAATCAACATACCTGTCATAATCGGAAAAATAATCAAATTATAAACTAGGAATGAAATCTCATGCATCTTATTGACTTCTTCATGATTGTTTGTTGCTAATAAATTAGCAACTCGAGGCAACATGACGCTCCCCAATGACGTTACCAAGGTTAATAAAATATTCACCAATTTAAGTGCCTGATCATAGATTCCTACATCTTTTGTAGAGGCTAAAACTCCAAGCATCGTACGATCTAAAGTAACGTATAAAGAGATTGCTATCTGAGGAAGAAATAATAAAATAATTGGTTTCAAATGGTACCTAGCGTATTCTAAATCAACATGGGGCTTCCCAATAAACTCTCGGGCCGGCAACCACATACTTAATTGTCCCAATAGCTCAAATATTGTTAATAAGAACACATAAAGGTAAAGGTCGTTAGTAGATTTGACAAACAGGAAAATCGAGATTACCCCAACGAGTTTTACCGTAATATTTCGAACAGTAATTTTACGAAAATCCTCTAACCCTTGAAAAAGCCAGGAAATATCTAAACCTTTAGAAACTAAACTCAATCCCAAAATATAGGCTACTGGGTTTTGCATTGAAGGAAGGTTAACGCAAAAAATACAATATAAGGAGATTGAAAGGATTGTAGCACCTAATTGTAAAAAGTAGATACCCCAAAAGTTTTTATTAATCTCATTACGATGTCCAGAAATCACCTTGGTCCCATAGTTGGCGACACCTAAAGTAGCGAGCAATATAAAGTAAGTTACTATAGAACTATAATATCCATAATCACCTAACTCTTGAGAACTAAAGATTCTAGTAATATAGGGTGTAGTTATTATTGGGAGAACAACTACTAGTATCTGATATGACAAATTATAAACATAATTCTTTAAAATCTTCATCTTTAATTAACTTAGTCTTTCTAGGAGTATTTATAAGGACAGTGCAATAAAACTTAATTAGAAAAGAGGGAATAGCGCCTTGAAAGATTTATTAACAATCTACTTTTATAAATAAACTACTACTTATTAAATAGTTTCTTCTGAATTCTTTGTAAGAATCCTGGTTCTTCTGTTGAAAAAACTGGAAACTCTTTTACAGTTAGTTGTTTCTTACGTACCCATACGTTAATTAAACGTTCAGCAACAAAACCAATCATACGAGTATTGTAACTATCATATCTTGAATAATCAATCTTCTTATCTAGTTCAAAAAGAATCGGAAATAACCAACTGCAATATTCATCCATCATTTCTCTAGACATTATAAACATATTATAACAGTATCCTGTTTTTTCTTTAGAAAACCAATTAAAAGCATCAAGGTAATCTTTATTGTTTTCTGAAATAATCTGTCTACACATTTCCCAAACTTCATGATCGTGATTCTTGTTAAAAAACTCTTCAGCGGTATACCCATTATACTCGTTCATACCCTTTGATGGTAATATTACATCATAATCATTTAATTGTTTTAGAATATCATTCTTTGTTAAAATAGAATTCTGTTTAAAAAAACGCTTGTTTTTCCCAAAATAACGTCTATAATGGCATAAACCAACAATATCATCTTTAGAATTTTTCCAAATCCAATACAATCCTGTTAATTCACAAAATGTAAAGTTTCTATCAGAAATATTATTATCTCCCTGATTATCTCTTAAATAATTCTTTTCTCCAATATTCTTATTCGCGCCCACCAATATAGGGATATATAGGTCCTGGTCTTGAACTTGATTATAAGATTTATGTGTTGCGACGTATAGCTTCACTTCCATTACACTCCCTTAATATAAAACCTTAATTTTCTATAAAGACATTTAAATTTTAATAGAATAGGATTACTTGGCCAAACTCCAAAAAAAGTGTATATTACTGAATAATTTTTAGAGTATTTTTTCAATAACCATTGTATCGCATCAAAATAATTAAGGTTTAAAGATTTCCCATCTGACACATGCCATAACTCACTTGGAAAAACTAATACTGGCAAATTAATTAACTTCATCTGTAATGCATAGTCTGTTCCATATAAATGCCAGGTAGGACCGATTATACTAAATTGATTCGTACTAAAAACTTTTTTCGGAATAATAATCAAACACTCATCAATTGCATCAACTTCAACAGGGGTACTTATAGATTTACTAGCCGCCTTTGTTTTCGGGTCCCCATGGAAGATATTTGAAAAACTGACGACCTTTCCCTCAATATTCTTTACTCCTGCTACTCCTGCTACTCCAAATATGAAATTTCTACAATAAGATTCTAGTTTTGCTAACTCAAAGTCATCTTGAAAACTAATATCTTGATGAACAAAAAATAGATAATCACCTTTTGCTTGTTTGCCTCCAAAATTCAAAGCCTCAGCAGCAGAATTAAATCCATATTTATTGGAATCCACTATAATAAGTTCATATTTAACATCTTTTTGTCTAGATAAAGATGATTTAAGAATTGTATTTAACTTATCGTAATTATTCGATACGCATATAAGTGATATCATCTCCAATTCCCTCTCTTTCATCTAAAAACGTTCTCGCAATTAAAAACAAAAATGGATTAAACCACAATAAAAATAATTGTGGGTCAATACAAGCTCTTACTGACCAAAAAATTAACACAATCAATAAAGTTTTATTTTGATTAATTATAACTTTTCTCATTATAATTGAATAGCTTATTAACATAAGGAAAAAAATTATTGTTCCATAGCTTATAAGTATATTGATGTACGACGAATCTACATAAAAATAAGAATTTGCCGAAGTATCCCATTGAACATGAGTTCCAAATAATCTTAGAGGGTATCTCCTTAAACCTTCTTGACCAAATCTCAACCTTTGACTCAATAAGTTATTTATTAAAGATAATAAACTATTTCTACTATCAAATTTTGCTGTCAGCCAATAAGTCATATACGCCATAATTGGATAAATAAGAGTAAGTAAATATTTCAGAAATTTAAAATTCATATTGATTGATATAAATCTTCTCGAAAACGATATCAAAAGAAGGATAAATACCATAATAAAAGTAAGACGGGTATCTGTGTATTTATAAATAACTATATTTAATAGTACACAAATAAAAAGCTCTTTTATTGTCCAATATTTTTCACCTTTTAAATACACATATTCCAGCAATATACTCAGGAAATAATTCGGAGTAAATGATGTGTAATTAAAACCTAGCCCATACCGTGAGCGGATCACACCTCCTGAATATGTTAAGGTTAGCTCGTTTGGAATAATACCAAGTAAAGAGCTTACTACAACAGTTCCTACAACTCCAATCTGGCAGAACATTGTATTCCTTACCAAATTACGAAAATTAATATCCCTTGAAGAATATATAAGAGTCAAAGTATATGCTACAAAGGAGGCGTTACCATTATCATAACTTACAATAAAACCTATAAGAAGTATAATTGGAGTAATGATTATCGATTTTATCTTAGATTTACCTAACATAAATTTAAGTAACAGAAAAAACAACCCCACATACTCCCAAATTTTTATTATTCCATAAGGATGTATAAAATCTTTATAAAAGGTCGAAGTAAACAGCCATGCTATTAGCCAAGGATAAAAAGCTAATCCAAAAAGAAACTCATTCAATTTTACATCAGTTTTAACTCTTGATGGACTCACTTTGAATCCCCCCTTTACTTTCACTAATACTCTTTAACATTACTAGAATTACTCCTTCATATATAACACTATAAAATCAGTAATATATGACCTGAACGACCAATACAACTTATGATATTTAAATAATTTAAAAAATATAAATACATTCTTTTTCATAAATAGTTCTCTTCGATTTTTTCCCCATAGAATGTAGTCGTTCAAAACACTAATTTGTTCATTTGAAAGTGATAAATTATGTTGTTTACTAAATTTATCTAATCTCTGAAGCAAATCATCATAATAAATAACCTGCTCTTTTCTCCTTAGGAAACTTCTTTCTCTGCTACCAGTCGCGTTGCTATCGTGTCTTCTAAAATCGATAGTAGAGTAGGAGTAAATGTATAACCCATTAAGAAGCGAAGCTAGCCTCCATAACAAGGCATCATGTGCATCTTCGTTACTTCGGATTTCTAAAAAATATGGAATAATCTTTTTGTTCACCGCATAAACACACCCTGGCCTTCTAATATGAAAGAAGTTATCTAAAAAATTTGGTTGATACACTGCCTCACTATTATCCAAATCACTTTTATCCAATTTAATCTTGACACCATCACCAACATAAAAAGGTGTGTAATTAGAGGCTAACAACAAAATCTTATCATTATTTTCCATAATCTTAGACATTTTTTGAATTTTATCTAAATGCCAAATATCATCTTGATCACAAAGAAAAACGATATCTCCTTTCGCCTCCTCTAATAACATGGCAAAATTATTCTTCCATCCTTGATTCTCTTTATTTTTTTTTATAGACCAATTATCCAACTTATATTTAGCAATATAATCTTCAATTATTTGAACAGTATCATCTGTAGATGCATCATCACTAATCAATACTTCCTCAGCAAGGCGGGTTTGATTTCTTAGAGTATCTAACTGTTCAACAATATATTCATCACCATTAAATGTTGATAATACAATTGATATATTCATTGTATTCTTACTCCCCAATCAACTTTTTATACTCATTCTCTAATTTTTTAGCCTCAATTCTGATATCATAGTTTGATTTTTGAGCTAGGTCAATATTTTCTCTAGATTTTTCCAATCTGTTTATATATGAAAAATCTTCAATAGCTTTTATCCAAGTACTTACGTTATCAATTGGTAATTGTTGGATACTATTTGTGAAGATGCACTCATCAGAAATTGTCGTTGAAAGAATAGATTGAATTCCATTAATTTGCCACTCAATAGCAACTAAAGGCAACCCCTCGTATAAACTCGGTAATAGCATTATATCCATAGCAGAGATAAACGATTGCATATCCGAATACCGATTCAAAAAAACAATTGAATTTTCCAATTTTCGTTCTTTTACATATCTCTTAACATCCTCTACTTTTTCTCCTTCACCGACCAAAAACAATTTTACATCCTTCTGCTTACATTTCATTTCATCCATTAAATCCAAAAGAAATGTATGATTTTTTTGAATATTGAATCTACCTACATGTCCTAATGCAAGTGTATTTTCTTTTAATGAATGCGTTGTCCGAAATACTCGGCGAAGATGAGGATTAAAACTATATTTTTCTACATCCCTGGCATTATGTATAACTTTAAATCGTTTATCCTTAAAAAGCCATTCTCCTGCCTTTTCACCACACGCCCAAGATTGAGTATATAAAGTGTAAAAAAAAGGACGTAGCATTCTGTCTAGTAGAATATGATTACACGTTGTATTATGACTATGCGCTATTCTTACAGGAACTCCCATAATTTTTGCTATAAACAATTCAATTGACATAAGAGCACTACTCCCGTGAACGTGTACAACATCGTATTTTCCTACTTTTAAGAGTTCAAGGAATTCTCTCATATATGCCAGTATTGAGGATTTCTTTCTTTCAATTTCTACAATCTGAACACCTAATACTTGAAATTTTAATTTATCTTCTAACAACGGTTTATTAGTAGCTAGAATCGTCACTTCAATTTCACTCAAGTCCATGTATTCGAGGTATGAATATATAAATGTTCCAATCCCATCAGAAAACAAACCTCCTGTTGGAATATGCAAAATTTTCATCAAGTGTCTCCTTCTATGCTCTTCGTCATTTTTACTCAACTAATTCTGCAATCAAATTTGAAAAATGTTGTACAAAACATTCATTATTAGATTTAACGGCAATACTACTAGATGGATTCAGATATTCTCGGATTTTTTTAATATCCTCTATGACTACTAGATCATATCCCTCCTGAACAATCCTATTACAAAAATCTAACTGATGGTCATTCACATGTTCTCCAAATTTTTTTCTTCTCGGAACAACTACTGGTCTTTTCCCCTTAGCAATAACATTCATAAATGTAGCAGGACCACCATGAGTAATAACTATATCCGCTTTTTCCATTAGGTTATTCATCTCATCATATGAAAGAAAACGTTCCCATCTGCAAAATCGAGGTTGATAGTCTGAAAAACCAACTTGGATAAATACATCCGACGTAATGACGCCCTCTTCTTTCAATTCATCAATCTCTTTTATTAGTCTATTAAATTGTTGCTCATGCGTACCGACAGTTACAAAAATCATTAGAAAATTCCTCCCAAATTGATTGCCTTGGGATAGATTTTTTTCATTTCTTCCCATTGGACAATGAATCTATCTGTAACAGGGTATACTATTTTGCCAGTCATTGTCGGAGCGTCTACACGATCAAATACTTCTATGTAAACAGTTTTAGCACCAAAGATTTTACCTAAATAAAAGAACGGTATTGCAACCGCTGCCCCGGATGAAATGATAACATCTGGCCTTTCTTTATATAATATTCTTAAAGCAAGAAATGTATTTTTTATTAGATTTTTTATATTACGATTAGTCGGATAATAGCAATAATGACATTTTTCATTTGATAAAATACTTCGAGCATCTTCTTTATCAAAAGTAACCCATAGTCTATCTTTATCCTGCCAAAATGGTTTCAATAGATAGAGATGATTTAAATGTCCACCGCTAGATCCTACTAGACAAAGTTTTATCTCTTTTTTAGACAAAGTTATGAATTCTCCTATTTTTCTACGTATGGCCCAAAATCAATTTTAATTCGTTTGTGATGATTTCGTTGATTCTCAGGTGGAAGCTGCATATAGTCACCATACATATGTTTTAAGTATGCTTTATAATTCTTCATTCCCCATAATTTTATATCCTCAAAGGAATAACTTTCAACTTCGTCTAACCACACTTTGGGAAAAGTTTCTTTCTTTATTCCATAACTACCATCACTAACCACTACATTATCAGCATTGGTACTCTGCCCTAGTAATATACACTTCTCCTTCATCTTTTTCAAAAAAGATATTGAGAACACATGTGTGGCAAGCTTAGCTAGCTTATACGCTAATCGTTTTTTTCTATCGTTGTCCCCATATCCACATTTTATCCATAATAGATTTCGGAATAACCAAAATCCTTTAAGTTGAATGAATCGTCTAAAAGGCTTAGGACAGATATCATCAATCGGAAAAATATCAATATAAATTCCATCATGAACATTTGCATCTAAAGAAAATTCCTCAGAAACATGTGTATTATTGAGACGTAGTTTCACAAAATTAAATGGATAATTCAAATCTGTTTGATCTGTCTGTAGAAAATATTTTTCCCTATCCAAATCCGAAACACATAATTCTTTAAATCTTTCAAAATCCTCTCTTGGCATACCAAAATCCATATCATCGTCCCACGGGATGAATCCATTATGGCGTATAGCTCCTAGAAAAGTTCCTGCTAGCATCACGATTTTTAAATTATATTTTTCACATATTTTTAACACTTCTGAAGCTAACAAAAGTTCTAAGTTATGTAACTGTTCTAATTCATCTGTCATATAGTTATCTCAAACTCCGTTTTTAATATTCTCTAGTTGCCAATGAATTCTTGATTTCAGTTGTACTGATTTCAGGAGTCCGTGGTAAATAGACCACTTCAACTCCTTCCTTCTCTAAAAAATCAAATTTCCCTTTCCAATCATCTCCCATAACAAAGGTATCTATGTGATATTCATGGACATCTGTCACTTTTTGTTCCCAGGATTCTTCGGGTATTACTAAATCAACATACCTAACAGCCTCTACGAGTGTTTTTCTTTGTTCATATGTAAAATAACATTTTTTTTGTTTTTCATTCCAGTTGAATTCATCAGTTGAAATAACAACAATTAAATAATCGCCTAACGATTTAGCCCTTTTAAGAAGATTAATATGACCATAGTGCAACAAATCAAATGTTCCATATGTTATGACTTTTTTCATTTCTTACTTCGCCCCTTCTCTCATAAATACCACTTTGACGGTCTTTAACAATATTTCAATATCTTTCCAGATGGTCCAATCATCAATGTAGGCAACGTCCAGCTTGACAACATCATCAAAGTCCGTGATTTTACTACGTCCACTCACCTGCCATAGGCCAGTAATTCCTGGCTTAAAACTAAGACGACGTTTCTGTTCAGGAGTATATTTTTCATACTCATCAACTGTTGGGGGACGTGTTCCAACCAAACTCATATCTCCCATTAAAACATTCCAAAACTGAGGGAGCTCATCTAGACTGGTCTTACGGATAAATCTCCCTATCTTTGTTATACGAGGATCATCATCGACTTTAAACATACCACCTTGCATGGTATTTTGTGCAAGGAGCTCTTGTTTCTTTTTCTCAGCATCCACGCACATAGATCTAAATTTATAAAAAGTGAAATGTCGACCATTTTTTCCGATACGAGTTTGAGAAAAAATAGCGGGTCCGCCATCTTTTCGAATCACCGGAACCAAAACAATACTCACCAATCCACAAATAAGTAGTCCGATAATTGAACCTATGATATCAATGAAGCGTTTAGCAATGACATGGCTTGTCTTATAAAATTTTGTAGAAAACGTAATGACATTCAAGCCTGCCATTCCGCGAATCTTTTTATCGCTACCTAGATAGTTATTGAAAGCATTCAGGTTGACTGTCACGTCAATTCCCATTGTTTCAAAAAGAGAGATGAACTCCCCGATGTCGTACTTTTCACTTGGTAAATTGATAAAAACTTCATCAACAACTTCATGGGTAGCAAAGTCTAAGATGTTCTCTGCAGGTACAACGGTTACGGATGCATGCTGAAAATTAGGCTGATCCAAAACACTGACCGCCACCAATTCCCAAAAAATATCTCCCGACTCTATCAGTCTATCTACAACTTTCTCAACTCTGGAAGTAGCTGTTATCAAGAATATCTTTTTACTCCCCTTGAAATTTGGAAAGATACGTCTCCTATAGCGTTTAATGCACAGATTCAACAAATACAACAAAATAGAATGTATTGTCAAAAAATAAATCATGCCTCGTCTAGAGATACTAAAACGATCTTCTAAAAAGAAGTTTGAAATACTGATAGCTAAAGCAAAGAAAACGATATATTTTGTAGTGCTGATAAACTCAGCCAAATAACCCCTTTTAAAAAAATCGCGCTCATAATCACTAATGCTAAAAACAACAAAATGCAGAATGAACAAGATGATAACAGAGGTGTTCACAATCTCTGTTTCTCTTACAAAACTAAGTAAATAAGCTAATATAATGACAAGAAAACTCTGGATTACCGCCAAAGTAATCTTCAATCCTTTTTCTTCCATAATATCTTCCCTAAGCTATCTCTTATTTTTTCCCGTAAGAGCCATAAGCTCCATATGATCCATATTTTTCAACCGAGGTATTCAATTTATTTAATACAATCCCTAAGAATGGTTTACTTGTTTGTTCCAATTGTTCTTTGGCTTTTTGGATATCACGTCGATTTGTTTCACCAGCTGCAGTCACCAAAATCGAAGCATCACATTTCTGAGTGATGATAGCCGCATCAATCACAACCCCGATAGGAGCAGTGTCCACAATGATATAATCGAAGTACTTTCGCAAAGTATCAAGCATAGTCTTAAAATTCTCACTTTGCAACAAAGCTGTTGGATTTGGAGAAACGGAACCAGCTTGAATGACAAACAAGTTTTCAACATTCGTATCACATAACCCTTGTGATAAATCTGTTGTCCCTGATAAGAATTCTGTTAATCCCGTAATCTTTTCACGTGATTTAAAAACACCTGACATGACAGAATTACGGATATCGGCATCAATTAAAAGCGTCTTATATCCAGCACGCGCAAAGGCCCAAGCAATATTGGTAGAAGTAGTTGACTTCCCTTCCCCTGGTTTTACTGATGTAATTGAAATAACTTTTAAGTTATTTCCACTCAATTGTATATTGGTACGAAGCGCATTGTAATACTCCTCTGCTTTTCTTGCCAAATCTAATTTTTTTTGTGCAATTTCTAACGTTGGCATTTTTCTCTCCTATTTCAATTTATCCAAATTTGGAACAACTCCCAATAATGCAATTTGCATAACATCTTCAACGTCTTCTGGTCGTTTAACGCGTGTATCTAAGAGTTCAATAAGGAGAACCGCGACAATCATCACAACCGCTCCAGCGAGAAATCCAATCATGGTATTACGACGAATGTTTGGTGAAGATGGTGAGGTTGCTGGGCGAGCCTCTTCGAGTGTCGTCACATCCGAAACCCGTGTAACACTTATAATCTTTTGAGCTGCAACCTCTCTCAATGAGTTGGCGATACGACTTGCTTCTTCAGGCGCACGATCTGTAACAGAGATCGATACGATACGTGTATCAGCCGGTACGGTCACCTTGATTTTACTAGCCAAACCTTTTGAAGGAAGATCCAGTTTCAAATCCGTTGCGACCTTCTCCAAAACATCTTGTGATAGAATAATTTCGCGATAGTCTTTAACCAAGTAAGATCCTGCTTGCAAATCTTGGTTTGTCAATCCAGGCTTATCTCCCTGATTACGATTAACTACATAGATACGTGTCGTACTGGTATATTCAGGTTTCACGATAAAGCTACTATAGGCAAAGGCTACTACCCCAGTTACGATTGCTACCAGTGCAATTAGAACTTTCCGTTTCCAAAGAATTTTAAGCAATTGAAATACATCAATTTCCATCATATTTTGTTCTTTCATTGTTTCTCCTAAATTAATTGATCCATTATTATTTTTCGTGGGTTATCTTTGAAAAGTTCCTTCGCCTTATCTTCGCCATACTTTTTAGCAATGATATCATAGGCTTCTTCCATATGAGGTGGTCTGCGATCCAAGTTATGCATATCACTAGCGATGACGTGAACTAGATCACGTTCCAAGAAATACTGAGCTCTCTTTTTCATGAATTTGTAGGTTTCTCCAAAGAGTTTTGGTTTCAAGACATGAGAACTATTGACCTGGGTATAGCACCCCATATCAATCAGTTCCTGAACTCGCTTTTCATTATTTTCTAGAGCATCATAACGCTCAATATGGGCAACAACTGGTGTAATCCCTAACATGAGAATATCGCTCAGTCCTTTATGTATATCTCGATAGGGTGTATTCATGCTAAACTCAATCAAAGCATAGTGACTATCATTGAGGGTTGGAATCAATTTCTTTTCCAATTTTTCGACAACATCTGGCGTATAGTATATTTCTGCGCCATAGGCGATGACAAGATCATCTGCCACCTCCTTGGCCATTTCGCGAACTTTCAAAAAGTTAGTTGCTATTTTCTCTTCTGGTGTCTCAAACATCCCTTTCCGACGATGAGAGGTGGAAACAATGGTCCTGACCCCTTGACTATAGGCTTCTCTTAAAAGGTTTTTACTCTCCTCTATCGACTTTGGACCATCATCCACATCAAAAACAATGTGTGAATGGATGTCTATCATGCTACTTGCCCTCCATCACATCTTTGATAGCTGCCTTGGCTGTAGCCAAGCTACTTTCATCAATTTCCATCATATAGAGGTTGCTATCTGGCATAGCGTAGGATGGAAGATCCGTTCTACCAGTTCCTTTTAAGTCTTGGGAATTGACCTTATACTGACCGCCACTATCCAACTGTGTATTAACCAAGTCCATCATGGTTTCCAAAGGCATATTGGTTTGAAGAGAATCTTGCAATCCTTGAATAATGTTGTCATAATTCTTTAAAGCATCCGTTGATGTTAACTTCTGAATGATGGCGACAATGACTTTTTGCTGGTTCCGACCGCGGTCGCGGTCTCCATCCGCTAGAGAGTAGCGTTCGCGGACAAAACCAAGGGCTTTTTCAGAGTCTAGATGGACATTCCCGACAGGAAAATGGTACTGCCCATGCAAAGAAGTGAAATCTTGGTCATTATAAACATCCACACCACCTAGAAGGTCAATCAATTTCAAGAAAGAGGTGAAATTCAAACGAACATAGTAGTTAATATCAACTCCATATAGGTTTTCCAAGGTATGAATCGATGAGTCCACCCCATAAATCCCCGCGTGAGTCAATTTATCCTTTTGATTATTTCCTCCGTCCGCGATCGGAACATAAGAATCTCGAGGTGTTGTGGTGAGAAGGATTTTCTTAGTATCTCGATTTACAGTCATCAAGATGTTGACGTCTGAACGTGAAACTGAACTGATGGGTCCGTAAGTATCAATACCACTGATATAAATATTAAAGGATTGATTTTTAGATACCTTTGGTGCCGCAACATCCTTGGTTAGTTTTTTCGTATAGATTTTCTTAATCTTCGAAGCATAATCTGGATACTCTGCTTCAATGATGTTTTCAAAGACACTGTTCAAGACAATCGCTTTCGCATCACCTGAAATCAAGCTCTTATAGGCTGCTAAGTAAGATACACTTTGTTCAACCGCCAAGTCTTTGCTCTGAGTCGTCTTAATATCCGCTATCAATTTTTGGATATTGTCATTATCCGTTTCAGTCGGACCTGTCACACTCTCCAACTGGGTAACGTTGTTAATTTCACTATCTTTTAAAACCACAACACTCATCGAATACTCTGAGTAGTTTGATGTCGCATTGATGTGATTAGTCAAGCCCACAAATTGGTGCAGAGCAAATAGCGAAACCGAACTAGTCAACACCGCAAGTACCAAAAAGAAAATCGTGAACTTTTCGGCTTTCTTATATACTATTAAAAGTAGAGCTACGACAGCAGATAGTAAAACTAGAACAGTAGCTAAGATATTGAGATGCCTAAAGGCTAGGATATTATGTCTAAAAATTAAGAACAACAAAGAGCCACTCAATAATAAATAAATGGCTAATAAGGCTATATTAATACTTCGCTTCACATTTCCTGAACGATTTCTCTTTGAACGTCTACTCATGGTAATCCCCTATACACGCTAATAATTATAATTATTATATCACAATCATGAAAGAAATTCCATCCATTCCTGCTAATATCAGCGTTTTCATTCATTTTTTCTTAGCTATATTTTGAATTTATGACTTCTATTAACGGAATCCTTGATAAAACAAAAACAAGGCCCCTTATTATGGGGCCCCATTTCTGTTTTTATTTGATATGATTTTCAAACTCTTTCTGGCTCTTTTCGATAGCTTTTTTACTTTCTTCTTCCCACTTAGCCTTGGCTTCATCAAATTGTTTCTTGGTAACAGGGTCTTTTTGTAATCTCATGTACTTATAATTATTTCCGTCACCCTTGATTCCCACTAGGGAGTAGGCACGTGTAAACGGAGTTACTTTGGTTACAGAGGCTGTACCACCATTTGACATAGCAGATATAACTAGAGAATTGTCAATCATCCAAGCTTGAGCTTCAGCGTATTTTTCATAACGCTTAGTGACATCTTTATTCTCAGCATCTGCTTCTTTCAGGAGTTGTGTATAGGTATCGAGCCCTAAACTCTTAATGAGCTCTTGGTCTTCCTTGGCATCAAGACCAAAAATCTTGAGATAGAAGCCAGTTTCAGCATTGAAGGGGTCTAGATAAGTTGATGGATCCTGGTAATCACCAACCCAACCATCAAAGTTTAGGTCGTAGTCACGAGCTGCTGGATTTGGTGCTAGGAAGGCAACATTTCCAAAGTCATCTGTAGAAAGCTGTTGAACATCAATGACGATATTGTCAGAACCTAGTACTGTTTCAAGGGTTTGTTTGACCGAGTTCATACCAGAGACCGCATTTTTATTCGTCTGATCAACAGGGACATCCAAATGGATTGGGAAAGTCACGCCTTGGGCTTCCAATTCCTTTTTAGCTTCCGCAAATTTTGCTTGGGCCTTTTCCTTGTTAAAGTAGGCATCTTGAGCATCTGCCAAATTGATACCTGACCACTCAGTTCCGTAGTTCACAAGCTTAGAAGCTGTTACTTCTCCAAAGGTCTTATCTCCCACCTGGACAAATGTTGGAGGAACTAGAGTATTACGAAGGGTTTTGCTCGCTGCTTCTTCACCGTTAGATTGAGCAGAGTAGGCTGTTCGATCAATACCAAAGTTGATAGCTTGACGGAAATTTTTATTTAAGATAGCTGTTTGAGCTGATTTCTTTTGTTCATCCGTTGTTTTAGCGGTATGATTATAGGTTTTGCGGTTGACGTTAAAGTTAAAGTACCAAGATGTCTTGTCTTGTAAACTATAGACGATATTGTCTTGGTATTTTTCTTTTGTCTTAGCATAGTTCGAACTATTTGGATAGACTCCTGCAATCGAGTAAGCACCACTTTCAAAGTTTCGAATGGTCATCTCCTGATCTGACCCATCAAAGTAAGCTAACTTAACTTTTTCAATGGTCACTTTATCATGGTCATAATAGTGTGGATTCTTCACATATTCGATCGAAGATTTTGATGTGAAATCTTTTAACAGATATGGACCGTTATAAAGGATGCTGTCTGGTGTCAAGGTACCAAAATCTTTATCCTTTGATTTCAAGAACTCTTCGTTGACTGGGAAAAGGATACTATTGGTTGTCTTTGAATTCCAGTACGGTTCTGGTCGAGTCAAAGTGTACTCGACTGTGTAATCATCCAAGGCTTTGACACCGACAGTTGAAAAGTCATTGGTCACACCCGTCACATAGTCATTCAATCCCTTGATTGAATTTTGGATCAGATCCATGGCTTGCCCCTTGTTGTCCGCGGCATATTTGATCCCAGTGACAAAATCCTGAGCTTTAACTGAAGAATATTCCTCACCATCAGCTGTATACCACTTGGCATCTTTTCTAAGCTTGTAGGTATAGGTCAAACCATCTGATGAAACAGACCAATCCTCCGCAAGAGCAGGTACGAGGTTCCCATAGCTGTCATTTTCTAACAAACCATCTACGAGATTGGTAATAACGGCAGTGTTATCTGCATAATAATCTAGAAGATAGTTAAAAGTTGTTGGATTCGCACTAAATGTTGATGAATAAGTGCTAGTATTTGTGTTGAACTGTCCACATGCAGAGAGCAAAATCCCTGTCGCTAAGACAAGACCTGTCCCGATTAGTCTTTTTTTCAGTTTGATCATCATTCACTCCTTTATGTCAGTTTTTATAACATAACCATATTTTATCAAATTTATTCAAAAATGTAAAGTTACTGCCTTTATGACAACTGGTGTCTAAAACAAAAAAGGAAGCACAGTTTCCTGCAACTTCCTTTTCTATTTATAGATTACTTGACGTGTTTTTCAAGTTCTTTTTGGTATTTGGCATTTGTCTCGATTTTTTCTTGTTGCCATTTCTTGAAGGCTTCTTCGTATTCTTTTGCAGTCACAACGTCATTTTGCAACTCCAAACCTTTGAACACAAATGGGTCTCCCTTGATTCCGACTTGAGAGTATGCTTTTGTGAATGGTACAGTACGGCTAACAGTTGGAGAACCACCTGAAGAAGCAACTGGGATTAAAAGTGAACTATCCGATACCCAAGCTTGAGCTTTAGCATATTTTTCGTAACGCTTATTGAGGTCGCTTGTTTCAGCTGCGGCATCATCCAAGAGTTTCTTATATTCGTCTAGACCGACTTGAGCCATCACTTCTGGATCTTTTCCGCGAGTAATCCCCAAGTGTTTAAGGGCAGAACCCTTCTTGGCATCAAGAATATTGAGGTAGGTAGCTGGGTCTTGATAGTCTGGTCCCCAACCAGTTCCGTTCAAGTCATAGTCTTTTTGGGATGGAACTTTGGCTTGAGACGTAATGCTCATTTTTTCATTATCGGTCATTTGAAGAACATCGACAATGACATTTTCAGTACCAAGTGATGATTCGATAGACTGCTTGAGTGAGTTAGTTTGTTGAACCGCGATTACATCTGTTTGTTCAACCGGGATATCTAAATGGATTGGGAAAGTAACCCCCTTGCCCTGCAATTCTTCCTTAGCTTTAGCAAAGGCTGCCTTGGCTTTTTCAGGGCTGTAAATCGTATCCTTGCCATCTGTAAGGGCTACATCTTTCCACTGGTCTCCATATGAAACGAGCTCTGCCTGCGCCAACTCTCCAAAGGTTTTTTCGCCCACTTGAACGTAGTCATGAGGCACTAGGCTGTTACGGATAATCTTGTCTGCACCTTCTTCACCATTCAACTGAGCAGTATAAGAATGACGGTCAAGAGCAAAGTTCAGCGCCTGGCGGAAGTTCTTGTTGAGAAGAGCTTCTTTCGTTGATGTTTTTTGAGTTTCGTCTGTTTTGGCTGTTTTATTGTAAGATTGACGGTTTACGTTAACAGTAAGATAGTAGCTTGTCGCTTCTTGTGGACTGTAAACAATCTTATCGCCATACTCTTTTTTAGTTGACTCAAAGTTTGAGCTTGTTGGGAAGAGACGAGCTGTTGTATAGGCACCTTGTGTAAAGCTACGAATCAAAGATTCTTGGTCAGATCCATCGTAGAAAGTTAATTTGACATTGTCAATCTTAACATTGTCCTTATCCCAGTAATTTGGATTCTTTTCATATTCAATGGCTGATTTTGAAGTCAATGATTTCAAGAAATAAGGACCGTTATAAAGGATGCTTGATGGAGTTGGCGCACCGTAGTCGCCCCCTTTAGAATTCAAAAACTCTTCATTTACTGGAAGCATGGTCGCAGTTGTGACTTTAGAGTTCCAGAAACTTTCTGGCTTGTTGAGCGTATATTCTACCGTGTAATCGTCAACAGCCTTGACTCCTACTGTAGAAAAGTCATTGCTTTCTCCACTGATGTAGGCAGCTAATCCTTTGATAGAATCTTGAATCAAAGTAAGACCATCTGATTTCCCATCAGCTGCGTGTTTTAGACCAGTAACAAAATCCTGAGCCTTGACTTCAGCGTACTCTTCTCCCTCAGAAGTATACCATTTTACACCCTTACGAAGTTTGTAGGTATAGGTCAAGCCATCTTTAGAAACGGACCAGTCTTCTGCAAGCGATGGAATTAAATTTCCATACTTATCATTTTCCAAAAGGCCATCGACGACGTTCGCTATAACGTCAGAAGTTGAACTCTTGCTCGTCACACTATAGTCCAAAGATGATGGATCCATAGCATAGACATAAGAGAATGTCTTGGGTGCATCAGCCTTCTTTTCACTTTGCCCACAAGCAGTTAAAAGAAGGGCTGTGCTCAGGACGGCACCTGCTCCTAAGAGCCACTTTTTCGATCTCATAAGTAATCTCCTTAAAGATAGTGTTTTCACCATTATACCCTATTTTTTCATAAAAGCAAGGGCTTTCGACAGATTTTTTAGAAAATTCTAACAAATATTTTTAAAGACTTTTCTACATATTTTTTTAGTAAAAGAACCTCAAGCATCAAAGACTTGAGGTTCACTTATTTTAATCCGTTAGTTCCACACAGAAAGCATCCCATGGAGCCAAGGTTTGTTTTTCAACTGCTTCTTTAGCAGTAGTGTTTTCAATCAAGATTGACTTAACTCTTCCTTCTACTGAAAAGTTTTGTTTTTCATTGGACAAGTTAGCCACAACTAAGAAACGACGGTCTCTATCTTTACGAATATAGGCAAAGACCTTATCAACCGTATCAAGCAATTCAAAGTCAGCGCGAATCAGCCAACTGTTTTCCTTGCGGATTTGAACGAGTTTTTGATAAATATAGAAAATAGAATCTGGATTTGCCAGTGCTTCTTGAACGTTGATTTCTTCGTAGTTTGGATTAACTGCCAACCACGGTTGACCTGTTGAGAAGCCAGCGTTTTTACTCTCATCCCATTGCATTGGAGTACGGGCATTGTCACGACCGATGACACGGATACTATCCATGATTTCTTCTATCGGAACGCCTTTTTCAAGAGCTTCACGCGCATAGTTGAGGGATTCAATATCTTCTACTTGATCCAGGGTTTCAAACGGATAGTTGGTCATCCCAATCTCCTCACCCTGGTAGATATAAGGAGTCCCTCTCATGAGATGAAGCAAGATTGCAAAGGCTTGGGCGGATTTTTCACGGTATTCTTGGTCATTTCCCCAGATAGAGACGATGCGAGGAAGGTCATGGTTGTTCCAAAAGAGGGAATTCCAGCCGTCTTCAACTCCCAACTCTGTCTGCCATTTGTTAAAAATCTCTTTTAATTTCCCTACATTTAACTCTTTTTGGTAGTGCCACTTAGGTTGCCCTTCCTGATATTGAAGACAGATATGTTCAAACTGGAAGACCATAGACAATTCTTGTCCCTTTGGATCCGAGTAGAGTTTAGCAATCTCTGGCGTTGCTCCCCAAGTTTCTCCCACCGTCAAGAGATCTTTATCCCCAAAAGTTGCCTGATTCATTTCCTTGAGATAGGGATGGAGCATAGGACCATTATTAACTACTTTCTCATCAGGAATTTTTCCAATCATGTCAATAACATCCATACGGAAACCACCAATTCCTTTATCAATCCAGAAGTTCATCATCTCATAAATTTTCTGGCGCAGTTTTTCATTCTCCCAGTTGAGATCAGGCTGTTTCTTACTGAAAAAGTGGAGATAGTATTGACCCGACTTTTCATCGTATTCCCAAGCAGACCCACTAAAGATAGACTCCAAATCATTAGGCTCATCCCGCCAGATATAGTAGTCACGCTCAGGGCTATCAGGATTCTCACAAGCCTCGACAAACCATGCGTGTTCATCTGAGGTATGATTGACCACCAAGTCCATGATAATTCGAATATCACGCTTCTTAGCTTCTGCGATGAGTTGGTCCATGTCCTCCATAGTCCCGAAAATAGCTGCAATTGCTTGATAATCAGCAATATCGTAGCCATTATCATCCATCGGACTGTCATAAACAGGAGAAAGCCAAATAGCTGTAATCCCTAACTTAGCTAGATAGTCCAACTTGCTAGTAATTCCTGGCAAATCACCAATTCCATCTCCGTTGCTGTCCATAAAACTCTTGGGATAGACTTGATAGACTACGGCATTATGCCACCATTTTTCTTGCATCTTCTTACCTCATTATTTTAATAATCTATAGTCTATGATAGCGCTTTTTTAAACTTAGTGCAAGCGTTTGCCTAATCTTTTTGATTTCTTTTTTGACTCCGTAGTTTCCTATCTTCCAATTTTTTATTATAATAGAGGTCAGAGGTAAAAAAATGAAAAAACAAGCTTTTAGTTCTGAACAATATTTGAATCTACAGCGCGACCACATTTTGGAGCGCATCAACCAATTTGACGGCAAACTCTATTTGGAGTTTGGTGGCAAAATGTTAGAAGATTTCCACGCTGCTCGTGTCCTTCCTGGTTATGAGCCTGACAATAAAATCAAGCTCTTGCAAGAATTGAAAGAGCAGGTTGAAGTTGTGATTGCCATTAACGCAAGCAACATCGAGCATTCTAAAGCGCGTGGCGACCTAGGCATTTCTTATGACCAAGAAGTTCTTCGTTTGATTGATAAATTCAATGAATTAGGAATTTTTGTTGGTTCCGTTGTCATCACACAATACGCTGGCCAACCCGCTGCAGATGCCTTCCGCAACCAGTTAGATAAAAACGGGATTGATTCCTATCTTCATTATCCAATTAAAGGATACCCGACGGATATGGACCACATCATTTCTTCTGAAGGTATGGGGAAAAACGACTATATCAAAACCAGTCGCAACTTGATCGTCGTGACGGCTCCTGGACCTGGTTCTGGAAAATTAGCAACTTGTATGTCCAATATGTACCACGACCAACTTAATGGCATCAAGTCTGGTTACGCTAAGTTTGAAACCTTCCCAGTTTGGAACCTGCCCCTTCATCATCCAGTCAATTTGGCCTACGAGGCTGCAACCGCAGACCTTGATGATGTCAATATGATTGACCCTTTCCATCTCCAAACCTACGGAGAAACCACTGTCAACTACAACCGTGATATTGAAATCTTCCCAGTACTTAAACGTATGTTGGAACGTATACTTGGTGAATCTCCATACGCTTCACCAACAGACATGGGTGTCAACATGGTTGGTTTCGCTATTACAGATGATGAAGCTGCTATCGAAGCTTCAAAACAAGAAATCATTCGCCGTTACTATCAAACAGTTCTTGATTTTAAAGCTGAAAAAGTCGGAGAAACTGCTGTCAAGAAGATTGAACTGCTCATGAACGACCTCGGCATCACACCTGCAGACCGTAAGGTTGCTGTCGCAGCACGTCAAAAGGCGGAAGAAACTGGCGGACCTGCCCTAGCACTCGAATTGCCAAATGGGGAAATCGTCACTGGTAAAAACTCAGAACTCTTTGGTCCCACAGCTGCTGCCTTGATCAACGCTATTAAGAAATCAGCTGACATTGCTAAGGAAGTGAAACTCATCGAGCCTGAAGTTGTCAAACCAATTCAAGGTCTTAAAATCAATCATCTAGGTAGCCGCAATCCTCGCCTCCACTCAAATGAAATCCTGATTGCTCTTGCAATCACAGCTATGGAAAATCCTGACGCTGCGCGTGCCATGGAGGAACTTGGGAATCTCAAAGGAAGCGAAGCTCACTCAACCATCATCCTGACCGATGAAGACAAGAATGTCCTTCGCAAACTAGGTATCAACGTAACCTTTGACCCATTCTACCAATACGATCGCTTGTATCGCAAATAAATAAACAAGGCTGGACAAAAACTCCATTTGAAAGAAAAATCCAGTAAATCTTTACATAATAAAAAAATCAAACGCATAATATCAAGTCTTTTGGACACTTGGTATTATGCGTTTTTATGATTTTCCATTCTCATTTATTTCAATGAAATTGTCAACTCGACACAGGCTCCTACTTGGTCTGGATTGAGCAGGGTCAGACGACCACCGTGCAAGAGAGCTACTTGCTTAGAAAAGGCTAAGCCGATTCCATGATGGGGATTAGCTGAATTGCGGCTTTGGTCACTCTGATAAAAGAGCTGTTCTGCTCCCAGCAGCATCTCCTCTGAAAATGCAGGGCCGTTGTTCCAGATAGCAAAAACCAACTGGTCCTGCTGCACTGATACCGTCAGCTTCACTTCCTTTTGGTCCTGATTAGCATGTTCAAGCGCATTCAGTAAGATATTGAGCAAAGCCCGCTTGAGATAGTCCAAATGAATGGACAATCTCAAGCTAAGATCACAATCTTCTTGGAGATAAAAATGATAGCTTTCCTGTTTGCTGAACAGTGTCCAATCGTCCTGGAGATAAGCCAAAAAGTCCCCTAAGGAAAGCTGAATGAACTGATTAGAATCAATCTGAAAAGTCTTAGCGTAATCAATCAAAGAGCCACAATACTCTTCCATCTTGTGACTAGCCTGCAAAATCTCAGCAGCATAGTCTGCCTGTGGATGGCCCAACTGCGCCAATTCCAAGAGCTCAGCGTTCCCTTTAATCACAGTTAGGGGCGTCTTCAAATCGTGCGATGTCGCTGATAGCTGTAAAATCAACTCCTGATTATGCTGCTGCTCTCTTTCTAGAAGACGAGCATTTTCTTGGTGGCTGCTCCGTAAATCGCTATAAACTTCTAGCATTTCCTCAATCCGAAAAAGCTGACTTTGATTTTCTTCTAAAAGCTTCTCGCTCTTTATCATTTTTATTTCCCTGTCAATTTTTCGGAGCAATTTCAAAATATGATAAAAAGTAATCAGCAGCAAGCTCCCCGCCCAAAAGAACAAGGTGAAAATAACGTGATCACTTCCTTGCGTAAATTCATAGCCTATAAGCACAAAAATCAAAATATGGAAAAAGACGATTTTTAAACTGGTTGTCCAGACTAGGCTTTTGAAATTTCGGGTTCTAATTGCCATCTATAGCCTACTCCTCTCACTGTTGAGATTGCTTGCAGCCCTTCTTGTTTGCATTTTTGACGAATCTGATATACGTATTCTGAGATGGAGCGAAGCTGTGTTTCTGAACTTTCTGGGTAAAGCAAGGTATGCAGGCGTTCAGCCGAAAAGGTCTGCTTGGGATTGCTAGCTAGTAAATGCAGTAACTTAAACTCTCGCTCTGAGAATTTCAATACTTTACCAAAACAGATAATTTCATAGCGCTCTGGATAAAATTGACAAGAAGCAATTTCAGAGTATCGCTCCTCCCGTCTTTCCTCCCGCCGAAGATGAGCTCTGACACGCGCCAGCAATTCTTTGGTTCCAAAAGGCTTGACAATATAGTCATCTGCTCCGCGAAAGAGTCCTTCCACCTTGTCCGCCTCCAATTCCTTAGCCGTCAAAAAGATGATCGGACACGAAAGATGAGGACGAATGTAGGAACACAGCTCAAAACCGTTAACAGGCTCCATCATCACATCCAGCAGAATCAAGTCATATCCGACAAAATGCGTCAGCTCTAGGTCTTCTATCCGATCAAGCGTCGTCACATCATAAGCATCTAGCTCTAGGACGTTTTTTACTAGCTTCAAAATGCTCCGGTCGTCATCAACTACCAAAATACGATACTGTCTCATGAGTTCCATTATAGCATACCTCTAGCGAACATCTCGTTTCAAGGTTAAAAATATAGCAGAGCTCCAAACCAAAGCTAACCATAAAAGCTGTATCCCCAGCCCTGAGAGATCTATTGAATGCTGAAGACCTTCATACTCAAAAAGATTTAGCGTAGCTAGATCGGGCAGGTATTTTGCTTCCTTGATGAAAGTTGCCAATAAACGGCTAAGACCAATCAAGAGAGGAAAGAGCACCGACACCGGCACAACCCAAGATTGAAAGAGAAAAGCGAGGCCGGCAGTTAAAAAAGCCAGAAAAATATTGCTGAGAAGACCAAAAGAGCTGTAATAAAGAAATTTCCCTAGTAAGGACCATCTAAAGCTTAGGTCAAAACGAGCCAGCATAACAAGGAAACAACTGCCTATCATGACACTGTAGAGAACCAAGAGCAGCAAGTCCAGAAAAAGGAATTTCCCAGCCAACCAAGCCTTTCTATTTGATACGGTTAGAAAATTCGTTCGCATCCCAGACTTGACAAACTCTTGGGCAAAATAGAGAGAAGTGAAGATGACAATGACAGGCTGCGCCAGATAGAGGGCATGCAAAACCTCGCTCAGAGCCTTCGTCTGACCAACTGCTGTCTGACTATAGTTAAGATTCATCAGGAAAAAAGGAACGACTACCAGAACCACCAAGGCTGCACCAAGAGCGAGATAGTAAGAACGGAACTTAATCCATTCACTTCTAAGCAGAGCTTTTATCATCAGTATCGCCCTCCTAAATCCGTCTTCAAAAAGCGCAGAGAAGCCATGCCGCCGATGACTAGCAACCATGCACCAAGTATCAACAGCCCTTGCAAGGGATTGTTAGCATATTGGGAAGTTGGCGTTGCAACAAATAACTCTCCTGCGGGCTGTGGCAGATAAGCTCCCCAACTCGTATGAGCTGCCAGGTAGTTTCCCAGATTATAGAGCTGGGGCACAAGAAAGAGTAAGGGAAGCAACATCGTCCGCCCAAGCAATCCCAATAAAAAGGACAAGAGACCTAGCAATGCAGTAGCTAGTGCCTTCCATAAAAGATGACTCCAGGCAGCTTGATTAAGTAAAATTGGATGTAGCCCTTCTTTTCCTAAAGCCAAGTGCATGACAATATAGCTCAAATAAATGGATAACAAGCTAATGATGAGTGAAAACAAACCAAAGGTCAATATTTTCCCCATAAGTAGCTTCAAGCGGTTATTACAAGCCAATAGACTGGTTCGCAAGCTATGAGACTGAAATTCTGTTGCTCCCAAAATTCCAGCTAAGATGACTAAAACCATACCACCCATAGAAGCGCCATTAAGACCTAGATATTCAAGCGGATCAATAGCTTCTGCCAGACCGGGAACCGTCTCAGGTGTGGCATCCAAGCCGACAGATAAATACTGACGTCCCTCTAGCCATGACACAACAGGTACCAATAACACCATAAAGACCACACTTACCCTGAAAGCCTTGGTTGATTGGATTTTCAACCACTCTGAATGCAATAAGGACATCGTCTCTTTCATCTTAAACCTCCTCTGTTAAGTCGAAGAAGAGCTCTTCTAAACTATCTGTTCCTTGTAATACATCTTCTAGCGTTCCCTGTTCGATAATTTGCCCATGATGAATCAAGACTACATCATCTGTTACCATTTGTACCTCAGACAGAATATGAGAGGATAGAAGGACGGTTTTCCCTAAATCAGCCTGCTGGCGAATAAACCTTCTAAACCACTTAATCCCACTTGGATCCAGTCCATTGGTCGGCTCATCTAATATTAAAAACTGGGGATCACCTAGTAAAGCTACTGCCAACCCCAGGCGCTGCCCCTCTCCTAGAGACAGGCTTGATAAGAAATCCTTTTTCTTATGAGCGATCCCAGTCATATCCAATACCTCATCAATCCGAAACTTCGGAATAGCATTACTTGCAGCAATAATATGCAGATGGTCGTAAACCTTTCTATTTGGCAGACCTCCAATACCGTCAAAAGCTGCACCTACTGTTTTGAGAGGATAAATCATTGACTGATAGGTTTGCCCATCAAAAGTCGCAGTTCCTGCTGTCGCCCGATCTAAGCCCAAGAGAATCCTCAAGGTCGAGCTTTTTCCTGCACCATTATGTCCTAGAAAAGCCGTAATGCGACCACTCCTAGCTGTAAAAGAAATATCCTTTAAAATTTGCTTGTCTCCATATTTTTTAGAAACACGATCAATTTTTACAATATGTTCCATACTGAACTCCTTTGTCTTTATTTTCTCCAGTATACCCAATCTAGTTCAGAATTAGTTCAGAGATTAAACAGAAATTTCAGAAAAAGTTGATCCAATTTTCAAAATTCACCTTAGTTCCACTAGAAAAACTAAACTTTTCTTTCACAAGGTATTCTTCTCTCCATTCTTTCTTTATAATTCTGAGGTTTATGTATAGAGACTTTATTATCATTCTAGTACCAAAAAGTCATTTATCAAACTCCATCAACAGCACCCTTTATGTTATAATGAAAGAAGAAAACTGAAAGGAACTACCATGTCAAAAGAAGTTATTGTTGAAAGTTTTGAACTTGACCACACCATTGTTAAAGCCCCCTATGTTCGCTTGATTGGGGAAGAAACCGGACCAAAGGGAGATGTCATCTCCAACTTTGATATTCGCTTGGTACAGCCAAATGAGGACTCTATCCCTACCGCTGGCCTTCACACTATCGAACACCTCTTGGCAAAACTCATCCGTACCCGCATTGACGGCATGATTGACTGCTCACCATTTGGTTGCCGCACAGGCTTCCACATGATTATGTGGGGACGCCATACTAGCGCTGAAATTGCGGCCGTTATCAAGGATTCGCTCAAAGAAATTGCTGAAACCACTACTTGGGAAGATGTCCCTGGAACAACCATCGAATCTTGCGGAAACTACAAGGACCACAGCCTCTTTTCTGCCAAAGAATGGGCGAAACTCATCCTGGAACAAGGAATCTCAGACGATGCCTTTGAGCGCCATATCATCTAAACACAAAAGGAACTAGCTTTTTAGCTAGTTCCTTCTTTTTTTATTCTCAAAATCTTGAGTTAGGCTTTTTCACGAATAACCAAAACGCCATCTTCCATATCTGCTTCCAAATGTTTAGCATCTAGATGATCCAAGTGGAAGTCCGTCACCTTATCACGGATTTGTTGTTCAACCACGCGACGGAGCGGACGAACACCCATAACTTCGTCATAGCCTTCTTCTGTGATAAAGTCCTTAGCTGCTTGGCTAACTTCCAAATCAATGTCTTTCTTAGCCAAGGTTTGGTTAACTTCAGCCAACATCAAGTCCACAATCTTAGAAAGGTCTTCCTTATTCAAGTGTGAAAACTCGATAACTGCGTTAAAGCGGTTAAGGAATTCTGGACGGAAGAAGGGTTTCAAACGATCCATCAATTCTGGTTTATCCGCATCTTCTGTCAAGTTAGCTTCATAGCCAAATCCAGCATTTGATGTTGCGATAATGACAGTGTTCTTGAAGTTCACTGTATTTCCTTGACCATCAGTCAAACGACCATCATCCAAAACTTGGAGGAGAAGGGTGATTACTTGAGGATCAGCCTTTTCAATTTCGTCCAAGAGAATGATAGAGTATGGATTACGACGAACACGTTCTGTCAAGGTATTGCTATTGTCATCATACCCAACATAACCAGCTGTTGTACCGATTAACTTAGAAACAGCTGTACGGTCACTATATTCGGACATATCCAAACGAATGATAGCGTCCTTAGTTCCAAACATATCGAGCGCCAATTGCTTAGCAAGTTCTGTCTTACCAACCCCAGTAGGCCCTACAAAGAGGAAGCTACCAATTGGGCGATTGCCTTCATCAAAACCAGCACGGTTACGACGGATGGCACGAGCGACAGCTTCTACCGCCTTATCTTGGCCAATAACCTTGTGTTCCAAGCGATGAGCCATATCTTTCAAACGTTCGATGTCTGATGCTCCCATTTGTGACACTGGAATACCTGTCATTCGTTCCACAGATTCAGCCACATCGTTGACACTTGCAGTCACCTTCATATCTTCTGTGTGGTTTTCGATTTTTTTCTCCAATTCTGCAATGCGTGTTTTGGCATTAAGAGCTGCTTCAAAGTCTTCTGCCTCAACTGCTTTTTCTTGCTTGTCTTTTTCTGCCTCAATTTCACGTTCAACAGCATGCACATCTGTTACAGGATGTTGAGCTGCCAAGTGAGCAGCCGTTACATCGACAAGGTCGATAGCCTTATCTGGCAAGCTACGTTGAGGAATGTATTGGACAGAATAATCAACTGCTGCTTTCAAGACTTCGTCTGGCAAAATGACATTGTGGTGTTGTTGATAGAGATCACGAATCCCTTGAAGGATTTTAAAGGTATCCTCTGCTGAAGGAGCATTGACCTTCACTTCGTTGAAACGACGAGCAAGAGCTGCATTTTTCAAGATGGTGTTACGGTATTCGTCTTGAGTCGTTGCCCCAATAACGATCAACTCACCTCGAGAGAGAGCTGGTTTGAGAATATCTGCAAGCCCTTTAGATCCGCTGTCTCCACCAGTGCTACCAGCACCGAGAATTTGGTGAATTTCATCAAAGAAGAGGATAATATTTCCTGCTTCTTTTACTTCATTGACTAAGTTGTGAACATTTTCTTCAAAGCTACCACGGTATTGAGTACCAGCCTCAAGACCTGAGATATCAATAGAAATAATTTCCTTGTTCTTAATAGCAGCTGGAACATCTCCGTTCACAATGGCTTGTGCTAGACCTTCGACAACGGCTGTCTTACCAACACCTGCATCTCCGACCAGAACAGGATTATTTTTCGTACGACGTGAGAGGATTTCAGCTGTTTCTTGAATTTCCTTGTTTCGTCCGATAACAGGATCCAACTTGCCCTCACGAGCTTCTGCTGTCAAGTTACGACCTAGCTTAGCAAGGACACCGTCTTGTTTCATACCTGAAGCGTGTTGTTGCATTTGTCCATCAACTTCTGCATTTCCCGGCAATTGACCAGTTGCACGATAGTGAGCAAATTCCTCAGGTGTCACTTCGCGTCCATTAATCAAGTAGCGACGGTTCTCAGAACTGTATCCTCGCATACCACCCATCAATTGGTTAAATAAATCATCCATGTTGTTAAAGTTATTAAAGTTGTTGTTCATATTCTTTACCTCGTTTATTCTTAATTAGATGCGATCTCTGATATTGACTATCTTTGACCTTTGTTTTAAAAAATTTGGATTAGCTATCTAGCTACTCTACGTATAATTTCTGGTTTTTCTTTTTTAAATAAGCCTTTTATCATCTTCTTTTCAAAGTCTGTTCGATTCAACACAGGCCTCACCCCTTTCTAGGGTATCTATCGTACATTTTCAAGAAATAGAATCATTGAAAATGAAGTTTTTAAGGAATTCATTTTCCTTATGTTCCTACTATATCACATTAGTCAGTAAAAGTCAATAGTTTTTTGACCAAATTTGACTATTTTTAAAAAAATTTTTTGAAGTACAAAAAAGCCCCTAGAAAACGAATTTTCTAGAGACTTTCTCTATCAAGTTTAAGAGAGAAGTAGAATTCTCACTTACCAAGTTTCATGTTTCTTCTATGAAAGCTTAAGCTTTACGTTTTACGAAGAATACCAATCCACTCAATGCCAAGACTACAAATCCAAGCGCAGAAAGGATAGAGGTTGCTTCACCTGTGTTTGGAAGTTCAGCTTTACCTTTATTCTCAGTAGCTGGGGGTGCTGGTTTCGGATCCTCCTTTTGTCCTGGATCAGTTGGTTCTGTTCCTGGAGTTGGATTTGTTCCTGGATCAGTTGGTTCTGTTCCTGGAGTTGGATTTGTTCCTGGATTATTTGGCGTTGGATCTGGTGTTGTTCCTGGATTATTTGGAGCTGGATTTGGATTTGGTTCTGGTGTTGGTGTTGGAACAGTGTATTTATTTGTAAATACAACTTCTTTACCATCGGCATACGAAACCTTTGCAGTCAAGAGACCTTGATCATCCGCAACTACAGTGACTGTTACGGTATGCTCAGTCTTATCGTATTCAATCCCCTCTTCAGTACCAACTTTTTCAACCAAGGTATAAGTATGAGTACCTGCTTCTTCGAATGAACGAACAAAAGCTACTTTACCTTCAGCAGTATTCTTAGCTTCTGCTACAACGGCGCCTTTCTCTTTCAATTCGAAAGTATAAGCATCAGCCGCAAGTTCTTTACCTTCAAGTTTCTTAGTTGCTTCAATCGTCGCTTCTACCGCTGGTGCTTTGAAGCTATTCTTGAAGACATTACCTGCTGGATATTCAACAGCTGCCTTCAAGGCGTTGGTTGCTGCATCTTTGGTTACTGTTACCTTTGCAGTCTTTTCTGTATCGTAAGTAATACCAGTTGCTCCAGCATTCACTTCTTTTACAGTATAAGTATGAACACCTTCTGCATCATAGTTGATTGTATTAAATGTTACTTTCCCACCTTGGTTTGTTTTTGTATCAATTTTTTGTCCATCTTTGTACAATTCAAATTGGAACTCACCATCAACCAAAGTACGACCAGTCAATTCTTTCGTAAATTCAAGTGTTGCTGATGTAGCTGTTGGCGCCGGTGGAACTGGTGCTGTATAAGTATTTGTGAAGACCCGTTCTGTATCCGCATCTTCTACAGTCGCAACCAATTGGCCTTTACCATCATCCGCAACAGTGACGAACACTTCATACGCATTTTGATCATAAGTGATTGTTTTATCGTCACCAGCTTTTTCAGTAATAGTGTAAGCGTAATCGCCTGCTGCTGAGAAAGTGACGTTGAAGACAACTTCTCCTGAGGCAGTATTCTTAGCCGTTGCTACAAGGTCTGAACCTTCTTTCAGTTCAAATGTGTAAGCATCAGCTTCAAGCGCTTTTCCTTTCAAGACTTTCTTAGCCTTGATTGTAGCCTGCGCAGGTTCCGCTTTATAGTCATTAACGAAAACTGGTGTTTCACTTGTAACTGTCGCGACAAGTTGACCTGAGCCATTATCTTTCACTTCTACAGTTACTGGATGTTCTGTTTTATCATAGGTTACACCAAGTTTATTGCCAACCTTTTCTGTAATAGTATAGTTATATACTCCTGCTGTCGAATAGCTAATTTCAGAAAAACGAATCAATCCGCCAGCAGCATTCTTTGCTGTCGCAACAACCTTGTCACCCTCTTTCAGTTCAAACTCAAACTCATCTATCTCTAGCTCTTTACCATTCAAAACTTTTTTAGCTTCAATAGCAATTTTTGCTGGAGCTACTTTATAAGCGTTGGTGAAGGTTGGGTTGTTACCTGTAACAGCTGCCTCAAGTTGACCTTGACCGTTATCTGTAACGTTTACCTTAACTTCGTGTTTAGCAGTATCGTATGTCACACCTTTTTCACTACCTGCTTTTTCTGAGATAGTGTAAGTGTGGTCGCCTGCTTCATTGTATTCGATTTCTTTGAAAGTAACAGTTCCATCTGCAGCATTTTTAGCTGTCGCAACGACTTTGTCACCTTCTTTTTCTTTAAGTTCGAATTCGTATTTATCAGCTTCAAGAGCTTTACCATTCAAGACTTTAGTAGCCGTGATAGTAGCTGTTGCTGGAGCTGCTTTATAGGTGTTGGTGAAGGTTGGGTTGTTACCTGTAACAGTTGAAACAAGTTGACCTTGGCCGTTATCTGTAACGTTTACCTTAACTTCGTGTTTAGCAGTATCGTATGTCACACCTTTTTCACTACCTGCTTTTTCAGTGATAGTGTAAGTGTATTCACCTGCTGTTTTGAACTCGATTTCTTTGAAAGTAACGGTGCCGTCTGCAGCGTTTTTAGCTGTCGCAACGACTTTGTCACCTTCTTTAAGTTCGAATTCGTATTTATCAGCTTCAAGGTCTTTACCATTCAAGACTTTCTTAGCTGTGATAGTTTCTTTAGCTGGAGTTGCTTTATAGGTATTAGTGAAAGTTGGTTCTGCAGATGTGACAGTTGCTGTTAAAACTCCACTTTGGAAAGTTGCTGCTACAGTAACTTCCTTGGCTTCTGTATCAAATGCAACGCCTGCAACTGCTGTTGAAGTGTCTTCTTTGATGATGTAGTGATAAGTTCCCGCACCTTTTACCTGGAGATTCTCAAAGGTAATAGTCCCATCAGCTTTTGATTTTGCTGTAGCTACAGGATCCTTCAAGTTCTCTGCAGTAAACAGGTTAAAGGTAAACTCATCTGCTTTTGGAAGTTTATCTGTACGTCCTTCTACAACTTTCTTAGCCGTCACATTGAATACAGCTGGAACAGGTTCGTCTTTAAGATGAATAGTAGAACCCGTAGCACCGAGTTTGACTGTATACTCTTTTTCATCTAGTTTATAACCTGCTGGAGCAGTCTTCTCTTTGATCTTAAACGTTTTACCTTCCCATTTCTGATCATAAGTTTTCGTAAGCGCTACTCCTTTTTCATTCGTAGTCACTTCTGTTGTTTCACTTGCATCATCTGCTGCTGTCACAGTATATACCGCACCCGAAACCGGAGCAAGAGTGAAGGCATCAGTCTTATGAATCTTAATTTGGTAAGCAGTAGATGCTACAATCGTACCAGAAATCAAAGATGTCGCCTCAGCTGTCATATCAAGTGCTCCCGGACGACTTGTATTCTGTGCTAATTTAGTCCCGTCAGCCAATGACAGAGCAACCCTATTTCCTACTTTACTTCCATCATTAGGAGTTGTTGTGTTATAAGACACTATATAAGAGGTCGTTCCATCTTTAAAAATGATATCGAATGAAGTATAGTTTTCGTTCCACGAAACGGTATAGTCTTGTCCCTCCGTTAACAATACTGCATCATCTGGAACAGCAGAAGTCCCAACAGTGATATTTGCCTTATACACTTCTAGAGTCTCAGGAATATACTGTGCAGGAGTGTAACTAGTATCATCATTTGGTATAGTATCATGTAATACAATATTTTGTCCTAAGTCTTGTTTCTCTGTATTTACACGTACACGCCAGGTAGACCATGCATCTCCCTTGCTAACCGAACCAATCTCAGCCAGTTTTGGAGAGTTCCAATTTTCAAGGGCAGCACGACCCCCAATTTTAGCATAATTTTCAGTACCAACTTTGGGACCATCGATTGTTTTTGATGAATAAATGTGAGTCACTTCTTGCTTCAATGAGGATGAATTAAAATTAATGCGGGTTTTATTCTGATCCTTTAAGAATCTAAAAGTAACAGAAAAATTCCCTGACACATCCTTTACCTTATCTCCACCAGTTTTAGCCAAGTATTTATCCAGGTTCTTCAAGGTTATCTTTGCCTTGCCACCTTGGTCATTACCATTTGATGTGACTACTGCCTCTCCTATAGCTACTTGAGTAACCGGATCAATTAAATCCTGACTCCCTTCATAAACTGCCATAGGAGCAGGTATATCAAAGGTAAAATAATCTCCATTATTCAAATGTTCATTATACTGTTTGAGATCAAAGGTCACGCGAAGCTTATATGCTAAATTCGTACGAAGCGAGAAATCTCCTTCTGAACTCACATTTTGCTTAGTATCTGAAGCATCTAACAGATCAATACCTGTAATGACTTGTGTCAATTCTTTTGAAACAGGATTATCTGCTTTAACAATCCCTACCAAAACAGATGCTAGAGCTAAAATAGCAAAAGCTAACGCAGAAAATTTAGAAAGCATGTTTAACGCTTTGCTTTTCGACATCTCTTCTCCTCTTTTCTATATGAAATTTTTATTTCTAATCTCCCTAAGAGATTACATCATACCATTTTGACAACCCCTATCACTAACTAGAGTTTATCCATTATATTATAACATCTCAATACAATCTATTCAAGTTTAATAACTAGAAAATATATTTTTATAAGATTTTATTATATTATTCTCTCGAATTTCAACACATTGTCACCAGAATTAACAAAATCTCTTAGTATTTTTCATATGATATGTCGAAAATTTATCTTTTAGATATAGAAAAAAGCCAGTCCTATAGACTAGCTTTTTTTCCATTCTAATTGAATCTTAGCTCAATGCGTCATCCATTGAAAGAACTTCGTGGAAGACACGTTGTGTCAATTCAGTTTTTTGTTCTGGAGTGAGGTATTTAGTGTTTACACAGTATCCTGAGATACGAACGATGACATCTTCGCCATTCATAATCTTGTCATAAACATCTTTCAAGTCCATTACGTTCAAGTTACAGTGTTGTCCACCGTTTTCGAAGTAACCATCAAGGATTGTTACCAAGTTGTCCACTTGTTCGTCACGAGTTTTACCAAGAGCACGTGGAGAAACTTGAGTTGTCAATGAGATACCGTCAGCTGCGTAACCAAAGTCTAGGCTAGCAAGTGAGTTCAAGTTTTGCAACCATCCACCTTTAGCTTTGTTAGATGGGTTAGCACCTGGTGAGAAGAATTCAAGTTTAGACAAGTTCACAGAACCATCTTCGTTGAGGTATACGCCTTTGTGGACTGGTGAGTTACCAGTTTGTTTAGAGTAAGCAACGTTAGATGTGATGGTCAAAAGTGATACTGTGGCTTCTGCGTTCTTGTAGAGTTTGTGGCTACGTAGACGAGTTGTGTAAGCTTCGATCAACCATTCTGCCAATTCGTTTGAGCGTGGGTCATCTTCACCCCAACGTGGGTATTCACCGATTGTTTCGTAATCGTAGATGTAGCCATCCTCATCACGGATTGGTTTAACGGTAGCGTATTTGATTGCTGACAATGTATCAACAGTGTTGGCAAATCCACAGATACCGAATCCCATGTTTGCACGTTGTTTAGTTGGCAAGAAGGCCATTTGAACAGCTTCGTAGTTGTACTTATCAGTCATGTAGTGGATGATGTTCAAAGCATCTACGTAAGTGTCAGTCAACCAGTCAAGAGATTTTTCAAAGTTAGCTTTAACTGATTCGAATTCAAGAACTTCGTCACGGATTGGTTCGATGTCAAATACCTTGTAGTCTTTGTGAACATCGTCGTAACCACCGTTCAAACCAGTAAGAAGGGCTTTCAATACGTTAACACGAGCACCGAAGTACTGGATGTTGTGACGTTGTTCTTCATTTTCTGGGTCAAGTGGAGATACACAACATGAGATACAGCTCATTTCACCGTATCCGTCTTTAGCCATTGTTGTAACACCTTCATATTGGATTGAAGAGTGTTTGTGGCTCATGTGCATACAGTAACGACGGAAGCTATAAGGTAATTTGTCAGTCCAAAGAACTGTCAAGTTTGGTTCTGGAGAGTTACCGATATTGTCAAGAGTATTCAAGAAACGGTAGTCCATCTTAGTAACACGGTGACGACCGTCGTTACCCATACCAGCCATAGAAGTTGTGATGAAGGTTGGGTCACCTGAGTACAATTGGTCATAAGCTTTTGTACGAGCAAATTTAACTGTACGAAGTTTCATAACGAAATCATCAACGAATTCTTGGATTTCTGATTCAGTAAATGTACCACGAGCAAGGTCACGTTCTGCAAAGATATCGAGTACGATTGGCACACGTCCTAGAGATGTTGCAGCACCATTGATAACACGGCAGACAGCCATGAAGGCGATGTTCACCCATTGGATCGCTTCTTTGACGTTCATCGCTGGTTTGCGAACGTCAACACCGTAAAGGTCACCCAAGCGAACAACTTGTTGCAATGCTTGGTATTGAAGGTTTACTTCTTCGCGAAGACGGATTGTTTCTTCATCAATTTCTTTAATTGCATTCCAATCGTTTACTTTTTCTTGCATCAAATAATCTGCACCGTAAAGAGCAAGACGTGCGTAAACACCAATGATACGTCCACGAGAGTAGGCATCTGGAAGACCAGTTACAGTGTGAGCGTGACGAGCACGACGGATGTTTGAAGTGTAAGCACGGAAAATACCGTCGTTAACTGTTGTTACGTATTTTGTGAAGATTTCGTGAACAGCTGGATCTGGTTCGTATCCATTTTCTTTTAAAGTAGTTTCAGCCATACGGATACCACCTTTTGGCATGAAGTTCAATTTGAAGAGTTCATCGTTTTGGATACCAAAAATCAATTCGTTTTCTTTGTCGATAAATCCAGCAGGAATATCAGCAATAGATGTTGGACGAGTGTCCATTGGGAAACGAGTTTCTTCGTAATGTGCTTTTGTTTCTTCTACGATTTTTTTGATGTGAAGTGAACGTTCTGTTGGTCCAGCAAGGAAACTTTCATCTCCATCGTAAGGTGTGTAGTTAGCTTGAACGAAGCGAGAAATACTTGCTTTTTCTTTCCAATCTACGCCTTTGAAGCCTTCCCAAGCTTTATCAAAAATATCTTGCGCTTCAACAACTGTCTTAACAACCATGTTAATGTCCTCATTTTTCTTTCTAGTAACAACTATCTGTTACATTCATAAATCAAGTATACCACACAGTAACCGATTTCAACAAGAAGAAAACAGCCTTTTTAGCGCTTTCTTTTATAATACAGGCTGCTTTTTGATATTATCTGTATTATATTTTTGAAAGTTAGACTACTCTTTTCCATTTTTTCAGAAAAAACGGTATAATGAGAAAGAAAATACGGCTAGAAAGGAAGCTAAATGCTTATATTTCCATTGATTAATGATTTGTCTAGAAAAATCATCCATATCGACATGGATGCCTTTTTTGCTGCGGTGGAAATCAGAGATAATCCTAAGTTAAAGGGCAAACCTGTCATCATCGGGAGTGACCCCAGACAAACAGGTGGACGTGGTGTCGTTTCTACCTGTAGCTATGAGGCGCGAGCTTTTGGTGTTCATTCAGCCATGAGCTCTAAAGAAGCTTATGAGCGCTGTCCCCAAGCTATCTTTATCTCAGGAAATTATGAAAAGTATAAGACTGTGGGACTTGAGATTCGTGCTATTTTTAAACGCTACACTGATTTGATTGAACCTATGAGTATTGACGAGGCATACTTGGATGTAACGGAAAATAAACTCGGTATCAAGTCAGCTGTCAAAATAGCCCGTCTCATCCAACAAGATATCTGGCAGGAGCTACATCTGACTGCTTCTGCAGGCGTCTCTTATAACAAATTTTTAGCTAAAATGGCTAGTGACTATCAAAAGCCACATGGTTTGACAGTCATCCTCCCAGATCAGGCTGAGGATTTTCTCAAACAAATGGACATTGCTAAATTTCACGGTGTGGGCAAAAAAACAGTTGAACGGCTTCATGAAATGGGCATTTATACTGGTGAAGACTTATTGGACGTCTCAGAAGTCACTTTAATCGATCGGTTCGGCAGACTCGGTTTTGACCTTTATCGAAAGGCAAGGGGCATTCATAACTCACCGGTCAAGGCCAATCGTATTCGTAAGTCCATTGGCAAGGAAAAAACCTACGGAAAAATCCTGCAAGTAGAAGAAGACATCAAAAAAGAGCTGACTCTTCTCTCAGAAAAGGTAGCTCACAATCTCAGCACGCAGGAAAAAGCTGGAAAAATCATTATCCTTAAAATACGATATGCTGACTTCTCTACTCTAACTAGACGAAAAAGCCTCCCACAAGCAACACAGGACGCTAGTCAGATTTCTCAAACTGCCCTTCAACTCTACGAAGAACTAGCTGAAAAAGAAAAAGGCGTTCGTCTACTAGGAATTACAGTAACAGGATTTTAAAAAGCTTGAAGGAAGATTCCCTCAAGCTTTTTCTTATACAAATAAACGCACAAAACTATAGAGCAACAAGACACTACCGAGTACGATACGGTATTTACCAAAGAGTGTAAAGTCGTGCTTCTTCACATAGCTGGTCAAGAAGCGAATAGCAACCATGCTGACCGCGAAGGCTACTCCCATAGCAACCAAAAGCAAGAACAGTTGTCCAAAACTCAAGAGTTGACCTGCTTTTATAAATTTGAAAATTTTTAAAGCACTAGCCCCAAACATAACAGGAATTCCGAGGTAGAAGGTAAACTCTGTTACGACTGAGCGACTCGTTCCATTTAACAAACCACCGACAATCGTCGCACCTGAACGGCTCGTTCCTGGGAAGAGGGCGAGGACTTGGAAAAGTCCGATATAGAGAGCTGTCTTGTAGGGAAGCTTTTCAAGTTCTGTAACTGTTGGTTCAATAGCTTGTGCCTTGTTCCGTTTTTCAAGATAGATAAAGGCAACCCCATAAATAATCAACATGATCGCAACTGATACCATATTGTGAAAATGAGTATCAAACCAATCATCCAGCTTAAAAACTAGCAATAAAGGCAAGGTCGCAACGAGGACTTTTGACCACAATTGCCAAGTTCGACGGACTTCTGCCTTATTTTTACCAGGTTTGAAGGGATTGAGCTTGTTAAAGTAAATCACCATAACCGCTAAGATAGCACCGAGCTGAATAACAACATTAAACATGGACATGAAGGCTTCATTTTGGTCCTTGTATTGTACAAATTCTTCAACCAAGATCAAGTGACCCGTACTTGAAATGGGCAACCATTCTGTAATTCCTTCAACAATCCCAAAAAAGATCGACTTCAAAATTTCAATAAGATACATGTATTACTCCTTTTTCTGTCCTCTATTATAGCATAATTTCGGATTCTGCGATAGATTTTTTCTAGAAGGCGCCGATGCTACCACCGCCTCCGCCTCCTGAGAATCCTCCACCCGAAGAACCACTTCCAGAAGATACGGAGTAATTGCTTGCTGTATTTGCAATACTAGCATAGTGGCTCATTTGAGCAGTTGAATGGTAAAACATATTGTGCCAGCCATAAGCTACATAAAGATTGATATCTGGGTTCTCGACCTGAATCTGATAAGATCTCATCAAATGGCTCACCTTGTCCGCATAACCAAATAAAGTAGCATAAACAAGGAGACGATTCCAAACAACAATACTTTCTAATACTGCCTTGTCTAGATGGGCGATATCGCGAAGCATGTTTTCAAAACTAGTCCAGAGATAGTATGCTTCTAGTCCATCTTCATTTAAAACACCATCACGAGTATCAAATCGGGTCGTCCAATAATAGACGGCAGCTAACATCAAGCCCACAAACCCAAGGATAGGAAGTGGCAGAGAAAGATACCCGTGAGCATCCAAACTATACAAGAACCAGCCAAAACCAACGAAAGCAGGTAAAATCGTAAAGACACCTATCGTCAATCGCAGGATTTTTTCTCCATTACTCAGTGAACGATAATAATCTGGAAGTTGCAAAGAGGAAACCCGCTTTCTCACTCCATCCTGCATCTGCTTCAGAGCTTGCTCAAAAGACGACTTAAGTTTACGTCCTGTTTTCTGAATTCGTTTTTCATCAGCTGCTTTTGCACCTTGGTAAAGACTAGTTGACACTTGGTAATCTGCAAACAAATCTGAAACAAGCACTTCTTCTCTTCCTGAAAAGGCCAAATTAAGGCAATCCTTTTCAAAACTTGCCAATCCCTTTTCTTTTACGGCTTTTAAACGAACTTCATCTCCATTTGAGATGATTGAAACATTTCCACGGTCGATCACATCCAATAAAGTTGCCTGAACGAGTTGGTCAAAGGTGAACTTCCCTCCTCCTTTGGTCAAGGGACTGACTTCCTCTAAAGAAGTGGAGTAAACAGCTTCCGATAAAACCATCGGTTCTAAGTCCATTGGCGGTTCATAGAGACGGTGATTTTTGGCATATTTCTTCGATGGGGAGGTTTTTCTTCTATAAATGCAGTAGAAAATAACACTAAAGACTAAAGAAAGCGAGAGTAGCAAAGGGATGACCCACGTAACCAGAGCTTTACTCTGAGCTTTTTCAGCAGTAATGGATTCCTCTATTTTTTCAAATTCTGCTAAACGATTGCCCTTCAATCCCTGATCCAAAGCAGTTTCAAAATCTTTTCTAGGCCAATAGGCATGCAATTCAACTCCACGCTGACGAGGTAGGTTCTGCAAATGAACACGATAACCACCACCTGTCTTCTCTACCTTGCCCTCTGTAAAGAGTTTCCCTGTATGAAAGAAAAGTTTTTCAGCTCCATTAAAGCCCGTTACCCGAAACTCAAAATTTTCGATAGGTTCTGAACTATCCGTCAAGGGTTGCCAATTAAGTTCCGCGATATCATCATATAGAAATAGGAGGTTTTTTAGTTGCCATGTGATTACCACTTCAACGGTATCCCCTTCTTGGCCTGGATTATACACTTTTACAGTATAACCTTCCGATTCTTCTATCACTTCACTATTGACATTCTCAATGGCGCTAGCATTTTTCCATACCTGAACCTTCGGACTGGGATCTATTTCAAAGCCCTTTGGCATCTTACCAGAACGGCCAAGTCCTACTAGTTGTCCATTAAAGTCTTCATTAAAATAATAGACTACTTTCTCCCTAAATTCTGCCGTATTATCTGCATGAATATTCAAATCACCCTGATAGGATAAGATATCAAAGTCTACTGCAAAAACTAGGCTCGGTATAAATAATAAACAAGCAAATACCAAAGTCACCAACCATCTTTTTTTCATAATTGATTCCCTTTCAATCTTTTCACCATTATATCATTTTTTATAAGTAAAGGCTTACTTGTATTGAAAATCTCACCATTTTTAGATACAATAGAGAGAAGTCATTTTTAGACTAGAAATAGGAGAAAACATGAAAAAATTATGCTTATCTATTCTTGCTAGCCTAGCCCTTACATTAGGACTAGCTAGCCAAGTCCAAGCCGACGAATATTTACGCATCGGAATGGAGGCAGCTTACGCTCCCTTTAACTGGACCCAAGACGACGATAGTAATGGTGCTGTTAAAATCGACGGTACCAATCAATATGCCAATGGCTACGATGTCCAAATCGCTAAAAAGATTGCCAAAGACTTAGGTAAGGAGCCTTTGGTCGTTAAAACCAAGTGGGAAGGACTTGTCCCAGCCCTTACTTCTGGCAAAATCGATATGATTATTGCAGGTATGAGCCCAACGGCTGAACGCAAACAAGAAATTGCCTTTTCAAGCAGTTACTATACCAGTGAACCTGTCCTATTGGTCAAAAAGGACTCTGCCTATGCGAATGCCAAATCTTTGGAAGACTTTAGTGGAGCAAAAATCACGTCTCAACAAGGTGTTTATCTTTATGACCTGATTTCCCAAATTCCAGGTGCCAAAAAAGAAACAGCTATGGGTGACTTCGCCCAAATGCGTCAAGCTCTGGAGGCTGGTGTTATTGATGCCTATGTTTCTGAACGACCTGAAGCAATGACCGCTGAGTCTGCTAACGCTAAGTTCAAAATGATCCAACCTCAACCAGGTTTCAAAACTGGCGAAGAAGATACAGCTATTGCCATTGGACTTCGTAAAGATGACAGCCGTATCAACCAAATCAATGCGAGCATCGAAACCATCTCAAAGGATGAGCAAGTAGCCCTCATGGATCGTATGATCAAAGAGCAACCTGTGGAGTCTACAACAACAGAGGAAGAAAGTAGTTTCTTTAGCCAAGTCGCTAAGATCCTTTCTGAAAACTGGCAACAACTCTTGCGTGGTGCTGGTATCACACTCTTAATCTCCATTATCGGAACCATCATAGGTCTCCTTATCGGACTTGCAATCGGGGTCTTCCGTACTGCTCCACTATCTGAGAATAAGGCAATGTACGCCCTACAGAAACTAGTCGGTTGGATTCTCAATGTCTATATTGAAATCTTCCGTGGTACACCGATGATTGTTCAATCCATGGTTATCTACTATGGAACTGCTCAAGCTTTTGGTATTAACCTTGACCGGACACTAGCTGCTATCTTCATCGTCTCAATCAATACGGGTGCCTACATGACAGAAATCGTCCGTGGTGGTATACTGGCAGTTGACAAGGGACAATTTGAAGCCGCAACCGCTCTTGGTATGACCCACAATCAAACCATGCGTAAGATTGTCCTACCTCAGGTTGTCCGTAATATTCTACCTGCTACTGGTAATGAGTTTGTCATCAATATCAAAGATACCTCTGTATTGAACGTTATTTCAGTTGTTGAGCTTTATTTCTCAGGAAATACTGTAGCAACACAAACCTATCAATACTTCCAGACCTTTACCATCATCGCCGTGATTTACTTTGTCCTCACCTTTACTGTGACCCGTATCCTACGCTTCATCGAACGTCGTATGGACATGGATACTTACACTACAGGTGCTAACCAAATGCAAACGGAGGATTTGAAAAAATGACACAACCAATTCTTGAAATCAAACACCTCAAAAAATCCTATGGGCAAAACGAAGTGCTAAAAGACATTTCTCTCACCGTCCATAAAGGAGAGGTTATTTCCATCATCGGGAGCTCAGGAAGTGGAAAATCAACCTTCCTTCGTTCGATTAATTTACTAGAAACACCTACAGAGGGTGAGATTCTCTATCGAGGAGAAAATGTCTTAGAAAAAGGCTATAACCTCACCCATTATCGTGAAAAGCTCGGTATGGTTTTCCAATCTTTCAATCTCTTTGAAAATCTGAATGTCCTCGAAAATACCATCGTCGCCCAAACGACAGTACTCAAACGTGACCACTCTGAAGCTGAAAAAATTGCCAAAGAGAATCTTGAAAAAGTTGGTATGGGAGAACGTTACTGGCAAGCCAAGCCGAAGCAACTTTCAGGTGGACAAAAGCAACGTGTAGCTATCGCTCGTGCACTCTCCATGAATCCTGACGCCATTCTCTTCGACGAACCAACATCTGCCCTTGACCCCGAAATGGTCGGAGAAGTCCTCAAAATTATGCAGGACCTAGCTCAAGAAGGCTTGACCATGATTGTTGTAACCCACGAAATGGAATTTGCTCGCGACGTCTCCCATCGTGTCATCTTCATGGACAAGGGAATCATTGCAGAAGAAGGTAAACCTGAAGAACTCTTCACGAACCCTAAAGAAGAAAGGACAAAAGAATTCCTTCAGCGTTATCTCAATTAATAAATAAAGACTGCATACAGAATGCAGTCTTTTTAGTTTGTAATTGTAAAGAAAAGGCAGACTCGATTCAGGAATCTGCCTGTAACCACAGTTCAATCTTCAAATTTTTCATGATTTTTTTCATAGAAATCGATTAAACTAAGAGCTGTTTCAAATGAAATATTTTTAACTTTTGCGCGTCCTTGTGCTAGAGCAATGATAGACATTTCACGCGCATTCGTTTCTTTAGAGATACGGTAACCTGTGATCTTCTTATCACGGACCCAGCCAACAACTGCTTCTACCTTTTCAAAGTTTGACTTAACCATGTTCTTCTCCTGAATTATTCTTTACAATTCTTAATTGTATACGTTTTTATTTCATCTGTCAATAAAAAAACATATATTCGTCACAACTATATTATTCTGCATATTTTTATTTGGCTTTTAAAGCCGATAATATATGAGTTCTTATATCTTCAACTCCATTAGGATTTGCTGGTAGGAAGATTGTATTATTTCCTTCTTTTTCTGCAAAATTATTCAATGTGTCTAAATACTGGTTCGTTAATAGGATAGACATGATTTGTTCTTCAGTCAGCTCAACATTAGCTCCCTTTAACTCTTTGATAGAATCAGCTAGTCCGTCAACAATTGCTTTACGCTGCTCTGCAATCCCTACACCATGTAGGCGATCTTTTTCTGCTTCTGCTTCTGCTGCGGTCACGATTTTAATCTTATCTGCTTCAGCAAGTTCTTGCGCTGCAACTCTCTTACGTTGAGCTGCGTTAATTTCATTCATGGATTGTTTTACTTCAGCATCAGGTTCAACCTTAGTAATCAGCGTTTTGACAATGATATACCCATACGTAGACATTTCTTCAGCCACTTGTTTTTGAACTTCTAAGGCGATTTCATCCTTCTTCTCAAACAACTCATCTAGGGTTAGCTTTGGTACAGATGAACGCAAAGCATCTTCAATATAGGATTTAATTTGGGCTTCTGGACGCATCAATTTATAATAGGCATCTGTGACGTTGTTTTCATTTACTCGATACTGAGTTGCTACATTCATCGTTACAAATACATTATCTTGCGTCTTTGTCTCTACAACAATCTCACTTTGCAACAAGCGTAGTTGAACTCTTGCCGCAATCCTATCAATCCCAAAGGGAGCCCGCAAATGAATACCACTATTGCTCAACTTTTGGTATTTACCAAAGCGTTCTATGATAGCGACAGATTGTTGTCGAACCACATATACAGAACTAATCGTAATCACTGATGCAATCACCACTAAAAACAATAAAACAAGTAAAATTTGTAAAACCATGGGAATCTCCCCCTTTCATCACCCTCATTATAACACCATCGTTATCATTACGCAAATAATATGATAATAATTTTATTTTAGTTTAAACTAACATGTTATACAATGTTTCGTTTCCATTCAAATTAATATAAGACGGGTCAAACTTTTCCATACGATGAATCAATCCAGCATAATCATGCTTATTGGCAAGAGCAATCCCAATCAATACAGGGCCTGTCCCCTTGCTTGCTCGTTTGATATATTCAAAACGAGTGATGTCATCATTTGGCCCCAAAATGTCATTTACAAACTCTCGGAGAGCTCCTGGACGCTGTGGGAAATTCACTACAAAGTAATGCTTGATTCCATCGTAAATCAAGGCACGTTCTTCCATCTCTGGCATGCGGTTGATATCGTTATTTCCTCCAGAAATAATACAACAAATCGTCTTGCCTTTGATATAGTCTGATAAAACTTCCAAGGCTGCAACGCTGGCAGCTCCGGCTGGTTCTGCTACAATACCTTGTTTGGAATAAAGATCAATCAAGGTTTCAGAAATCAATCCCTCGTCCACCCCAATCAGCGTTTCAACATTCTTTCGGGTCGCTTCATAGGTCAACTGTCCAACTTTCTGTACAGCTATCCCATCAGCAAACTTATCAATTTCTTTGAGTTTAACTGGTCCCCCAGCCTCAAAGGCAGCTTTCATAGAGCGGGCTCCATTGGCTTCTACCCCAATCACTTCAATAGTCGGGTTGGTTTCCTTGATGTAAGTTGAAACACCGGCAATCAATCCACCACCGCCTACTGGTACAAGTACTGTATCAAAATCAATAGACTCTTTACGGGCTTCTTCAAGAATCTCATAAGCGACAGTCCCTTGACCAGCCTGAACATGCGCATCATCAAAAGGATCAATGAAGGTGCGGTTTTCAGAAACTGTAAATTCTTGTGCTGCCTTAGCAGAAGCATCAAAGGTATCCCCAACTAACTTAATTGTCACAAAATCACCACCAAAAAAGCGGACCTGTCCAATCTTTTGTTGCGGTGTTGTGATGGGCATAAAGATGGTTGCAGGAATTTTCATCTCATTACAAGTATAGGCGACACCTTGGGCGTGATTTCCTGCAGAGGCACAGACTACACCACGCTCACGTTCTTCTTTTGATAGTTGAGAGATGGCATAATAGGCTCCGCGAATCTTAAAGGAACGAACACGCTGGGCATTCTCCTTCTTCAAATAAATCTTAGCACCATACTTCTCCGATAAATAATGATCATAATCAAGCGGAGTATTGACTACTACACCACTCAATACTTTGTGGGCTTTCACCACGTCTTTTGCACTTAGCATTGTCTCCTCCTCAAATACTTTTTAAGATAAAAAGCGAGTTAGGTACCCCCAACTCGCCTTCTGTTTTTCTTCACAAGAATTAGTTGTAGATTTTGAATGCGTCGTCGTCATTTTTACCAACGAATGGCATTGCTTTACGCAATTCAGCACCAACTTTTTCAATTTCAAGGTTAGCTGCTTGTTCACGGTAAGCAGTCAATTTTGGACGTCCAGCCTTGTAGTCATTTACAAAGTCATTTGCAAATTTACCATTTTGGATATCTGCCAAGACAGCTTTCATGTTTTCTTTAACTTGCTCAGTAATCACACGTGGACCTGATACATAGTCACCGTATTCAGCAGTGTTAGAAATTGATTGACGCATTTTCTTGAATCCACCTTCATAGATCAAGTCAACGATCAATTTCATTTCATGAAGAACTTCAAAGTAAGCCAATTCTGGGGCGTATCCTGCTTCTGTCAAGACTTCAAAACCTGCTTCGATAAGGGCAGTCAAACCACCACAAAGTACAGCTTGTTCACCAAACAAATCTTCTTCAGTTTCTTCTTTGTAAGTTGTTTCAAGCAAACCAACACGAGCTGCTCCAACACCTTTACACCAGTCCATAGCAATATTTTTCGCATTTCCTGTAGCGTCTTGGTATACTGCATAAAGAGCTGGAACACCAAAACCTTCTTCGTAAGTACGACGTACCAAGTGTCCTGGTCCTTTAGGAGCACACATGAAGACATCTACATCTGCAGGAACTTTGATAAATTCAAAGTGGATGTTGAAACCATGGGCAAATCCAACTGCATTTCCTGCTTCCAAGTTTGGAGCGATTTCTGCTTCGTACAATTCTTGTTGGATTTCATCTGGTGCCAAGATCATGATAACGTCAGCCAATTTAGTTGCTTCTGCTACTGTGTAAGTGTCAAAACCATCTTCTTTTGCTTTGTCAAAAGATTTACCTGGGCGCACACCGATGATGACATCACGACCTGAATCACGCAAGTTTTGCGCATGCGCATGTCCTTGTGAACCATAACCGATTACGGCGATTTTTTTACCGTCAAGCGCTGCTACTTTAACATCTTTTTCGTATTCCATTTGAACTGCCATAGTTTTTCTCTCTTTTCTATTATTTATTGTCTTTTAGGCTAGTTTAACAAATTTATGCTGGATTTTATACTCAATAAAAATCAAAGAGTATTAGTCGCGGGTAAATCCAGTTGCACCCGTACGAGCGATATTTTTGATACCATATGGTCGAATCACTCGCAATAAAGCTTCACTCTTTTCAGCATTTCCAGTCATCTGAATAGTGATGGAGCTTGGAGCCACATCTACTACCGTTGCACGGAAAGGTTGGATAATGGCCAAGATTTCTGCACGCTTTTCAGCAGGAGCAGATACCTTCACCAAGATAACTTCTCTTTCCAAGTGTGGTTTATCTGTGATATCTCGAATGCGAATCACATCAATCTGACGATTCAGTTGTTTAATGATTTGCTCTACTTCATCGTGTGAAGCTACATCGATAATGATGGTAATCCGTGATACATCAGGATTCTCTGTCGCACCAACTGAGATACTCTCAATATTGACTTGACGACGTGAAAGGACACCTGTAAAACGATTGAGGACTCCTGAACGATTTTGTAGTTTTGCTGTTAACATTCTACGCATGGAACTTCACCCCCAACATCTCATGATTGCTCTTACCAGCTGGTACCATCGGTAAAACCTGTTCCTTACGAGAAATATCCACCTCGATAAACATGGGCACATCCTCCAGAATGACTGCTAGATCCTTCTCTAGCGTCTCCGGATTATCAAATTTATAGTTTTTGATGCCGTAAGCCTGTGCCATCAGCTGGAAGTCAGGAAGTGTATCAAAGACCGACTCGGAAGTTCTACCCTCATAGAAGGATTCCTGCCACTGACGAACCATTCCTAGGGAGTGGTTATTCAACATGACAACCTTAATCGGTACCTTGTAGATGTTTAGGATTGCTAGCTCTTGGTTGGTCATTTGGAAACCACCATCACCGACAAAAAGGATAACTTCTTTTTCCGGATTGGCAATCTTAGCTCCGATAGCTGCAGGAACTCCGAATCCCATGGTACCCAAACCACCTGAAGTGACTAACTGGCGCTCATTTTGGTAAGGATAATACTGAGCCGTCCACATTTGGTGTTGACCAACGTCAGTTACAACAATGGCATCTCCATTCGTCAACTCACCGATGCGTTCAATAACGGCCTGCGGTTGAACCACACGTTCTTTCTTATCATAAGAACGAACTCGATTCTTGTCCTTGGTGACTTTTTCAATCCATTTCTCAGTATTGTTATGAACAGTTGGTTCTGCTAAAAGCATCTGCAAGGCTTTCTTAGCATCGCCCACCACAGGAATATCTGCTCTGATAATCTTGCCAATCTCAGCTGGGTCAATATCAATGTGGGCAACCTTAGCATTCTTCGCAAAGGTCTTAGGATTTCCAGTCAAGCGGTCATCGAAACGGCAACCAATACTAATCATAAAATCGGCTTCCGTCATTGCAATGTTGGCTGCGAAAGACCCGTGCATCCCCCCCATTCCTAGGAAGAGCGGATGACTCGTTGCAATCGTACCTTGTCCTAAAAGACTGGTCACGACTGGAATTTGGTAGCGTTCTGCAAACTCATTGAGTTCTGTAGCTGCTTCTGCATAACTAACTCCACCACCTGCTAATAAAACAGGTTTCTTGGCTTTTGACAATTGCTTCAAGATTTTCTTGATTTGCATGTCATTTGGCTCCAGAGTCGGCTGATAGCTTGGCAAATTCACTTCGGGTGAATAGATGAAATCTGTCTCTAAGGCAGATACGTCTTTTGGTAGGTCAATCACGACAGGCCCTGGACGACCTGTCGTTGCGATATGAACAGCTTCTGTAATGATGCGAGGAATATCTGCCGTCTCACGAACTTGGTAATTGTACTTAGTGATTGGCATGGTAATTCCCACGATGTCCGCCTCCTGAAAGGCATCTTTCCCAATCCCTGCTCGCGCCACCTGACCCGTAAAGACCAAAAGGGGAACGCTATCGCTCATGGCATCTGCAATCCCTGTAATGGCATTTGTAGCTCCCGGTCCACTCGTGACGACAGCAACACCCAACTTTCCAGTTGATTTGGCATATCCTTCAGCTTCGTGCAAACAACCTTGCTCATGGCGTCCTAAAATGTGACGAATACCTTTAAAATTGTATATCGCATCATACAAAGGTAAGACTGCACCACCAGGATAGCCAAATATGGTATCAATTCCTAAATCACGAAGTGTTTCCAAAACTAGATCCGACCCCGTCTTAGGAGATTCTAAACTGATTTTCTCCATTGTTCCCCTTTCTCTTCTCTTAAAAATAGCTTGTTACTATCATACCATTTTTTCAAAAATTTTCAAGACAAAAGAAGCAATTTTCTGAATTTTCTATCTAAAAGTGTATTTATGAACTTTTTTATCATTTTTATTAACATATCATCAAAATAAGGAACTTTTCCTTACTTTCATTTATTAAATCAGTCTAATTTCTTCCTACATGGGATGGAAGTTGGCAAGATTTTCATTTAATTCCTAAATTTCCATAATATATTCAGCAAATCTGTGTGAAATAAAGGTAATAAAAAAGGAAGCCACTATGTGACTTCCTTCTATTGCGAAGACAGATTATTCTTCACCTTTGTTTTTCTTAATGATTTCTTCTTGTACTGACTTAGGTACATCTTCATAGTGGTCAAATACCATCATGAATGTACCACGTCCTTGAGATGCAGAACGAAGAACTGTTGCGTAACCGAACATTTCAGCAAGTGGAACGTAAGCACGAACGATTTGGCTGTTACCGTGTGCTTCCATACCATCTACACGTCCACGACGAGCAGTTACGTGACCCATAACATCACCAAGGTTTTCTTCTGGAACAGTGATTGTTACAAGCATCATTGGTTCAAGGATAGCTGGTTGTGCAGTCTTAGCAGCTTCTTTAAGTGCAAGAGATGCAGCAATCTTGAAGGCAGTTTCAGATGAGTCGACATCGTGGTATGAACCATCGTAAAGTTTAGCTTTAACGTCAACAATTGGGTAACCTGCAAGAACACCGTTAGCCATTGCTTCTACAAGACCTTTTTCAACCGCTGGGATAAATTCACGAGGAACCACACCACCGACGATTGCGTTTTCGAATTCGAATCCTTTACCTTCTTCGTTTGGAGTAAATTCAATCCATACATCACCGAATTGACCTTTACCACCAGACTGACGTTTGAAGAATCCACGTGCTTGAGTAGAAGCGCGGAATGTTTCACGGTAAGATACTTGAGGAGCACCTACGTTCGCTTCAACTTTAAACTCACGACGCATACGGTCAACAAGGACGTCAAGGTGAAGCTCACCCATACCAGAGATAACTGTTTCACCAGTTTCAACGTTTGTTTCAACGCGGAATGTTGGATCTTCTTCAGCCAATTTTTGAAGAGCGATACCCATCTTGTCTTGGTCTGCTTTAGATTTTGGCTCAACCATCAATTGGATAACTGGTTCTGGAACGTCGATTGATTCAAGGATGATTTTAGCTTTTTCATCAGTCAATGAGTCACCAGTTGTCGTATCTTTCAAACCAACGGCAGCAGCGATATCACCTGAGTAAACAGTGTCGATTTCTTTACGGCTGTTAGCGTGCATTTGAAGGATACGTCCGATACGTTCACGTTTACCTTTAGAAGTATTCAATACGTATGAACCTGATTGAAGAACACCTGAGTAAACACGGAAGAATGTCAAACGACCTACGAATGGGTCTGTCATGATCTTGAAGGCAAGAGCTGCAAATGGCTCTTCATCAGATGCTGGACGAGTTTCTTCTTCATCTGTATCTGGGTTAACACCTTTGATTGCTGGGATATCAAGTGGGCTTGGAAGGTAGTCGATAACCGCATCAAGCATCAATTGAACACCTTTGTTCTTGAAGGCAGAACCACACAATACTGGGAAGAATTCAACGTTGATAGTTGCTTTACGGATAGCAGCTTTCAATTCTTCGTTAGTGATTTCTTCACCTTCAAGGTATTTCATCATCAAGTCTTCATCAGTTTCAGCAACTGCTTCAACCAATTTTTCACGGTATTCTTGAGCTTGGTCAAGGTATTCAGCTGGAATATCTTCTTCAAGGATATCTGTACCAAGGTCGTTAGCATAGATTTCAGCTTTCATCTTGATCAAGTCGATGATACCACGGAAGTCATCTTCAGCACCGATTGGCAATTGGATTGGGTGTGCGTTTGCTTGAAGACGGTCGTGAAGTGTGCTTACTGAGTAAAGGAAGTCAGCACCGATTTTGTCCATTTTGTTAGCAAATACGATACGTGGAACTCCGTACTCAGTTGCTTGACGCCAAACTGTTTCAGTTTGAGGCTCAACACCTGATTGTGAGTCAAGAACAGTAACCGCACCGTCCAATACACGAAGAGAACGTTGTACTTCGATAGTGAAGTCCACGTGTCCTGGTGTGTCGATGATGTTTACGCGGTGGTTGTTCCATTGAGCTGTTGTCGCAGCAGATGTGATAGTGATACCACGTTCTTGCTCTTGCTCCATCCAGTCCATTTGTGACGCACCTTCGTGAGTTTCACCGATTTTGTGGATTTTACCAGTGTAGTAAAGAATACGCTCAGTAGTTGTTGTTTTACCGGCATCGACGTGAGCCATGATACCGATATTACGAGTTTTTTCAAGTGAAAATTCGCGTGCCATGAGGTTTGTTTCTCCTATTTATTTTAATTTCTATTCTATTATAACACGATTTTAATAAAAACGGATAGGCAGGACCTACCCGTTCTCAATGTTTATCTTGTTTTTGTTGGTTTCAACTTGTAGACAAGTTGAATTGAACTCGGGCTAAAGTTAATTAGCCTATTTGAGCCGGAACGGGATGCTGTGTGAAAAAGATAAACTTCCTTGTATTCGTCGAATACTGCGTCAGTTTCCTATTTTCACCTTGCATCCTTACCGTTCCTAGCATCATGATTTTACCAACGGAAGTGTGCGAAGGCACGGTTAGCTTCAGCCATACGGTGAGTGTCTTCACGTTTCTTAACTGCTGCACCAGTGTTGTTAGCAGCATCCAAGATTTCTTTTGCAAGACGGTCTTGCATTGTGTGTTCACCACGAAGGCGAGCGATGGTTACCAACCAACGAAGTCCAAGTGTTGTACGGCGTTCTGGACGAACTTCAACTGGGACTTGGTAGTTAGATCCACCAACACGACGTGCACGTACTTCAAGTACAGGCATGATGTTTTCCATTGCTGTTTCAAATACTTCAAGTGCATCGTTGCCAGTAGCTTCTTTGATTTGCTCAAAAGCACCGTAAACGATTGAAGCAGCTGTACCACGTTTACCATCAAGCATAACGCGGTTGATAAGACGAGTAACTAGTTGTGAATTGTAAAGCGGATCTGGCAATACGTCACGTTTTGGAGCTCTATTTTTACGACTCATTTCTCTTTATCCCCTTTCCTTATGCTTTTGGACGTTTAGTACCGTATTTAGAACGGCCTTGTTTACGATCGTTAACACCTGCAGTATCAAGTGCACCACGGACGATATGGTAACGTACCCCTGGAAGGTCTTTTACACGTCCACCACGAAGAAGCACCACGCTGTGCTCTTGCAAGTTGTGTCCGATACCTGGGATGTAGGCAGTAACTTCGATAAGGTTGCTCAAACGTACACGAGCAAATTTACGAAGGGCAGAGTTAGGTTTTTTAGGTGTCATTGTTCCAACACGAGTTGCAACACCACGTTTTTGTGGTGAAGAAACGTTTGTTTGAACTTTTTTATGACTGTTGTAACCAACGTTCAAAGCTGGTGATTTAGATTTTTCTACTTTTGATTTACGCGGTTTGCGAACCAATTGGTTAATTGTAGGCATCTACATTCTCCTGTGTTTTTTATTTTTGGTGATGATACACTTGGTGACAGCTACCATCTGTGTGTACTTTTGCAACATTTGTCAGCACGTCCCTGTACACTTTTGAGAGACCAAAAGTAAAAAGTACCGTCTATTATTGTAACACAATTTTTCCTTCATTGTCAAGATATTTTTCATTTTTATTCTGATCTTTTAACTCTTTGACACTAGCTTTCACCGCTTTTCTAAACCAGAAAAGGAGGCGATTTACCTCCTCCTTTCTAGTATGGATTTCCTTTGATTCAAGTTATCGTTTCGGAATTTTTTAACCCTTCTTATCAAAGCCAACCAGATTCTTTTGCAATGTTGGCTGCCTCTGTTCGATTACCAGCATCTAGTTTCGAAAGAATATTGGTGACATAGTTTCGGACGGTTCCATTTGATAGATAAAGCTGGTCTGCAATCTCTTGATTGGATAAGCCCTGAGCAATTCCCTTTAAAACAGCGATTTCTTGCTCTGTTAACGGGTTAGGATGCGTCATCACCACTTCCATCAATTCAGGCGAATATTCCTTGCGTCCTTCGAGAACAGTGTGCAAGGTTTGCATGAGGTCTGCAATGCTTCTTTCTTTCAAGACATAAGCATCCACTCCAGCCTTGACCGCACGTTCAAAATATCCGGGACGTTTGAAGGTCGTCACCACAACCACCTTTGTTTCTAGCTTTTCTGCTCGTATCCACTCCAAGACTTCGAGGCCTGTCTTAACAGGCATTTCTACGTCAAGAATGGCGATATCTATAGACTCCTTTTCTAAGAGTTGGATTGCTTCTTGGCCATCCTTGGCTTGTAGGACAGACTCTACATCTGGTTGAAAGGTAAGCAACTGGCACATAGCATCTCGCAACATACTTTGATCTTCTGCAACAAGTAATTTCATCTTAATTTCTCTCCTTATAAGGTAGCCGAACCTGCACTTCAGTCGGATGTTTCTGAATGATCACCTTTACTTCTCCTGAAAAAGGAAGGACACGGTCTCGAACGGTATGGAGTTCATCTCCTTTTAGTGAAGCAAAGCCACAGCCATCATCTCTCACTGTTAGGATGAGTTCTTTCTCAGTTCGTTCTAATTTCAAGTAAGCTTTCGATGCTTTAGCATGCTTGATGATGTTGGTCACTAACTCAAGCAAAATCATGGAGGCCGTTGATTCTAATTCCTGAGTTAGGCTAGCTGTATCTAGTTGGTGATTGATTTCCGTTTCAATTCCTGCAATTTCCAGCATTTTTTTAACAGTCGCAAACTCGGAAGCAAGGGTTCTTGTTTTAAGATTTTCGATAATTGTACGGACTTCATTCATGGATTCTTTACTGATTTGATGAATTTCTTTTAATTCTTTTTCCACTTGAGGATAGGCCTGCATTTGAAGAAGCTGGAGGGCAAGGTCCGTCTTCACACTCAACATGGCAAAGGTATGACCTAGGCTGTCATGGAGATCCTGACCGATACGACTGCGTTCGTTTTCAGCCAAGAAAAGATTGAGCTTGGCATTTTGTTTCATCTTTTCTTCTTTTAGCTCTTCTGTTATCCGAATTCGATAGAGACCAAGGGTCATTGCATCGGAAAAGATAAAGGTCACCAAGAAAAAGAGTAGCTGCCAGGGACTAACATGATTGACCATATAGATTCCGGTCAGAATAAATGGTTGCAGGACAATAAAACTGACAAAACGCCAAGAGTGAAAAGAAATCTCATCCAGCTCATAAATAAGGAGATTGGATAAATAAAAGATAAACCATGTGAAACCTGAACTTAGCCAAACAGATGTATAAAAAATGTAGACAAGCATGGACCACCATGCTAGCCACTGCACGGTGCGATTCTGACTGATTAAAACCGAATAGAAGGCAAGTACAAATAGTAGGGTCCATAGCAAGGTTAAAAGCGGGTAATCTCCAACGATGACACCCGCTATAGGAAAGATGATAAACACAATTGAAATATGAAACATATAATGAATGTTTTTAAATTTTTCCAACATAGATTTATTTTACCTCAATCCTTTTTTTCAGCTGGATTACCAGTACACCAAAGAAAACTGTATAGCCTAGCACAACCAAGGCAGAAAGAATATTAAATTCATGGTGTTCCAAATAAGTAGAGACGACCTGCATCAGTTGATAGGTTGGAGTCAGCTTTCCAAGGGATTGGAGCCATTCTGGGAAGGAATCCAAGGGGAACCACAGTCCACCTAGAACAGCCAAAGCAATATAGGCAATATTTCCAACAACCGTCATCAGTTGAGCACTGGGTAGCAAGCTCACCAAGACCCCCATGCTGATAAAGACCACGCTTCCGATCAGCAAAATAGCACCAATTACCATCCAGTCAAGCCAAGGCAGAGTCACTCCACGGACAAAATGACCAACTGAAAAGACAACTGTAATTGATAACAAGAAAGTCAGTAGGGTACTGAACAGTTTTGATACATAATATTCTACCATAGATACGGGAGAATGTTGAATCAATTTTTGCCAGTTGTTTGTCTTATCAGACTCGAGTGTGCTTGGGATACTGAAAAAAGCACTTGACATGATACTAAAGAGCGTCATGGCAAAAAGATAGGCTTGAAGAGCAATTTCTGGAATATCTGATCCTGACATCATACCAGAAAAAATAAGGTAAAACACACTTGGGAGTCCGATGGATAGCAAGTAGTAGACGGCTTGCCGTTTCATCAGAATGATTTCCACTTTCATGAGACTTGTCATATTTTTCATCGTCAATCTCCTTTAGTCTTGAGTCGTTTCGAAAATACTGTCTAAGAGAGTTCGATTGCGAACTTCAATTTCTTCAATCGTGCAGCCCTGATCTTGCAAGACTTTCCATACCTGGCTGGCTTCTTTGGTGGTGAAAGAAAGAGCATTTTGCTTGATTTCAATCTCTTGAACCTGGTCCAAAGTGCTGATAACTTCCTGATAAGTTAGAGGTACCGTAAAGTGTTTTTCTTGTTCTTCACCACGCATGGCATAAGGCGTCGTATCGCGAATCAATTCTCCCTTATGGAGGACCAAAATGCGGTCCGCCGTATGCTCCACCTCTTCGATATAGTGAGAAGAGTAGACAATGGTGACACCATTTTTCTTTAACTGATTGACAATTTCCCAAAAATGCTGACGTGTCGAGGTATCCATGGCAGCAGTTGGTTCGTCCAAAAATAGAATTTTCGGACGACCTATTAGTGCCAACACGAAAGAGAACAAACGTTTTTGCCCACCAGACAACTTGCCCGCTAGCTGATTTTTCTGTTTGTCCGAAAATCTCAGCAAGTCATCAATTTCTTGATTGGAGAGACTGTTTGGATAGATTGATTGAAAGAAGGATAAGAGTTCTTTCACTTTCAAGTCTTGAACCACCGTATTTTCTTGAGGTAAGATAGAAATAAGCTGCTTTAATCGAGGATCTGTTGGTGCAAAGCCTTGAATAGCTATCTGACCTGAGCTCACGAACTTGTCGCCCAAGAGGCAATCAATCAAGGTCGTCTTACCTGCTCCGTTAGGTCCGATCAAGGCGACACATTCACCATCGTTGATTTCAAAGGAGATGTTCCGCAAGATCTCCTTGTCTTTTATTTTCTTACTCAATTTCTCAACTTTAATCACAGTCATGAGATTCTCCTTTCAACCACTTCATTCCCATAGGGAAAACGACAAAAATCATAAATCCAAAACCCCAAGCACCACGAATAAATTGGCGAAGCAAGGTTTGGTCAAACCACCCAGTAAACATTTCCACTAACCATACCAAGAGTGACAGGCCGATAAAGAAATAGATGATTGCTTTTTTCATTCCTCAAACTCCTTTTTCACATCTCTGACTAATTTCAAACCCTCTCTGACAAGCCAAGACATCATTCCAAAGCCAGCAAATAGCTCCCAAGGAAAATGATAGAAACCCTCGTCCAATCCTGAAAACATGAGATAGGTCATAACTCCTGCTGCTACTAAGCTCACTGCGACAATCATTTTATTTTTCATTTCTTCTTCCTCCATTTCATACTTCAATTATAGTCTTTTGAAGTTAGCGGAGCTAGATGCTTCTGTCACTAGGAAATATGACAAATGTCATAAAAAAAGAAAGCTGTAAAATCAACTTTCTTTTTTATCTATTAAATTTTATTCCACACTGAAAAGATATGGATATACAGGTTGTTGACCTTGGTGAATCTCTACTTCAACATCTTCAAATTCTTCTGCGATTTCTTGGGCAATTTCATTGGCAAGTTCTTCGCTTCCGTCTTCACCGACATAGAAAGTCACGATTTCACTATCTTCGTTCAACATATGTTTCAATGTTTCTGTCAAGGTTTGGTGCATGTCAGGATTTGACACAAGGATTTTCCCATCGACCATACCAAGATTGTCATTTTCATGAATCTCTAAGCCATCAATCGTTGTATCACGAACGGCTGTTGTTACACTACCGCTGATAACATCACCAAGGGCTGCAGTCATACGTTCTTTGTTTTCTTCGATTGATTTGCTTGGATCAAAGGCAAGAAGACTGGTCAACCCTTGAGGAATTGTGCGTGCTTCTACCACAACAGCAGGTTGTTCAAGCACTTCAGCCGCAGATTGAGCTGCCATAAAGATATTTTTGTTGTTTGGCAAGAAGATAATGTTGCGAGCATTGACCTGTTCAACAGCCTTGATAAAGTCTTCTGTTGAAGGGTTCATTGTCTGACCACCTTCGATGACATAATCCACACCTTGGGCACGGAAGATATCTGCTAAACCTTGACCAGCTACTACTGCGATAAGGGCATACTCTTTTGTTTCAACAGGCTTGTTGCCTTGAGTTGCTTCTTTTTCAACTTGCGCTTCGTGTTGATTACGCATGTTGTCCACTTTTACTTTGATCAAGCTACCATATTTGAGACCTTCTTGCATGACAAGACCTGGATCTTCTGTATGGACGTGAACTTTGACGATTTCATCATCATTGACAACAAGGAGCGAGTCACCGAGTTCATTCAAGTAGTTACGGAATTCATCGTAGTCAAAGTCCTTAGAATAAGTTGGACCTTGTTTGAGAGCTACCATAATCTCTGTACAGTAACCAAAGGTAATATCCTCAGTTGCAACATGTCCAGCCACAGACTTATGGTGCTCTGCATTGATCATTTCACTCATGTTAGCAGGAGTCGCTACAAAGTCTTCAGAAGCACTGTATTCACCAGTAAGAGCTGAAAGGAATCCTTCGTAGATGAAGACCAAACCTTGACCACCTGAGTCTACCACACCAACTTCCTTAAGGACTGGAAGCATTTCTGGTGTCTTAGCCAAAGCTGCTTTTGCACCTTCCAAGGCTGCACGCATGACCTCAACAGCATCATCTGTCTCCTCGGCTTTTTTCTTAGCCCCAATAGCCGCTCCACGAGAAACAGTCAAAATGGTCCCTTCAACTGGTTTCATAACCGCTTTATAAGCTACTTCGACACCGGATTGGAAGGCAAGAGCCAAGTCTTGACCTGTTAATTCATCTTTTTCCTTGATAGCCTGAGAGAAGCCACGGAAGAGCTGAGAAGTGATAACCCCTGAGTTCCCACGCGCACCCATCAAGAGACCTTTAGCAAGAATGCTCGCTACTTCTCCAACTGTAGAAGCAGGCTTGTCTGCTACTTCTTTCGCACCATTTTCAATGGTCATTCCCATGTTTGTCCCAGTATCTCCATCTGGAACTGGAAAGACGTTCAATGAATTGACATATTCTGCTTGCTTATTCAAACGAGTTGATGCAGCCTGCACCATCTCTTGGAATAAACTGGTAGTAATTTTTGACACGATTATTCTCCTACAACTTTGATATTTTGAATGTAGACATTCACAGTCTGAGCAGTAATTCCTAGTTGATTTTCTAGACTAAAACGAACACGCTCTTGAATGTTTTTTGACACTTCGCTTATCTTTATTCCGTAGCTCAACACGGTATAAACATCAACTGCGATGCTACCATCTTCGGCTGCCTTCACGACAACACCCTTAGAATAATTTTCCTTACCAAGGAGGGCTTGGAAATTGTCTTTGAGGGCATTTTTACTAGCCATACCGACCACTCCAAAAATCTCAGTTGCGGCACCACCTACTACGGTTGCAATCACTTCATCTGTCAGTTCGATTTGACCATCTTTTGTATTAATTTTTACAGTCATTTTTTTTACCTCAACTAGTTGATACTCTATTTTATCATATTTCAGCCCAAGTGTAAAAGCAGAATGCTGTATCGGCGGATATTTACTCTATTTTTCAAATGGTTTTATCTCTAGAGCAAAAGAAAAAGACCTAAGCGGTCTTTTCATTTTTATTAAACGCGTTCAACTTTACCTGATTTCAAAGCACGAGCTGAAGCCCAAACTTTTTTAGGTTTACCATCGATAAGAACAGTAACTTTTTGAAGGTTTGGTTTTACGGCACGTTTTGTTTGGTTCATCGCGTGTGAACGGTTGTTTCCTGATACAGTCTTACGACCTGTAAAGTAACATACTTTAGCCATTGTGTTTTCCTCCTATTAGATCTAATATAGCGGATGTGCTAGCACCACATACCGTACTATGTTATCACACTTTCTCTATTTTGGCAAGGAAATTAGGAGACTTTTTTTATTTAACGTAAACAACTCCAAGTTTACCAAAGGCTACTTCTCCACGGATAATCAAGGTTTTGTTTGTTGGCGCTACAGGAGCGTCTGCCTTAGCTGCACCAAAGGAGGTTTCTACTTTCAAATCTACACGCCAGTGTTGTGGGACATAGACTGTTGCATTACCAAAAGCCACTTCGATATTCAAAGTAGCAAAATCACCTAACATCTCTGCGTTATCATAGTAGATTTTTGCATCTCCAAAAGCGACTTCAACTTGGTCATCTACAATATCTTGATCTTGCTTATAGAAAGTACCGCTTCCAAATACGACTTCCTTATCCGTAATGACTGTTTTTTCTCCATTGTACCACCATTTTTTTTCATGCCAGAACTTACTTGAATGTGTCAGATAACCAACACCGAGTACTACCAAGATGCTAGCCCAGATGAGAGAATGATTTGTAACTGGCAACAAGTCATAAGCGTAATTTGCAATGATGAGCGCCAGTAAACCTGTAAAAACTGCCGAAGTTAGATGGCGTCTAAGGATGGACTCAATGGACTTATAAGCAAAAAAAACAATTCCTAGCAAAGGCCATATCTTACCATCCAAAGAAGGAATGCCAAAATTTCCTTGCAGCAAGATCCAGGCTGCTAAAATCAATAAAACAATACCAAATGCTTTCTTTTTCATGTCTTTTACCTCATGTTTCTTAGATTTTCTTTTAGGAGGGATTGGTAATGCCGTGAGACATGAACCTCCTTGTGCGTCTGATAAAAGGAAATGGTGCCCGTTCCTGAAAAGGACTTGTCCACCGAGTATATCTGACGGATGTTTGTGATCGTTGACTTGGACACTCGACTAAAATAGCGAGGTAAGATGGACTCCAACTCATAGAGTTTGAGACGTACCTCATAGGCTTCCTTCTGGGTATGAGCGTAAATCTTGCTCCCTTCTGTTTCAAAGAAGAGAATTTCTGACAGGTCTAGATAATATTCACCTGTCCCCTTGTAAAAAGTCAACCTCGGAGCCTTTGACTCTTGCAAAAGTCGTTGCAAATCTGCAATTTCATCTGTCAAAGTGGGTGTCTTGATGACAATTTCAGTCTCCTCTAAATTGTCGTCAATCTCAATTCGTAACTTCATCACATCTCCTTTCTGACTCTACTATATCAAAGCTAAGTTAGGAATACAAGGGTAAAAAAGCAAGTGGTCAATATGAAGCAGTAAGTGGTTGTAGGACCAGTCTAACTTACATGTCAGAATAGGAAGAAAAGGAACCCCCACAACAGACCGCAGACATAGCCAACCAAGACGTCCTTTGGATAATGCACACCACCTAATACTCGGACCAAGGCTAAGACTCCTGAGCAAATAAGCAAGATCATTCCGATCAAAGTCCAAGCATGGAAATAGGCCATGGAGATGATAGTTGCCGAAAAGACATGACGACTAGGCATAGACTGTCCCGAACTATCCTTTTCAAGCAGGGGACGGATATCCCAAGTTTCGTAGGGGCGTGGGTGATTGATTTTCTTACGAAAAAGAGACAAGATCACAAAACCTGATGCAGGAATAAGCACATAAACCTCAACTTGCTGACCCAGTCCTAGTTTCAGGTAAGTGGTGACTAGCAAAATCAGATAGACCAAGGGCATGGCGACTGTCATCAAGCGATTAAAACTGCGTAACAGAAATAGAAGGGTGGGATGGCTGGTGAGCCTGGAGTTGATATTTCGATACCATTCTTGATAATTTTTCATTAAATTTCTCATTCATTACCTTGTTTTTGTCTACAGGTGAGACGTTTGTCTTCTAGTATAGTCCAGAAAAAGAAGGCCGTCAAGCCTTCTTTTGTTTTATTCTTCTGCTTCGTCTTCTGTAAATTGACTATTGTACAAGTCAGCGTAGAAGCCACCTTGCGCCATCAGCTCCTCATGGTTTCCTTGTTCGATGATATTGCCATCTTTCATGACAAGAATCAAATCTGCATTACGGATAGTTGACAAGCGGTGGGCGATGACAAAGGAAGTTCTACCCTCCATCAAACGGTCCATGGCTTTCTGAATCAATTCCTCTGTACGTGTGTCAACTGAGGATGTCGCTTCATCCAAAATCAAGAGCGGTGCGTCCTTCAGCAAAGCACGAGCAATGGTTAAGAGTTGTTTTTGTCCGACAGACAAGGTCACTGTATCGTCCAAGATAGTGTCATAACCGTCTGGCAAAGTCATGATAAAGTGGTGGATTCCCACAGCCTTGCTGGCTTCCATCATCCGCTCATCGCTGATGCCTGTTTGATTGTAGATGAGATTATCTCGAATGGTTCCTTCAAAGAGCCAAGTATCTTGCAAGACCATTGAAAAGGCATCGTGTACTTCTGAGCGCTTCATATCCTTGGTATCGACACCATCGATACGGATACTTCCCTTATCAATCTCATAGAACTTCATCAAAAGATTGACAATGGTTGTCTTACCAGCTCCAGTCGGTCCAACGATTGCGACCTTTTGACCTGCATGAGCTGTTGCAGAAAAGTCATGGATGATGGTGCGCTCTGGTGTATAACCAAAGGACACATGATCAAAGACCACTTCCCCTTTCATGTCAGTCAATTGTCTTTCCTTATGGGATTCATCCTGCATCTCAGCTTCACCTAGAAATTCAAAGACACGTCCCATGGCTGCACTGGCTTGTTGCAAGCTGGTAATCCCTTGGGCAATCTGTGACAGGGGTTGGGAGAAGGTCCGTACGTAAACCATAAAGGCTACAATAATCCCTATAGTGATATGCCCTTCTAGAGCAAGCGCGGCCCCAACGATGATGACCAAAACATAGCTAAAATTCCCAACAAAGAACATGGCTGGCATCATGATACCAGAGATAAACTGAGATTTCCAGATGCTGTCGTGCAAGTTCTGATTCAAACCTGCAAATTTCGCTTTAGAGGTGTCTACTGCGTTGTAGCTCGTTACAACATTGTGTCCCGAATACATTTCTTCTACATAACCATTGACAGCCGCCAAGTTGTTTTGCTGAGCTCTAAAGTACCCTTGTGACTTAGCCATAATTACGGAAACTGCCGCAAAACCAACAAGCGTAGAAACAACCGTTACCAGAGCTAAAATCCAGTTCATGCTAAACATGGTCACCAAAACAGCAATCAACAAGAAGCTAGCTGAGAGTACTGTTCCCAAACTTTGATTGAGAGATTGAGCGGCCGTATCAACGTCATTGGTCACGCGCGAAAGGGTATCTCCTTGAGAATGACGATCAAAATAGCCAAGGGGCAAACGATTGATTTTTTCAGCAATTGCCGTCCGCAAGCGTTTTGAAAAATGTTGGATACTTGTTGAAAAGATATAGGCCTGTGTATAGTTAAGGATAGCACCAAGTACATAGAGAATCACTAAAAAGCTAGCAATACTTGAAACAGCCTCTAGGTCAATTCCCGTCATCAAACCATCTGAGATTAAGTTGGTGATTTCTTTTATCTTAGTCGGTCCATAAACCGTGATGATGCTTGAACATACAGCTGCTACAACCGCTACTAGTAGGGGAAGTTGGAGACCTGCTAGAAAAGGTTTAGAGTGTTTCCAAAAAGACATTTTCTTATTTTCCATGTTCCAATTCCTCCTTCGATAGTTGTGAGTAGGCAATTTCTTGGTAGACTTCATTGGTAGCTAGAAGTTCCTTGTGGGTGCCTTGCCCCACGACTTTACCTTGATCCAATACTAAGATCAGGTCGGCATCCATGATGGTAGAAATCCGCTGTGCTACGATGAGCTTGGTCATAGATTTTGTTTTCTCTGCTAGCTCTTGGCGCAAGATCCGGTCTGTCTTGTAGTCCAAGGCTGAGAAAGAGTCATCAAAGATAAGAATCTCTGGCTTACGAGCCAAGGCACGCGCAATGGCCAAACGCTGTCTTTGACCTCCTGAGAAGTTGGTTCCGCCTTGGGCTACTTCAGAGGCCAGACCTGCTTCCTTATCCTCGATAAAGTTTTTAGACTGGGCTAATTCCAGAGCTTGCCACATAGCAGCTTCGCTTAGAGGAGTTTCTTTGCTCTTACCAAAATCTAGATTGCCCTTAACATCTCCTGAGAAGAGGACTGCTTTCTGCGGAATATAGCCAACCTTATTGCGCAAGTCTACCAAGTCGTAATCTTGCACATTAACACCATCTACTAGAATTTCTCCCGCGGATACATCGTAAAAACGAGGTAGTAGGTTGACCAGAGTAGATTTACCAGAACCAGTTGAACCGATAAAGGCCACAGTTTGACCCGCTTCTGCTTTGAAAGTGACATGTTCCACGACTGCTTCAGAGTTTTTAGAGTAGCGGAAAGTCACATCATGAAATTCCACTTGTCCTTGAACTGAAGGGTCCACTGTCTGTGCATGACTAGGATTTTCAATAGAAGAATGCAAATCCAATACTTGATTGATACGTCCTGCAGAAACCAAGGTACGAGGAAGAACGATAAAGAGTGCTCCCATGAGAAGGAAGCCCATCACGACCTGCATAGCATAGGACATGAAGACCACCATATCACTAAAGAGTGGCAGACGTTCTGCCAAACTTGCATCGTTGATGATATAGGCACCAATCCAGTAAATGGCTAAGGTCAAACCGCTGGAAATCGCCATCATAATAGGGTTCATAATCGCCATCAATCGATTGACAAAGAGATTGAGACGAGTCACCTCATCATTGGCTTCTTCAAATTTCTTATCTTGGTAATCCTCGGCATTATAAGCACGAACAACCCGAATCCCAGTCAAACTTTCGCGAGTGATGCTATTGAGTTTATCTGTCAATTTTTGAATGACAGATTGTTTTGGAAAAGCTAGAGTAATGAGAACAGTGGTCATCAAGACATTGACAATGACGGCCACCACTACTGCCCAGAGCCAGTATTCCGACTTCCCAAGGATTTTTCCAATGGCCCAGATGGCCATGATAGGCCCACGAGTCACTACCTGTAAGCCCATAGTAAAGAGCATCTGAACCTGCGTAATATCATTGGTCGTTCGAGTCAAAAGACTGGGGATTGAAAAACGTTTGATTTCCGTTTGCGAAAAATCTAGAACACGATTAAAAATATCTCTTCGCAAGTGAGTCGTGTAAGACGCTGCAACACGAGAAGCAAAAAATCCAACTGTTACAGAAGACAGAAAGGCTAGGAGAGATAAGCCCATCATCTTAGCAGCAGGAGACCATAGTTGTCCTAACTCCGTACCCGGTGTTCCAATCAATTCTGTTATTTCTGAAATATAGGTCGGCACTTCTAACTCGAGATAGACCGAGAAACAAGTGAAAAGAACAGTGAGTAGGATCATCCCCCACTCTTTTCCTGTAATACGTTTAGCAAGTTTCTTCATTCTCTCCTCCTATCTTCTCAACATTTTCTTGCAACTGACAGAGGACCTTTTCAAAGATTGCCAAGTCTGACTTTGAAACACCCTCTAGCAGACTCTGATTGATCCGATCAAAAAAGGCCTTAACTTCTTGCATCTGCGAACGCGATTTATCCGTCAAGCGAACAAACTTTGCCCGCTTATCACTCGGGCTGGCCTCTAGTTCAACCAAACCATTTTGTACCATGCGCTTGACTAGATTACTCGCAACAGATTTAGTAATATTGAGTTCCTGCTCGATATCCTTAATTAAGACCAGATTTTCAGACTGTTCTTGGCAATCTAAAAAACGCAGAACCTGCCCCTGCGGTCCACCCATAAATTCAAGGCCACATCGCTTGGCTTCTTTCTGTATCATCAGATGAGCCTGGTATCCAAAACGTTTAAACATCAACATCGGCTTGTCCATGATTGCTCCTTTCTCACGATTAAATATAGTTCTCTGGAGAACTAATTACGTTTCCATGAGAACTATTTTATCACTTTCAGAAGAGATGTCAAGAAAAAAGTTTCCTAGAGAACTATTTTAGTCTGAATTGACATTGGAGAATATTTTCTCTATAATAAGCACTAGCTACCGTGGATAGGAATCCATTCACTTGATGAAGGGAGAAAACGTTCAAATGAAACCAGAAGAACAAAAAGTTTTAGGGATTTTAGCAACCATTTTTGGAGCCATCGCACTTTTAGGATCTTGGATCCCGTTTATTAACTATCTATCGTTTTTCATCGCTATTGTCGCGTTGATCTTAGGTATTATCGGACTTATTGCCAATCTCAAAAAACGGAAAACAATGGCCATTATCGGAACATCCCTCGCAGTTGCTTCTGTTGTACTTTTCTTTACGACCCAAATGTTGTATGCTAATGTCTACAAAGAGTTTGTCAAAGAGTTTAACCGTTCCTATAGAGAAGCTAGCTCCTCAATGGAACGCGACTTGACAGATGATACCATTGATTCACTCCCCGAAGATGAGGAAGAAGACGATACCTTCACTTGGACACAAGAACAGTTCGACGCTTTAATTGAAGGTGACCTTGATAACAAAGGAAAAGGTGGTACCAACTACAAGGATATTATCAAAAAACACGGACTGCCAGACTCCGAGTTTGATTCCACTATTGAGGGCTACGACACAAAGAAAATTACCTATATTGGCATTGATGATAGAATCAAGACCGTTACTCTAACCTTTGTAAAACAGGATAATGGTCAACTCTTACTAGTTCATAAAATAGCTGTAGGCCTAGGAGAAAGCCAGCAGCAAAGAGATTCTGGAACCAGAATCTAATCTCAAATATAAAAAGCGAACAGCTAGCAAGTCTGTTCGCTTTTTTATTAGAATCCATCGACATTCGTGTAAATCTTTTGGACGTCCTCATCATCCTCAAGAACGCTGTAAAGTTTTTCAAAGGTTTCCAAATCTTCACCTGACAGCTCAACTTCTGACTGAGGAATCATTTCCAGTTCAGTAACTTGGAATTCTTCGACACCTGACTCACGAAGGGCAACGATAGCCTTGTGAAGGTCAGTTGGAGCTGTGTAAACAGTGATTGTTCCTTCTTCCGCTTCTACATCATCCACATCAATATCTGCTTCAAGCAACAATTCAAAGATAGCATCCGCATCATCACCAGCAAATACGATCACACCCTTGTTGTCAAAGAGGTAAGAAACCGAACCTGAAGCTCCCATGTTTCCGCCATTTTTACCAAAAGCAGCACGAACGTTCGCAGCTGTACGGTTGACGTTTGAAGTCAAGGTATCCACAATCAGCATAGAACCATTTGGTCCAAATCCTTCGTAACGTCCTTCTGTAAAGGTTTCGTCTGTGTTTCCTTTTGCCTTATCGATAGCCTTATCAATAACGTGTTTTGGCACCTGCGCTTGTTTAGCACGATCGATAACGAATTTCAAAGCAGTGTTTGATTCTGGATCTGGTTCCCCTTTTTTAGCTGCTACATAGATTTCTACACCAAATTTTGCATATACTTTAGAGTTAGCTCCATCTTTAGCCGTTTTCTTGGCTACGATATTGGCCCATTTACGTCCCATTAGGAATCTCCTTTTTTCACATTTTAATCTTTCTTATTATAACACAAGTCTAGCTGATTTTCACTAGAGGAAATGGATTTTCTTTTGCAAAGCAAGCTAGGCTTTCCCTCCGACTGCCACGATTTTCTTGCCTTCTTTTATCCAAGGGTGTCGGGAAAGGGAGAAGCAAAGTTGGACAGTCATCACAACCCAGAGTAGCGGTTCACAGAGAATAACACCTGTATAGCCGGTCCAAGGAATAATCCAAGCTACGAAAATAATTTTCCCAAACAACTCGATAAAGCTAGATATAAGTGGCAAAAGTTTTTGCCCTAGTCCCTGCAAGCTATTTCTATAAATCAATAAAAGACTTAAAAATGGATAAAATACAGAACTGATACGTAAGTACAAGGTCCCGTTTTCTACCAAGTAGCTGTCTGTCGAACTCGCCAAGAAAGAAACTAGGCTAGGACTGGCAAAAAATAGGAAAATACAGGCAAAGGCTGCCCAAGACATACTCAAATAGCTCCCTAAACGAAGGCCTTGAACAATACGTTCGGGACGTTTCGCCCCAAAGTTTTGAGAGATAAAAGTCGTCATCGATGCTGAAATAGCTGTCATTGGCAGCAAGGCAAAGGCCATGATTCGCCGTGCTGCCGTTTGAGCACTGATAATGACTGCACCAAAACTATTGACAGAGGATTGCAAAATGACACTTCCGATAGAGACGATTGACCCCATCAGACCCATGGCTAACCCCTGCTCCAAGAGATCCACATAGAGAGCCTTATTCCATTTGAAATGTTTGAGACCCGGAAGAAGCTCTGGAACACTCTTACGAATATAAAAATAACAGAGAATAGCTGACAGACCTTGCGAGATAATAGTGGCAAGACCAGCAGACTGAACACCCAGATGCAGTTGCGTAATAAAATACAAATCCAAGATCACATTAACGATAGCTGAGAAGATAAGAAAAGCAAGAGCCGCAAGGCTATCCCCAATCGAGCGCAGTAAGCCTGCAAAAAGATTGTAAGCAAAACTAACCCCTACACAGGTAACAATCATGGAGATGTACTCGTAGGATTGAGGAAGGATTTCTACAGGTGTCTCTAAATACTGCAAGAGTGGATAAAGACCAAAGAAGCCCATCAGCATGACAAGAGCACTCAGGATGGCACCCAGAAGCCAAGTTGCCGCAACAGCCTCTTTAATCTTAGCAAAATTACGAGCCCCATAATAGCGAGCAATGACAATCCCCATGCCATTGCCAACACCAAGCGTAAAGCCTATAATCAAGTCAAAAACGGCCGTTGTCGCTCCTACTGCTGCTAAGGATTCTTGTCCAAGGAACCGCCCTACAATCAAGACGTCAGCTGTATTATATAGTTGTTGAAAGATATTGGACAACAGAATTGGAAGGGCAAAGCTCAAAAGTGAGGGAAGAATGGGGCCATGAATCAGGTCCACTGTTTGTTTTTTATTCATAAAGATATTATATCAGCTTTCCAGAGGACCGACAAGATTCTTTAACGAATACCGAAATCAATTGCTTACAGAGAGACAATTTGCTATAATCAAGAAAAGGAGGTCATTTATGAGTTTGACCAGTCAATTAATAACCGATGTGTTTCCAGATCTTGATAAAGTTGAAAAGCTAAATAACGAAGCTTTCCCCGAGGAAGAACGGGTCCCCCTTTCTGAGTTTTTGCGCTATCAGGACCGAGATGACGCCCACTTTTTTGCTTTTTATAACGAAGAAGAATTTGTTGGCTTTGCTTTTGCCATCTCCAACCAAAAGGCCTTCTATATTAGCTTTTTTGCCATCATGCCTCACTTAAGAAGTCATGGGTATGGGAAGGAAATTATCGACAAACTAACTGATTTTTACCAGCGAACCATGTTGCTTGAAGTAGAGCGACTGGATGAAGAATGCGATAACTTGGAACAAAGAAAAGCTCGTATGAGCTTCTATCAACAAAATGGCTTCAAAACAGCTAACGCTTTTCTAGAGTATGATGGCTTGAGTTTTGAAATTCTCTACCGCGGTGACCATTTCGACGAGGAAGCCTATCGCGACATCTTCCAAAAATTACAAGATGAACATTATTTTGACTTTCACATCAAATACAGGCGCTTTAGTGATCATTAGTTGTTTCAAGGAAGAGAAATCTAGAGAGTTTTCTCACGATAAAAACGCATAATACCAAGGTTCTGAATACCTGATATTATGCGTTTTTATGATTTTGAAAACTTTCCCTAGTTTTATCTTTAATCTTCAATTTCGATTTCAAGTCCATCACCTAGGTCAAGCGTCACTTCTTGGTTAGGTGCCAAATCTTCAGCGACAGAAGTAGGAGTGGATCCCTCTTCATCTTCAATCAAACCATATTGAACACGAACCTGATGGTCAATCTCATCAAAAATCTCTGGGTGATCTGCCAAGTATTTCTTAGCATTCTCCGATCCTTGCCCGATTTTTTCACCCTTGTAAGAGTACCATGCTCCTGCTTTTTGGATGATATCGAGATCACTTGCGATCTTCAAGAGTTCACCAGTCTTAGAAATCCCTTCTCCGTACATGATTTCAACGAAGGCTTCCTTAAATGGTGGAGCCACCTTGTTTTTCACGACCTTGATCTTGGTTTCTTTACCGACATTGGTATCTTTTTGGTCACCAGTTCCTTTGATTTGTGTGCTTCCACGAACATCCAAACGGACTGAAGCGTAGAATTTCAGAGCACGTCCACCAGGTGTTGTTTCTGGATTTCCAAACATAACCCCAACTTTTTCACGCAACTGGTTGATAAAGATGGCAATTGTTTTGGTTTTATTGATAGAAGCACCAAGTTTACGCATGGCCTGGCTCATCATACGAGCCTGCAAACCAACGTGGCTATCTCCAATATCCCCATCAATTTCTGCACGAGGTACAAGGGCCGCAACTGAGTCGATAACGACAAGGTCAACTGCACCTGAGTCAATCAATTTTCCAGCAATTTCAAGACCTTGCTCTCCTGAGTCTGGTTGTGACAAGAGCAATTCGTCAATGTTCACACCAAGGGCTGCAGCATAGGCTGGGTCAAGAGCATGTTCCGCATCGATAAAGGCTGCAATACCACCTTCTTTCTGTGCTTGCGCGACAGCATGAAGGGCAACCGTTGTCTTACCAGAAGACTCTGGTCCATAGATTTCGATGATGCGTCCCTTAGGATAACCACCTGAACCAAGAGCAATGTCAAGAGCCAAGGACCCTGAACTCATGACTTGCACTTTTTGCTCCGCGCGCTCACCCAAACGCATGATTGATCCCTTACCAAAGTCTTTCTCAATCAATTTAAGAGCATCGTTCAAGGCTTTTTCACGATCCGCTCCAAACTTTTTTGAAATTTCATCTAATTTTTTTGGTTTTTTCGCCATTCTGTTCTCCTATATTCTACTGGTCCTTAGACCTATCTACTATTATATCAAAATTTAGTCACTTAATAAAGCCTTACGAGCTAGGTTAAAGGCATGCATAACCGCGATGTGACGTACATCTGCTCGACTCCGTCCTGCGATATTAGCCTTGATCACCTCTGTCCCTTTTGCATGTGCCAGTCCAATAAAAACTGTGCCGGCGGGATGCCCCTCTAGGCTATCTGGCCCAGCTACACCTGTCAGACTGACTCCATAATCAGACTGAGTCTTGAGCCGTGCCTGCTCTGCCATTTTTCGAGCCGTAAACTCAGAAACGACCCCGTGTTCTTTTAGCTCTTGCTCGGAAATATCCAACATCTTGGACTTTTCTTCTAGGCTGTAGGTGACAAACCCTCCATTAAAGATAGCTGAAACACCTGAAAAGTCTGCTAAAGTAGCCTGAAAGAGACCTGCCGTCAAGCTTTCTGCCGCAGTAATGCTTTTCTGTCTCTTCTTTAGCTCTTCTACAACGACACTTGCGAGGCTGGTTTCTTCCCCATATCCATAACAGATGTCGCGCAGAGAAATTCCCTCAAAAGTCTGGCGATCCAAGATTTGATTTTCTAAGATATCCAGTACTTGATCAGCCTTTTCTTGACTAACTGCTTTTGTAGACAGGCGCAAAGTCACTTCTCCCGTCTTGGCATAAGGAGCCAAGGTCGGATCCGTTTGCTGGTCAATCAAGTCCGCCAAAATGGTCACCAACTGACTCTCACCAATTCCAAAGAAACGAAGCACTCGGGAATATAGTTTGGTGCCTGTCATCAGCTTGGGTAAAAGTTGATTTAAGACCATGGGTTTCAACTCACTTGGCGGTCCCGGAAGGACCACGTAGGCTACGCCATCCACTTCTAAGATTCCTCCAACAGCCAATCCTGTTTCGTTTGGTAGTGGAGTCGACCCTGCTACAAGTTGAGCTTGTCTTTCATTATTTGGTGTTCTCGCATAGTCTGGTCTCTGAGCAAAAAAGACATCCAACTTTGCCTGCGACTGAGGATCGAAGGCTAATTCTTTCCCTAAAAATTTAGCTAGAGTTTGTTTGGTCAAATCATCCTCAGTTGGTCCCAAGCCCCCTGTCAAAATCACAAGATTACTACGTTGGCTCGCAATCTCAAGCAAGGACAAAAGACGAGCTTCATTGTCTCCGACAGCTGTTTGGAAGTAGACATCTACCCCAATTTCGGCTAGCTTCTCTGATAAAAACTGAGCATTGGTATTGACGATTTGCCCTGTTAAAATTTCTGTTCCAACAGCAATAATTTCTGCTTTCATATTTCCTCCTACTTATCTATTCGAATTCTTTTTGAAAAAATCGCAGGAAATTTCCCACGATTTGATTCTTTTCTTATTCTGCTTCTTCGTTTGAAGCGTTAGTACTGGTTGAAGGCGCTGTCCGACCAAAGGCTGTTTCGTACAGTACCGCATTGGTTTCCAATTCTGTCACTGGCTCTTTACCTAGTGAACGACGCAAGAGATTTTGCATCTCGAGCATATGTTCTGAAGTGACAATCTGATAAGAAATTCCCTGTAGCTCAGCATCTTCCCCACGCAATTGATGCGTTTCGATATTCTTGAAAGAATCTTGATAGCCGAGCAATTGTGGAATACTCTTGGCTGAAAGATCTACGTTGGTCTGCATATTGTTGCTCAATGCTTTGAGGATGCCTTGATAGTGGCTCACACTGTTTAGGCTCAAAACTTTCTCAACGATTTTTTGAATGACTTCACGTTGACGTTTTTGACGACCATAGTCTCCTTCAGGGTCTTGGTAACGCATCCGTGAATAAACCAACGCTTCCTCACCATTCAAGGTTTGTTCTCCAACACCGATGGAGATCTTATTAAACTCTTCTTGGTCAGTTATGGAAATTGGGAAACCAAGTGTATTGTTGACGGTGATTCCACCAACTGCATCCACCAATTGTTGAAGGCCTTGCATGTTGACCATTACATAGCGGTCAATGTGGATATTCATCATCTTTTGAATAGTAGAAATTGCAAGCTCCGCACCGCCATTGGCATAGGCCGCATTGAGTTTGGCTTCCTGAACTTGGCCATTTCCACTCTCGATCTTGGTCAGAATATCCCGTTCCAAACTCATCATAGTGGTTTTCTTTGTTTTTGGATTAACCGTCAAGAGAATCATGGAATCACTATTCCCTGCCCACAGATCTGTACGTTCCGAATTTCCCGTATCTACCCCCATTAGGAGAATCGTTAGAGGCTCAGTTGCTTCGATAACGTTGGTTTCTTCACCGATTTTTTTGTAAGTTTTTTGACTCAGGGTTGCAGTTCCCTGCTGATAGATTGTGTAGGCATAAATTCCTACACCTACAACTGTTACGGCCAGGAAACCTAGCACCATTCCAATTAATTTTTTGATCATCTCGTTATTTATCTATCAATTTGCCCATCAGACAAACATCTAAAAATATCCCTTCTGCTAAATAGGCTCCTCTTTCTTGCAAGCCTTCTGTGATAAATCCCATTTTTGAATAGAGGTGGATAGCAGCCTCGTTTCGTTTTTGTACACTGAGTTGCAAGCGGCGCAAGACACCACTGGCTTTAGCCCACTCGATGCCTTCTTCTAGAAGTATTGTAGCCAAGCCTTGGTTCCAAAATTTCTTGCGAACTGCTAGAAAAACATCTCCAATATGCCGAACTCTTAAATGTTGATCCGATGTGATATTTAAGATACCTGCAATCTCATCATTCAGTAAGGCGAGAAGAGTAATTTGATTCTCCGATGCAACTTGTTTTTCGATAAAAAGAGCCATTTCAGACGCTGTCATCATGATACCATTTTCATCTAGGCTAGTGAGGTCTGTTTCTTGACCGACACAATCTAAAAATGCAATCAAAGCTGTAGCATCTGAAGTCTCTGCCTCACGAATGCACAACTCATACTCCATCATGAAGCTCCTTGATGAGTTGTTCAGCCCGAGGGCCATGAGCCGTAAAATGAAGACAACGACCCTCTGCTTCTTTCAAAATTTCCAATTCCAAATAGGAATCTGGTAAATCCTCACCCAAAAGATGCCCCCACTCAATAACAGTCACACCGCCACCAAAGAGAAACTCATCCAAATCAATAGAATCAGCGTCCCCTTCGATACGGTAGACATCCAAATGGTAAAGTGGCAGACGCCCTTCATACTCTCTCACGATAGTATAAGTTGGACTTTTAATCATCTGACGGATATCCAAACCCTTAGCAAGGCCTTTTGTAAAGGTTGTTTTACCCGCACCCAACTCTCCCGTCAAGATCAGAACATCGTCTTTTTGAAGCAAATGACCTAATCTTTCTCCGAGAGCTAGAAGCTCTTTTTCATTTTTTGTGTACATGCTACTATTATACCAAAAAGTTTCCTTTTGTGTGAATTTTCTTTATAGACTTACTATGCTAAATTTACAGTTTTCCTTGCCTTTCTTAGAAAAAGGTAAAAATACAAATAACAAATAAAACATCGCGAATCACATGTCCATAAAATGAAATTTCCCTTTGCACGGATTTTGGAAAGAGGAAACGCGCACATAAAAAACCGAGACCGATATAAAGGAGAATGGAGGAGATTGTTACGGGATTTCTCAAGAAAATAATCGTGCCTAAAACGGAAATCACAACCGTTCTCTTCTTGTTCAGATGGTTGTCCATATCCCGAATATATTTATCAAAAGGTAAGAAAATCCATAGATCTACTCCCAGCAAGAAAAAGAATGAAGGCAAAAAGAGGTCAACCAGATCCTGCTGCAATTTGCTAGTAGTTTGGATGCTTTCTGTGAGAACCAGACAGGTTGCCAGAAGATTGACTACTAAAAGAAGGCTATAAACAAGGCTTACTTTCTTTTGAACACGCAAAATACTATGACTTTTCTGACCCAAGGTATGGAAGTAATTAATCCCGGCACAAAAGCCTGAAACTCCCACTATGAGAATTAAAAAATAGACATTTCCTTCTCTTAAAGATAAAAATGATTCCTTCCACAATAAACAACTTCCAAATAAAATTTGAGCGACAGCTAATAATAATAAAACACGAATTGATTTCATCATTTCCTTTTCTTCCTCCGTATAAGAAATTATACTCTGACAGGATTAGAAAATGATAAATGACTTCCAAAATGTCACATTCCGACGCTGAACGGTACAAAAAACAGTTCCGTCATTCACAGAACTGTTCTCTTCTAATCTAATCCCTAAACCAGAGAGCGATTTCTCGTTTAGCTGACTCTTCTGAATCTGATCCATGTACCACGTTTTGAATGGCTTGATTTTCTCCTGCCGCCTTAGCAAAATCTCCCCGGATGGTTCCTGGTAGTGCCTCTTCTGGACGAGTGGCCCCCATCATGTCACGCCAGCTTTCAATTACCTTGGGACCTGAAATGATTCCAACAATTATTGGGCCTGAGGTCATAAATTGACGGATAGGAGGATAAAAACTTTTTTCAACTAAGTCGCGATAGTGTTGGTCAATCAAATCTTCTGAAACTGTTGAACGTAACTCTAATTTTTTGAGTTTGAAACCACGTCGCTCAATTCTTTTCAAAACCTCGCCAACTAGACCTCTCTTCACACCATCTGGCTTAATGATAAAGAATGTTTGTTCCATATAAATCCCCTTGTCATTTTAGTTCTTCTATTCTACCACACTTTATGGAAAAATTGGAAAATTTTCTGAAACAAAGAAAAGAGAACCCGGAGGTTCTCTTATTTGCTTTTATTCTACAGTTTCTTCAGATTGGATTTCCACAGTTTCATCTACTGGAGTAAGTTCTGCCTCTTCTTGTTCAGGAGCCAGATATTCTGCGTCATTGATTGCCTGTGGTTCAAGGTTACGGTAGCGAGCCATACCAGTACCTGCTGGGATGATCTTACCGATGATAACATTTTCCTTAAGTCCAAGGAGATGGTCTTTCTTACCACGGATGGCTGCATCTGTAAGGACACGAGTTGTTTCCTGGAAGGAAGCCGCTGACAAGAAACTGTTTGTCTCAAGCGAGGCTTTGGTGATTCCCATAAGGACTGGGCGACCTGTCGCTGGGACTCCACCGGCGATAAGGACATCTTTGTTCGCATCTGTAAAATCGTTGATGTCTAAAAGGGTACCCATGAGAAGATCTGTATCACCTGGATCCATGACACGGACTTTACGGATCATTTGACGAACCATAACCTCGATGTGTTTGTCACCGATTTCTACCCCTTGGCTACGGTAAACTTTTTGGACTTCACCGAGAAGGTAAGTTTCAACTGACAAGACATCACGAACAGCAAGGAGATGTTTTGGTTGGATAGAACCCTCTGTCAATGCTGCACCACGAGAAACTTGGTCTCCAACTTCAACACGCATACGTGCTGTAAATGGAACGACATATTCTCCTTCGCCAGTTTCACCCTTAACAAAGACTTTCTTCGTACGAGTTGACGCGTCTTCTTCGATGGCTGTAACTTGTCCTTTGACCTCTGTAATAACCGCTTCCCCTTTTGGATTGCGGGCTTCAAAGATTTCTTGGACACGAGGAAGACCTTGAGTGATATCGGTATTTGAGGCAACCCCACCCGTGTGGAAAGTACGCATGGTAAGCTGTGTCCCAGGTTCCCCGATAGATTGGGCAGCGATTGTACCAACTGCTTCCCCAACTTCAACCGCATCACCAGTCGCCAAGTTGATACCGTAACAGTGACGGCAGACTCCATGACGAGTGTTACATGTAAATACGGAACGGATAGTCACCTCTTCCACACCAGCATTGACAATCTCGCGCGCCTTGTCTTCTGTGATTAACTCATTTGGACCAATGATAACTTCGCCAGTTTCTGGGTGTTTAACAGTTTTCTTCGTGTAACGACCGTTGAGACGTTCTTCGAGTGACTCGATCATCTCTTTTCCTTCTGCGATAGAGCGGATTAAGAGACCACGGTCTGTTCCACAGTCGTCCTCACGGATGATAACATCTTGGGCAACGTCGACCAAACGACGAGTAAGATAACCTGAGTCGGCTGTCTTAAGGGCCGTATCGGTCATACCTTTACGGGCACCGTGAGTTGAGAAGAACATTTCGAGTACTGACAAACCTTCGCGGAAGTTTGAAAGGATTGGCAATTCCATGATACGTCCGTTCGGAGCGGCCATCAGACCACGCATACCGGCAAGTTGTGAGAAGTTCGAGATGTTACCACGGGCTCCTGAGTCCATCATCATAACGATTGGATTCTTCGGATCTTGGTTGTCGACCAAGCGTTTTTCCAATTTCTCACGAGCTGCACGCCATTCAGCTGTAACGGCATTGTAACGTTCATCATCAGTGATCAAACCACGACGGAACTGTTTTGTGATTTGCTCTACACGCTTATGAGATTCTTCGATGATTTCAGCCTTGTCTTCAACCACTGGGATATCAGCAATCCCCACTGTCAATCCAGCAAGTGTTGAATGATGGTAACCTAAGTTTTTCAATCGGTCCAAGAATGCAGAGGTTTCTGTTGTACGGAAACGTTTGAAAATCTCAGCGATGATATTTCCAAGGTTTTTCTTCTTGAATGGAGGATTGAGTTCAAGGTTGCGAATTGCTTCCTTGATATCGCCACCTAGTGGCAAGAAGTACTTAGCTGGGAGTCCTTCTGTCAAGTTCGCATTATTCGGTTCTTGCAAGTAAGGCAGACCCTCTGGCATGATGTCGTTGAAGAGGATTTTACCAACTGTTGTCAGCAAGACCTTGTGTTTTTGCTCTTCTGTCCATGGTTTGTTGAGGCTGTCTGTCGCGATACCAACACGTGAGTGGAGGTGAACATAACCATTACGGTAAGCCATAACAGCTTCATCACGGTCTTTGAAAACCATTCCTTCACCTTCACGACCAGCTTCTTCCATGGTCAAGTAGTAGTTCCCCAAAACCATATCCTGAGATGGAGTAACAACTGGTTTACCATCTTTCGGATTCAAGATGTGCTCAGCAGCAAGCATCAAGATACGAGCTTCTGCTTGAGCTTCTTCTGAAAGCGGTACGTGGATGGCCATTTGGTCCCCGTCAAAGTCGGCATTGTAGGCTTCACAGACAAGTGGGTGCAAGCGGAGGGCCTTACCATCAATCAAGACTGGCTCGAAAGCTTGGATACCCAAACGGTGAAGGGTCGGTGCGCGGTTCAAAAGCACTGGGTGTTCTTTGATTACTTCTTCAAGGATATCCCAGATACGTTCGTCTCCGCGTTCCACCAAGCGTTTAGCTGCTTTGACGTTTTGCACGATATCACGAGCGACGATTTCACGCATGACGAATGGTTTAAAGAGCTCAATAGCCATTTCACGTGGCACACCACATTGGTACATCTTAAGAGTTGGACCAACGGCGATAACGGAACGTCCTGAGAAGTCAACACGTTTACCGAGCAAGTTCTGACGGAAGCGTCCTTGTTTCCCTTTGAGCATGTGGCTCAATGATTTCAGTGGACGGCTACCTGGTCCTGTGATCGGACGACCACGACGACCATTGTCAATCAAAGCATCAACCGCTTCTTGAAGCATACGCTTCTCATTCTGAACGATGATACCTGGTGCATTCAACTCAAGCAAACGAGCCAAACGGTTGTTACGGTTGATAACACGGCGGTAAAGGTCGTTCAAGTCAGATGAGGCAAAACGGCCACCATCCAACTGCAACATTGGACGAAGATCTGGTGGAATAACTGGAAGGATGTTGAGAACCATCCATTCAGGTTTGTTTCCAGACTTGTAAAAGGCATCCAAAACATCCAAACGACGGATGGCTTTGACACGTTTTTGTCCAGTAGCTGTTTTCAACTCTTCTTTGAGTTCAGCAATTTCTTTTTCAAGATCTACTTGTTTCAAAAGGTCTTGGATGGCTTCGGCACCCATCTTGGCAACGAATGATCCATAACCATATTCACGCAAGCGCTCACGGTATTCGCGCTCTGTCATGATAGACTTGTGCTCAAGTGGTGTATCCTTAGGATCAATCACCACATAAGCCGCAAAGTAGATCACTTCCTCGAGGGCACGAGGGCTCATATCAAGGGTCAACCCCATACGGCTTGGAATCCCCTTGAAATACCAGATGTGAGATACAGGAGCTTTCAACTCGATGTGTCCCATACGCTCACGACGAACTTTTGTACGCGTTACTTCAACCCCACAACGGTCACAAACAATCCCTCTGTAACGAATGCGTTTATACTTACCACAAGCACATTCCCAGTCTTTTGTAGGACCAAAGATGACTTCGTCAAAGAGTCCTTCACGTTCTGGTTTCAACGTACGGTAATTGATTGTTTCAGGTTTTTTGACTTCTCCATAAGACCATGAACGGACTTTGCTTGGAGAAGCTAGGGTGATTTGCATACTTTTAAAACGATTTACATCAACCACTATTTCTTCCCTTTCTATTCTAAGTGAACTGCTTATTCTTGTTCAGCAGTTTCTTCTGTTGCTTCCGCTTTTGCTTCTTTCTCAGCTTCTTCAGCTTCAAAGGCTGCTTTAGCCTCTTGAGCTGCTTTTTCGCGGGCTTTTTCAAGGTCATCTACGTGGATGACATCTTCGTCCATTCCTTCATCCAAGTCGCGAAGTTCCACTTCTTGGTCATCTTCGTCAAGGACACGCATGTCAAGACCAAGAGATTGCAATTCTTTCACAAGAACTCGGAATGATTCTGGAACACCTGGTTTTGGAATTGGTTTTCCTTTTGTAATAGCTTCATAAGCTCTCAAACGTCCGTTGATATCGTCAGATTTGTAAGTCAAGATTTCTTGAAGGACATTTGACGCACCGTAGGCTTCAAGGGCCCAAACCTCCATCTCACCGAAACGTTGTCCACCAAACTGAGCTTTACCTCCAAGTGGCTGTTGAGTAACGGTTGAGTAAGGTCCGACTGAACGCGCGTGCAATTTATCATCAACCATGTGGTGGAGTTTGATCATGTACATGACACCAACTGATACACGGTTGTCAAACGGCTCACCTGTACGTCCGTCGTATAGGATTGTCTTAGCATCGCTATCCATACCTGCTTCTTTAACAGTGTCCCAAAGGTCTTCAGAACTTGCTCCGTCAAAGACTGGTGTTGCGATGTGGATACCAAGAGTACGGGCTGCCATACCAAGGTGGAGTTCCATAACCTGACCGATATTCATACGTGATGGCACCCCAAGTGGGTTCAACATGATATCGACTGGAGTTCCGTCTGGAAGGTAAGGCATGTCTTCTACAGGGACGATACGAGAGACAACCCCTTTGTTTCCGTGACGTCCGGCCATCTTATCTCCGACCTTGATCTTACGTTTTTGAGCGATGTAGACACGAACCAGCATGTTAACTCCTGATTGCAACTCATCTCCATTTGCACGTGTAAAGATCTTAACATCACGAACGACACCATCGGCACCGTGTGGTACACGAAGAGAAGTATCACGCACTTCACGAGACTTGTCTCCAAAGATAGCGTGCAAGAGACGTTCTTCAGCTGAAAGGTCTTTTTCACCTTTAGGCGTTACTTTACCTACAAGAATATCCCCTTCTTTAACCTCGGCACCAATACGGATAATCCCCATTTCGTCAAGGTTTTTAAGGGCATCTTCACCAACGTTTGGAATCTCACGAGTAATTTCTTCAGGCCCAAGCTTTGTATCGCGCGTTTCTGATTCGTATTCTTCAAGGTGGACAGATGTGTAGACATCGTCTTTGACCAAGCGTTCGCTCATGATAACGGCATCCTCGAAGTTGTAACCTTCCCATGTCATGTAGGCAACGATTGGGTTTTGTCCAAGCGCCATTTCCCCTTTTTCCATAGAAGGTCCGTCAGCGATAAAGTCGCCTTTTTCAACGACATCCCCAACTTTAACAAGCGTGCGTTGGTTGTAGGCAGTACCTGAGTTTGAACGACGGAATTTTTGGATGTGGTAGACATCCAATGAACCATCTTCACGACGTACTTCTACCTTGTCCGCATCTGCGTAGGTAACTTTACCGTCATGCTGAGCAATAACTGCAGCTCCAGAGTCATGAGCTGCTTGGTATTCCATACCAGTACCAACGTAAGGTGCTTTTGGATCAATCAATGGCACAGCCTGACGTTGCATGTTGGCACCCATGAGGGCACGGTTGGAGTCATCGTTTTCCAAGAATGGAATACATGCAGTCGCAACGGCAACTACCTGTTTTGGTGACACATCCATGTAGTCAACCACTTCTGCTGGATACTCTTGGTTGACCCCTTGGTGACGTCCCATGACGACTTTCTCAGCAAAAGTACCATCTTCGTTCAATTTTGAATTAGCCTGTGCTACAGTAAATTCATCTTCTTCATCGGCTGTCAACCAAACGATTTCGTTTGTGACTACACCAGTTTCACGGTCAACCTTACGGTATGGTGTTTGAACAAATCCATACTTGTTCAAGTGTCCGTATGATGACAAGTTATTGATCAAACCGATGTTAGGTCCTTCAGGTGTTTCAATTGGACACATACGACCATAGTGAGTATAGTGCACGTCACGTACTTCATATCCAGCACGGTCACGAGTCAAACCACCAGGTCCTAAGGCTGACAAACGACGTTTGTGAGACAACTCAGAAAGCGGGTTGTGTTGGTCCATGAACTGGGACAATTGTGAGGAACCAAAGAATTCTTTGATCGCAGCTGTCACAGGGCGGATGTTGATAATTTGTTGCGGTGTCAAAACTTCATTATCCTGAACAGACATACGTTCACGGACATTACGTTCCATACGAGAAAGTCCAAGACGTACTTGGTTTGCAAGCAATTCACCAACTGCACGGATACGACGGTTTCCAAGGTGGTCGATATCATCCACACGTCCGATACCTTCTGCCAAGTTGAGGAAGTAGCTCATCTCTGCAAGGATATCCGCAGGAGTTACAACACGAACCTTGTCGTCTGGATTGGCATTTCCGATGATGGTTACGACACGGTCTGGATCCGTTGGGGCAACAACCTTGAATTTTTGAAGGACAACTGGTTCTGTCAAAACAGCTGCATCGTTCGGAATATAAACGATCTTGTTCAAGTCGCCATCCAAATGACTCTCGATACTTTCAATCACACTGCGAGTCATAACGGTACCAGCTTCTACCAAGATTTCACCAGTTTCAGGGTCTACCAATGGCTCCGCAATGGTTTGGTTGAGCAAGCGTGTTTTGATGTTCAATTTTTTATTAATCTTGTATCGACCAACAGCTGCCAAATCGTAGCGACGTGGATCAAAGAAACGAGCTACAAGCAAGCTACGTGAACTTTCAGCAGTCTTAGGCTCACCTGGACGAAGGCGTTCGTAGATTTCTTTCAAGGCTTCGTCTGTACGAGAGTCCATTGGATTCTTGTGGATATCTTTTTCAACGGTGTTGCGAACCAATTCGCTGTCACCAAAGATATCAAAGATTTCATCATCACCTGAGAAACCAAGCGCACGAACCAAGGTCGTAAATGGAATCTTACGAGTACGGTCGATACGAGTATAAGCGATGTCTTTTGAGTCGCTTTCAAGTTCCAACCAAGCTCCACGGTTAGGGATAACAGTAGAACCGTAACCCACTTTACCATTCTTGTCTACTTTATCGTTAAAGTAAACACCTGGTGAGCGGACCAACTGAGAAACGATAATACGTTCACCACCATTGATGATGAAAGTACCCATTTCGGTCATGATTGGGAAATCACCAAAGAAGACTTCTTGAGTCTTGATTTCGCCTGTTTCTTTATTAATCAAGCGGAAGGTTACAAAAATGGGTGCTGAGTAGCTAGCATCGTGGATACGAGCTTCTTCGAGCGTGTATTTTGGTTCCTTGATTTCATAGCCAACAAATTCCAACTCCATTGTGTCTGTGAAGTTTGAAATTGGCAATACATCTTCAAACACTTCCTTAAGTCCGTGATCTAGGAAATCTTTGAATGAATCCGTTTGAATTTCAATCAAATTTGGTAAGTCAAGAACTTCTTTGATTCTTGAAAAACTACGACGGGTACGATGTTTCCCGTATTGAACGTCATGTCCTGCCAAGATGATTCTCCTTTGTAAATAAATTCCAAGCCTTGTCAATCAGGCTTTTCTAATCGTCATATGGTTTTTAAAACCCCTATCACCGTGTCCCTTTGACGAATTTTCAGAATCTTTAAATCTTTGTTACAAACACTCGAAAACCTGAAAAAAAGCACAAAAAGAGCAGCTAAATCTGACTTTTTCAGAAGATTTAACTGCTGTGAGCCTTGTCTGGACAATATTTCAGACAAAACCTACGACAAATGATTATTCATATTATACCTTATTTAGCTAGACTTTTCAAGGTTTTTTTACTATTTTTTAAACAATCTTTTCCTATATATTATTTTAAAATTTTAAGAGAATGAAGCATTATATTTTCTCTCAAAAATTAGGAAAACGCTTGCACTAATGTTTACCTCGTGCTATACTGATAAGGAACAACTACACAAGGAGAATTGTGATGAAAAAGATCCCATCTCAAACTGAGAAAAAAATGATTTACGGTATCCGTTCCTTGAAGAACGGAACTGGTTCTGTCCTTATTGGTGCAAGCATTATCCTGCTTTCTGCTGCAATGCCAACTATTTCGGCTAACGAAAACCTTCCTCAAACTCAGGAAAATACCAGCGCTGTGACCAAGGCCCCTACTGAGACTGAAACGAGTCAAACTCAAAAGGAAACGCCTATTTCTGAACAAAAGAATGCAAACGCTTCCCTCAATTCTAAAAAGGAAGCTCCAGCTGCGGAAACTACTACAGCACCAGAAACACCTAAAACAGAAAATGCTACTACAAGCCAAGCTAACAGCAAGGAAGAGAAAGTAAATGCCAGCACTTCGACACCAACTTCAGATCAAAAACCACAAGCTGATACATCCTCTGAAGAACCCATCGCAGACAACCACTTCCGCATCCATGTAAAAAAACTCCCTGAAGAAAACAAAGAATCTCAAGGTCTTTGGACTTGGGATGATGTTGAAAAGCCGTCTGAAAACTGGCCCAATGGTGCCAAGTCCTTTAAGGATGCCAAGAAAGATGACTATGGCTATTATCTAGATGTCAAACTCAAAAATGAGCAAGCCAAGAAAGTCAGCTTCCTTATCAACAATACCAAAGGGGATAACCTGACAGGGGACCGTTCAGTAGAGCGCCTCTCTCCAAAAATGAATGAGGCCTGGCTAGATGAAAACTACAAGGTATACAACTATCGTCCTCAGCCAGCGGGAACTGTCCGTGTCAACTACTACCGTACCGACGGGAACTATGACAAAAAATCTCTTTGGTATTGGGGCGATGTTAAAAACCCAAGCAGCGGAGAATGGCCTGACGGTACTGACTTTACCGCAACTGGAAAATATGGCCGTTACATTGATATCCCACTCAATGAAGCTGCGAGAGAATTTGGATTTTTATTACTAGACGAAAGCAAGAAAGGCGATGATGTGAAAATCAGAAAAGAAGATTATAAATTCACTGATCTAAAAAATCACAGTCAGATTTTCCTCAAAGATGATGACGAAACCATCTACACTAACCCCTACTATGTGCACGATATCCGCATGACTGGTGCCCAACACGTGGCTAAGTCTCGTATCGAAAGCAGCTTTTCTACCCTAGTTGGAGCTAAGAAAGACGATATCCTCAAACACTCCAGCATCACTGATTACCAAGGGAATAAAGTAGATATCACAGACGTGGAAGTGGATGAGGCAGGTAAAAAAGCGACCTATATCGGCGACTTCTCTGACACTCAACACCCGTACACTGTCAGCTACAATTCAGACCGATTTACCACACGTTCAAGCTGGCGCCTCAAGGATGAGTCCTACAGTTACGACGGTCCACTCGGCGCAACTCTAAAAGAAGATGGCAAGCGTGTTGATCTCACCCTCTGGTCTCCAAGTGCTGATAAGGTTTCCGTTGTCGTCTATGACAAGAAAGACCCTGAAAAGGTAGTCGGAACTGTCGCCCTTGAAAAAGGAGAAAAAGGAACCTGGAAACAAACTCTGGACACAAACTCTGGTCTCGGTATCAGCAACTATACTGGCTACTACTACCACTACCAGATCGAGCGCCAAGGTAAAACCGTTCTCGTTCTTGACCCTTATGCCAAGTCACTAGCAGCTTGGAACAGTGACCTAGCAAAAACAGATGTCGCTCATAAGGTCGCTAAAGCTGCCTTTGTCGACCCATCCAAACTAGGACCGCGAGACTTGACCTATGGGAAGATTCGCAACTTCAAATCGCGTGAAGATGCCGTCATCTATGAAGCTCATGTACGTGACTTCACTTCGGATCCTGCCATCGCAAAAGACTTGACCAAGCCATTTGGTACCTTTGAAGCCTTTATAGAAAAATTGGACTATCTCAAAGACTTGGGTGTGACCCACATCCAGCTCCTTCCAGTCTTGTCTTACTACTTTGTCAATGAATTGAAGAACCAAGGACGTTTGTCTGCCTACGCTTCAAGCAACAGCAACTACAACTGGGGATATGACCCTCAAAACTACTTCTCCTTGACTGGTATGTACTCAAGCGATCCTAAGGATCCAGAAAAACGTATCGCAGAATTCAAAAACCTCATCAACGAAATCCACAAACGTGGCATGGGGGCTATCTTGGATGTGGTCTACAACCATACTGCCAAGGTTGACATTTTTGAGGATATTGAGCCAAACTACTATCACTTTATGGACGCAGACGGAACTCCACGTACTAGCTTCGGTGGCGGTCGTTTGGGAACTACCCACTACATGTCTAAACGTGTCTTGGTAGACTCTATCAAGTATCTGGTTGAAACTTACAAAGTAGATGGTTTCCGCTTTGATATGATGGGTGACCACGATGCGGCTTCTATCGAAGAAGCGTACAAAGCTGCACGCGCCCTCAATCCAAATCTTATCATGTTAGGTGAAGGCTGGAGAACCTATACTGGTGATGAAAATACGCCTGTACAACCTGCTGACCAAGATTGGATGAAGAAAACAGATACTGTCGCTGTCTTTTCAGACGACATCCGCAACAACCTCAAGTCTGGCTATCCAAACGAAGGTCAACCTGCCTTTATCACAGGTGGCAAACGCGATATCAATACCATCTTTAAAAATCTGATTGCCCAACCAACTAACTTTGAGGCTGACAATCCTGGAGATGTTATCCAGTATATCGCAGCCCATGATAACTTGACCCTCTTTGACATCATTGCCCAGTCTATCAAAAAAGATCCAAGCAAGGCTGAGAACTATGCTGAAATCCATCGTCGTTTGCGACTTGGAAACCTCATGGTCTTGACCGCTCAAGGAACTCCCTTTATCCACTCTGGTCAGGAATATGGACGTACCAAACAATTCCTTGATCCAGCCTATAAGACTCCTGTTCCTGAAGATAAGGTTCCAAACAAGTCTCACTTGTTGCGCGACAAGGACGGCAAGCCATTTGTCTATCCTTACTTTATCCATGACTCTTACGACTCTAGTGATGCTGTCAACAAGTTTGATTGGACCAAGGCAACAGATGGTAAAGCTTTCCCTGAAAATGTCAAGAGCCGTAACTACATGAAAGGTTTGATTGCCCTTCGTCAATCGACAGACGCCTTCCGACTCAAGAGTCTACAAGATATCAAAGAGCGCGTCCACCTCATTACTGTTCCAGGACAAAATGGCGTTGAAAAAGAAGATGTGACCATCGGCTACCAAATCACTGCTCCAAATGGAGATATCTACGCTGTCTTTGTCAATGCGGATGATAAGGCTCGTGAATTTACTCTAGGAACTGCATTTGCTCACTTGAGAAAGGCTGAAGTCCTGGCAGATGAAAATCAAGCCGGACCAGTAGGAATCGCTAATCCTCAAGGTCTCGAATGGACTGAAAAAGGCTTGAAATTGAACGCTCTCACTGCCGTTGTTCTCCGCTTGTCTCAAGGTGGTGCTATTGTCGCCCCAGTTGTGGAAGAAAAACCAGAATTTGATCTTTCTAGCTTGGAAGTTGAACCAGAACAAGGCCAAGCTCAAGACCTAGCAGCCAATCCTGAAACTCAAGAAACTGCTGCAGAGGCTCACTCTCAGAACCTCCTTCCAAACACAGGAACTGAGAGCAAATCCCTCCTTGCCCTTGCTGGATTCAGCATCCTTGCCCTTCTCGGACTTGGATGGTTGATAAAAAACAAGAAAAAGAACTAACACTCAATGAAAATCAAAGGGTAAACTAGGAAGCTAGCCACAGGCTGCTCAAAGCACAGCTTTGAGGTTGTTGATAAGGCAAAGCTGACCTGATTTAAAGAGATTTTCAAAGAATATAACCTAGCCCTCCTATAAAGAAAACACCCCATGATTAGAAGACTCTTCTAGTCAATGGGGTGTTGTTTTTATGATACACTTATCTATCAAATCATATATTCTACGCTATAGGTGGCATCTGATAAGATACGAGCCAGGAACTGCTTGGTTCGTTCTTCTTGTGGACGACTAAAGAAATCGTGGGGATTGTTCTCCTCTACGATACGGCCTCCATCCATGAAAACAACGTGGTTAGCGACATCCCTAGCAAATCCCATTTCATGCGTGACGACCACCATGGTCACACCTTCTCCCGCCAACTGTTTCAGAACATCCAAAACATCTCCAACCAACTCAGGATCTAGTGCAGATGTTGGTTCATCTAGCAAAATGACCTCGGGCTTGACGGCAATAGCACGCGCAATTCCTATTCGTTGTTGTTGTCCTCCAGATAGTTGTGAAGGGTAGTAGTCCTTATAAGCAAGTAAACCAACTTTTTCCAAGGCAGATTCTGCACGTTTGAGCGCTTCTTCCTTTGGAACTTTACGAGCCACGATTAGCCCTTCTAGAATATTTTCCAGAGCAGTTTTATTTGCAAAAAGATTGTAGTGTTGAAAAACAAAGGCTGTTTTTTGGCGAATTTCTAGAATGTCTTTCTTGCTTAATTTGGCTAAGTCATAAGTCTTTCCTGCCAAGATCAAACGGCCACTGTCAGCTTTTTCTAAGTGGTTGAGACAACGGAGAAAGGTCGTTTTCCCCGAACCTGATGGTCCTAAAATGACGACTACATCCCCTTGGTTGACCTGGAGATTGACATCCTCCAGCACCTGCCTCTCACCAAATGTTTTTGCAATATGTTCTACTTGTAACATCCTGTCCTCCTATACAAAACGCGCGCTAGATGCTTTCGCTCTCTTTTCTTTTTTCTCATAGCCTTTTTCTAATACAGAAAAGCCCCACTGAATCAAACCACAGATCAAAATATACTGCAAAAAGATCACAAAATAAGACTCAAAATACTGGTAGCCATAGGACGCTTCCACACGAGCAATAGCGGTGATATCCTTGATAGTCATAACAAAGACCAGGGAGGTCCCTTTGACGATATTGATCACCAGATTGGCCAAGTTAGGCAAGGCTGAGCGCAAGGCTTGAGGAAAAACAATCCTTAGATAGGCCTGGGTCGTAGTCAAGCCAATCGCATGCGCTGCCTCCAGTTGTCCCTTGTCCACCGTCAAGATCGCTGAACGCAAAATCTCCGATAAACTCCCGACTGTCATCAAACTATAAATGATAAAAGCATAATAGAGAGGATCAAGTTTGAAAATATCAAAGTCACTTCCTATGCTTTTGAGAAATTGATTCAGCAAACTTGGAAACAAACTATAAAAGAAGAGAATCAATAAAATCGGAGGAGTCGCTCGGATAAACGCCAGATAGACCAGAGAAAAACTCCTCACCCCTCGAACCTTGTAAATCTGCCCCAAGGCCAAAAATAGAGCCGGTAAAAAGCTTAAGACCATAGCCACAATCATGATAACCAAGGTGATTGGCACACCCTTCAAGGTCTCTAGAAAGGTCTTTACAATATAGTCTATATCCATTTCTTACCTCCCTTTTGTTTCCAAAGACATCTCAAGCAAACGACTCAAGCTAGAAATAACTAAGGCAATCCCCCAATAAAGAAGCGCAACTGCCGTATAGGTTTCCAGCGAGTAGTTCCCTAAATTGCGACTGATCAAGAGATTGCCTGCACCCATAACATCAACGAAACCAATCGTATAGGCCAAGGCAGCATCCCGCATGAGATTGAGAATAGCGGTCGTTATATTGGGAAGAGCAACCTGAAAAGCTTGGGGAAAAATGATTCTCCAAAAAGTCTGACTTGGAGTCAAACCAATACTAAGCCCGGCCTCTGTCTGCCCCTTTGGAATAGCTTGATAGGCCGCCTTGAAGACCTCGGCAACAATAGCCGCAAACAAGAGAATCATCGTCAGGAGAACAAAAATAGTTTTAGACCAGTTGTTGATATCCAAACCAAGCCACCATTTCAGAAATTCTGGCAAGCCATAAAAGACTAGAAAAAGCAAGACAATCGGCGGTGTACAACGAAGGGTGAAAATATAGCCTTTGGAAATCGCTGCAAAACTCTTGTCTTCTCCTACTTGTGCCCAGGCCAAGAGACCTCCAAAAAGCGAACCAAGAAGAGTGGTAAAAAAGAGAATGGACAAGGTCATAGGAAGTGCCTGCCATAAGGTCGGCAAAAACTGAAAGACCTTGGAAAAATCATAAGAAACCATGCAAAACCCTTTCTAGTCTTGGAATTTCTGGTCTAGTCTTTGTCTACGTAACTAAAGACATCTTCTTTAAAGTATTGCTGAGATAGCTTAGTAAGCGTGCCATCTTCTTTCAAGTCTTTGATTGCTTTTTCGTATTCTTTAGCAAATTTCTCACCCTTTTCATCACGGTGAATCAAGGGATAAGTTGGAATGCCCTTATATGGGAACCAGCTGAGTTTGTCCGCATATTGGTGGTAAGGGCCATCTTCTGCGGTAACTGCTTTTTCAAAGGACAGTTTGATATCAAAGAAGGCGTCATAACGTCCTTCCAAGACCCAGGCATAGGCATCTGCCACTTTAAAAGATTCAGCTGCTGTCAACTCAATAGGTGCATTCTGATGTTTTTCATTATAGCTGGTGATAACATTCCATTGAGCATTCTGTGGAGAGATGGGAACCAATTTCCCTTTATTCTTAGCAAAGTCATCAATGGTTTTGTATTTCTGTTCATCTTCTTTTCTGACAGTAAATCCGATGATGCTCGCTCCGACTGGTTCAGATGGAATGACAAACTTTTTAGCTCGTTCATCTGTGTACCAAGCTCCCTTGGTTCCAATGTCATACTTACCTGATTCCAGACCAATCAAGAGGTCGTCATCACTGGTACCCGTATATTCAAATTTATAGTTTGCCAACTTCTCATCAACAGCCTTCAAAACAGCTACTTCATAACCATCTGATTCCCCTTTTTCATTGACAAAATCATATGGCACATAGTTTTGTGTATGGGCAACCTTCAAGGTTATGACTTCAGCAGACGAAGCCGTTTCTCCCTCCTTGGCTGGAGCGCCAGCTAAACTTCTCCCGATAATCGTTGCCCCAATTACTGCAACAACTGCTACACCACCGATAATCCATGCTTTTTTACTCATTTTTTTCTCCTTTAGTTTTCAAGCGCTTCTCTCACCCACTGGATACGTTCAACTGCGATATCACTTGGAATGGTACAATCTGCCCCAAGTACCAAGCCCTGTTCCCCAGCTTCTGCAACTAGTTTCTTTGCCTCAGCCTGAATGGCATCCTTGCTACCAGTATACAGCAAGCCTGTTTTGCCATTTTCGAATCCTCCAAGAACCGTACGTCCCTTGAAAATCTCACGACCTTCCTTGAGAGTGATTCCCTCTGGTCCTACAGCCCAGTTAAAGACTTGGGCTGGATAATCTGCAAAAAGATGAATATCATTTCGCGCCCCCTCGTAGCCACAGATATGAAGAACAGTGACGCCACCAACAGCACTAGCCGCTTCTAGAATAGTTATCTCGCTAGGTGCAATGGCAACTTGATAATCTGCTGCCGACACTCGTTGATCTTGGATGCTTTGCACGCTGAGATAGATCCCATCTGCACCAGCCTCTTCGATGACAGCTCGGCTGAGACTAGCAATATCTTCTGCAATCACATCCAACACCTTCTTCAGGGCTTTAGGATCTTCCACCAAAAAATCTGCAATAAGATCATCCCCACCAGACACTTCCCCCAGCAGCCACTTGAGATAGGTCACAGGAGCAAAAATATTGTAAATCGCAACGATATCTTCTGTGAACTCTTGCTTGATTTTCTGAACCAAGTCCACCTGCTCTTTTATCCAAGCGTGATCTGGTCCGAGTGGTTGAATGGTCGCCAATTCTTGAAGTGATTTTCCTTTGGCAATCGCTGGATTTAGATAAGCAAAGTAGCCATCACTCATGAGTTTGATAAAGTCCGGCTGAACTTCTCGGATAAAGCGTTTATGGCCCTCGATATTCTTCTCGATAATGGCTGGATTTGAGAAACCGTGTAGCCATTCGTCTTCGGATGTGAAATGGTGCCAAAAACCAACTGGCACACGATCAACCTTTTCACCTCTAAATGCTTTTAAAACCCATTCTTTTTTTTCTGACATTCTTATTCTCCATTTCTTACTTTTTCAACTAATAAACTGCTTGCGATATCATTCGAGCGTAGAAAGGGGAGACTGGACTTGGAAAAATCCTGAACTCCACGACATCTCTCTCCATTTTTGCAGTGCCCATTTTTTACGACACTTATGGCGATCAAGGCCAGCAAACCGACAACTGCAATGAAGATGCCCCATCTTTTACTTTTCATAGCTCCTCCTTTTAGAGAACCGCTGCCTGCCGAATCCAGTCCAATCTCTCTAAGTCAAAGTCATCTGGAACAGTACAGTCAGCTCCCAGAAGAATACCTTTACTACCCGCTTCAGCCAGCAACCGCCTTGTTTCATTTTGCAATTCCGCCTTGGAACCTTGATAAAGCAAGCTTTTCTTGCCATTTTCAAATCCACCTAAAACAGCCTTGCCTCGAAACAACTCCTGACCCTGTGTCAAACTAACATCCTCATGGTGGGTCGCCCAGTTGACAACTTGCGCTGGATAGTCCTTAAATATCGTCACATCATTGCTCGCACCTTCAAAACCACAGATATGGAGGATATTGGTCCCACCAACCTGATTGGCTGCCTCCAAACCTGCTATATTGCTCGGTTCGATATAGGTTTGATAGAGTGCTGGTGTGATGCGCTCATCTTGAATTTCCTGGGTGCTGAGATAAATCCCGTCAACACCGCCTTGCTGGATGATTTTCTGAGTTAGAATAGCAATATCTCCTGCAATCACATCTAGAATCGCTCTGAATTGCTCAGGATTTTCAAGTAATAGATCAGCCACTTCCCTATCTCCTCGAGAAGTTTCTGTACGAAACCAGCGCTTGAGGTAGGAGATCGGTGAAAAGATATTGTAGAAAGAAGCAATCTCTTCGGTAAAGGTCTCTCGAATCGCTTGTACCACTTCCACCTGTTGCTGAATCCATGGGTGTTCCTCACCAATCGACTCAATAGAAGTCAGCTCCTGAATGCTTAAAATCTTAGGATTATAGACATTACTTGGATAAAGGAAAAAACCGTCGCTCATAATTTTGACAAAATCAGGACGAATCCTTTCCACATAGTTGCGATGCCCATCAACACTCTTTTGAAAGATACGTGGATTATTTAATCCCTGCCCCTTTTCTTCGAGTGTTACAAAATGAAACCAAAATCCGACAGGAACTCTTTCCACTTCATCACCTCGAATCGCTCTAAAGACTAGATCTCTTTTACTTGCCATACCTTTCTCCTTCCATTTGGATTGAAACCATCTTACCACTCCTTTTCCCCTTTTCCCAATATATATTGACTATCAACTCGATTAGAAATTTTTATATCTATAAAGAAAAAAATCCCTGAAAAGCTTGATGTTACTAGCCTTTCAAAGATTCTCTTTATTTTTATCTATTTTTCAAAAAGGAACTGATATAGATTTTCTATCAAGCCGATTGAATTTTTTTATATACAACTTCATTCCCAAATTAAGTACATAATTTTATCCTAATACCGAATTACTACTGAAAAATTTCTTTTCTCTCGATATTTCCTTGCACAAATCCCATGAAAACGCTACAATATTAATAGACTATTATTAGGAGGATGGGATTATGAAAATATCCAAAGTTACCATTACAATTGCTTCTACACTTGCTTCCGTCATTTTACTGACTGGCTGTGGCACAAATTCGGCAAATTCACAGACAACACAAAGTAGTACATCTGATAATCAGGTTACCATGACCTATGATCAGTTGCGTTCAAGAGAGAACACTATGTCAACTCTTTGGTATCAAAAAGCAGCTGAAACCAAGGCACTCTATCTACAAGGCTATAATGTCGCTACTGATCGTTTGAAAGAACTACTTAAAACACAGACAGATAAACCCTACTCTATCGTTTTGGACTTGGACGAAACAGTATTAGACAACAGTCCTTATCAAGCTCAAAATGTCAAAGACGGAACAGCATTTACCCCAGAAAACTGGGATGTCTGGGTAAAAAAAGCCGCAGCCAAGGCTGTACCAGGTGCTAAAGACTTTCTCCAATTTGCAGACCAAAACGGTGTCCAAATTTACTATGTATCTGACCGCACGATAGATCAGGTAGATGATACGATCAAAAACCTAGAAAATGAAGGAATCCCTGTACAAAGCCGCGATCATCTCATGTTCTTAGAAAAAGGCGTCAAATCTAAAGAAGGTCGTAGACAAGCAGTCCAAGAAAAAACCAACTTAGTCATGCTACTAGGGGACAATCTTGTGGACTTTGCAGAGTTTTCAAAGACCTCTGAAACTGAGCGCGACCAAAAATTAGAGGAATTACAAAAAGAGTTTGGTGAGAAATTCATCATTTTCCCTAACCCAATGTATGGATCATGGGAAAGCACTGTTTACAATGGTAATAAATTGGATGCCAAGGGTCAAACTGAAGAGCGCCAAAAAAACTTACAAGGTTTTGATAAATAAAATAAGGGAGCTATCTACCAGTTTACACCAACCACAAGATATCGTATTTGCGAGAATAGCGAAAAAAGACGACTTCCAAGCGGAAATCGTCTTTTTTACTATTTTATCTTGTACTTGGTATAAACTAGTATATATTCCGCTAGATAGTATGCTCTATCGCTTGTACCACTTCCACCTGTTGCTGAATCCATGGGTGTTCCTCACCAATCGACTCAACTGATTGAATTTTTTTATAACTCCTCTTTCATAGAAAAGTAAGCACGTATTTTCGGCGCCACTTGTGTGCCGAAGAGTTCAATAGCTCTCAGAACTTGATCATGAGGCATAGAACCAAGCGGTAGATGGAGCATGAAACGGTCCAAACCTAAATCCTCAATCATGCGAATCAATTTTTCTGCGACCTGGTCTGGATTTCCCACAAACATGGCACCATTTGGACCAACTTGCTCCAAATATTGCTCATAGGTCAACTCCTGCCAGTGTGGACGGTCCTTAGAAATCGCATCCACCACTTGCTTGGTCGGATGGAAATAATCTTTGACAGCCTGCTCGCCATCTTCAGCAATCCAGCCCCAAGAATGAGCCCCCACTTTCAGGTCTTTATCCGCATGACCGGCTTCCCTACCAATCTCACGATAAGCTTGAATCAGCTTTTTAAAATAACGCGGATTACCACCGATAATGGCATAGACAATCGGCAGCCCTGCCCGAGCAATCTTCACTGTTGATTCGACATGGCCACCTGTCGCCACCCACAATGGCAATTTGTCCTGAACTGGACGGGGATAGACTTCTTTTCCAGCAATGCTTTGGGTCAATTGCCCCTGCCAGTTCACTTTGGTGCTTTCATTTGCCATCTGAAGCAGATCTAACTTTTCATCAAAGAGAGCTTCATAGTCTTTCAAGTCATAGCCAAACAGTGGGAAAGACTCGGTGAATGAACCACGCCCTGCCATAATCTCTACACGTCCATTTGACACCGCATCAATGGTGGCATATTGTTGGAACAAGCGAATCGGATCCATACTCGAGAGAATGCTGACCGCACTAGTCAAACGAATCTTCTTGGTATTAACAGCACCAGCTGCAAGGACAATCTCTGGCGCCGATACCGCAAAGTCCTCCCGATGATGCTCCCCAATCCCGTACACATCCAAACCAACCTTATCAGCCAACTCAATTTCTGCCACCAACTGACGAATGCGTTCATCATGACTGTAAATCTGCCCGGTCGCTTCTAGAGCTGTTGTTTCACCAAATGTTGAAATTCCTAATTCTACCATCCTGTTTCCTCGCTATCTCTTTTAGTTTTAGGGTATTTTATCACTAATTAGTTTTATTTTCAATAAATTTGCTCATTATAAAAAGTCTAGATGAACTAGACTTTCTTAGTTTATTCTACTGTTACCGACTTGGCAAGATTACGAGGTTTGTCCACATCAAGACCACGGTGCAGGGTCGCAAAGTAAGCGACCAATTGTGTTGGTACGACCATTGAGATTGGTGAGAGGTAAGGGTGGACGGTCGTAAGGACAATATCGTCTGTATCTTTAGCAACATTTTCCTCTGCGATAGTGAGAACCTTGGCGCCACGGGCTGCGACCTCTTGGATATTTCCACGAGTATGGTTGGCAAGGACTGGGTCTGACAAGAGGGCCAAGACAGGTGTCCCCTCTTCAATCAAGGCAATGGTTCCGTGCTTGAGTTCTCCTGCCGCAAAGCCTTCACATTGGATGTAAGAAATCTCTTTAAGCTTGAGACTGGCTTCCATGGCTACATAGTAGTCTTGACCACGTCCGATGTAAAAGGCATTGCGAGTGGTTTCAAGAAGGTCACGAACCTTGGCATCAATGGTTTCTTTTTCTGAAAGAGTTGATTCGATAGACTGAGCTACGATTGACAACTCATGAACCAGGTCAAAGGCTTTCGCTTTGGCATTGCCGTTTGCTTCTCCGACTGCTTTTGCAAGGAAAGCAAGGGCTGCGATTTGCGCTGTATAGGCCTTGGTTGATGCCACAGCAATTTCAGGACCCGCGTGAAGAAGCATAGTATGGTTAGCTTCACGAGAAAGAGTTGAACCTGGCACGTTTGTCACTGTCAAGCTTGGGATACCCATTTCATTAGCCTTGACCAAAACTTGACGGCTATCCGCTGTTTCACCAGACTGGCTGATAAAGATGAAGAGCGGTTTCTTGCTGATAAGTGGCATACCATAGCCCCACTCAGATGAGATTCCAAGTTCAACTGGCGTATCTGTCAATTCTTCTAGCATCTTCTTAGAAGCAAATCCTGCATGGTAAGATGTTCCAGCTGCAAGGATGTAGATGCGGTCTGCATCTTGAACAGCCTTGATGATAGCTGGGTCTACGACTACTTGACCAGCCTCATCTGTGTAGGCTTGGATGAGCTTACGCATAACTGTTGGTTGCTCGTCGATTTCCTTGAGCATGTAGTAAGGGTAAGTTCCCTTACCGATATCTGACAAGTCAAGCTCAGCAGTATAGCTAGCACGCTCACGGCGATTGCCATCATAGTCTTGCACTTCGACGCTATCAGCCTTGACGATTACCAACTCTTGGTCATGAATTTCCATGTATTGATTGGTCTCACGAATCATAGCCATAGCATCTGAGCAGACCATATTATAACCTTCTCCAAGACCAATCAAAAGTGGAGATTTGTTCTTAGCAACATAGATGACATCTGGATTTTCAGAGTCAATCAAGGCAAAGGCATAAGAACCACGAATGATGTGAAGGGCTTTTTTGAAGGCTTCAAGAACTGAAAGACCATCTTCTTCAACAAATTTCCCAATCAAGTGAACAGCGATTTCCGTATCGGTTTGCCCCTTGAAGTGGTGACCTGCAAGGTATTCTTCCTTGATTTCAAGGTAGTTTTCAATCACTCCATTGTGCACCAAGACAAAACGTCCAGTCTCAGAGCGGTGTGGGTGAGCATTGTCTTCCGTTGGTTTCCCGTGAGTCGCCCAACGCGTATGACCGATACCAGTTGTTCCCTCAACACCAGCTGTCTTAGCAGACAATTCTGCGATACGACCGACAGCCTTGACTAGATGATTTTCAGCACCACCTAGGACAAAAATCCCCGCAGAATCATAGCCACGGTATTCAAGCTTTTCAAGCCCTTGAATCAAAATATCAGTTGCATTTGCGTTTCCAACAACACCAACAATTCCACACATAGTATATACGACACAGACCAGCTGTGCTTTCCCCTTAAATTGGTATAGTCTGATTTCCCTTTTACAGAATCAGCAAAGACAGTATATACTTGTTTTTCTCACTTGTCAAGAATAAAAATTGGTATAGTTTTTCTATCTGGTGTTTTATCAAGATTTCACTTAATACCTGACAAGTCAGCATCAATTACTTATAATAAAAAGAGGAGGTATTTGCCATGTGGTTTTTCTTCGCACTTTTATCAGCTATCTTTGCAGCCTTAACGTCAATTTTAGCTAAGATTGGGATTGAGGGAGTTCCATCCAATCTAGCAACTGCTATTCGTACAGTCGTCGTCATTCTTATGGCCTGGGCCATGGTTTTCTTGACCAACAGTCAGACCGAAATTGTCAACATCAGTAGAAAAAGTTGGCTCTTTCTCATCTTATCTGGTTTAGCCACTGGCGCCTCTTGGCTCTGCTACTACAAGGCCCTACAGATGGGCAATGCGACTGAGGTATCTGCTGTCGATAAATTCAGTCTCGTCATTACCCTTGTTCTAGCCTTTTTCTTTCTACAAGATATCCTGACGTTTAAAACAATTGTTGGCTGTATCCTGATTACGATCGGAACCTTGGTGATGATATTGTAATAAAAAGTGAGATGAACACCATCTCACTTTTTTTATTCTTAAAATCCATTATGGTCGCTAAGTTCTTTGAACCAGTGGCCTGATTTCTTCAGGCGACGTTCCTGTGTTTCCAAGTCAAGCTCAACCAGACCATAGCGATTTTTATAGCTGTTGAGCCATGACCAGCAATCGATAAAAGTCCAGATCAAGTAGCCTTTACAGTTGGCACCATCTTCAATCGCACGATGTAGTTCACGCAGATGTCCTTTTATAAAGTCAATACGATAGTCATCTTGAATCATCCCATCTTGACGGAATTTTTCTTCCCCTTCAACACCCATGCCATTTTCGGTCAGCATCCACTCAATATTACCATAATTTTTCTTGATATTTTGAGCGATATCATAAATCCCCTGCTCGTAGATTTCCCAACCGCGGTGAGGATTAATTTTACGTCCCGGCATGACATAAGGTTCGTAGAAATGCTCTGGCAAAAGAGGGCTGTCTGGATGTTTAGCAAAACGCGGCGCCATAACACGCAAAGGTTGGTAGTAGTTGACTCCAAGGAAGTCCACAGTATGATCGCGAATGAGCTCCAACTCTTCAGCTGTAGAATCCGGCAGCAAATCTTGCTCTGCTAAAATCTCTACTAACTCTTCTGGATAAGCTCCCAAGACAGACGGGTCTAGGAAAGATTGTGCTTGGAAGAGATCCGCAATGCGAGCAGCCTTGACATCCGCGGGGTGCTGGCTACGTGGGTAAGCTGGTGTCAAGTTAAGGACAATCCCAATCTTAGGATCAGGCAAAATCTCATGACAGGCCTTAACCGCAAGACTGCTAGCCAATTGCGTATGATAAGCAACCTTAACCGCCGCCTTAGCATCTACCTTGTGAGGATAATGGGCATCATAAAAATAACCAAATTCTACAGGAACGATGGGTTCATTGAAGGTAATCCATTGGTCCACCAAGTCACCATAAGTCTCAAAACAAAAACGAGCATAGTCTTCATAAGCCTTGACGGTTGTCTTATTTTCCCAACCATCCCCATCTTCTTGGAGGGCAAAAGGCAGGTCAAAGTGATAGAGATTGACTAAGAGACGAATTCCCTTGGCCTTAATGGCTTCAAAGACCTGACGATAAAAAGCCACCCCTTGTGGATTGACCTCTCCACGGCCTTGTGGGAAAATGCGAGACCACTGGATAGAAGTTCGGAAGGCTGTGTGACCAGTCTCTACCAGAAGCTCAATATCCTTTTCCCAGTTTTCATAGAAAGTCGATGTTTTGTCGGGTCCAATCCCATTGTAGTAGCGGTTTGGCTCCACCTGATACCAATAATCCCAGAGATTATCTCCCTTGCCATCATCTGGCACTCGTCCTTCTGTCTGTGGTCCAGAAGTGGAGGAACCCCAAACAAAATCCTTTGGAAATTTTAGCATTGTTATACCTCTTCGTTTACTCATTTTTCCCATTATACAGAAAAAACAAGGTAAAAACTAGTTACATTTTTGCCTTGTTTTTCTTCTGATTATAGTTTTTATTTCTTACTAAGGATTTCAAGCGTTTCGAGCAAGTTGTCTGCGTGAACTTCGATGGTGTCACCAGTCGCCTTAATCTTAACTTCTACAATGCCATCGGCTGCTTTCTTCCCAACAGTAATGCGAATCGGCAACCCAATCAAGTCGCTGTCGCTAAACTTCACTCCGACACGTTCGTTACGGTCATCTGTCAAGACTTCGTAACCAGCTTCCATCAAGTTGGATTCAAGTTTTTCTGTCAAGGCTTGCGCTTCTTCATCTTTGACATTGACAGTGATCAAGTGCACATCAAATGGTGCCAATTCTTTAGGGAAGTTAACCCCCCAAGCGTAACGGTATTCACCTTTTGGCGTTTTGTTAACAAAGAGGCGAGCGTGTTGCTCTATAACGGCTGAGAGGAGACGGCTAACACCAATACCGTAACATCCCATGATGATTGGCACAGCACGACCATTTTCATCCAAGACATCTGCTCCCATGCTTGCTGAGTAACGAGTTCCGAGTTTGAAGATGTGCCCAATTTCGATACCACGCGCAAAGTTAAGAACACCTTGTCCGTCTGGTGAAATTTCACCCTCACGAACTTCGCGAATGTCTACATATTCTGCAGTAAAGTCACGACCTGGGTTCACACCCGTCAAGTGGTAACCATCTTCGTTAGCCCCCACAACAGCATTGCGAACATCTTGCACCTTGCGGTCTGCAATGATTTTCACATTTTCTGGCAAACCAACTGGTCCTAGTGAACCAAAGTCTGCTGGGACGACACTTGCGACTTCTTCCTCGCTCGCAACATCAAAGAAATCTGCTCCCAAGTGATTTTTCAACTTGACTTCGTTAAGCTGGTCATTTCCAACTAGAAGGGCTGCAACAAGCTCCCCATCTGCCGTGTAGAAGAGGGTTTTGATGGTTTGCTCTTCTGGCACGTTAAGGAAGGCTGCCACTTCATCGATTGATTTAACATCTGGTGTTGCAACACGAGTCACTTCTTCTTCGGTAACAACACGGTTGCTTGGTTTGTACTCGTTTGTTGCCATTTCTAAGTTAGCTGCATATCCAGACTCACTTGAGTAAGCAATGGTATCCTCACCAGAAACCATCCATTTGAGCAATTCTGACTTGATTTCTTCTTGCACTTCTGCAGGAATTTCATCAAATGAGGCAACTGATTTGTCTAAAACAACCCAGCGGTCGAGGTCTGTACGGGCTGGTGTGATGGCCATAAATTCTTGGCTATCCTTACCACCCATGGCGCCACCATCACCGATGATGGCCTTGAAGTCCAAGCCACTACGAGTGAAAATACGTTCGTAGGCTGCCTTGTACTCATCATAAGTCACATCCAAACTATCGTAATTAGCATGGAAACTATAACCATCTTTCATGATAAACTCACGTGTACGGAGAAGTCCGTTACGTGGACGTTTTTCATCACGGTATTTCGGTTGGATTTGGTAAAGGTTAAGTGGCAATTGCTTGTAAGATTTCACAGAGTCACGAACAATAGCTGTAAAAGTTTCTTCGTGTGTCGGACCTAGGATAAAGTCTGACTTTTCACGATTTTTCAGTTTATAAAGGTCTTCACCATAGGTTTCATAACGACCTGATTCGCGCCAGAGATCGGCACTGAGAAGGGCAGGAGCCAACATCTCAACAGCACCAATCTTATCAAACTCTTGGCGCATGATATTCTTAGCCTTTTCAATCACACGGTTAGCGAGTGGTAGGTAAGAATAAACACCAGCAGAAACTTGACGAACATAACCAGCACGCAACATAAGGGCGTGGCTGATAACTTGAGCATCGCTTGGCATTTCGCGAAGCGTTGGGATTAGCATTTTACTTTGTTTCATAATATTCCTCGATTATCTAAAAGAAGAGTCGCATAATGTCATTCCAGGTCACAGCTAGCATCAAGACAACCATGATAACTACACCAGCCATGGTGACATAGGTTTCAATTTCTTGTTTAAGGGGTTTCCGGCGGATAGCCTCTAGGATATTGAGCACAATCTTTCCACCATCCAAAGCCGGGATAGGAATCAAGTTAAAAATCCCGATATTGATGGAAATCATAGCTAGGAAGTAGAGGACATTCTCAAGACCATTTTTAGCAGCATCACTACTTGCCTTAAAGATGGCAACGGGACCACCGAGTTTGTTCAAATCTGGATGGAAAATCAAGTTTTTCAGAGCCGAAAGGATGCGAAGCCCAGAGTCAGCAGCTGTCGTAAATCCACCAACAAACATGGATAGAAAGTCTGACTTGACCCCTGGTTGAACCCCGAGAATGTAACGTCCTTGATTTTCTTCTGGAGTCACCGTGACTTGTTTTTCACTACCATTTTCGGAAATGGTCACATCCAAGGTCGGAGCGGTCTTGTCCTTGGTATCTGCCTCCACAGCCTGGGTTAAGTCTTGCCAATTTTTAACCTCATGCGAGCCAACCTTGGTAATTTGAGCGATCTCAGCTACGCCCACCTTAGCCAAAGCTCCCTCTGGCATGACATGAAAGAGATTGGTCTGAGTATCTCTAACACCGCCTTGCAAAAAGATCAAGATCCAAAAAACAACAACACCTAAGATAAAGTTATTCATAGGACCTGCAAAGTTGGTGATGAGCTTGCCCCAGATGGAAGCATTTTGGTACTGTACATCCAGAGGAGCGATACGCACTTCGGTTCCATCTGCCTCAACAACTGTTGCATCGTGATCCACTACAAAGGTCTTTTCTTCTTCCAGGACCAAACCCTTGATAAAGAGCTTATCTTCAAAATCAAACTGGGTTACCTGCATAGGAAGAGCCGTTTGATCCAGTTTCTTCCCTGATAGATTGATCCGTTTAACCTTACCATCCTCTGCAAGTGTTAAACTGACCGGGGTTCCTGTCTTGATCTCCGTCGCATCATCACCCCAACCAGCCATACGAACATACCCTCCTAAAGGAAGGATCCGAATGGTATAAGCAGTGCCGTCCTTACCAATATGGGCAAAAATCTTGGGGCCCATACCAATAGCAAACTCACGGACTAAAATGCCTGATTTCTTGGCAAAATAAAAATGTCCAAACTCATGCACCACCACGATAATCCCAAAAACGAGGATAAAGGTTAGCAATCCAATCATTCAATCTTCCTTTCTTTAAAACAGGCCAAATAAGTGCATCATTGGAAATACAATCAGCATGCTGTCAAAGCGATCCAACACACCGCCATGTCCAGGGATAAATTTTCCAGAATCCTTGACACCAAAATGGCGTTTCATGGCACTCTCAATCAAGTCACCAAACTGACCTGCCACACTGAAGAAGGCGGCAAAAAGACTCATCCTATAAATTCCATAGGGAAGAGCAACTGTACTGTCCACTAGCATGAAGAGTACTGTTATCAGTACCGCACCTAGAATACCCCCAACAAAGCCCTCAATACTCTTATTAGGAGAAACTCTCGGAGCTAACTTATGCTTGCCAAAATTCACCCCCGTCAGATAAGCTGCACTATCTGTCGCCCAAACGATAAAGAGAGCCAGAAGAACCTTATCAAATCCAGCTATACGAGCATCTAGTAAGGCATTGAAGCCAAAACCAACATAAAAACTCACAGCAATCGGAAAGGCAGCATCTTCAATCGTATAGCTTTTACTGAAAACTGTCGTCCCTAACATAATTGTAATCAAAACACTGTAGGCAACCACATTCCCATCAACAGGCAAAAAAGTTAGGTAATTTTCTAAGGGGACTGTGAGGGCAAAGGTCGCAAAGAGGGTCAAGGCGCCCTCGATGGTCATGGTCTTTAGCCCCTTCATGTGCAGGAGTTCATGAACAGCCAGCATAGCTATCAATCCAATTCCTATCTGCAACAAGAGCCCGCCAACAAACAAGACGGGAAGGAAGATAACCAGAGCCAGTCCAGCAAATAGTGTTCTCTCTTGTAAATCCTTGGTCATATTTTCTCCTAAACTCCTCCAAATCGGCGATGACGACGATTATAGGCAAGAATTGCTTCCTGTAGAGCTTCCTCGTCAAAATCAGGCCACAAGGTATCCGTAAAATAGAGCTCACTATACGCCCCCTGCCATGGAAGGAAATTGCTCAAGCGTAATTCTCCACTGGTACGAATAATCAAATCTGGATCTCGCACATCCTTAGGCAAATGTTGGGTGAAGAGATAGTTGCCAATCAATTCCTCTGTGATATCACCTAGATTGATTTTCGCATCTAATACATCCTGAGAAATCAGCTTAACAGCCTGTGTAATCTCTGCACGTCCACCATAGTTAAGGGCAAAATTAAGAATCAAACCCGTATTGTTCTTGGTCAATTCCTCTGCTTTTGTCAAAGCTTCAAAAGTCGGCTTAGGCAGACGGTCCATCTCCCCAATCATTTGAATTTTAACGTTATTTGCATGCAATTCAGGAACATAGTTATCATAAAACTCGACTGGTAAGTTCATGATAAACTTGACTTCCTGATCTGGACGTGTCCAGTTCTCCGTTGAAAAAGCATAGACCGTAATAACCTTAACGCCCAGTTTGTTGGCTGCCTTGGTCACCTTTTGAAGGGATTCCATCCCTGCCTTGTGTCCGAAAACCCGTGGTTGCATCCGTTTTTTAGCCCAGCGGCCATTCCCATCCATGATGATGCCAATATGATTAGGAACCTGTCTTGGAACCTCAACTTCTACAGCTTTATCTTTCTTAAAAAATCCAAACATAATCTTATTCCCATTCAAAAATCTATCGTTTTATTATACCATACTTCCCTATTTTCTTCTATTGCTAAGTTACTATCATTACTTGTAAGTAACAAAAAATAAGCCACCTGATTGGGCGACTTAATTTTATAGGGAGATTATTATGAAAAAGTTTTAGGAGTTTAAGTTAAGTTCCTCTTAACTTATGAACCTAGTATACCGTCCCTAACTTAAATTTTTCTTAAGTTTTTTGAGAAAGTTAGATTTTTCCATTTTTCTTGCCAATTTTTCTTGGACAAGCGTTCTTGATAGAGCTTCATTCGGTCTTCATTCTCTAAGAAATGAGGAGTTGGGGAAACTTGAAACTTTAAAATATCCTCTAAACCATAGGGCGCAAAGAGCTCTAAAGTTGCGTCGGCATGCAAGCGAAGCCCTATCGCCGTACAGCGTTCGGGATATTTACTCATAGCATCACGAGAACTCGTGTAAGGCGCAGTGTGGGGACTGTGCTGGTGCATATAGACTTGATTTTTCAACTCCCACTGGTACTGAGGAAAATCTTCTCTCAGCTTTTTCTCTAGAGATACTGTTTCCTCATAAGAAACATCTAGATCAAAGAAAATCACATCCACATCCGTCTCACTGTCAAAAGGCGATTTGTCTGACAAGAGATTCCAGATAAAATTTCTGACAGAACCCGCTGCCAACCAAGAGTCTTTCAATCCAAGGTTACGGATGATGATCAGAATAGCCGTCATATCAGGATTTTTTCTAACACTATCTAGGATTTCTTGCTTATTTTTCACTATACTCATAGCCCAAATGCTCGTAGGCCTTAGCCGTTGCAACCCGTCCAGACCGTGTCCGCATGATAAAGCCTTTCTGGATCAGGTAAGGTTCGTACATGTCCTCCACCGTCTCACGCTCCTCGGCAATATTAACAGAAAGGGTTCCCAGCCCGACTGGACCACCACCGTACATCTCAATCATGGTACGAAGGATTTTCTGGTCCACATAGTCTAATCCTTCACGGTCTACATCTAGCATGGTCAAGGCCTTATCAGTAATGACATCATCGATTAATCCATCCCCCATAATCTGGGCAAAATCGCGCACGCGCTTAAGGAGACGATTGGCGATACGAGGAGTTCCTCGACTACGCAAGGCCAGCTCAGCAGCCGCCTCGTGGGTGATTTCCATCTCAAAAATATCTGCCGTCCGCTCAACAATCTCTGTCAAGTCAGCGTGGGCATAGTATTCCATATGACCTGTAATCCCAAAACGTGCCCGTAGAGGATTTGAAAGCATCCCCGCCCTTGTCGTTGCACCAATCAAGGTGAATGGTGGCAAGTCCAAATGAACACTGCGACTGCCTTCACCAGCACCAATCATGATATCAATGTAGAAGTCTTCCATGGCACTATAAAGCACCTCTTCCACCGACATGGGCAAGCGATGAATCTCGTCAATAAAGAGAACGTCTCCAGGCTCCAAATCATTCAAAATCGCTACCAAGTCACCCGCTTTTTCAATGACAGGACCAGACGTTTGCTTGAGATTGACTCCCAGTTCATTGGCAATAACAAAGGCCATGGTCGTTTTCCCCAAACCTGGAGGCCCAAATAAGAGTACATGGTCCAGTGCTTCATCCCGCATTTTGGCAGCTTCGATAAAGATTTGTAGCTGGTCCTTGACCTTGTCCTGCCCAATATATTCACGTAAAAACTGAGGACGGAGGGTACGTTCTACCAACTCCTCATCCCCCATGATTTCATTATCTAAAATTCTACTCATGGCTCTATTATATCAAAAATCCAGCCTACAAACAAAAAAGCCACCTGATTGGGTGACTTCTTTAGGGAGATTATTATGAAAAAGAAAAGTTTAGGATTTCATTAAATAAAGGGTACTCAATGAAAATCGAAATCAGACTAGGCAGATAGACGCAAGCATAACTATGGTTAGCTAAGTCGACTCTAACGAAGGTTGATGAGATTTTCGAAGAGTATTAGGAGGTCTTTATTTAATGATTATATAATACACAAGGAGACTTAAAATTCCCTTAATTTTTAAATCCATTACTAACAATTTTCTTGAACAGCTGTTTGACCTGCAATACGTCCAAAAGTAAAGATATCCGTAAGCGAATTTCCTCCTAGACGGTTACCTGCATGGAGTCCACCTGCGACTTCTCCGGCAGCATACAAACCAGGAATAATCTGACCGTTTTCGTTCAAAACGTGTGTTGAAGTATCAATCTTGAGTCCACCCATTGTATGGTGAACGGCCGGTTTTCTCGGTGTTGCGTAAAATGGCGCAACCTCACACTTGAGATCAAAACTACCTTTATTAAACTCAGGATCAAAACCTGCATCTACATAGGAATTGTAATTCTTAATCGTTTCCACTAGAACTTGTGGATCCATACCAATCTGAACCGCCAACTCTTCTATCGTATCTGCACGATAGAGAGTTCCTGCCTTGACTTGGGCATCGATTTTTTCTTGGCTAGTATTGTAGGCTGTTGCCTTGATGCGGTCATCCGCAATCAAGTAGAACAAGCCTCCATTATCAATCGCCGCTTGAGATAGCTTGTCTCGGCTACCGTACTCATCTACAAATCGCTTCCCTTGAGTATTTACCATGATGAAGTTAGCTGGAGGAACTTGAAGTCCTGAGAAGAGAGCTCCTGTCACTGGATCGGATACTGGCATCATTTGACTAAAGCCCATACCTACCAAATCTGCACCTACACTTTGACCTAAAAGAATACCATCCCCTGTTACAGCTGGTGTATTAGATGTGGCAATATCATCTGCAATTTCAGTCCAGTAGGTATTGTATTTTTGTAGCATCTTGGTATTGGCACCAAATCCTCCAGAAGCTAGAACAACAGCATCTGAATTGACAATGATGGTTTGACCGTTTCGGCCTTCTGCTCTGACACCCTTGACAGCTCCGTCTTTTACAAGCAATTCTTTAACTGGAGAGTCAGTCAAGATTTTGCCTCCATTTTCTAGAACATATTTTTGTAAGACGGATATAAAGGCATACCCCATTGGTTGAACCGGCTTATGACCACGACGCCAAAGGGCTCCAACTGGCATTGTCACTTCGCTACGAACAAATTCAACACCAATGTCTTCCAACCAACGAACAGACTCTAGGGCCCGTTCGGTTAAAACAGATACTAAATCGTATTGGCCATGAATTTCATTTCCTTGTAAATCTTTTCGTTTCCCACCGATATAGGTTTGGATACGGTAAAGTAATGTAGAGTCAAACAAATAGTTTGGATTCTGCAAATACTGCTCAACCTCAACTTTCAAGGCTCTAAAGTCCTCTAGATATTCTGGGTCAATCGTTGATTCATCTATCGCAATCAATTCTTGAAGCGTATGTGCCTCACCTGGATGAGCTGCGAAGGTTCCTTGCCATGCTGGATCTGGTGCATTCATTGGACCACCTGCACGAACAGTATTTCCTCCAATTGCAGGAAATTTCTCAACAACAATTGGCTTCTTACCCGCTTGTAAGACTGCTGCAGCCGCAGCTAAACCAGCTCCTCCACCTCCGACGATGACAACGTCTGCCTGATAGGTCTTATCTTCTTTATCTAGGGCAGATGCTGCTTTTGAACGCTTGCGTAAAACATCTGGATTTGCACCAGCTTGTTTGACTGCACGCGCAACTCCATCTAAAACACCATTTGAAGTCACAGAAGCTCCTGACACCGCATCGACATTTAATGTTTGCCCCTCAATGATTTCTGCTGGAATACGGGTAAAGACGACATCTGCGATTCCTGAAGATTCTCCAGAAGAATCGATTTCAATTTTTTCAATACGGCCTTCAGAAACTGTGACATCCATCGGCAATTTACCATTATGGCCTTCAGTTGTAACATGGTAAGTCCCCGGTTCAAAGCGGACTTCTTCAGGAAGATTTAGTTGGTTTGCAACAGATACAAAGCGAAGGAAGCGATAAAAACAACTATCTAGGAAATCAACGGTTCGCTCATCAATCAAATCTCCATTATCATCAAATGCTCGATGCGCTCGACCAAGTAAAAACTCACTACCTGGCATAACTGTTGCATTTACCCCAGGAGCATCCAGAATCTGACGAAGATGAAGTTGTGCACGTGAAGAACCTTGAATATCGTAAGAAGCTCCGACAATCATTGTCGGCTTTCCGTCTAGTGGATGAATGTTAAAAGATAACCACTCGAGCAAGCTATTCAAACTTGATGGAATCGTATGATTGTGCTCGGGTGTCGAGATAATGACACCATCAGCTTCTGAAATAGCTTGATTAAACTTCTGAATAATAGGTGTATCTGTTTGATCATCTGTTTCATTGAACATTGGTACATCTGTTATCTCTAAAATCTCAATATCCGCTTTCTGAGCAAAATGTCTTTTCATAAATTGCAACAGGTTGCGATTATAGGATTTTTTTGCATTAGTCCCAACAATAGCTACTAATTTCATGGATTGTTCTCCTTTCTTGAAATACCTATGCTTTCAACCATTCTTCCCAAATGAAAGATTTCTTACGATTTGTATCTTCTGGTTTGACTAAAGCTTTTGTTAATTCAACAAAATTTTGAAACTCTGAAAAATGTTCTTCTAGTTCTGCAACCTTTTCAGGATTGTTCAAATGACACTCATCATCTAGGACTTGCTCAGAATGACCTAGAAAGAACTTCGTACCAGGCATAACTCTCGCTTTAAGCTCCGGCGCATCTAAAATCTGACGTAAATGTGCCTGCGCTCTAGATGTTCCTAGCAAGCCAAGAGAAGCACCGACAATCATAGTTGGTTTGTTAACCAAAGCACGACTGGTATAAGCAATCCACTCCAAAGCAGAGGCCAAAGGAGCTGGTATCGTGTGGTCGTACTCAGGTGTTGAAATAATCACACCATCTGCGGCAAGAATTTTTTCTGAAAAAGCTTGAACTTCAGCTGGCGCTTGCTTGTCCTCAGGTTCGTTAAATGCTGGCAATTGTTTGATTTCCAATACCTCAATGTCGGCTTTATCCGAAAAGTGCTTTTGCATAAATTTCAAGAGTTTCCGATTGGTTGAGCGATCTGAATTGGTTCCAACGATAGCAACTAGTTTCATCTTGGTACCCCTTTCATTTATTTAATCTACTTTCATTATACTACTTTAGAAAATCTTGTAAATCCTTGATAATAAAGACCGTGTTATTCTATCAGATTATCGTACTTTAGTACAAGTTCGTGAAAAAATTAACAAAATATCTTCTTAAACTATTGACCAGCTTCCTTAACTATGATATAGTCTTGGTGAAAAAATATACATTTAAGGAGGATGTTTTTATGAAAGAGACATTCAATCGTTGGAGGATTTTAGTCGCGTCTACAGCCATTCTTCTTTGCACAGGTGCCGTCTATTCCTTTTCTGTTTTTGCCGGACCACTTAGCAGTTCAACAGGCTGGTCCATGTCTGATATTATGTTAGCATTTGCTATCAACTCTGCAATCGGCCCTATCCCCATGATTCTCGGAGGTTATTTAGTTGACAAAGGTTATGTAAAATGGACCATCCCCCTCGGCGCTCTCCTATTTGCTAGCGGATTTTACTTAACCGGCTATGCCAATTCACCAGCCATGCTTTATTTGACTTATGGATTAATGGCTGGGCTTGGTCAAGGTTTTGCCTATTCGGGTGCCCTCTCCAATTCACTTCGCCTCTTCCCTGATAAACGTAGCTTAGCCTCTGGAATTCTGACAGGTGGCATGGGATTTGCCGCAGTCATCGCTTCCCCAGTCGCGAGCAATCTCATTCAACAACAAGATGCCTTCTTTGCTTTTCGTACAATTGGGCTAGTCTATATAGTTGTTATCATCTGTGCAATTTTCTTTATCAAGGCAGCTCCAATTGGCTACCAACCAGCAGGCTGGAAAGCTCCAGTACAAACTAAGCAAGGATCTACTAATAAAAACTGGAAACAAATGCTACAAAGTCCTCTGTTTTACATTATCATTAGCATGTTCTTTGTTGGTGCCTTTTCTGGTTTGATGATTGCCTCTCAGGCATCACCAATCGGTCAATCAATGTTTGGACTCTCTGCAGGCACTGCAGCTCTCTATGTCTCTCTTTATTCAATCGCAAACTCTAGTGGTCGTTTTATCTGGGGATCACTTTCTGATAAAATCGGCCGTTCAAAGACCTTATTGATTATTTATTCTGTCATTGTCCTAGCTTTATTCTCCCTAACAATCGTTCCTGGTCAATTCGGGTTTACCATAGGAATTATTGGGCTTGGTATCTGCTTTGGTGGTGTTATGGGGGGTTTTCCCATCTATCGTCATGGAAAATTACGGTCCTGCAAATCAAGGGGTCAACTACGGTATCGTCTTCACTGGATATTCTTTAGCAGCATTTTTTGCTCCCAGAGTCGCTGTTCAAATGGCAATGGCTAATGATGGAAATTATAGTGTAGCTTTTTATGTGGCTATCGCTCTCGCAGCTGTTGGGCTTCTCCTTAACCTCCTCTATATGAAGAAAAAAGGCTAAAAAAAGAGAACTTCCTAGATAAGGAAGTTTTTTTGGTATAATAAAAGTAGTAATAGTACATTGGGAGGATTTACCATGGCAGACCGTTCACGTTTCTTACGAGATAACCCATCTGACTTCCCATATGATTTTGAAAAACAAATCTTATCCAAAACATCTCCTGACACAATCTATCATTGTCATCCTGAGCTAGAGATTATTTATGTTACAAAGGGTTCTGCCATCGTTCATATCAACTCTGAACGCTTTGAAAGTCGTGAAGGAGATATTTTTCTTATCCAACCGACCTCTCTCCATGCTATCTATTCTCACAAAGATCAAGAACTATTTTCTACCAGCTTTCGAATTCATCTAGATTATCTTGGGAGAAGTCAAATTGACAGCTTTAGCCAACGCTATATCCAACCCCTCCACTCTGGTCACTTTTGCCTTACTCCTCAAATATCACCAGGCGATAAGGCCTATGATCAAATTCAATCCTGCCTTCTTTCCCTCTTTTCTATCCTTGAAGAAAAAGGCATATACTACGATCTACTCATAAAATCTAAACTATACGAATTGCTTCATCTTCTCTTTAAGTATAGATACGTCAATCGACACTATACAGATGATACCTACCAAAAATACCAAAAACTAAAAGAAGTGATTTGCTACCTTGAACAGCATTACTCAGAACCCATTCATATTGAGCAACTAGCTGCAACATTTGGATATAGTAAAAATCACTTTATGAGTATTTTCAAGCAACATACTGGAGCCAGTTGTATGGACTACCTGCTCCAGTTACGTCTTGAAAAATCCTGTGAGAAACTCGTCCAAACCAACCTCAGCATTCAAGAAATTGCAAGCCAGGTTGGTTTCACCAACCTTTCAAACTTCAACCGTCAATTTAAGCAACACTATCACCTAACACCTAGACAGTATCGAAATCAACAACTTAAAAAGAAAACATAATTCTTTCTCCTTAGTCTTTTCTAAGGAGTTTTTTCAAACAAAAAAGCCACCTGATTGGGTGACTTCTTTAGGAGATTATGATGAAAAAGAAAAGTTTAGGATTTCATTAAATAAAGTTAGGAGGTCTTTATTTAATGATTATATAATACAGGAAAAGGCTTAAACTTTACTTAAGAAAAAATAATTTTTTTATCTTTTTCGATCCACCCAAATCATTCCTGTACAATCATAAGTAGATAAGGTTTCAAATCCCAGAGAACGATAGAATCCCAAGGTTTTTTCTGTCTGTTCGGTCACTAGTTGGACTTGATAGGCATCTTTGAAGTCACCTAAAGCCTCTTTCATCAAGTCGCTACCAATCCCTTGGCGCTGATAGCTAGGCAAAACGATCAAATCCTGGACAAAAATCGATGAAAAACCATCTCCGACCAAACGGACCAAGCCCACCACGGCATCGCCATCAAGTGCCAGATAAATCGCTAATGAGTGAGACAAGGCTTTCTTCAACATCTGAGGTTGATGGGTATAATTTGTCCATCCAACTGCCTGATAGAGATGCAAAACATCCTCTAGCTTGACAATTTCTTGCCTTCTAATAGTCATCATCTCAATACCTCTCAGAATTCTCTTAAGCTCTTGTACTGCCGTCCATTTTTATCAAAATTTTCAGGAGCCAGCCATGCTTCCAAACGAGCTTTGACTTGAGGCCAGTCCTTATCAATCATAGAGAGCCAATCCGTATCCCTCGTACGCCCCTTATAAACGACTGCCTGACGGAAGGTTCCTTCATAGACAAAGCCCAAACGCTCCGCAGCTCGTCTTGATGGGATATTTAGAGAATCACATTTCCATTCGTAGCGACGATAGTTAAGCTCCTCAAAAACATATCGCGCTAGGAGATACTGAGCCTCTGTCCCTATACGTGTTCCCCTGAGCTCTGGAGAAAAAGTGACGGCACCCACTTCTATTACTCGGTTATTCTGGTCAATGCGCATGAGAGAAAAAGTTCCCAAGGCCTTACCAGTTGCCTTGTCTACAATCGCATAGTAAAAGCGATCCTTACGAGCCAACATCTGATTTAAAAGGCTAACCAGTTCCTCCATATCTGCCACTGGTTCCTGAAAGAGGTAGGTCCACATCTCCCGAGGAGTACCTGGACCATAAACAGCTAATAAATCCTCCGCATGCTTTTCCACCGAAAGAGCCTCTATCCGAGCGTAGCGCCCTTCTAAGAAATCAATGGAAGGCAATTCTCCTGGAGTATAACCTTCCATTGACTCACCAATTATCTGACCATATTCATTTACTGGCATCGTTTTTCTCCTTGCTTTACGCTGAAAATACTATATCATAATTTGCTCTATATGGAAACTAGCACTCTCCTCAAACCTCATCCTCAACACTACATTAGTGATTCGTTTTCTTTCTTTTATCTTCTAAGGCCTGATTAATTCGTTGGGTGAGCTTGTGAGTTTGCCAGATCTGGTACAACCATATCAGTCCATAAATTAATAAGAAAAAGAACCAAAGCAAGGGACTCAACAAGGCTGAACCCCAGCCAAAAAATAGGTAGGTCAATACTAAAATAGTAGCTGTCGCTAACAAATGAACTCCTACACGCATACTATAAGCAAGAAACTCTAGCCTTTCAAGGATTAAGGTCAATACCCCCATAATTCCGCTCATCAAAAACAAAGCTAGAATATTTTTTGTCGTTGGTGTGGGATAGGTAATACCTGAATAAAACTGAGCCAATAACACCAAACTCAAATAAACAAAGGAGGCCGTACGCATTCCCGATACAAAATAAGCAATCAATCGCTTCATGATTTTCTCCTATAAACCTAGATAATCCATTAAGGACTTAACGTATTTCCGACTCACACTCGATTTGATACCCCGAGTCATCTTAGCCATCATGTTCCCTGAAAAGCTATCCGATAATGACTCTAGATGGTCAATGTTTATAATTGAATGACGTGATATCTGTATAAAGTTACGTCGGTTAACCCGATTCTGAAAGTTTGTCAATGTTTCCTTAGTTTTATAAATCCCATCTACCGTATAAATGGTCAACAAATTTTTATCGATATCTGCTAGAATAAGATCCTCAATTTTCACCATAACCAGATGATCATCCGTTCGAATAGGAATGACCACCTGATTAGTCGTTGAAAATTGTTCTAAATACTCCATGACCTCTCTTGCTTGGTCGGTTAACTGAGCTGCCTGAATTAAAATGTGTGGGTCTTTTTCTGAAAACTCTGTCTTCATTTCAAAACGAATCTTCATTTTCTCTCCAATACATCTTTATTTTCTCTTGCTAAACACTTTAACAAATAACATCCAAAGAAGAATAGCGACGAGACTGATAATAACCACTATAAAGTATGTTTCTTCCTTTGTCAATAGTTCTTGCCAGTTGATTTGGATTCCCATTTTTTCTTGAAATTCCTGTAACAGACTGTTATTTCCTGAAAATGCGGTCTCTAACCGCTCTTTCATCAAGACTTGTCGATAGAGAGAGGCAATATAAGTTGCAGGGGTACATTTCATGAAAAGCTGTGCAGAATCAGGTAATACTCCAATGGGGATATAAGTTCCTACTAAAAATCCAGAGGCAGTTCCCACTATCGTTGCCAGTTTGCCAAGGCTATCTACAGATTGAAAACGGTAAATCAAGAGAACATTTACCAAACTTGAAATCAGACTGCTTAATAACATAATCAAAGCGATTTCCGGTAAATGGCTGATAACTGGACTTTCTTTAAAATAAAGGCTCATAACAGCAAACATAAACACCTGCATGACAAAAGAAATGATAATACTGCTGATTAGATAGGACGCCTGTAAGCCCCAGCTACCTAAATCTGTCAAGAAGAGATCTTGATCTACTTGATTTTCACGATCCTGTACCATTTGTGTAAGAGCCGTAAAACTGGTTGTAATCCCAGTCACAGCCAAGGTCCCACCCATCAGCCAGTTGTTTAAAAGGTTCGTATTATCAGGGAGTTGAGACCAAGCATCCGTTAAGTTCTTCTGCAAAAAAATGATATAAAGGAGGAAGGAAATCAATGCCCCCAATAATGAGAAAAATACTCCCGAACGATTACGAAAATATAAGATAAAATTCCGTTTCAATAAAGCTAACATTAGCGAACCTCTCTTCCTGTAAGTGCAATAAAGGCATCATCCATAGTACCCGGACGAAACTCAAAAGAATCAATTTCTTCTCGAACTTTTGTCAAATATTCAATGGCCTCCTGTGACGTCCTTGGATAAAAAAGATATTCCATCTCATTTTCTTCCTCGACTGTCATTCCAGTCTGTAGCAATTTTTCTAGATCCTTCATTTCCTTAAAACGAATTTTTAGAATATTAGATGCATACTGACTTTTAATAGCAGTCGCAGAACCTTGCGCAATCACTTTCCCATGATCAACGATATAGATCTGATCCGCTTCATCTGCTTCATCCAGATAATGAGTCGTTAAGATAATAGTCATCCCTTCATCCTTTTGTAGTCGATACAGTAGATCCCAGATGGATTTGCGAGTTTGAATATCAAGACCTGTCGTTGGTTCATCCAAGAAAAGAATATCTGGTCGCGAAAGAAGAGCACGCGCAATATCAACCCGACGTTTTTGCCCACCTGACAAAGTCCCATATAGTTGTTTCTGGAAAGCAGTCAAACTCAATTGATGAATCAAATCATCCACACGACTTGCCGCAATCTCCTTATACTGTTGAGCACGAATCGTGAGATTTTCCCTAACCGTCAACATCTCATCCAGTACACTAGCTTGAAAAACAACTCCGATTTTCGTATTTGGCGCATATCGAATCTGACCTTGTGTCGGCTTTTTCAAACCGATTAACATGGAAATGGTGGTTGATTTCCCTGCACCATTGGGTCCCAAAATAGCATTGAAACTTCCTTTTTCAAACTCTAACTGAATATCATCGACAGCCATATGATTGCCGTACCGTTTAGTCAAATGTTTCGCTTGTAAAATCATATTTTTTCCTCCTCTTAACCACACTAGTTTAACAAAAAGAATGAAAGAAAAATCGACTTTTGAGATAAGCAGTTAAAATGAAAGGCCAAGTGGTAAAATAATGGGGGTTAAATTAAAGTAGAGCAGACTGCAACCGTTTTTCTCCTATCGAATCACTAGAGGAAGTTTAAAATCACTTACAACCACACATTATATTTTTAAACATGTGCTATAAAAGAGGTGTTTTATAGCATCCGGCAGAAAAATCCAAGAGTCAATAGTATTGTTCTCGCTAAACCAAACAATAAAAAATGAATCAGAAATCATAGCACACACTCCCTTCTAGTAAAATGAAAATGCTGAATGGGGCAGGATTAAATTTGAAGTAAGCAAGTATGGTCCTGAATTTGAAACTGCCATTAACGATAAGTCTATCTATTAGGAAAGAAATCTTCAATACAAGCAAAAACAGCTCTTGTTATCCAAGAAGAGCTGTTCTATTTTATGAAAGAGAGAGTCACTAGTGACCCTTGTGCTTCTCTCTACGTTTTTGATGTTTGCGTTCAAATTTCTCTTGCTTGAGCAATTGCTTTTGGAGACTGGACTGTTGTTTTGAATGCTTTTTTCGTTCCTCGTACTGCAACTGTAAAAGCTCTTGTGACTTAGAAGAAACTTTCTGCTTCACCTGTTTCTTTACAGCTCGCTGCAGACGCTTCGGATTCTTAATCTTCACATGCTGTTTAACTGTCGCCTCTGGACTAAAAGATAACCGAGCAAACTGAGTCTGTAAAAGTCTCAAAATTTCATCCTCTTTTGGTTCCTGACCAAATGTCACACGACAAACTTGATAAGTTCCCTCATACTCTTGTTCAAACAATCCATGCCAAAATCCATCTTTAAAATAAACTGTCAAGCCAATTGAAACGATTTCCACGACAGCACCTCCTTAAATCTATCCCTAAGAATGGACAACCAAGGAGGAAGGTTACTGATAGGCTTGCCTACGTCTGGACTACCAACCAGAACTGTGTTTTTATCTTAGTTGGGACTATTATAGCATAATCCAATTTAAAAATCCTCCAGATTCTACTCTGAAGGATTCCTATCTTATTTCACAACGATATTAACGAGTTTGGTTGGCTTCAATAGTCCAGTGGACTATTGAAGGTGGCAGATAGGGCTAATAAACTCGTTATTTAACGACGATATTAACGAGTTTGTTAGGTACCGCAATCACCTTCACGATTTCCTTACCGTCAATCTCCGCTTTAACTTTTTCATCCGCTAGAGCGATTTCTTGCAATTCTTCACGTGACAGGTCTTTAGCGACCATCAATTTGGCACGGACTTTACCTTTGATTTGGACGACGATTTCGATTTCATCTTCAACTAATTTGCTTTCGTCCCATGTTGGCCAAGCCACGTAAGAGATGGACTCACCTGTTGCTGCAACAGTTTGCCAGAGTTCTTCTGCCAAGTGAGGTGCAAATGGGGCGATCAATTGGATAAAGCCTTTGGCGTAGTCCACATAGAGTTTGTCTTCCTTATTAGCAGCGTTGACAAAGACCATAAGTTGGGCAATGGCTGTATTGAATTTCATGGACTCGATTTGCTCAGTGACAGATTTAACTGTTTCATTGTAAACCTTGTCAAGAGCACCATTGTTTTCCGCAGTGATTTCTTTACTTGTAATCAAACGATAAACACGGTCTAAGAATTTACGGCTGCCTTCTAACCCTTCTTCGCTCCAAGCGATAGATGCATCCAGCGGCCCCATGAACATTTCATAAACACGAAGGGTATCGGCACCGTATTGTTCCACCACATCGTCTGGGTTGACAACGTTCTTGAGCGATTTAGACATCTTAGCTGGCGCTTGCTCCAACTCTTCTCCTGTTTCCACATGGAAGAAAGAACCGTCACGTTTTTCAACCTTATCAGTCGCTACAAGAGCTCCACGGTGGTCACGGTAGCTTGTTCCCAAAATCATTCCTTGGTTAAAGAGTTTTTGGAATGGTTCCTTAGTCGGAACAACACCGAGGTCATAGAGGAATTTGTGCCAGAAACGAGCATAAAGCAAGTGAAGTACAGCATGCTCTGCACCACCCACATAGATATCTACTGGCAACCATTGTTTGAGGAGGTCCTCATCAGCCAATTTTTCTGTGTTATGTGGGTCGATATAGCGGAGGTAGTACCAACTCGAACCTGCCCATTGTGGCATGGTGTTGGTTTCACGACGACCTTTGACGCCATCTTCACGAGTTACTTCCAACCAGTCAGTCAAGTTAGCCAATGGACTCTCCCCAGTACCTGAAGGGCGAATGTCCTTGGTTACAGGCAAGACAAGTGGCAATTCATTTTCAGGGACAGCTGTTGAAGTTCCATCTTCCCAATGAATGATTGGAATTGGCTCACCCCAGTAACGTTGACGGCTAAAGAGCCAATCACGGAGACGGTAAGTCACCTTCTCTTGTCCACAACCTTTCTCTTCCAACCAAGCCACAATCTTAGCAATAGCGTCTTCTTTGTTAAGGCCATCTAGGAAGTCTGAATTGACATGAAGACCATCTTCTGTGTAGGCAGCTTCTGCTACGTTTCCACCTTCAAGTACTTCTACGATTGGGAGGTCAAATTGTTTGGCAAATTCCCAGTCACGTTGGTCGTGGGCTGGAACAGCCATTACTGCACCTGTACCATAGCTCGCAAGAACATAGTCGGCAATCCAGATTGGAATTTCCTTGCCATTGACAGGGTTGATGGCATAAGCGCCCGTCCAAACCCCTGTTTTTTCCTTGGCAAGGTCTGTACGAGCCAAGTCAGACTTGAGACTAGCTTGGTGTTTGTAGTCCGCTACAGCCTCAGCTTGTTCAGCTGTTGTGATGGCATCTACCAAGTCATGCTCAGGAGCCAAGACTGTGAAGGTCGCACCGAAAAGCGTATCAGGACGAGTAGTAAAGACGGTAAATTCCTTGTCAGTCCCTTTCACTTTAAAAGTGACATTAGCACCAGTTGATTTCCCAATCCAGTTACGTTGCATTTCCTTGATAGACTCTGGCCAATCCAACTCATCCAAGTCATTAAGCAAGCGCTCTGCATAGGCCGTGATTTTAAGCATCCATTGGCGCATCGGTTTGCGGACAACTGGATAGCCTCCACGCTCAGACGTTCCGTCAGGAAGGACTTCTTCGTTTGCGATAGCTGTTCCCAACTCTTCAACCCAGTTTACAGGCACTTCGGCTTCATAGGCCAAGCCTTTTTCGTAAAGCTTAGTGAAAATCCATTGCGTCCACTTATAGTAGTTTGGATCTGTTGTGTTGACTTCACGGTCCCAGTCGTAAGAGAATCCAAGCGCATTGATTTGGCGTTTAAAGTTGGCAATGTTTTCCGCTGTAAAGTCAGCTGGGTCATTCCCCGTATCCATAGCATACTGCTCAGCTGGCAAACCAAAGGCATCCCATCCCATTGGGTGAAGGACGTTGTATCCTTGCGCACGTTTGTAACGGCTGAGGATATCCGTTGCTGTATAACCTTCTGGGTGTCCTACGTGCAATCCAGCTCCTGAAGGATATGGGAACATATCGAGAGCATAAAACTTCGGTTTTGATGCATCTGTTCCTGTCTTAAATGTATGATGTTCTGCCCAGTAGCCCTGCCACTTAGGCTCAATTTCTTTATGATTGTAAAAACTCATGGTCTCTCTCCAATTTTATGATGTTACTATTATACCATTTTTAGGGGAATTTGAAAGACGAGAAATGTTCTTTTAGACTTGGATAACAAGAAATACTGAGTCGCAAATCCACCTTATTTAACAGGAAAAAAATTAGCTCCTAATCGGAGCTAACTTCTATCAATTTTTTATTTCTTCCATCTTCTCACGTCCTAGCTCTCGATAACTACGGTCACCAACAACCTCAACGCTAAACTGACCGTCCTCATATTCAAGAATCGTCACGCTACCATTATCGAGGCCATGCGGATGCATACCATTAATCAAATAAACAATGGTCCCAATGGTCATTCCATGGCTTACGACGAGAGCATTGCCCCCACCTTGTTCTTCCATTTCTTTGGCAATCGCTTCAAAGCCTTCCTTGATTCGACCACTGAGTTTTTCCCAACCTTCAGCCCAGCCTGCAGTATCAACCTCAACTAGACCTTCTGCTAGCTCCGCATAGGACAACTGATGAACATGGTCTACATTGAAAATTCTCGGAATCAAGCCCATAAAGAGGTCCCCATCATAGGCCCCATCAAAACTACCAAAGCACCACTCTCTGATGCGCTTGTCCATGCGGTAAGGGATTTTTCCCTCCAAACCAAGTTCTTCTAGGATAATTCCCATAGTTTGAATGGTGCGCCCTGAATCACTGGAATAAGCGCGGTCAAATTGTAAACCAGACTCTCTCAAGCCAATTCCCAGTTCATGGATTCCCAACTCACCTTCTGCGGTTAGAGGCGTATCACTCCATCCTTGTGCACGTCCAATCGTGTTAAACATCGTTTTCCCATGACGGACCAAGTACAATCTTACTTTAGACATTTTCTATCCTCCATTTCTTCTATTATATCATGGATCAAAGAAATATTCGGCTTTCAAAAGCAAAGCCAACATTTGTAAATTATCCAAAAGAAAAGCTACCCTCATGGTAGCTTCCCTAGGAGATTATTATGAAAAAGTTTAGGATTTCTATTAAATAAAGTTAGGAGGTCTTTATTTAATGATTATAGTATACACCGTCATCCTTAAACTCAACTTAAATCCTCTCACTTTTTATTAATTTTTAAAACTATGGATTGGCGCAGGAATTTGGCCACCGCGAGAGATGAAATCAACAGACGAAGCCCCGTTAACTTTCATCACTGGAGCTGTTCCTAGCAAGCCACCAAACTCAATCATATCGCCTTCTTTGCCTTTTGGAATAATACGGACAGCCGTTGTTTTCATGTTAATAACACCGATGGCCGCCTCATCCGCAATCATAGCTGCAATGGTTTCAGCAGGCGTATCTTCTGGAATGGCAATCATATCCAGTCCAACAGAACAGATAGCTGTCATGGCTTCTAGTTTCTCTAAATTCAGAGAGCCATTTTGCACCGCAGCAATCATCCCCTCATCTTCAGAAACGGGGATAAAAGCACCTGACAAGCCACCGACTTGGTTACAAGCCATCACTCCACCCTTCTTAACTTGGTCATTCAAAAGAGCGAGGGCAGCCGTCGTCCCATGCGTACCAACTGTTTCTAATCCCATTTCCTCAAGGACACGTGCCACAGAGTCTCCAACTGCAGGAGTTGGTGCCAAACTTAGGTCTACAATCCCAAAGTCAACTTCAAGGCGTTCGCTCGCCATTTGACCGACCAGCTGACCGATACGAGTAATCTTGAAGGCTGTTTTCTTGACTGTTTCCGCTACTACATCAAAACTCTGACCACGAACTTTCTCCAAGGCGCGTTTGACAACACCAGGACCTGAAACCCCGACATTGATGATAACATCTGCTTCCCCAACACCATGGAAGGCCCCTGCCATAAAAGGATTGTCCTCAACAGCGTTAGCAAATACGACCAACTTAGCCGCTCCCATATCTGATAAGTTCGCTGTCTCCTTGATGATACGTCCCATATCTGCAACCGCAGTCATGTTGATACCTGACTTGGTTGAGCCAATATTAACAGACGAACAAACCTTGTCTGTCTCAGCTAGAGCGCGTGGGATAGAATTGATGAGAATTTCATCTCCTTTTTGGTAGCCTTTTTGTACCAAAGCTGAGAATCCACCGATAAAGTCAACACCAATCTCCTTGGCAGCCTTGTCAAGAGCCTTTGCCAAAACGACATAGTCCGTCGCATCAGTCGCAGCACCAATCAAGGAAATCGGAGTCACCGATACCCGTTTATTGACAATAGGAATACCAAGTTCTGCAGCAATTTCATCTCCTACAGCCACTAGATTTGCAGCTTTAGTAGTAATTTTTTGGTAAATTTTTTCAGCAGCACGTTCAATATCTGGATCAATACAGTCCAAAAGGGAAATCCCCATGGTGATGGTTCTGATATCGAAGTTCTGCTCTTCGATCATGGCAATGGTTTCCGTAACTTGTCTAATATCCATGATAACCTCCTAGATATTGTACATAGCATCAAAAATCGCTGCACTTTGGATATTGATTTTCACATTCAAGGTCTGACCGAAAGTTTCAAACTCATTTCGAAGATAAGTGAAATCCTGTTTTTCGTCACTAGAAGCGACCGCCATCATAGTAAAGTATTCATCCAACACCGTCTGAGAAATATCGTCAATATTCAAACCCAACTCTGCAATCTTAGTAGACACGCCTGCAACGATCCCAGCCTTGTCCTTACCAACCACTGTAATAATAGCCTTCATTCTTATACCCCATTTCTACGATTATTAGAAAACCTGAACGTTTTTGATTTTCTTTTTTCCTAGTATAGCATATTTCCGAAAAAAATACTAAAAAACGCCTGCTTACGAAGTTGTTCTTAAGAAAAAAACAATTTCGTAAACAAGCGTCTACCCTATCAAATGATGATGAGTGTTCCCGCTAGGACCGAAGTCCCAGCGGTAGACCAGAGCTAGACTAAGAGCACAAGACTCCATCATCATAACACTCAACAAAATTGATGATTTTATACTAATTCGATGATTGCCATTGGCGCAGCATCACCACGACGTGGTTCAGTTTTAAGGATACGAGTGTATCCACCGTTACGTTCAGCATAACGAGGTGCGATTTCTGAGAACAATTTTTGAAGTGCTGTAGTAGAAGTGTACTTATCAGTTGCTTCATCATAGTTTTCAGATGCGATTTCATTACGTACGAAAGCAGCTGCTTGACGACGTGCATGCAAATCACCACGTTTACCTAGAGTAATCATTTTTTCAACAGTTTTACGGATTTCTTTAGCACGAGCTTCAGTTGTCACGATTGATTCGTTGATCAAAAGGTCAGTTGTCAAATCGCGAAGCATTGCTTTACGTTGTGAGCTAGTGCGTCCTAGTTTACGGTAAGCCATGTATTCCTCCTTTATTTATCTTTTAATCCAAGACCCAAGTCAATGAGTTTGAGTTTCACTTCTTCCAAACTCTTGCGTCCAAGATTTCGTACTTTCATCATCTCTGCTTCAGATTTTTCTGTCAAATCATGCACAGTGTTGATACCGGCACGTTTCAAACAGTTGTATGAACGCACAGACAAGTCCAGTTCCTCAATCGTACGATCCAAAATACGGTCATCCGATTCAGTATCAGCTTCTTTCATCACTTCTGCAGATTTAGCAATCTCTGTAAGATTTGTAAACAAATCAAGATGTTCTGTCAAGATACGTGCTGAAAGCCCTAAAGCATCTTCTGGAATAATTGTTCCATTTGTCAAGATTTCAAGGGTTAATTTGTCAAAGCCATCATTGCTACCTACACGAGCAGGTTCAACTTGATAGTTGACTTTTGTAACTGGTGTATAAATAGAATCTACAGCAAGTGTTCCAACTGGTGCATTATCTTTTTTGTTTTCATCAGCAGGTACATATCCACGACCACTGTTAACAGTCATTGTCGCTTTTAGAGAAGAACCTTCACCGATTGTAAAGAGATAATGATCTGGATTTACAATTTCAATATCACTATCAGTCAAAATATCTCCAGCTGTAATTTCAGCAGGACCTTCAACGTCAAGCTCAATGATTTTTTCGTCTTCAACGTATGATTTCACTGCAATTCCTTTAATGTTCAGAATGATTTGCATCACGTCTTCACGAACACCTGGAACTGTGTCAAACTCATGCAAGACACCTTCAATGTTGATAGATGTCACTGCTGCTCCTGGTAGAGAAGCTAGTAGTACACGACGAAGAGAGTTACCAAGAGTTGTACCGTAGCCACGTTCAAGTGGTTCGATTACAAACTTGCCATAATCTTTATTTTCATCAATTTTTGTTATATTTGGTTTTTCAAACTCAATCATTTAGTTACTCCCTCTTAAACGAAAAGCAGTGTAATGCGATGATTATACACGGCGACGTTTTGGAGGACGAGCACCATTGTGTGGCACTGGAGTCACATCACGAATTGCTGTTACTTCAAGACCAGCGGCAGCAAGCGCACGAATAGCTGACTCACGACCAGAACCTGGACCTTTTACAGTAACTTCAACTGATTTAAGACCGTGTTCTTGTGCAGATTTAGCAGCAGCTTCAGAAGCCATTTGAGCAGCGAATGGTGTAGATTTACGAGAACCTTTGAAACCAAGAGCACCAGCTGATGACCAAGCAATTGCATTACCATGCACATCAGTAATCATAACAATAGTGTTATTAAATGTAGCGTGAATATGAGCAATACCAGATTCGATATTCTTTTTCACACGACGTTTACGTGTTGGTTTAGCCAAGACTTTTACCTCCTATATTATTTTTTCTTACCAGCAATCGCAACAGCTTTACCTTTACGAGTGCGAGCGTTGTTTTTAGTGTTTTGTCCACGGACAGGAAGTCCACGACGGTGACGAATACCACGGTATGAACCGATTTCCATCAAACGTTTAATGTTCAAGTTTACTTCACGACGAAGGTCACCTTCAACTTTGATTGCATCCACTTCACGACGGATAGCATCTTCTTGATCTGATGTAAGGTCACGTACACGAACATCTTCTGAGATTCCAGCAGCAGCCAAAATTTTCTTAGATGTTGAAAGTCCGATACCATAAACGTAAGTCAATGAGATTACTACGCGTTTGTCATTTGGAATGTCAACTCCAGCAATACGAGCCATGTTTTCTCCTTTCTATCTTATCCTTGACGTTGTTTGTGTTTTGGATTTGCTGGGCAAATTACCATAACACGACCATTACGACGAATTACTTTACAGTATTCGCAAATTGGTTTGACCGATGGTCTTACTTTCATTTCTTATCCCTCCAAGTTTTTCGATTATTTAAAGCGGTAAGTGATACGTCCACGTGTCAAGTCATATGGACTCATCTCGACAGTAACACGATCTCCCGCTAAAATACGAATATAGTTTTTACGAATTTTACCAGAAACTGTTGCTAAAATCTGATGTCCATTTTCAAGTTCAACCGTAAACATTGCGTTCGGCATTGTATCGACTACTTTGCCTTCAACTTCAATCACATCGTCTTTTGCCACGCAAAAGCACCTCCATAAATTTCGATTCGATGCCTCAAGACACAGAGGCAACAATTATAAGTCAGACTATTTCAGTATAACATTTGTCGCGATTTTTTGCAAGCATGAAAAACGCTTTATTTCAAATTTGTCAATACTTTTTCGATGTCTTTGAACACATCATTGATATCTTGATTTCCTTCGATATCATGAACTAAACCTTTAGCACGATAGTGAGCAATGATTGGTTCACCTTGTGCAATATTCACATCCAAACGACGCTTAACTGTCTCAGGTTTATCATCTTCGCGTTGGTAGTAATCCTCTTCTTTGTAGTCAACTGGTGGATTGAAAACTTTGTGGAAAGTTTCACCTGTTTTGCGGTGAATGATACGGCCACTCAAGCGTTCCAAGAGACAGTCTGGATTCACTTCGATGTTGATTACTCCTTCAAGTTCAATACCAAGTTCAGCCAATGTTTCATCCAAGGCATGGGCTTGTTCAATCGTACGTGGGTAACCATCTAACAAGAAACCTGTTTCTTTGATATCGTCCTGTGAAAGGCGTTCTTTAACAATACCATTTGTAACTTCGTCTGGGACCAACTCACCTTTGTCAATGTATGACTTTGCGAGTACACCCATTTCAGTTTGATTAGCCATTGCAGCACGGAACATATCGCCTGTTGAGATATGTGCAACATGGAATTTCTCCACAATTTTAGCTGCTTGCGTTCCCTTACCTGCTCCAGGTAAGCCCATAATCAAAAGATTCATGATAGGATCTCCTTATTTTGTATTTAAATAGAAGCAGAAATCTATTTCAACCCCTATTTAAAAACAAAATAGAAGAGAGGAGATAAAAATCTGACAAAGTCTTCGATTTTTACACTCCACTCTCTGAGCAATAGTCAATTTTATTTCCTATTACAACTATTCTGTTGTGTCTAAGAAACCAACATACTTACGTTTCAATAGATACCCTTCCAATTGTTTAATTCCTTCAATACCTGTCGAGATAATGATTAGTAGACTTGTTCCCCCAAAAGCAACAACTTCTGAAAGGCCAAATACATCTTTAGCTACGATAGGTAAGATAGAAATAACACCTAGGAAGAGAGAGCCGACGGTAGCAAGACGACGAAGAAGTTTCGACATGTATTCTTCTGTCCCTTTACCAGGACGGACCCCATGAATGTAGGCTCCACTCTTTTGCAAGTTTTCTGCTGCCTTCTCTGGATTGATCTGTACAAACGTATAGAAGAATGTAAAGAGAATGATCAACAAGGCATACATAGCAACACCTGTTGGAGATGTTGTAGATAACATTTCCTGTGCCGTACGTACCCAAGCCCAATCATGACCTGTAGCACTCAAAAATTGAAGGATAGCTGCAGGTGCTGCTGTAATGGAACTTGCAAAGATAACTGGGATAACCCCTGCTGGGTTTACCTTCAAAGGGAGGTATGAACTTGATGGGGCTCCTTGAGCAACTTTTGTATATTGGATTGGGATTTTATATTCTGCCTGTTGAACATATGTTGTAAAGTAAACAATCAACAAGACAGCGATAATCAAAATAACAACAAAGATAATAGATGAAGTCAATCGGCTACTTGGGATATTGACAAAGTAGTCAACATAGATACCCTTAATCATCTCAGGAATTGAAGCGACAATACCTGCAAAGATGATCATAGAAACACCGTTACCATATCCTTTATCTGTAATTTGTTCCCCAAGCCAAGTTACAATCATACTACCTGCTGTTAGGATGATCCCAATGGTAACAAAGACTTGTGGAGTTAAATCTGTCGTTAATAATTTCGCTCCAGATAGAGTATTAAACCCTGCTGTAATCCCAATAGATTGGACAAATGCAAGTACCAGTGCAATATAACGAGTAGCCTGGTTTAGTTTTCTCCGTCCTACTTCCCCTTGTTTGCCCCATTCTACAAACTTCGGTAAAATATCCATTTGTAGCAATTGAACAACGATAGAAGCAGTGATGTACGGACTTACACCAAGTGCAAAAACGGAGAAGTTCTTCATGGCATTCCCTGAAACAAGACTAAGCATGTTTAAGAAAGATAAACCACTAAGAGCTTCTAAACTTTTTGCATTCACCCCTGGAACAGTAATACTTGTCCCAATACGGAAAACAAGAATGATAAAAATTGTAAAGAGAATTTTTGATCGAACTTGTTTAACCTTGAGAGCTTCTTTTAATAATTTAAAAAACATGGGTCACCTCTCTTAGATGACTTCTACAGAACCACCTTTAGCAGTGATAGCTTCCTCAGCTGATTTAGAGAATTTAGCTGCTTTAACAGTCAATTTCTTAGTCAATTCACCGTTACCAAGAATTTTAACGCCTGATTTTTCAGCTTTCACAATTCCTGATTCGATAAGCACAACTGGAGTCACTTCAGCACCATCTTCAAAGACGTTCAATTGGTCAAGGTTTACAATTGCGTATTCTTTAGCGTTGACGTTAGTGAATCCACGTTTTGGAAGACGACGGAACAATGGAGTTTGTCCACCTTCAAAACCAAGGCGAACTCCGCCACCGCTACGAGCTTTTTGACCTTTTTGACCGCGACCAGATGTTTTACCGTTACCTGATGAAGTACCACGACCAACACGGTTACGTACTTTACGAGAACCTTCTGCAGGTTTCAATTCATGAAGTTTCATTTTTATTTTCTCCTCTTTTGTAAAATGCTAGCGCCGATAAGGGAGAAAAGGTTGTCTCCCTTATCAACTCGCCTATACGATGTCATCATAGATGACTATATCCAGTTTTAGGGGATGGTATACTGCACATCCCCTAAAAATCATTAGTTTACTTCTTCAACTGTTACCAAGTGAGATACTGCAGTGATCATACCACGGATAGCAGCGTTGTCTTCTTTGATAACAGAGCTGTTCAATTTGCCAAGTCCAAGTGCTACAACAGTTTTACGTTGTGATGGAATGCGTCCGATTGGAGACTTAGTCAAAGTAATTTTAATTTGAGCCATTTTATCCCCTTTCTTATGCCAAATCAGAAACTGAAATACCACGAAGGGCAGCAACTTCTTCAGCGCGTTTCAATTGTTTCAAACCTTCAACAGTTGCGCGAACAATGTTGATTGGAGTGTTAGAACCAAGTGATTTAGATGTAATATCTGCCACACCTGCCAATTCCACAACGGCACGAACCGCACCACCAGCGGCAACTCCAGAACCTTCTACAGCAGGTTTCAACAATACTTTAGCTCCACCGAATTCTGAAAGAACTTCGTGTGGGATTGTTGTTCCAACCATAGGAACTTCAATCAAGTTTTTCTTAGCATCTTCTACTGCTTTGCGGATTGCTTCTGGAACTTCTTGAGCTTTACCAGTACCAAATCCTACACGACCGTTGTGGTCACCGACAACAACAAGAGCTGCGAAACGAAGACGACGTCCACCTTTAACAACTTTTGTAACACGGTTGACAGCAACTACGCGTTCTTCTAATTCAACTGCATTGTCTTTAAATGCCATTTTCTAGTGTCCTCCTATTAGAATTTCAATCCGTTTTCACGAGCTGCATCAGCCAAAGCTTTCACACGTCCGTGATATAGATATCCACCGCGGTCGAACACCACTTCTGAAATACCTTTAGCGTTTGCACGTTCTGCAACGAGTTTACCGACAGCAACGGCTTGTTCAGTTTTAGTTCCTTTTGAAACTTCTTTGTCAAGAGTTGAAGCACTTGCGAGCGTTACACCCGCTACGTCATCAATCACTTGAGCGTAGATGCCTGTATTAGAACGGAATACGTTCAAACGTGGGCGATCAGCAGTTCCAGAGAGTTTTCCGCGAACGCGACGGTGGCGTTTTTGACGGAGTTTGTTTTTATCTGGTTTAGAAATCACAGTTTTCACCTCTTTAGTTTTAAATCGCGTGCTATGCACAAAGTTGGAAAATAGGTTGGTGGTTGAAAATCAACAACTCAACATTATTTACCTGTTTTACCTTCTTTAAGACGAACGTACTCTCCAACGTAACGAATACCTTTACCTTTGTAAGGTTCTGGTGAACGAAGGCTACGTACGTAAGCAGCTGTTTGCCCAACCACTTCTTTTGAAATTCCGCTAACAACAATTGTTGTTGGGTTTGGAAGTTCAAAAGTAATCCCTTCTGGAGCTTCAACTTCATCTGGATGAGATTTACCAACAGCCAAAACAAGTTTTGATCCTTGAAGTTGTGCACGGTAACCAACCCCACGCATTTCAAGTTCTTTCTTAAATCCTTCTGATACACCAATTACCATGTTATTCAAAAGGGCACGAGTAGTTCCGTGGATAGTTTTCATTTCTTTTGAATCGTTTGGACGGTGAAGAGTTACTTCAGTACCTTCCACGCGAATTTCAATATCTTTTGAGAACTTACGAGTAAGTTCTCCTTTAGGTCCTTTTACAGTTACTACGTTGTCATTGTTAGTGACTTCAACACCAGCAGGCAACACGATAACTTTATTACCAATACGTGACATGTTTATTTTCTCCTGTTAAATTGTCAGGCCTTGACGGCCAGTTTTCACGGGGGGCATTCGGATTAGAGCAAACCTAGTTTCTTTCGAAAAGCTTTGACAAACTCCTGATATTCTGTCAATACATCAATAGCCGCAGGACTATAACCAATTTCACATAAAAGAGATACAAGGTCATCTTTTGACAATTCAGCCAAAGCGTCTTCTGCAACAATAAGTTTTTCATTCAATTCAGTAGCTTTCATCTTTTTCTCCTAAACTAATTTACTCTCTATTTAGCTGATCAGTAAATCAGCTAAATTGAACACGAGCTATGGTCTGTGTGAAAAAGACAAATCTTCCTAGAGTGTTAACACTTTTTGTCAGATTTCCTATTATCACATTGCCCATGACGCTCTTTGTATCTAGATTTTACCAAACGTAAGCGATAACTTCTCCACCAACGTTCTTTTGGCGAGCTTCTTTATCAGTAAGCAAACCTTCAGAAGTTGAAAGGATAGCAATTCCAAGTCCGTTAAGAACTTTTGGAAGATCTTCACGTTTTTTGTAGACACGAAGTCCTGGTTTAGAAACACGTTTCAAGTTAGTGATAACTTTTTCACCGTTTGGTCCGTATTTAAGGAATACACGGATGATGCCTTGTTTGTCATCTTCGATGATTTCAACGTTTTTTACAAAACCTTCGCGTTTAAGGATTTCAGCAATCCCTTTTTTGATGTTTGATGCAGGTACTTCAAGTACTTCGTGTTTCGCTTGGTTAGCGTTACGAATACGAGTTAGGAAGTCTGCGATTGGGTCAGTCATAACCATTTTGTTTTTCTCCTCTTACTAGTAGTTTGCAAGTTGCACTTGCTAGTTAATGATTGAGCTGGGCTCAGATAGTATTGACACATTCAAATGAGAGAACTCTTATTTGAACACGAGCTACAACCTGTGCAAAAAAGATAAATTTGTTTTGGAGCATCGCTCCCTCACCAAATTTCCTATTTTCGCTGTGGTTGTTACGCTCTTTGTATCATGATATTACCAAGATGCTTTTGTTACACCAGGAATTTGTCCTTTGTAAGCTAATTCACGGAAGCAAACACGGCAAAGTTTAAATTTGCGGTAAACTGAATGTGGACGACCACATTTTTCACAACGAGTATAAGCTTGAGTAGAGAACTTCGCTGGACGTTTGTTCTTAGCAATCATTGATTTTTTAGCCATTAGATTTACCTCCTATATTATTTTGCAAAAGGCATTCCAAGGCCTGTAAGCAATGCGCGTGACTCTTCGTCAGTGTTAGCAGTTGTTACGATAACGATGTCAAGACCACGAGTTTTGTCAACGTCATCAAAGTTGATTTCTGGGAAGATCAATTGTTCTTTCACACCAAGAGTGTAGTTTCCGCGTCCATCAAATGATTTTGTTGGAACACCGTGGAAGTCACGCACACGTGGAAGTGAAACTGAAACCAATTTATCCAAGAATTCGTACATACGTTCCCCACGAAGGGTAACTTTTGCACCGATCGCTACACCTTCACGAAGACGGAAGCCGGCGATTGATTTTTTAGCTTTAGTGATAAGTGGTTTTTGACCTGAGATAAGCGCCAATTCTTCAGCAGCTTTTTCAAGGCTTTTAGCGTTTGATACAGCTTCACCAACACCCATGTTCAAAACGATCTTATCTACTTTAGGCACAGCCATCACTGATGAGTAGTTGAATTGTTCTGTCAAAGCAGGAACTACTTCATTAAGATATTTTTCTTTTAAACGATTTGCCATTATACTTCTCCTTTCCTTCGTGATTAATCAAGCACTTCGCCTGATTTTTTGTTGTAGCGAACTTTTTTACCGTCTACAAATTTGTAACCAACACGACCAGCTACACCATTTTTGTCCAATACTTGAACGTTTGATACGTGGATAGCTGCTTCTTTCTCGATGATACCACCTTGAGGAAGCTCGTTAGTTGGACGTTGGTGTTTCTTAACGATGTTAACACCTTCAACGATAACTTTGTTTACTTTTGGAAGGGCAGTAAGGACAACAGCTTCTGTTCCCTTATCTTTACCAGCGATTACGCGAACTTTGTCGCCTTTTTTTACAAACATTAGGTTTCTCCTTGATTTTTCTTACGCCCACAAGGGCACCCTAGCTTGAAGCTAGGGGACTAGTTTGTTTCTAAAAATTAAAGTACTTCTGGAGCAAGTGACACGATCTTCATGAAGCCACCTTCACGCAATTCACGTGCAACTGGGCCAAAGATACGTGTTCCGCGAGGAGTTTTGTCATCACGGATGATAACAGCTGCATTTTCGTCAAACTTGATGTATGAACCATCAGCGCGACGAGCACCTGATTTAGTACGAACGATAACAGCTTTTACAACGTCACCTTTTTTAACCGCACCACCAGGAGTAGCTTGTTTTACAGATGCCACAATGACATCACCGATGTTCGCAAATTTACGTTTAGAACCACCAAGAACTTTGATAGTCAAGATTTCGCGTGCACCGCTGTTGTCTGCGACTTTCAAACGAGTTTCTGTTTGAATCATTTCAGTTTTCTCCTTTCAGGCTTGATTAGATGATAACCGCTTCTTCAACAACTTCTACAAGACGGAAACGTTTTGTAGCTGAAAGCGGGCGAGTTTCCATGATACGTACGATATCGCCTTCTTTGGCAACATTGTTTTCATCATGTGCTTTGTATTTTTTAGAGTAGTTAATACGTTTACCATAGACTGGGTGGTTACGTTTTGTTTCAACTACAACTGTGATTGTCTTGTCCATTTTGTCAGATACAACACGTCCAACAAGAACTTTACGATTATTGCGTTCCATTGAAATTTCTCCTTCCCTAGTCTATTATTTCGCTTCAGATTGAACTGTTTTGATACGAGCGATTTGTTTTTTAACTTCTTTCAAGCGAGCTGTTTGTTCCAATTGACCAGTAGCAGCTTGGAAACGAAGTTCAAACAATTCTTTTTTCAATTCGTTTTCGCGCTTCGCGAGTTCTTCTTGAGAAAGACCACGAAGTTCTTTAACAAATTCTTTTACTTCATTAAGTTTCATGCCTTCTCCTTATTCTGCTTCACGTTTTACGAATTTAGTTTTAACTGGCAATTTGTGGCTAGCAAGACGAAGCGCTTCACGTGCAATCTCTTCAGATACACCAGCGATTTCGAACATCACTTTACCACGTTTAACTGGTGCTACCCAACCTTCAGGTGCCCCTTTACCAGATCCCATACGCACACCGATAGCTTTAGCAGTGTATGATTTGTGTGGGAAGATTTTAATCCAAACTTTACCACCACGTTTCATGTAACGAGTCATGGCAATACGAGCAGCTTCGATTTGGCGGTTAGTGATCCAGTGGCTAGTTGTAGCTTGAAGACCGTATTCACCGAATGCTACTTCTTTTCCACCTTTTGCTTCACCGCGCATTTTTCCACGGAATTCACGACGGTGTTTAACACGTTTAGGTACTAACATTGGTTATTTACCTCCTTTAGTGTTTTTACGAGCTGGAAGAACTTCACCACGGTAGATCCATACTTTAACACCAAGTTTACCGTATGTAGTATCTGCTTCTTCCCAAGCGTAATCGATATCTGCACGAAGTGTGTGGAGTGGAACAGTTCCTTCTGAGTATCCTTCAGCACGGGCAATATCTGCACCGTTCAAACGACCTGATACTTGAGTTTTGATTCCTTTAGCTCCAGCACGCATTGCGCGTTGGATTGCTTGTTTTTGTGCACGACGGAAAGCAACACGTTGCTCCAATTGACGAGCAATTCCTTCACCTACAAGGTGAGCATCCAAATCAGGTTGTTTGATTTCGATGATGTTGATGTGTACTTGTTTTCCAGTCAATTTGTTAAGTTTTGCACGGAGTGCGTCAACGTTAGCGCCACCTTTACCGATAACCATACCTGGTTTAGCAGTGTGAAGTGAAACGTTAACTTTGTTCACTGCGCGTTCGATTTCGATAGTTGAAACTGCTGCGTCAGCAAGTTCTTTTTGAACGAATTTACGGATTGCAAGATCTTCATGAAGGTAATCCGCGTATTCTTTTTCAGCATACCATTTGGCATCCCAATCACGGATGATGCCGACACGCATACCAATTGGATGTACTTTTTGACCCACGATGTTACCTCCTTATTTTTCTGCAACAGCTACAGTGATGTGAGCTGTACGTTTGTTGATTGGTGAAGCTGAACCTTTCGCACGTGGACGGAAACGTTTCATAGTTGGTCCTTCGTTTGCGAATGCTTCAGATACTACCAAGTTAGCTTTATCCAAACCAAAGTTGTTTTCAGCGTTAGCTACAGCTGAATTCAAAACTTTCAAGATGATTTCAGCAGCTTTGTTTGGAGTGAATGTCAAGATTGCAATAGCGTCGGCTACGCTTTTACCACGAATATTGTCAAGAACAAGACGTGATTTACGAGGTGAAACACGTACTGTACGAGCCATTGCTTTAGCTGAAGTAATTTCTGCCATTTATGTTCTCCTTATTTTCTACGTGTTTTCTTGTCGTCTGCAGCGTGACCTTTGTAAGTACGTGTTGGTGCAAATTCACCAAGTTTGTGACCTACCATGTCTTCTTGGATGTAAACAGGTACGTGTTTACGTCCGTCATAAACTGCAATAGTGTAACCAATGAAACTTGGGAAGATCGTTGAACGACGTGACCAAGTTTTGATAACTTTTTTCTTTTCGTCGTTAGCTTGAGCTTCAACTTTTTTCATCAAATGCTCATCGACGAAAGGTCCTTTTTTAAGACTGCGTCCCATTTTTATGTTTTCTCCTTTAAATATTGTACCACAGCGGCTTGCGCTCACATGGAGCGCTACCGAGCTGGCGGATTTCCTAGTTGCTTAAGCGACTAGTTTACTATTATTTCTCGTTGCGACGACGAACGATAAGTTTGTCAGATTTCGCTTTCTTGTTACGAGTTTTAAGACCAAGAGCAGGTTTGCCCCATGGAGTAGATGGCGCTTTACGACCAACTGGTGCTTTACCTTCACCACCACCGTGTGGGTGATCGTTAGGGTTCATTACAGAACCACGAACCGTTGGGCGGATACCTTTCCAACGGCTACGTCCTGCTTTACCAAGGTTTACAAGTCCATGTTGTTCGTTTCCGACAACACCAACTGTAGCACGACAAGTTCCAAGAATCATACGAACTTCGCCAGATTGAAGACGAACAAGAACGTATTTACCTTCTTGACCCAATACTTGAGCAGAAGCTCCAGCCGCACGGACCAATTCTCCACCACGGCCTGGTTTCAATTCGATGTTGTGGATCAAAGTACCAACTGGGATGTTAGCAAGCGGAAGAGCGTTTCCGACTTTGATATCTGCTTCAGGACCTGAAACGATACGTTGACCAACTTCAAGACCTTTTGGAGCGATGATGTATGCTTTCACACCGTCAGTGTAGTGTACAAGAGCGATGTTTGCAGAACGGTTTGGATCGTACTCGATAGTTTTAACAACTGCTTCAACGTTGTCTTTGTTACGTTTGAAGTCAACCAAACGGTAGAAACGTTTGTGCCCACCACCTTGGTGACGAACAGTGATACGACCGTTGTTGTTACGACCAGCCTTGTTCTTCAAAGCAACAAGCAATGATTTTTCAGGAGTGCTTGTTGTGATTTCAGCGAAATCCAAAGAAGTCATATTACGGCGACCGTTTGTTGTTGGTTTATAAACACGAATTCCCACGATATTTCCTCCTTAGATTATTCAGCTTCAGCAGCAAACAACTCGATTGCTTTTGAATCAGCTGTAAGAGTGATGATAGCTTTTTTAGTTTTGTTAGTAAAACCAGTGTAACGTCCAACACGTTTAGCTTTAGGTTTTACGTTGATTGTGTTGACATTTGCAACTTTAACACCTTCAAAAGCAGCTTCAACAGCTTGCTTAATCAAAAGTTTGTGTGCACGAGTGTCAACTTCAAATACATACTTTCCTGCTTCAAGTTGAGCCATTGAGCTTTCAGTGATAACAGGTTTTTTGATAACATCATACAAATTCATTATGCAAGAACCTCCTCGATTTTAGAGATAGCTGCTTGAGTAACAAGAAGTTTGTCACTATTTGCGATGTCAAGAACACTTGCAGTTGTAGCGGTCGCAACTTTCACGTTTGGAAGGTTACGAGCTGAAAGAGCTGCGAATTCGTTTCCTTCTTCAAGAATAACAAGGACTTTAGAATCGATGCTCAAAGCTGCAAGAACTTTTGCAAATTCAGCAGTTTTTGGAGCTGTAAATTCAAGAGAATCAACGGCTACAAATTTGTTTTCAGCAACTTTTTCTGAGTAAACAGATTTAAGCGCAAGGCGACGAACTTTTTGAGGAAGTTTGTACGCATAGCTACGTGGAGTTGGTCCGAAGACAGTTCCACCACCACGCCATTGTGGAGAGCGGATAGAACCTTGACGAGCACGTCCAGTTCCTTTTTGACGCCATGGTTTGCGTCCGCCACCTGAAACAGCTGAGCGATTTTTGACTGCGTGAGTTCCTTGACGAAGGCTAGCACGTTGGCTGATGATCACATCAAACACAACAGATTGGTTTGGTTCAATACCAAAGATTGCATCGTTAAGAACAACTTCGCCAGCTTGTTTACCAGTTTGGTCGAATAATGTTACATTTGCCATTTTGACTGTATTCCCCTTTCCTTATTATTTACCAGCTTTAACTGCTGACTTGATAGTGATAAGAGATTTCTTAGCACCTGGTACGTTACCTTTGATAAGGATAACGTTCTTTTCTGGAACAACTTGTACAACTTCAAGGTTTTGAATTGTCACGCGGTCGCCACCCATACGTCCTGCAAGGTTTTTACCTTTGAACACGCGGTTAGGTGCAACAGGTCCCATAGAACCTGGACGACGGTGGTAACGAGAACCATGAGCCATTGGTCCACGTGATTGTCCGTGGCGTTTGATAACACCTTGGAAACCTTTACCTTTAGAAGTACCAGTTACGTCAACAACGTCTCCAGCTGCGAATGTTTCAACTGTGATTTCAGTACCAACTTCCAAGCCTTCAACGTTTTTGAATTCACGAATGAAGCGCTTAGGAGCCGTGTTAGCTTTCGCTACATGTCCTTTAGCAGGTTTGTTGCTCAATACTTCGCGTTTGTCATCAAAACCAACTTGGATAGCGTTGTATCCGTCTGTTTCAACAGTTTTAACTTGAAGAACAACGTTTGGAGTTGCTTCAATAACTGTTACAGGGATCAATTCGCCAGCTTCAGTGAAGATTTGAGTCATTCCCACTTTTTTCCCTAAGATTCCTTTTGTCATGAGAAAATAGTTCCTTTTCTATATTTTTTATTCAAAAAGTTTTTAACGAGCGTTTTTCATGCTCAAGGTTTCAAACTTTGGATTAAAGCTTGATTTCTACGTTTACACCACTTGGAAGATCCAATTTCATCAACGCATCAACTGTTTTTTGAGTTGGGTTAACGATATCGATCAAACGTTTGTGTGTACGCATTTCAAATTGTTCGCGAGAGTCTTTGTATTTGTGAGTCGCACGAATGATTGTGTAGAGGCTACGTTCAGTCGGAAGTGGGATTGGACCCGCAACTTGTGCACCTGTACGAGTAGCTGATTCTACGATTTTTGCAGCCGCTGTGTCAAGCGTACGGTGTTCGTAAGCTTTCAAACGGATACGGATTTTTTTGTTTGCCATCTTTTTCTCCTTTTCGTCTATTTAAGATAATAGGCTAGCTCCACAAGAAAACCGACGCGCGTTGCGTGGCAATGCAACCGAGCGTGTCGCAACCTCTTGCATCAAAGCTAAGGCTGTATTTTACAGCACCATAATAGAATAACACAAAGCCCCTGCGATTGCAAGGGATTTGTTAGGTTTTTTTCGTTTTTTTGGGATGAAACTGTTTTCTATTTTTATCTTTCCGAGATTACGGATTTATATCTATAAAAAACTGTCTTTTCTTCTATACAATACGAGTCATTTTGACCTTGAATTTATCTTCTGATTGATCTACTAAGATATCTGCTTTAGACTCGGCTTCTCTATAGTAACACAGATACTGCTCCCGTCTCATCTGATGGCTAGCTAATACAAAAGATGCATCGCGATTTCTCATAGTTGTATCTCGAGCTAAGCGCCTCTTTAATTCGGTCTCCTCATCCGTGTAGAAACAGATAGTTTTGTCAAAGAGTTCCTTAGGTAGAAAACCCACAGACATCCCTTCAACAATCAGAATCGGTTTGGCTCCAGATAAGATCTCGCTAGCCTTCCACGGTTCATCGATTGTTAAGACATCCATACCTGCCTGCAAGGCGAGAATATCTCTCTGCAAACTTGCCAGTTCATGCGCCGCTGGCAGACAAGCTGTTACCTTTTGATCAGGTGCTTGCTTTGGTATTACCAGGTGACGTTCTGAAGTGATATAGGGATCTGTTTCTAGTAAATTTACTGTAGTAGAATCTAGGGCCTGATATAATTCCTGAGCGAAGGTTGACTTGCCTGAAGCTCCATGACCGTAAATCCCCAGCGTCCTAACCCTTCCCGTTTCAATCTCTGAAACCAGTTGTTCTATCAGGTCTTTTTTCTTCATTCTCTCTTCACCTGTTCATAGCTTTCTTTTCCGTCATTAAGCTTGTCCCAAATCACCACTTGCCCACTTTTGAGAGATTTTTGCACATCGATAATCCGTTGATTAGAGGAACCTCGAAACTGGAGCATGAGATTGCGCTTGCTTTTATCATACCGTCCATCGACAAGGATGTCAATCAGCGATAAGAGTTCCAGTTTATCTGGAGTCTCCAGCATCATTTCTTCCCACGTGTAGCCCGTCCAGGACCAGATGTCTTTGTCTGGCAATTCCTTTCGAATGCGTTTAACGAGTGGTAAGAGAATACCCGTATTAAGAAAGGGCTCTCCTCCTAGCAAGGTCAAGCCTTGAACATAAGGTTGGGCAAGATCTTCCATGATCTGTTCTTCTAACTCTGGCGTATAGGGAATGCCTGCGTTGAAAGACCAAGTCGCAACATTATAGCACCCTTCGCAGTGAAACATGCAACCTGATACATAGAGAGAATTGCGCACACCTTCTCCATCGACAAAGTTAAAGGCCTTGTAATCAATGATCCGCCCTTTACTAAGCTCCTCACTTTTCCATTCACCTGGTTTTGGTGTATTCCATGTCATCCTTTTACTCCAAATCTATCCAGTAACGTTCTACGCCATTGCGAACATCTTCAAACACTCCGCCATTTGATACAATCACCGCCCTACTAGCAGGATTTCCCGTACTACAGGTCACAAGTGCTTGTTTAATATTCTTCTCCTTGACAACTTGCAAGCCTTGTCGGAGAGCTTCTTTGGCATAACCCTTGCCTCTTTCAGAGGGACGGATGGAATAGCCGATATGTCCGCCTTCTTCCAATAAGAAGTCATTGAGCCGCAATCGGATATTGAGAAATCCTACAGCTTGACCATCTATCGAAAAAGCGACTAACTGAATATCAGGCACCCACCCTTCAGACAAATTAATTCCCATTTCATGATCCTGATTGTTTTTTAACCACTCTTCATAAACAAAATTCTCAGCATCCCAAAATCCGCCATCATGGGCTGATTGAGTCTGTTCAAACTCTGCCATCATCTCTAAAACAGCTTCCTTATCCGCCAATATCGGTCTGCGTAGTTCCATATTCCCCTCCCACCTAAGAGAAAAGTGAGAGCAGACTCTCACTTTTATTTTTTCTTGTTCTTGTTTAAAAACTGTTCTCTGAGGTTGAGCAAGCGTTCTTTTTTACCTGTTCCACCTTTCGAGTGTTTCTCGTGATAACGGGTCACTTGTGCGCGTCCCTTATCGTCTAATTGGTATTTCCCCATTCCGTCTCTTTCTAGTTTGTTACTTTATGTCCAGGTGTCTTAATGGTTGAACCATTCATATGTTTCACACGCGCAGCGATTTCCTTGTGGCGTCCATTAACCATCGGACGCGCTTGAGGATTTCCCAGATAACCACACGTACGTTTGACCACATCTACTGTTTTAGGGTCGCTATTGCCACAGTTTGGACAAGCAAATCCTCGCTCAGTCGGTTCAAAATCCCCTTCAAAGTCACACTTGTAGCAACGATCAATCGGAGTATTGGTCCCTAGATAGCCGACACGGTCATAGGCATAGTCCCAAACAGCTTCCAAGGCTTTAGGGTTTTGTTGAAGAACTGGATACTCACAATAATGGATGAAACCACCTGACGCACCTGCTTCTGGATAAACTTTCTCAAAGTCTAATTTTTCAAACGGTGTTGGATTTTTACGAACATCGTAGTGGAAAGAGTTGGTGTAGTATTCCTTGTCCGTGATGTCCGGAATAGAGCCGAACTTCTCTGTATCCAAGCGACAGAAGCGGTCTGTCAGACTTTCAGACGGTGTGGAGTAGATAGAGAAATGGTAACCATATTGGTCAGACCACTCTTCCACACGACGTTTCATATCGCGAATGATATCCAATGTGAATTCCTTGGCTTCAGGATTGCTTTCCCAGCTATTTCCAAAGAAGACTGTAGCCACTTCATACAAACCGATGTAGCCCAGCGAAACTGTCGCGCGGCGATTCTTAAAGAGTTGATCTACACTTTCTTCTTTTCCGAGACGGCGACCGAAGGCTCCGTACTGATAAAGGATAGGGGCATTCGCTGGTGTTGCTTCCTTGGTCCGTTCAACACGGTAAACCAGAGCATCTTCTGCGATATTCATCCGCTCATTGAAGATTTCCCAGAACTTATTCATGTCGCCCTCAGACTCAAGGGCAATGCGAGGAAGGTTGACCGTCACAACACCTAAATTCATCCGACCAGAATTGACTTCTACGCCATTCTCATCCTTCCATCCTTGAAGGAAAGAACGGCAGCCCATAGGTACCTTGAAAGAACCAGTCAACTCGATAATCTTATCATAGGATAAGACATCCGGGTACATCCGTTTGGTTGCACACTCGAGGGCCAACTGTTTGATGTCATAGTTTGGAGTTCCTTCTTCCAAGTTAAGGCCTCTTTTAAGCGTAAAGATGAGTTTAGGGAAGATGGCTGTGCGGTGTTCTGAACCAAGCCCCTTGATACGAATGGTCAAGATAGCTTTTTGAATTTCCCGTTCAAAACGACTAGTTCCCAGACCAAAACCTAGTGAAGTAAAAGGTGTTTGTCCATTTGAAGTGAAGAGGGTGTTGATTTCATACTCAAGAGATTGCATGGCATCATAGATGTCTTTTTGGGTTTTCTTCCAAGCATAATCATCCCGTTTTTCAGGCAAGACCCATTCTTCCGCATCTTTGAGGTGCTTTTGGTAATTCTTCTCTGCATAAGGTGCCAAGACTTCATCGATACGGTCAGCTGAACAGCCCCCGTACTGGCTAGAAGCAACGTTGGCAATGATTTGTGAAATCTGAGCGGTCGCAGTCTGGATAGACTTGGGACTCTCTACCTCTGCATTACCAATTTTAAAGCCATTTTCCAACATGCCTTTAAAATCAATCAAACAGCAGTTGGTCATAGGTGTATAGGGACTATAGTCCAAATCATGATAGTGGATATCCCCTTTTTGGTGAGCATTGGCTACGTGCTTAGGAAGCATTTGCAATCCGATTGATTTCCCCACAATCCCTGCTGTCAAATCACGTTGAGTGTTAAAGACATCGCTGTCTTTATTGGCATTTTCATTGACAACTGCCTGATCTTTATTGAGAAGTTTATGAATGCTAAAGTTGATATCTGTCGCTTTTGAGCGCTCAAAATCCCTCTGTGTCCGATAAGTGATATACTCTTCAGCCAAGGCATATTCTTTGGCTTCGAGAAGTTCATGTTCTACGATATTCTGAATCTCATAAATCTTCACACCTTTAGGGAAACGACTATGAATTTCGGTAACGATTCTTTCAACTAGACCATTTAGGCGTTTTTCTACTAGAGGCGTAACGTCCATAACCTTTTCCGCCGCCTTGTGGAGAGCCTTGTCAATCTTGTCTACATCAAATACTACACGTCTACCATCTCGTTTTTCAACGAACAAGGTGGGAACGGTTGCAAGCTTTTCTTCTAATACAATCATATCCATGCTCCTTTCTAAAATGTTGTTCTATGAAGTATTATACCACTCTAAAAATAAAAATCAACATCTTGTGTTAAAAATCCCGATTTTTTTAAAATTCCACAAGATATTGATTTTGTTATTTGAATTTATAAAGCTTCAACTCGCTAGTATCTGTCTGAACAAGCTCATAGTTTTCACTGAGCCAGCTCTCTACATCTGACCACAAGGCAACTTTTTGATTGACCATAATCATCTTCGGTTCATTCTCTTTCAGGTCATTCATCAGTTTGGTTTTATTTTCGTCACTTGCAGTATAAAGTGTTGGCGTCACTAGAGAGGTCGGTGCCAAGCGTTCGCTTGTACGATAGAAATCTGGACGATCATCCCATGCATAGACACGATCTTCAGAACTCGTTTGTTGCTTGACTACGCTAGCAAGTCGCTCTCTCTCCTGATAAGTCACCGGGTGCGAAAGGTAGCGACTCGCGATAGGGAGAACAATGAGGTAGACAAGGGCAATCAGTGGTAGATAGAAATTTCCTTTGAGGAAAGAGGCTTTGTTCTCACGTCTTCTTCTACGACGACTGCCTCCATCAGAAACATTCTCTTTGATCCCTGTCAGAAGGAGCAAAGTCAAGAAAGGAAGAAGAGCAACGAGATGAGTACCGTTGACAGGTTCTTTTGAGAAAATCAAGAGCCCCAAAGAAAGCAATAAGCCCAAACTAGCAGCAATTGATAGGGAATACTGCTTAGCTGGTTTTGACTGGAATAAACCAGAAAAGAGCAAAGTAAGGGAACCTAGCCCAATGGCAAGTAAGCCATAGAAGGCTGCATTTTCAAGCAAATGTGCATTTGAAAAGAGGCTAAGAGTATTTACCGGATACAAGGTCTGGCTAATGGCATCCCCAAAACTACCTGTTAATACTGTATAGTACCCTAAAGGATAGAATAAGAGTGAGAACCCTAAGGCTGACGCAAAAAATTGATATAAACCATGAACAAAGTGACCTTTTCCTAAGTTAAAGCCGATGATGCCCAAGGCTAGTGTAGCTGCAAATAAGGCTGTTGGGATTGGCGCAAGGAAGAAAGCAAGTGCAAGGCTCATACCAACACGTAAAAATCCTTTGTCATCGTTTGGATAAGCTAGATAGTTCGTAACAATGCTAAGTGAATAAAATAGGAAAGGCAGGGCTAGCAAGAGAGCATAGCCACCACCAAAAGCGAGACCTGCTACCAACAAATTAAACACAAACACAAGCTGCTTGGCTTCTTCTACACGGCCTGTAAGAGTATCCGCAGATTTAAAAAGAAAAACACCTGCTCCAAATAAGGCCAACCACTCAACCAAAGCAATCAGAATACTGCCTTGTGAAAGATAGGTAAGCAGGTAATAGAGCAATCCCTCCGTCCCAAAATAATCGGTATACATTTGACCATTTTGATGCAAGGCCCAACCGGTATAAAGATCCTGAGTTTGTTGCGGGCTTACTAAACCAAAAATAAGGGGGATAACCACAGAAATAGCTGTAGCCACTAAACTCCAAAGCAAGATACTAAAAAAGGGAATCGGAGCTCCTTCTCGCTTTTCTGGAACGGACCAGTCTTGGTAATGAGATTCTTCTTGTTTCTCATCTATTTTCCCGTATACATTCATTCAATTTCTCCTCTAAGTTTATCTGTTTTAGTATATCAAAATCTTACAGGAATGTCAGCTTGGGATTGATATTTGCTGAATTTCTTATCCAATATCGCAAAGCGTTCGATTTCACGAAAACGGTGAAATAGACTATTTCTATACTCTCTGATAAAATCATCATCTTCTAGATTAAGCATGGTTTTCTCCTTTACTTATCTATTCGTAAGAAGACAAAAAAGATCCAGCCTTGGGCAAGATCTTGATGGATAGTTAGAGCATAGGCGCAAACAACTGGACAATTTCCTTGATCAAGCTTTGATACCAGCTTGTTTTGATGGTGTGGGGATAAATTTCTTGAGAAACTTTAAAAATCTCTTCGAAGTCTCTTTCAATATCGATGATGGACTGCGTCCTATAAAGCAAGACGGCATTTTCATAGTGGTGAAGCAAACTCCGATAGTCAAAATTGATGGTTCCCACAGTAGCTGCCTCTCCATCGACAAGCATTTGCTTGCTATGAAGGAATCCCGGGCTATACTCATAAATTCGAACCCCTGCAGATAACAAGTCTGGATAGGCTCCTCGAGTAACTAACTGAATAACCTTCTTATCTGGGATACACGGCGTCACAATTCGCACATCTACCCCTCTCAGAGCTGCATTTTTGATACTTTCTGTTAAATCATAGTCAGCAATCAGATAGGGAGTCGTGATGTAGACGTAATCCGTAGCTTGATTGATAAGATTTTGATAGACCGTTTTTCCAACCTGGGCTCGGTAGATGGGTTTTGGCCCGCTACTGTAGGGAATACAGAGCCCCATCCCATCTTTTGGTTGATTTTCGAGATGGTATTGGTCAAAGTCGCTAATTTCCCCACGGTTGATATACCAGGTTGATAAAAAGAGTCTAGTAAAAGCCTTAACCGCCGATCCATCTACGCGAATACCGCTATCTTTCCAATAACCAAAGCGTTCGATATGGTTGATATACTCATCTGCCAGATTGACACCACCTGTATAGGCAATTTGACCATCGATAATCATGATTTTACGGTGGTCACGGTTGTTATAGGCAACGGTTAAGCGCGGAATCACCTTATTAAATTTATGGGCTTCAATCCCTCGACCGCGAAGATGAATGGTATAATCACCAGGCAAGGTTGCCATACAACCAATATCATCATAAAGGAGCTTCACTTCTACCCCTTGAGCCGCCTTTTCTTCCAAAATTTTCAAAATACTATTCCACATCAAACCTTCTTCGATGATATAGTATTCGAGAAAGATAAACTTCTCCGCTTTCTTGAGGTCCTCTAGCATCTGGCGCCACATGCTTTCCCCTGAAGGGAAAAAATGGGTATCCGTTCGATTATAGACATCTGCATTCGTGTCCATGCTGAGGAGCGATTTGATAACCCCATAAGCCGACTTGTCCTGCTCTTTTAACTCCAAACGGAGAGCTCTGCTATTGTCCTCTCTATCAACCATTGATTGGAGCTGCTTTAGCTGCTTCATTTCTTTTTTAGATAAACGACGCTCTCCAAACATGATATAGAGTAAGGGGCCAAACACTGGCACAAAGGCTACTAACAACCATGTCACCTTACTCTCAGGATTCATAGATCGATTAACAATCGATACAATGGTCGCTAAGCTCACTAAAATGACTAGGATAATCCAGATAATCGGTGCCATCTGCCCTAGATAGAGAAATAAACCAAAGACGATAAACAACTCTGCCAACATGATGGTAATGCTAAAACCATATTTGGACATGAGTAGCTGCATTTTTCTAGCTGTCATACATCTCCTTCCTTTTCTAACATTCTCCCTCACCGCTTGATAAACTAATCTTTCTACTAGTATACCTCAGTTCAGGGGTAGATAGCAACCGTTTACCTTTGCTCATGCTCCAACCGTTCCGTGTTTGGATAATTGTTACAATTTCAGAGCCAACATATTGACCGTCATACCAGCTGCAGTCCCCATAAGGTAGACGACATCTCCCTCCTTGATAAGTCCATGCTCCAAAGAATAAGCTAAGCCAAACGGTACAGAGACTGACACCATATTTCCATAGTCAGTGACGAGATTGAGGTACTGATCCTCGGCCACACCTAGTTTTTCCATGACCAGAGGAAGAGCACGACTTGCTTGGTGAGGAATGATATAGTCCACGTCTGCCAAGGCTAGCCGTGTTTTTTCTTGAAACTCTTCAAACATGACTGGGATCTTGCGAGCAGACAAGAGGAGGATTTTCTTCCCCTTCATGTCAAACATATAGTTGGTCTTAGTCGCTTCAGAGTACTCTTTTGGTTGAAAAGAAGTCAGACCTCCACGAATCTCCGTATCGTGAGCTCCTTCCGACCAAGTACGTTGGAGACTAGCAATGACCCCTTTTTCCTGATGACTTTTTTGGAAAATAAAGGCTGCCGCCCCATCACTAAAGAGTTCAAAACTTTCTTTTTGCTTGGGATTGAGCCCTAAACTACCAACCTCACTGGATACAATCAAGACACGACCGTATTCGCCCGCCTCAATCAAGTGGGACATAGTCGATAGAGCAGAAATAAAGCTGGTACAGGTCGTATTGATGTCCATTGCTGGAATTGAGAGTCCTTTTGCCACGCGCTCATGAATCAAGGCAGCCGTACAAGGAATAGGCTGAACACCAACTGCACTAGCTGATACAAGGCAATCGATATCTTTAATATCCAAATTTGCATGTTCAAGTGCACGGTGGATAGCTCCTTCTGCCAAGTCGAGTTGCGTTTCTTCATTTTCAACTACACGATAACGGGTTTGGTCTTTAAATTGAACTGTATGCTTTGGAAGGCAAATGCCATAACCTGCGATTTCTACATGTCTTTTTACTTCTGTCATTGTCTTTCTTCCTTTCATAAACGTTGGATACGTTTGAGTTTACGACTAGTATCCCAGTGATAATCTGAAAATTGGATTTGAGGAACTATGAACTCTTTTTGCTGGGCCAAGAGTTGGAACTGTGCCAAAATTGCTGTCTCTACGTCCTCATCTCGTCGGCTTAAACAAACTTCCACTAATTTCTCGGAATGTTGCTTAACTTGGTAATCTCCTACATTCTCCACAAAGAGGATGCAACGTCTGATAAAGTCTGGATAGATCGTTACCTGCCCCCCATCCAGTCCTTCAAAATAGAAGATGTCGTCAGAGCGTCCTTCGACCTTGTCAATCCGTGTATAGTAGGAGCCACAGGGACAAGGCTCCGGATTTTCAACCAAGATATCATTGAGCTGGTAGCGATAAACAGGCTGACTGCTTCGCTTAAAGTCCGTAATCACTGGATAAAAACGGCGGTCATCCAGATACCGCTTTTCCACAAAGATAATGTCTTCGTTGAGATGCAGATTACCAACTGAGCAAGTGCAGGCTAGGAAACCTTCAGTTGCCTGATAAACTTGGTCAATGATGGACAGAGAAAAGGCCTCTGCGATGCGTTCCCTATCACTATCTTCCAAGATTTCCGCCACCGAAACGATTTTTTGTGGGTGAATAGCTAACTCTCCATCCTTGAGGCGCTTGCTCAATTCAATCAACATAGAGGCTGGCGCCACCACAATAGTTGGTTGGTAGCTATTGAGACGCTCTATATGCTCATCTGTATGTTTGAAAATATCAAAATACTCTAGACGAATGAGCGCCGTATTGATGGTCTGATAGAGTTCATTATCGGCTCTCAGGAAAAAGGCGATGCGGTGTCCAAAAAGCTGACCCTTGGGCAACATCTTTGCCAAGATAGCTCCCGCCCACATACTTCGCTCTTTCTCTGTTGTGATAAAGAGGCCCCGATGTCCAGATGTCCCTGAAGACAGACCGACTGCTACTTCGCCTTTAAGTTCACTGAAATCACGGGTTTTCTCACTTTCAATAGCTAAGGATAAGGCTTCTTCACGATCCACTCCTTGGGTGTTGAGTTCGTTGAAATGTTCCATCATAAAAGCTTTGTCCATATGGTCAAAGTCGCTAGGCACCCCATTTTTAAAGTAGGGAGACTCTCGCTTTAAAAAATCCATATAGTTGGCTAATTGCTTTTTCTGATAGCTCTCTACAGCCTCTCGAGATTTGAAGTTATGAAGCCAACGAGTTTGGATAAAGGTTTTAAGAAAGGTTATTTTTTTCATATAAGATTGACTCTATCCTTTCCACAGGGTCATGACTAACAAGCACCTCAATACTGTCCTTTAAGACTTCCTCTAGAAACTCTGTCCCCTTGATATAGTCCACCTTGTTATCTTGAACCAAGGAAGGAATCAGATGCATCTGTTTGGTGTAAGGCAAAAGGTCAATTCCCCAACAAAGATCTGCTGCAATGAGGAGGTTAAAGTCTGGAAGATACAGACAGGCTTGCCCCCTAGCATGCCCGTCAACAGAAGCAACTAGGATACTGCCATCTCCAAAAAGATCACAAATCGGACGATAGGGAAAGGTTGAATCTTGCTGGTCAGCTCTGATAATGGTTAGATTTTTTTCAAAAGAAGTTGGTAGAAATTCCTTGAAAATCAGGTCTTTCAACTTGGGTTTTTGATAAACTTCATACACTTCTTTTGTCAGGATAAAGGTTGCATGAGGAAAGAAGCTAGCTCCTCCCAGATGATCTGGATGTAAATGAGATAGAAGGACATAGTTAATTTCTTCTGGTTTGATTCCCTTCGCTTCTAGCAAATATGAAATCTGGTCCTTTTCCGTCATTTGAACAGGTGTTCCTAGACGATAAAAACCATAGCGAAGCTTCGTCTTAATATCATAGTGATAGCCAGTATCATATAGCAAATAGCCCTTGTCTCTGTGTTTAATCAGAAAGACACCAGCTGGAAAGGTCATCTTTTTATTCTTGACTCCCTTGAATAGCAAACCTGTATAGCTAGTACAGTAGCCTGCTGGGAAATAATCAATGCTTTCGATAATCTTGGACATATTGTTCAATCCCTTCCGAAATACTGATTTGAGGGCGATACCCCAAGTCTAGCTCCGCCTTGCTGATGTCCAGCGTCTGGCTATACCGCAGCAAATAATAGGTATAGCGTGTCAGAGCCGGCTCACCTTTAAGTTTCAAGGTCTTATAAAGAAACTCTAAACTACTGGCAATAACTGAAATAAGAGGAGCTGGCACTTTTCTGTATGTTATCGGATAGCCCAGTCCTCTCAGGGTTTCTTCTATCAAATCCTTAAAGGCTCTTGGTTCCCCATTGGTAATATTATAGACTTCGCCACTAGCTTGAGGAGCCTCTAGAGCCAAGCGAATTGCCAGAGCGACATTTTCCACACAGGTCATATCCATGAGCTGACGACCGTCCCCTATCAAGGGAATACCAATCTTCTGACTGAGTTTGAGAACTCGGGGCAAAATACTGGTATCCCCAATCCCAAAAAGCCCACGAGGTCGTAAGATAATGCTCGGAACATCGGGATAATCCTTAAACAGCCTCTCCGAAGCCAGCTTACTACGAATGTAGTTGTTCAGATTATTTTCCTGAGGTGCATCGCTTTCTTTGATAGCTAGCTGATCTCGAGGAGCAGCATAGATGCTCGGCGATGATACATAAACCAAACGCTGAATCCCCGCCTCCCGACAAGCATCCAGAACATACTTGGTTCCCAAGACATTTGTCTGGTAGAAGTCCTCCCAAGGTCCCCAAACGGTAGAAAGAGCACCCGCATGCACAACCATGTCCATCTCTTGACAAGCCTGAGCTAAGTCCTCTTGTTTGGTCAAATCTCCCTGAAAAAATGCCACAGTAGAAGTTTCTAAAGACTGACCCATCTTGCGATTGCGTCCAAAAGCGCGTACCTGATAGCTCGACTGACTGAGCTCTTCAACAACATACTTACCTAGAAAGCCCGTAGCACCTGTTACCAATACTTTCTTCATTTTTTACTTCTCCTTGTCCCCTAAGAGTCGATGTATTTCGCTCTTCAGAATCTCTGTTGGCTGATAGATTTGAGCTGCGCGACTGAGTTTGTTCAAGTCTGACCAATCATCTCTATCCAACAACTCATCAAAAGCGCGTCCAATCGCTTCTGTATCCTCTCGTTTAGCAGTCAGGGCAATCCCTGCCTCTAAGCCACGAACCGCATAGTCATACTGATCATAGTCATGGGGGAGAATCAAGGCAGGCTTGCCATAGATGATACATTGGTAAAAAATGCCCGCACCGCCATGATGAATCACATAGTCCATCTGGGGAATGTATTCCTTATAGGGAAGATAAGATACCACAGAAACATTGTCCATGAGCTCCTCACATCGGAAGTCTTGTCCACCAAACCCCAGAGTCACAAAGAAGTGGCAATCTGGATGTACTTCTGCCAATTGTTGTGTCTGATAGAGGAGATTGTCTTTGGCCCATGCTAGCTGAGTGCCGCAGGATACAAGGATCTTCTTATAACCTGCATAAGGAGACAAATCGAGGGGATAATTTTCTGCCCTCTCAATCGAAGAGCCAAAAGGTCCCACCCAAAGATAGTGCTCTGGAAAACCACTTTTCAGCTCCAACTCTTTCATCCCAATTCCCAAGATGGAATAGGGTGAATAAATGGTTTCCTGATTTTTCTTATTGTAGAGCTTAAAATCATAACGTTTCAACCGTCCTCTCAATAAAAAGGTTACGATTCGTTTCCCTAAACGAGTCCCTTTTCTTCCCAGCCATTGCTGGACAGATTGGAACGATGTCTTTGGACTGCCCATTCCTCCAAAGAAACAAGGCGGCCCATCTGTCGTTTCAATGGCAAACTGTGTCGCCATAGTGGTAATCCAAGGAATATTCAACTGCTCCGCTACAAGTCCTCCAGAGAGGGTTATAAAGTCCGCAATCACAATATCAGGTCGATTTTCCTGCCACTCTTGGACTAGTTGGTCAGACACCACATTGATCAAATCAAGACTAGCTGACAACTGTCGATAAGCAGAAATAAGGTTTAACTGCCCTTCATTGTTGGCTACACGCTCAAACTCATCTACACAATTTTCTAAAATGGGAATCACCCGGAAGCCCATCTCCTCTGCGACAGCTTTTCGTTGCGGTCCTGTAAATAATCGAATCTCATACAAGGGATCCTTCAACAAGGGTGCGAGTAAATTCAGGGTCGGGAATAGATGCCCACTTAAGGGCACTACAACCACATCAATTTTGATTTTTCTCATATGTCTAGGATAGCAAATTTTTAAAAAAAGAACTACCAAAATGATAGTTCTTTCCAGCATTATTTAGCTTCTTTTTCACTTTATGAATCAGAAGAGTTCTTTGTATAGTGCAATAGTTTCTTCTAAGGTTGGCATAAATGGATTTCCAGGTGCACAGGCATCGATCAAAGCATTCTTAGAAAGGTAGTCAAAGTCAAAGTCTTTTTCTTGGATACCGAGTTCAGTTAGTTTCTTCGGAATACCTACTGTTTCAGACAGTTTCTCAATTTCAGCAATAGCATAGTCAGCACATTCTTGGTCTGTTTTCCCTTCAACATGGAGTCCCAAGGCCTTGGCCACATTGCGAAAAGCTTCTGGTACACGCTTGGCATTTTCACGCTCTACAACTGGAAGAAGCATGGCACAGCAGACACCATGTGGCAAGTTATATACCGCACCGAGTTGGTGAGCCATAGAATGAACATATCCCAAACCAGCATTGTTAAAGCTCATACCACCGAGGAAGATGGCATTGACCATCGCCTCACGCGCTTCGATATCTTGGCCATTTGCCACAGCACGAGGAAGATACTCCTTGATGAGTTCAATAGCTCCGATAGAGAGTTTCTTAGTCACATTATAAGCACCTGGTGTTACCAAGGCTTCGACAGCGTGAGTAAGAGCATCCATACCTGTCGCCGCTGTCAATCCTTTCGGTTTTGAAAGCATAAGTTCTGGATCATTGACAGAGATGAGGGCGAGGCTGTTCTTATCAACCATTACCATCTTGACCTTGCGTTCTTCGTCAGTAATGACATAGTTAATCGTAATTTCTGCAGAAGTTCCAGCTGTTGTATTGATCGCAACCACTGGCAAGCCTTTTTTAGCAGACTTGTGGAGACCCTCATAGTCTTGAGGTTTTCCACCATTTGTAGCGATGATAGAGATACAACTAGCCGCATCCTGAGGAGACCCACCACCAAGACTAATGATAAAGTCACATCCATGCTCTTTCAGGGCAGCCACTCCGTCTGTCACGTTCTTGCAAGTCGGATTTGGCTCCACATCGCTAAAGATCACATATTCGATCCCTTCAGCATCTAGTGGTTTTAGAACCTTAGGTAAAATATCGCTGCCCTCGATGAACTTGTCTGTCACCAAAAGGGCCTTCTTATACCCCAGTTCCTTGATATACGGACCTACTTCATTTACAACACCTTTACCAATAAGGTTAACTGATGGAACGTAAAATGTAGCCATATGCTTTTCCTCCTGCGCCTCTGCGCTATTTGATTATTTACCATAAGTATACGACCTTATAAGAAGTTTTACAAATATTTGTAAGCGTTTTAAGTAAAAAGTTAGTAAAGAACGGCCAGCTACTTTTCCAAGAAAAAAAGCTCCAAAAAGATAGCTTTCATCTCATTGGAACTTTTACTTAATCATTATTGCTTCGTTAAGACTACTCGGTCAGCTGCCTCTCGGTCCATGTCATCGATAATCATTTGATTACCATTAACCGCATAAATTTTAATATCATCTCCGATAATGACACGTTGATTTTCTGGCTCAAAGGTGACTTGCTTAATTTCCTTATCTCCACCTGGTTCGACCTCAGTCCATGTACCAGTTTTGCCTGTTACAACAAGAGTGATCTGGTCGTTCTCATCTTTTCCAGTATAGGTACCATCAATATTAGTCGGTTGAGCTGCCGCAGCGGTGTCCTGGCTTGAGGACGCCTGTGGTTGACTAGCACTGGTAACCGCACTAGAAGATGATTCTTGTTGAGTAGATGATTGTTGAGCAGATGGCTGGGTAGATGCTTGTTCCTTAGGTCCACAAGCTGCTAAAAGACTAAGAATTGCTAAAGAAGCAATAGAAAGTGTGAATGTTTTCGTTTTCATAGCGACTTCCTTTCTTTTGTGCTAATGTATTTCTGAAATCGTTTGCGAGTTTTCCTATCCCCAGTATAGCAACTTAAGTCTAGAAGGTCAACTAATCTCATGATCTCCCACCAAACCCGCTCGTACTTCCGAGATAAAATAGAGAGAGCCCGTCACAAAAAGCAAGTCCTGATTGTTGGCATTTTCTTCAAATTCGCTGATAAAATCGCGATAAGAGTCAACCAGTTTATAACCAGAAACATCGCTTTCTTCTAGAGATCCTTGGTAGTCAAAGCCTGTTACCTTAAGTTCCACCTGAGGCAACTGCTCTGTTAGATAGGCTAACATCCCTTGGTAATCCTTGCGTTTAAGAGCGCCAAAAAGGACATGAACCTGGTATCCTTGCTGGATTTCCCCCTGGATAAACTCGACCAAACGAGTTAAAGCTGGAAGATTGTGAGCCCCATCTAGGTAAATCTGCGGGCGAATCCGTTCTAATCGACCCGCCCAGTGTGTCTCCTTCAAAGCCTGTCTGACAAGCTCTTCTTCGACTTTTTCCTCTCTTGACGTCATAAACAGAAGAAAAGTTTGTAAAGCCAAGGAAGCATTTTCTTGCTGATAAGCACCTTCCAACCCGATTTCAAGCTGGGAAAAGCTTGCTAGTTTACTTGAAAAATTCCCAGCTTTCAAAGTGAAGTCTCGCCCAGCTTGATAAAGTTCAACATCTAACTCTCTTGCTCTTTTTTGACAGACAAGCTCAGCTTCTGGAGCGAGCTTAGCAATGACCGCCTTCTTTCCAGCCTTGAAAATACCGGCTTTCTGCTCGGCTATTTCCTCCAGACTATCGCCCAAGGTCTCCTGATGATCTAGACCAATCGAAGTAATAACTGCAATCTCGCCTGTTACGACATTAGTCGTGTCAAGCAAACCACCAATTCCCACCTCTAGCAGGACTAGATCCACTCCCTGCTCTTTAAAGTAAAGCAAAGCAATCAGGGTCAACAACTCAAAGAAAGACAATTGATCATGTGTTTCTAAGAGAGTTTTTTCCATCTCCTTGACTTGGTTAGCTATACGGACAAAGTCTTCACCAGCGATTGGTTGCCCATTAATACAGATTCGATCATGGAGACTGATGATATGAGGAGAGGTGAAAGTACCAACTTTTTTACCATGAGCAACAAACAACTCTCTCATAAAGGCAATAGTTGATCCTTTACCGTTAGTCCCTGTTACGTGGATAATCGGATAAGTCTTCTCAGGATTCCCCAGCAAATCCACAGCTCGCTGCATTCGTCCAAGACCAGATCTAAAGTTTAAACCAATCCGACTATGAAGCCATTCTTCTACTTCAAACATACATGTCTCCTTAACAAAAGTCCAATCAACTACCACATCAAAGTATGATTACAAATAAAAAGCGAGGTTGGGACTAAAATCCCGACCTCTTACCTGGTTAGCTAATCACTAGCTACTATGAATTTCAACGTGGGCTAAAAACGCCCCCCGGACTTACTGACGGTCTTTATTTTTAGCGTAAGGGTAAAAATGTTCACTGAACAAACCAGTTCTCTCTTATTTTAAGGAACTGGGCTAAAAATATCCCCCGGACATTCCTGCGTTTCTAATTTCTGGCGCAGAACTAAAAATGTCCCCCGGACATTTTTACTCTTCCATAAAGCTGTTGAAGACTTCTTCAATCATGTTCCATTCGTCTTCTGAGTCTTCTGGGATTGGTTGCAATTCGCCTTCTGTTCCGTCTTCATTTTCGATGAATGAGTAAGCTTGGATTTCAACTTCACCATTTTCATCTTCTTCTGCATTAACTGGCACTAGCAGAACATAGTTTTTACCAAATTCTTCTTTCCCATCGATGGTCAAAAGAATTTCAAACAAGGTTTCATTTCCTTGCTCATCTACTAGTGTAATCAATTCACGTTCTTCGTGGTCATGGTTGTGATCGTGTGACATAGTTTCTCCTCTGTCTTAAAATTTTCTATCTAAATAATTTTGCAAAATCAGCTGAGCAGCCAACTTATCAATAACTTTCTTGCGTTTGTTACGGCTGATATCTGCTTGTTCAATCAACATACGTTCCGCAGCAACGGTCGTCAAGCGCTCATCCTGATAGTCTACTGGCAAACCAAAGAGTTCTTCTAATTTTGCTCCGTAAGCTTGACTGGCTTCTACTCGCGGACCGCTGGTATTGTTCATGTTTTTTGGCAAACCTACTACAAAGCGTTCTACCTTATAGCTGTCAACCAATTCCTTGATACGGTCAAAACCAAACTGGCCTTGATCCTCATTGATTTGGATGATTTCAAGTCCCTGAGCGGTGAAGCCTAGGGGATCGCTAATAGCCACCCCTACTGTTTTTGAACCGACGTCCAATCCCATAATTCTCATAGATTATAGATCGACTCCTTGTCCTTTAAGGTAGTAGCGTACCAGTTCTTCAACAATTTCATCACGCTCATACTTACGGATTTGATTTCGTGCATTGTTGTAACGAGGAACGTAGGCAGGGTCTCCACTCAATACATAACCGACGATCTGGTTAATCGGATTGTAGCCCTTGTCATTCAAAGAAGCATAAACATCTGTCAACGTTTCGCTAATTTCTTTCTTATTGGAATCATCCAATTTAAACCGTACAGTTTCTTCAGTAAATCCCATTCTAACACCCTCTTTCTTTAGAATAGTACTATTATAGCACATTCCCTGACGTTCTACAAATAAGTCAGTCTATTAATTTGGATTTTCTATTGTTCTGTCGCCCCATTTGCCACTCTGTCTGCAATATATTGGCTAGGTTCGTTTTTTAAGAGATTTTCAAGACCTATATTTTTTAAATATTCGATCTGAGATGCCTTTTTGACATCCAATACTTGAAAATCATAAGTCGTTGTTGTCTGGATTTCGGTCTCGCTGAGTAGCTTGGTTTCCAGTGTAAATCCTGCTAGTTTGCGTGCCTCTTGGATGGTCTCATCCTTCTCTTCAGCTTCTTGAAGCGCTTTTTGCGTCTCCTCTAGGCCATTTTCAGAGATAAAGTTCTTGAGTTCATCCCCGACAGGTCGTTTTTGCTGAATGGTCAAGGTCAAAAATTGATTACCTTTATAGGTAATAGTCTGAATCTGCTGCGTTCCATTTTCTGACTTCGGCATCAATAAGGTCTTGGTAACAACCGTATTCTTTTCGGCATTGTCCAAAACGGGAAGGTTTGATTGGATGGGGTCAGATGCTGTTGTAGAAGCAGCAGGGGTTTCCTTTTTTTGCCCACATCCCGCAAGCAAAAAGAGGAGAGCAAAACTAGCAATTAGTAACTTTTTCATAATTCCTCACATGATTTTAAAACAAAAGAGCAAACAAGGCCAGGAGTCACTCCCAGCCTTGATGTTTTATAGAGCTGCACGTAGACGTGCTTCTGCATTTTCTACATTACGGACAGAGCGTGGCAAGAAGGCACGGATATCATCTTCTTTATAGCCGACTTGCAGGCGCTTCTCATCAACGAGAATCGGACTCTTTAAGATCCGTGGTGTTTCCATGATTAAGTTGAGCACTTCATTGACACTCAAATCCTCGATGTCAACTCCAAGTGCCTTAGCGTAGCGGTTTTTTGACGAAACGATACTGGCAATTCCATTATCTGTTTTCGTGAGAATATCTAATAACTCTTCTCTTGTAATTCCTTCTTTACCGAGATTTTGTTCTTTATAACTTAACTGGTGGGCATTGAGCCAGGTTTTCGCTTTTTTACAGCTAGTACAACTTGAGACTGTATAAATTTTGATCATGTACCTACCCCTTTCGCTACATGTTACTATCAGTTTAGTCTATTATACCATAAAAAGCATCCGACTTGCGACCTATTTTTAAAAAAATTTAACTTTTTTCGCGATTTTCGTACTTTTTTCTTGACAAATTCAATTTATAACCAACTTCTAAATTTTTTGATATAGATTCGTTTCACAACTGTAACACTTATCATATAAAGAATAATTATCAAAAGCAAAAAGAGGAAATAAATTGGTTTCAAAGGGGTTAAATGAAGCAGGCCAGCAATTGAAGAATAGGGAAGGAAGGTCACAAAACTGGCTGCTAGCAAGGTTGTCCCAAGAACCAACCATGACGGACGGCTTTGTAAGAAAGGGAGTTTTGCTGAACGAAGCATATGGATGACCATGGTTTGGGACCACATGGATTCAATGAACCAACCTGTCTGGAACAGGATGATAAAGCCCGTTGCAGACTCTGCTCCGTGAACATAAGCATGACCTGTCGTCATTGGGACAATGACAAAATAGAGCAAGATAAAGGTCAAAATATCAAAGGCAGACGAAATCGGACCCATCCAAATCATAAAGCGAGTAATAGACTTGGCTTCCCACTTATGAGGATGTTTCAAAAAGTCTTCATCCACATTATCAAATGGCAAGGCAATGCAAGAAAGGTCGTAGACGAGGTTTAACACAATCAAGTGAATCGGAGCCATAGGAAGGAAAGGTAAAAAGATACCAGACACTAAGAGTGACAGAATATTCCCGAAATTAGAGCTGACCGTCATCTTGATATATTTGGTCATGTTGGCATAGACTTTGCGTCCTTCAACCAGACCTTTTTCAAGCACCATCAGATCCTTATCCAGCAAAATGACATCAGCTGTCTCTTTGGCAATATCTACTGCTGTATCAACAGAAATCCCCACATCGGCTACTTTCATAGATGGGGCATCATTGATCCCATCTCCCATATAGCCGACACAATGTCCATTAGATTTGATTTGTAAAATGATTCGTGCTTTTTGGTCCGGAGAGAGTTTGGCAAAGACGGTCACATGTTCAACTGCTTGGGACAACTCTTCGTCCGTCATGGCATCAATATCAGAACCCAACAAGATTTGATCAACGTCTAAACCAACTTTTTCGCATACTGCTTGGGTTACCTTCTCATTATCCCCAGTCAAGATCTTGGTTTGAACACCATACTCTAATAAAGCTTGGATAGCAGGGGCTGCAGATGGTTTTGGTGGATCTAGGAAGGCAAGATATCCTGTTAGAATCATCTCCTTTTCATCTTCAACAGAGTAAGCAAAACCTTCCTTTAAGCCTGTTTTATAAGCGACTCCCAAGACTCGTAAGCCCTGTTGATTGAGTTGGTCCACTTCTTTTAAGATTTCCACTCGGATATCATCCGTCAGAGGGCTAATCTGACCTTGATATTCCACATGGGTTGAAATCGCAAGCATTTCCTCTAGGGCACCCTTGGTTACCAAACTAACAACTTCGTTCTCATCCTTGACGATGACACTCATCCGTCTGCGTTCAAAATCAAAGGGCAATTCATCTATTTTTTGAAAGGTTTGATCTAGATTTTGCAAGAGTGCGTGTTCTTTAGCTTCTTTTTCCGTACGTTTAATGATCGCTCTGTCCATTAAATTTTTCAAACCAGTTTGAAAATAGGAATTGAGATAGGCACGTCTCAACACAGATAAATCCAAATCTCCATGTATATCCAAAGGATATTCAAGGACAATTTCGTCTTGGGTAAGTGTTCCGGTTTTATCCGTACACAGGATATCAATAGCACCTAGATCTTGTATGGCATTGAGTTTTTTGATGACAACTTTTTCCTTGGCCATGATAATGGAGCCTTTTGCTAGACTGGCCGTGATGATCATGGGAAGCATCTCAGGTGTAAGCCCGACTCCTACGCTCAAAGCAAATACGCCAGCCTCTAACCAATCTCCATCCGTCAAGCCATTGGAAAGAAATACGATGGGAACCATGACCAACATCAAACGGATTAAGAGCCAAGAGATACTGTTCATATCCCGTTCGAAAGAGGTGGGCTCGTCATAAGTATTGAGAGTCTGCTCTATTTCCCCCATCATGGTGTCATCACCGACCGCTAGAATCAAAGCCTTGGCGCTTCCTGATATCACGTTGGTTCCCATGAAGGCGAGCGCTTCTGCTTCTAGCAGACTATCAAAATTTGACTGACTCATTTTTGACAAAGCCAATTTTTCAACCGAATCACTTTCGCCCGTCAAACCAGACTGTTGAACAAAGAAATCACGTGATTCAATTAAAAGGAGGTCTGCTGGAATCATATCCCCAGCACTCAACTTGACCATATCTCCAACGACTAAATCCTCAATCGCGACCTCTAAACTCTGGCCTTCGCGAATAACCGTGGCTGTATTCACAATCATTTTTGAAAGATTGGTCGCAGCTTTGTCACTTCGCAGTTCTTGGACAAATCGAATGCCACCAGAAATGAGGACTAGGACAACGATGATGATAGAGGTCGTCGGATCTTCTTGTCCAGGCTTCGCCAACCAGACGTTGGTCACCATGGAGATCATAGCGATGACCAGGAGGATGATTGTAAATGGATTGATAATAGATTCGTAAATTTTTTTGAGGATACTGTCTTCCTGACCCTTGGTGATGGTGTTTTCACCATATAAATCACGATTCTTTTCTATCTGTTCCTCAGTTAAGCCTGTTAGACTTGTCTTGTAAAAAGATAGAGTTTCGTTTAAAGGTGTATGAATAGCTGCTGCTAATCTTTCTTTTGTAGTTTTCATTGGTTTCTCCTATCCGTATGAATGATGTGTTTCATACACAGAGACCAATCACTTTATAAGGGCAGAACGACACAAATCAGCGATTGGCTGTGTATGTGCGGTTCTGGGTGGTCGTCAATTTGCATCGTCTGTCTCCTTTCCCTGTTCTAAAACAGTAGAAAATCCTGCCATAAAATAGCAGGATTAAAAAACTAATTATCTGTTTTTCGTTCAAGCTTTAACTCCATAGGGCAATGAAATGAGCTTAGTCTTGGCCTTCACGACCAGGACTGTTGACCAACGAGTAGTGTCTCCACTGCTTTGCGGTAGTCATCCGTATCCCTATGGTAGCCTCACCTACCGTTTTCGTCTATCAGTATAAACCTTTAAAATATAAAAGTCAACGATTTATCTCATTTTTTAGATAACAATCAATTCTTTTGGAGCAAGTGTCAATAACTCACAACCCTTATCTGTAATTAGGATATCATCTTCAATACGAACCCCGTATTTACCTTCAATATAAATGCCCGGTTCATCAGTCAAGACCATACCAGATTTAATGACTTCTTTGGAAGTTTGGCTAAAGTAGGGTTCTTCGTGGATGTCCAGTCCGATACCGTGTCCGATACCATGTGTAAAGTATTCTCCATAGCCTGCTTCCACAATGATATCACGAGGGATTTTGTCAAAGTCACGGAAACCTAGACCTGCCTTGGCTTGGTCAATCAGAGCTTGGTTGGCTTTCAGGACAGTATTGTAAATCTCTGCCTGCTCGTCACTGACATGTCCTAGATAGATGGTCCGTGTCATATCGCTGACATAGTGGTCGTAGAGACAGCCGAAGTCCATGGTGATGGCTTCTCCCAGCTCTACTGGTTTGTGCATTGGATGGGCATGTGGTTTGGAAGAGTTGATACCACTGGCTAGAATCGTGTCAAAAGATAAGCCAAATGCTCCTAGCTCCCGCATACGGAAGTCAAGGAAGTTGGCAATCTCAATCTCGGTCTTTCCAGGTTTGATAAAGTCAAGCGCATCGCGGAAAGCTTGGTCTGAGATAGAACAAGCCTTGCGAATAGTCGCAATCTCCTTCTCATCCTTAATCATACGAAGAGCTTCAACAAACTGAGTCTGTGGCAATAAGTCGATTCCCGCAAAGGCAGCCTGCATACGGTGGTAATAAGAGACCGAAATCTCATCCTCAAAACCGATACGAGACAAGTCCATATCCTTGACAATGCCTGCAATGACAGTCAACTCATCACGGTCAGCCACAATCTCAAAACCTGTCACTTCTTGCTTGGCTGCAATGATATAGCGAGAGTCTGTCACCAAAATCTGACGGTCACGACTGATAAAAACAGTCCCGTTTGAGCCCCAAAAGCCAGTCAAATAATAGACGTTTTTAAGGTTGTTGATGATGATGCCATCTAGTTCTTTTTCTTGCATTTTAGCTAGAAATGCTTGCACGCGTTTATTCATGATGTAACTTTCCTTTCAAATAGTGTCCTGTGTAGCTGGCTTCATTGGCCGCTACTTCCTCTGGTGTTCCTGTTGCGATGATGGTTCCACCACCGACACCGCCCTCAGGTCCCAAATCAATAATATGGTCTGCCGTCTTGATGACATCCAGATTGTGCTCGATAACGAGGACGGTATTGCCATCGTCAACAAAGCGAGCCAAGACTTTAAGCAAGCGAGCGATATCCTCAGTATGAAGCCCTGTCGTCGGCTCATCCAGAATGTAGAAAGATTTTCCTGTCGAGCGTTTATGGAGTTCGCTAGCCAACTTCATACGCTGAGCTTCTCCTCCAGAAAGGGTAGTAGCCGGTTGCCCTAGCGTCACATAGCCCAGCCCCACATCCTTGATGGTCTGAAGTTTGCGTTGAATTTTGGGAATGTGTTGGAAGAATTCCACCGCATCATTAACCGTCATATCCAAAACCTGCGAGATATTTTTTTCCTTGTAGTGAACTTCAAGGGTTTCACTGTTGTAGCGGGTTCCGTGGCAGACTTCACAAGCCACGTAAACATCTGGTAAGAAGTGCATCTCAATCTTGATAATCCCGTCACCTGAGCAGGCTTCACAACGACCACCCTTGACGTTGAAACTGAAACGGCCCTTCTTGTAGCCTCGAATCTTGGCCTCATTTGTCTGGGCAAAGAGGTCACGGATGTCGTCAAAAACTCCTGTATAGGTAGCAGGGTTAGACCTTGGAGTCCGTCCGATAGGGCTCTGGTCAATGTCAATCAAGCGGTCTACATGCTCAATCCCTGTAATCGTCTTAAACTTACCAGGTTTGTCTGAATTGCGGTTTAGTTTCTGGGCAATGGCTTTTTTGAGGATGCTGTTGATTAAGGTCGACTTCCCTGAGCCTGACACCCCCGTCACTGCAATGAATTTTCCTAGTGGGAAGCGAGCGGTGATATTTTGCAAGTTGTTCTCACGCGCTCCCGTCACCTCGATAAAGCGACCATTTCCGGAACGGCGCTCTGCTGGCACTGGAATCGCTCTTTTTCCTGACAAGTACTGACCAGTGATAGATTTGCTGTTGCGAGCCACCTGCTTGGGCGTTCCTGCAGCAACAATCTCGCCACCAAAAACACCGGCACCCGGACCAACGTCAATCAGATAATCCGCCTCACGCATGGTATCTTCATCGTGTTCCACCACGATGAGAGTATTGCCCAAGTCACGCATCTTTTTTAGACTGGCAATCAGGCGGTCATTATCCCTCTGATGAAGACCGATTGACGGCTCATCCAATATATAGAGGACACCTGAGAGGTTGGATCCAATCTGGGTAGCCAAGCGAATACGCTGACTCTCCCCTCCTGATAGGGTTCCTGCCGAACGCGACAGAGTCAGATAGTTGAGTCCCACATTATTGAGGAAGGTCAAGCGATCCTTGATTTCCTTGAGAATGGGCCGAGCAATGATGGCTTCATTTTCAGACAAGGTCAGCTGACTCACCAACTCCAAATGGTCTGCGATAGACAGGTCTGAGATTTCTCCGATATGTGGCCCTTGCTCGCCACCCACACGGACAGACAAGGCCTGGTCATTGAGACGGTAGCCATGACAGGTTCCACAGGTCAGCTCATTCATGTAGAGGCGCATCTGGGTGCGCGTGTAGTCACTGTTAGTCTCATGGTAACGGCGCTTGATATTATTGACAACCCCCTCAAAAGGAATATCAATATCGCGCACACCGCCAAATTCATTTTCATAGTGAAAATGGAATTCCTTGCCATCCGAGCCGTAGAGAATCAAGTTCTTATCTTCTTCTGACAAGTCTTCAAATGACTTATCCATATCCACTCCAAAGGCTGTCATGGCTTGTTCCAGCATATTTGGATAGTAGTTGGAGGAGATAGGATTCCAAGGTGCCAAAGCCCCCTCACGTAGCGTTTTGCCGGCATCTGGCACTACCAAGTCAGTATCAACCTCCAGCTTGATGCCCAAACCGTCACACTCACTACAAGAGCCAAACGGAGCATTAAAGGAGAAGAGACGTGGCTCTAACTCTGGAACAGTAAAACCACAAACTGGACAGGCATAGTGCTCAGAGAATAGCAACTCCGAATCGTCCATAGTGTCGATAATCACATATCCTTCTGCGATACGAAGGGCAGCCTCGATTGAGTCAAAGAGACGGCTACGGATGCCCTCCTTGATGACAATACGGTCAACCACAACATCAATATTGTGTTGCTTGCTCTTGGACAGCTCTGGCACTTCGGTCACATCATAAACTTCCCCATCCACACGAACACGAACATAGCCGTCTTTCTGAACTTTTTCAATGACACTCTTATGTTGCCCTTTTTTCTTACGAATGACAGGAGCTAATATTTGCAGACGTTGGCGTTCTGGCAATTCCAAGACCTTATCCACGATTTGCTCTACAGAAGAAGCCTTGATAGCTCCATGCCCGTTGATACAGTAAGGCGTCCCCACACGTGCGTAGAGGAGACGCAGATAATCATTAATTTCAGTCGTGGTTCCCACGGTCGAGCGAGGGTTTTTGCTGGTGGTTTTCTGGTCGATGGAAATAGCTGGGCTGAGGCCATCAATGGCATCCACATCTGGTTTTTCCATATTGCCCAAGAATTGTCGAGCATAGGCTGATAGACTCTCTACATAGCGACGTTGTCCCTCAGCATAGAGGGTATCAAAGGCCAGGCTGGATTTCCCAGACCCTGACAAACCAGTCACAACAACCAGCTTGTCTCGCGGAATCTCCACATCAATATTTTTTAAGTTATGGGCACGTGCCCCATGAATCACAATTTTATCTTGCATCTTTGTTCTTTCTAGTCCATTATTGCTTTCCATTATACCAAAAAATGTGAAATTCTATTACCCAAAAAGCTGATTTTGTAGTATAATAGTACGGTGCAAAAAATGAATCACTGAATAGTAGGAAAGGACAGGGGATATGAAACAAGTTTTTCTCTCAACAACAACTGAATTTAAAGAGATCGACACGCTTGAACCGGGTACTTGGATCAACCTCGTCAATCCTACACAAAATGAATCGTTGGAAATTGCTAATGCCTTTGACATTGATATCGCCGACCTTCGAGCACCACTCGATGCGGAAGAAATGTCTCGTATTACCATCGAAGACGAGTATACTTTGATCATCGTGGACGTCCCCATCACAGAGGAGAGAAACAACCGCACCTACTACGTAACGATTCCGCTGGGGATTATCATCACCGAGGAAACCATTATCACTACCTGCTTGGAATCCCTCCCTGTTCTCGATGTCTTCATCAACCGCAAACTGCGTAACTTCTATACTTTCATGCGGTCACGCTTTATCTTTCAACTCCTTTATCGCAATGCTGAGCTTTACCTGACTGCCCTTCGTTCGATTGACCGTAAGAGTGAACAAATTGAAAGTCAACTTCACAAGTCCACTCGAAACGAAGAACTGATCGAGCTCATGGAATTGGAAAAGACCATCGTCTATTTCAAGGCCTCACTTAAGACAAATGAGCGCGTGATCAAGAAATTGACTAGCGCAACTAGCAATATCAAGAAATACCTAGAAGACGAAGACCTACTCGAAGACACCCTGATTGAAACCCAACAGGCCATCGAGATGGCAGATATCTATGGGAATGTCCTTCACTCTATGACAGAGACCTTTGCCTCCATCATTTCCAATAACCAGAACAACATCATGAAAACTCTGGCTCTCGTAACCATTGTCATGTCTATCCCAACCATGATCTTCTCAGCCTATGGGATGAACTTCAAGGATAATGAAATCCCTTTGAACGGTGAGCCTCACGCCTTCTGGTTAATCGTCTTTATCGCCTTTGCTATGAGTGTTTCGCTCACTCTCTATCTCATCCATAAAAAATGGTTCTAAGAGGAATCCCTATGTCTCAGATTGATTTACAAAAACTAACCAAGAAAAACCAAGAGTTTATCCACATCGCTACCCAACAATTCATCAAAGATGGTAAAACAGACGCTGAAATCAAGGCTGTCTTTGAGGAAGTCATTCCTAAAATCCTTGAAGAACAAGCCAAAGGAACGACCGCTCGTTCCCTCTATGGAGCTCCAACCCACTGGGCTCACAGCTTCACTGCCAAGGAGCAATATGAAAAAGAGCATCCAAAAGAAAATGACGATCCAAAACTCATGATTATGGACTCAGCCCTTTTCATCACCAGCCTCTTTGCATTGATTAGCGCCCTGACTACCTTCTTCTCTACAGATCAGGCTATTGGCTATGGGGTGATTACCCTCTTATTGGTTGGACTTGTAGGAGGACTTGCCTTCTACCTGATGTACTACTTTGTCTACCAGTATTATGGACCAGACACAGACCGTAGCCAGCGTCCTCCATTCTGGAAATCAATCCTCGTCATCCTGGCCTCTATGGTTCTCTGGTTGGTTGTCTTCTTTGCAACAAGCTTCCTACCAGCAAACCTCAATCCAGTCCTTGCTCCACTGCCTTTGGCTATCCTGGGAGCAGCCCTTCTCGCCCTTCGCTTCTATCTCAAGAAACGTTTCAATATCCGAAGTGCAAGCGCGGGCCCATCACGTTATTAAGAAAAGTGAAAAGCTATGGCATATAGTCAATCCTTAGCTCAGCAGATTCGAAAAATCCTAGCACTCAAACTTCCTCCCCAAATTTTCGAAGAAGAGCTAGAAGAAAAGAAGCTGTTTGGTGGTCTTGCCTTTATGATTCGTGGGAAAATGGTCCTTACAGTCAGTTCCAGAAAGGACGAGCTGGTTATGGTGAGAATTGGCAAAGAAATAGAAAAGCAAGTTCTACCCCGAACAGGAGCTCATACTACATTGATGAGAGGGAGACCTTATCATGGCTATATAGACCTAGATATAGAAGGTCAAAAAGAACTTCCTTACTGGATTGATTTAGCTCTCTCCTATAATCAAGAGTTGACCAAGTAACTCATATCTAGCGAGATTAGAAAAACGAAAAGCAACTGCATAGGCGGTTGCTTTTTCACTTGCTTTCTTAAGATCCAACAGAACTTCTGAGTCTCATTCTTGTAGTTTTCTCTCACCATTTGTGATAAAATAGGCTCAATCTATTTCTAGGAGGATGAGATATGGTTTCTACTATTGGTATCGTGAGCTTGTCTAGTGGCATTATCGGAGAAGACTTTGTCAAACACGAAGTGGAGCTAGGTGTCCAGCGTCTCAAGGATCTGGGACTCAACCCTATCTTTTTGCCTCATTCGCAAAAAGGATTAGACTTTATCAAGGACCATCCTGAGGCGCGTGCAGAGGATTTGATGCAGGCCTTTTCGGACGATAGCATCGACATGATCCTCTGCGCCATCGGTGGAGATGATACCTATCGCTTGCTACCTTATCTTTTTGAAAATGACCAACTACAAAAAGTTATCAAACAAAAGATTTTTCTTGGTTTCTCGGATACCACTATGAACCACCTTATGTTGCATAAACTAGGAATCAAGACTTTTTATGGACAATCCTTTCTAGCAGACATTTGTGAATTGGACAAGGAGATGTTATCCTATAGCCTTCACTACTTTAAAGAACTGATCGAGACTGGGAGAATCTCAGAAATCCGCCCTAGCAACCTTTGGTATGAAGAACGAACTGACTTTAGTCCCAAGGCTCTGGGAACAGCTCGTATCAGTCATGTAAATACAGGCTTTGACTTGTTACAAGGAAATGCTCAGTTTGAGGGAGAAATCCTCGGTGGTTGTCTTGAGTCCCTCTATGATATCTTTGACAATTCTCGATACGCAGACAGCACGGAGCTCTGCCAAAAATACAAACTCTTCCCTGACTTATCCGACTGGGAAGGAAAGATCCTCTTGCTAGAAACAAGTGAAGAAAAGCCTGAACCGGAAGACTTCAAAAGAATGTTACAGGCTTTGAAAGAAACTGGGGTATTTGAGGTCATCAGTGGACTCTTGGTCGGGAAACCTATGGATGAAACCTTCTATGACGACTATAAGGAGGCACTAATGGACATCATTGATAGCAATATCCCGATTGTCTATAATCTAAACGTTGGGCACGCCACACCAAGAGCTATTGTGCCCTTTGGCGTCTATGCTTATGTGGATGCAAAAGAGCAAGTCATTCGCTTTGACTATAACGAAAAATAAACAATTTCTCCATTTTTGTGCTTTTGTATTGATTTTCGTTACAATTTGTGTCTGAATTTATTGCATTTCGCTAATTTCTATGATATCTTTTTAAAGGAGGTATATATGACAAAACAAAAAATTAATCGAATTGTCGGTTCAATCGGGGCCTTTATTGGAATTATTGTATTTATCGCCTACATCCCACAAATTTTTGCCAATTTACAAGGCAACAAAGCTCAACCATTCCAGCCTTTATCCGCAGCAGTATCTTGTTTAATTTGGGTTATTTATGGATGGACAAAAGAACCTAAGAAGGATTGGATACTAATCATTCCAAATTCAGCTGGTGTTATTTTAGGTGGAATCACTTTTTTGACTTCACTTTAACAAATCTAATAGTATGTATAAAAAGCTGAGAGGAATTTCTCAGCTTTTTTATATATTCTCAGATAATTAAACGCCTGCACTCACTAATTTCCGTTTTTCCACTCACAATCATTCTCATGGTCATCAACCAGACCTGCAGCCTGAAGAAAAGATAAAACGGCAATTGGGCCTGTGAACTTGAAACCTTGTTTTTTTAGATCTTTAGCTAATTTTTCAGACAAGGCTGTTTTAGCAGGTGCTAGGTGATAGTCAGGAACATCATTCACGATCGTTTTCCCCTCAACAAAAGACCAAAGATAGGCATCAAAAGAGCCATATTCTGTCTGTAATCGTAGAAAGGCTTGGGCGTTAGCGCGTGTAGCAAAAATCTTGGCTCTATTTCGGATGATGGCTGGATTATCCAGCAAGTTTTCCAATTCGGTGTCGGTCATCTCTGCGACCGCTTGAATTTGATAGCCATGAAAGGCTTCTCGGAAAGCTTGGCGTTTGTTGAGCACCGTTTCCCAAGACAGGCCTGCCTGATAGGTTTCCATACACAACAACTCAAACAATGCTTGGTCATCATGGAGGGGCTGCCCCCACTCCTGGTCGTGGTAGGCGATGTAGAGCGGATTGGTCATCTTAACCCACGAACAGCGTTTTGTCATATTATTCTCCTATTTCACCAACATTTTAAGGGCCGACTTGATATAGTTCTCTGCTGTATCCGTCGTCCCTTCAAAGAATTTCTTGATTTTCTTAAGCTCGGTCGCCTTGTAGCCCAGTGCCAACATGGCTTCCATGGCTTCTTCCAGTTCTTGGTTTTCAATGCTTGCTTGCACTGCCACCTTAGCAGGAAGGTCATCACTAGCCACAACTACCTTGCCTTCCAAGTCCAGCACCATCTGCTGGGCTGTTTTCTTGCCAATTTTAGGAAACTTGGTCAAGTAGGTGATGTTCTTGCTTTCGATGGCTTGAACCAAGCCAACATTGTCATCAGCAGCGATAATAGCAAGAGCTGACACAGGCCCAATCCCAGATACCGAAATCAGACTGAGAAAGAGCTTTTTCTCATCTTCTGAGCGAAATCCATAAAGTAGATGGGCGTCCTCACGCACAACCTGATGCACATAAATTTGAGATTCTTGATTGACCTGTCCCGAGTAAGCATAGGGATTGGCTACATGCAGGATATAACCGATACCGTTGGTTTCAAGAACAATGTATTTGGCAGTAATTTTGGTAATGATTCCTTTTAAATATTCGTACATAGTTTTCCTTTTCTCTTATTTCGTTTATCTAGTATATCATATTTCCCCAAGACAGACTGCAACAAAAGGTGCACCCTCTGGTTGACAAATAGTACAGGAGATTGTATTCTCATTATAAGTAAAAATTGTTAGGATAGAGGTAGAAAAAGGAGGATAGAATCATGAAACTCGCAGAAAAACTATTTGAGCTTAGAAAGGAAAAAGGTTGGTCCCAGGAAAAGCTAGCAGAACAAATCAATGTTTCTCGGCAAAGCATCTCCAAATGGGAGTCTGGTCAAGTTCTTCCAGAAATCGAAAAAATCATTGAATTAAGCAAGATTTTCCAAGTGACAACTGACTATCTACTACTGGATGAAAACTCTGAAAAATCTTCCACGGCAGTGATTTTGGAGGAAGATAAGGACAAATACTATAGAGAAGTTAAATCCTTTGGCCTCTGGCAAGTGATTTATATTTTCGTCTTGGCTCTGGCTATCTATCTCTTTTTAGCTGGTTCTAGTTTCCCAGCCGAATTCACCGCCTGGATTTGGCTGACCTTCGTTCTCTTGATTGCGTCTGCAGTTGCTATCAACAAGGCTCTCAAAACCAAACAACGTTATCTTGATAAGGTGATTGATCCTGAGAATCCTTCAAACCAAGACGATTCTGCGAAATCTTGAATCACCTAGTTCAGTTTTCACAACACTTTTTATAGGACTGGTCTTGTCAAGCAAGTGTAAACCTCGTGTCAAGTTGCCCATACCCAATCAAAGTTCCCACCTTAGAAAAACTAAAAAGCCTTGTTCAAAAGGAACAAAGGCTTTTTGTGTTCTTAATATTTCCCCAACTCTCGGAGGCTGGTATGATTCTCCTGAATGCGTCGGAACATCTTTTCCATATCCGACTTGGTGAAATGCACCAAAACAGGGCGTCCGTGGGGACAGTTGTAAGGATTGTCACATTGAGAGAGCTGATAGAGGAGTTGTCTGGCTGAGTGGTCATCGATGCGATGGTTTGCCTTGATAGACCGCTTGCAGGACATCATAATAGCCAGCTCTGCTCGGTATTTCTTGATCGAAACTTCCTTGGTCAAGAGTAGCATATCACACATTTCATAGATGCCTGATTCGATTTCCTCTTCGGCCATCCAGATAGGATGCTCACGCAGGATAAATTGATTTTCTCCGTACTCTGCTAGAAAGACACCTACTTCCTCTAAGAGAGGCATTCTTTCCTTGAGACGAAGGGCATCATCCGCAGGAAATTCAAAGATATAGGGAACTAGGAGTTGTTGCTGGCTCTGGTCAACATTGCCAATACTTTCTCGGTATTCCTCGTATTTAACCCGTTCCTGAGCCGCATGTTGGTCTATGATGTAGAGCCCATCTCGCCCTTGGGCAAAGAGATACGTCCCGTGCATTTGTCCAAAAAATTCCAACTCTGGGAAGCTGGATGCTTCCTCTCGCTCCAGCTTATCATAAGCCTTATCAAGACTCGCTAGGTCTAACTCTGGGTGATCTAGCTGGTCGTAGTTAGCAGGCTTTCTCTCTGCAAAATGTAGTTTTGCTGGCTTGGTCAACTGGTCCAAGGTTTCCTGGGCAAATAAGGTCAAATCTTTCCCTTCCTCAGTCAATTCTACCTGATGATCAGCCACCTCAGCTTGACTGGGTTTTGAGAGTTCTGTTTTTTCATAGTAGAGCGTATTTTCTTTGAGTGGGAGAATGGTCTGCTCTACCTTTTGACGATTACGAACGGTCGACTTGGCAAGATTTTCTAAAGCATCAGGAATCAAGGCTTGTTCCTTGAGACTATTTGAAATAGCTTCTGAAACCAGCGCCATCAGTTCTCTTTCCTTAGAAATCCGCACTTCTTGTTTGGTTGGATGCACATTGACATCAGCTAGATAGGGGTCGATATGGATGTGAATGACAGCCAGTGGAAAACGCCCTACCATGAGTTTGCTTCCGTAACCGTCAAGAATAGCGCGATTTAGTAGAAAGTTCTTGATATAACGGCCATTGATGAAGAGGCTGATATAGTTGCGGTTGGCTCGGGTTAACTCAGGCAGAGACACAAAGCCTGAAATTTCAAAGTCTAGGTCAGAGTTCTCAATTTCAATCATCTTCTTAGCACTCGCCAAACCGTAAATCCCTGCGATGGCTTGTCGCAGTTGGCCAGTCCCTGCTGTCCGCGTCATTTCCTTGCCATCACTAATCAAACTGAAGGAAATCTCAGGATGGGCCAAGCCCAGACGGTTGACAATATCAATGATATGAGACAACTCCGCTTGCTGGCTCTTCATATACTTGAGACGAGCTGGTGTATTGAAAAAGAGTTCCTCCACACAAACTTTGGTTCCCACAGGACTAGTCGCTGGGATGACTTCCTCAACTTCACCCCCACGCGCAACGAGCTTGGTCCCATGACTCGCACCATCCACCGTCGTCAACAGAGTCAAGACACTGACAGAAGCGATAGAGGGCAGGGCTTCACCACGAAAACCAAGCGTCCGAATCCGAAAGAGGTCTGCCTGAGTTTTTATCTTACTGGTCGCATGGCGACGCAAGGCCAACTCCACCTCATCATGGGAAATTCCATGACCATTATCAGTGATTTGAATCTTCTTAAGACCAGCTTCCTCAATCTCAATGATAATCTGGCTAGAGCCAGCATCAATGGCATTTTCTACCAACTCTTTGACCACACTGGCAGGACGTTCAATGACCTCTCCTGCAGCTATCTGGTTTGCCAGCACCTCTGGCAATTCAATAATATGAGACATCTTTCAGCCCCTTTCTGTATCTATTTTCCTAGAAATTGATTAGTGCTATTATACCATATTTCAGATGTTACCAGAAAAAGCAAATACCACATAGACTCCAAATCTCTCCACATAGGCAAAAGCTCTTGCCATGGGTCGTAAAATAGTGTTTAATAAAGGTGTACAGGAAGTGATCACAACCTTGTATAACTGAAAAGGAGGGAAGTTTATGAAAGTAGAACTACAGATTAAGGAGACTTACGAGGAGGAAAAGCTGATTGTCCAAACTCCTCAGCCAACCGAAAAAGTCCAGAAAGTCGTCGAGTTCGCAGAAAATCTTGACCAAAAAGAAACAATCAAAGGTAAGATTGATGATCAGGTCTATCTAGTTGAAATTGGCAAGATTCAGCGCTTCTATATCGAGAATCGAAAGGTTCTAGCAGAAACTGCATCTCAGACCTACAGCATTGATTTGCGGCTCTATCAGGTTCTTGAAATTCTGCCGACCACTTTTATCCAAATTTCCCAATCTGAAATCGTCAATATCGACTCCATCTCTCATCTCAGGCTCACGCCCAACGGTCTGGTTGAAATTTTCTTGAAAAACGAAAGTTTCACCTACTCTTCACGCCGCTACCTAAAAACCATCAAGGAGAAATTAGAACTATGAAAAAACAAATCTTTCACGACGCAGCTGCTGGTGTCCTCATCGGCCTCATCCTCTCTATCATCTTTTCACTCATTTATGCACCAAGTACCTACGCCCCACTGAGTTCCGATTCTCTAATCGGCCAAGTGATGGTTCAACATCAGATTCACGGCGGCCTGGTCTTGCTCTACTGTATGGTCATCTGGTCAGCTATCGGAGTTCTCTTTAGCTTTGGCGGTCGCTTATTCAGCCGTGACTGGAGCTTGCTCCGTGCCACACTTTCCCATTTCTTCCTCATGCTGGCAGGCTTTGTCCCACTGGCAACTCTGGCTGGTTGGTTCCCTTTCCACTGGACCTTCTATCTCCAGCTCATTCCAGAGTTTGCGATCGTCTACCTCATCATCTGGACTATCCTCTATAAAAGAGAAGCTAAAAAAGTAGACCGCATCAATCAACTCTTGGCCCATAAAAAGTAATAGAGAGAAATCCCACTCACAAATGCATGAGTGGGATTCTTTTTATAATTTCTGTTTGAACTCGACTAAAACATTCATAGCCTGCATAGGTGTCATGTTGTAAACATCCAGTTCTGCTAATTCTGCTAGGATAGGATGCTCTTCAGGCGCGTCAAAGAGTGACACCTGCTCTATGACAGCACTTGTTTCTCTCATCGGAGCAGGACTTTCCGTCCCTTGATTCTCCAGTTGAGTCAATATCTTATCCGCCCTTGCTAAAAGTTCTGCTGGTAAACCAGCAATCTTAGCAACGTGGATACCATAGGATTTGTCAGCTGGGCCTGGTTCGATCTTGTGAAGGAAGGTAACTTGTCCATCCTGTTCTAAGGTTGCCACGTGGACATTGACCAAGTGTTCCAAACTGGACTCCAGACTAGTCAACTCATGGTAGTGGGTCGCAAAGAGGGTCTTGGCTCCGATATGTTCATGAATGTATTCGATGATGGACTGGGCCAGAGCCATTCCGTCATACGTTGCAGTTCCGCGTCCCAATTCATCAAAGAGAATCAAGGAGTCCTTGGTCGCATGCGAAATGGCATTGTTGGCCTCCATCATCTCCACCATAAAGGTTGATTGACCTGAAACCAAGTCATCTGCTGCTCCGATACGGGTAAAGATAGCATCGAAGATAGGCAAATGGGCGCTTTCTGCCGGCACATACGAGCCTAGTTGGGCCATAACCGCTGTTATGGCTAGCTGACGCATGTAGGTAGACTTCCCACTCATGTTTGGCCCTGTGATTAGCTGAATACTCGTATCTTCTGCCATCTGAATAGTGTTAGGAATATAGGTCTGAGCTCCCATGACCTTTTCAACGACAGCATGGCGTCCCTTTTGGATATCGATTTGTGAATCGTCTCTAAACTCAGGTCGAATCAAATGCTGGGTTTCAGCTACAACCGCCAGACTTTGCAAGACATCAACTGTCGCAATTCCTTGAGCTAGAGCCTGCAAGCGCTGGATATACTTACTGACTTCCTCACGGATACGCATAAAGATTTCATACTCTAGGTTGGCTGACTTCTCACGCGCCTCCAACATATCCCCCTCGATACGGGCCAATTCCTCAGTCCCAAAGCGTTCCGAGTTTTTCAGCGTTGCCTTGCGGAAAAAGTGGGCTGGTACATTTCCCAGTTGTGAATTGGTCACATGGAAATAGTAGCCATCCTTTTTATTGTAGTCAATCTTGAGCGTGCTGATACCAGAGTTTTCTCTCTCCTTAGCCTCAATCTCTGCAATCCAGCTGGTCCCTTCTCTGAGCACTCGACGGTATTTATCCAAGGTCTCATCAAATCCCGTACGGATAATGCCACCTTCCGTAATCACATGAGGAGCTTCAGGAGCAATGGCTGCGCTAATCAAGCTCTCCAACTCAGGGATTCCATCCAACTGTGTGATGAGATAGGCGAGAGCAGGCTGCTCCATTCCCTCTAAAATCGCTCGAATCCGTGGCACACTAGATAAAGTAGTCGCCAGTTGCAAGAGATCCTTGGGATTGGTCTTACCAAAAGAAACCCGACTAGCCAAGCGTTCGATATCATAAACACCCTTGAGACTGTCTGTCAAATCACTACGCTCAAAGAAGTGGTCAAGAAAGACCTGCACCACCTCTTGACGCTGGACGATTCGCTCCTTATCAATCAAGGGACGATGAATCCAAGACCGCAAGAGCCGCATACCCATAGCCGTTTTGGTTTCGTCCAAAAGCCAGAAAAGACTCCCTTGCTTCTTGCCTGAACGGGCATTTTCAACCAAATCCAGACTGGCCTTGGTCGCATAATCCATCTGCAAGAAATCTTTGATTTCATAGCGGATAACTGGTTTGAGATGGTTCAATTCCCGCATCTGGGTCCTGTGAACATACTGGAGGAGCTTACTAGCTGCCGCTTGCTCCACAGCTGCCAGTCGTGTATCCAGTAAATGGACATCCTCAAAGCCTTCCTTCTCATAGGAAAGTACCAGATTCATCTGACGGCTGAGGATTTGCTCCTCTTCTTCAGATAAGTCATAACCCAGCACCACTTCTCGCGCCTTGAGGTTACGGATTTCCCCACAAACCAACGTGAAATCCAATAGACCTGTCACATAGAAATCACCCGTCACCAAATCCATATAAGCCAGACCAAACTGATTGCCATCACGATCTAAGGCAACCAAGAAATTATTCTGACTATCAGGCTTACTGCTATCGACGACCGTTCCAGGTGTGATGACCTGGACCACCTCTCGCTTGACAACTCCGACCGCTTGTTTGGGATCTTCCATCTGCTCGGCTATGGCTACCTTATAGCCCTGCTCAATCAGAACATCGATATACTGTTGGGCAGAATGATAGGGGACACCCGCCATGGGTATCGGATTTTCTGCATTTTTATTCCGACTCGTTAAGGAAATTTCTAAAATTTGCGCTGCATTAATTGCATCTTCATAGAACAACTCGTAAAAATCACCCATTCGAAAAAGCAAAAAAGCATCTGGGTATTGTTTCTTAATATCCACATACTGTTGCATGCCGGGTGATAGCTTTTCTGTTGCCATTTTCCGTCTCTCCTTGCTAAAAATAAGTCTTGAGAGCAACTCCCAAGACCTTATTTATCTTTCATCAAATCTAGCAAACGATCTTCCATCAGCTTGGCAACGTGCTGGTCTCGACAAATAACCAATAAGGTATTAGCACCAGCAACCGTTCCTAAAATCCATTCATCCTTGTTTGCATCTACAATGTTTGCTAAGACTGCAGCTTCTCCAAGTTTGGTATGAAGTACCAAGGTGAACTCTGCTCTTGCAACTCCTTCTAAATGATGAGACAAAAACTCAACTAAATCAATCTTATCTGTCTCATTTGCTAGTACATAATACACCATATCATTTTTCTTAACCTTGGTCAAGCCGATTTCACGCAAATCACGTGACAAAGTCGTTTGTGTCACATAAACATTACGAGATTCTAAACGATCTTGAATCTCTTTTTGTGTCCCAAGTTTTTCTTCGGTGATCATCTTTTTAATCAATTGATGCCGTTCTCTTTTTCTCATATTATCCTCTTAAGTGAATATTTATAACAAGTTTTACATTTATTTTATAACTACATTATACCAAAAAAACTAGATAATTCAAAAAAATTCTTTTCTTTCTCAAAAAATGTAGTAAATTGTGTTAAAATAGTAAAAAAGCCCAAAAGGAGCCCTTATGAATACAAAAGAATTGATTGCTAGCGAGTTGGCTAGCGTCATTGATAGCCTGGACCAAGAGGCTATTTTAAATTTACTGGAAACACCTAAAAACTCAGAAATGGGAGACATCGCCTTCCCTGCCTTTTCTCTAGCAAAGGTCGAGCGTAAAGCTCCGCAAATGATTGCAGCAGATATTGCTGAAAAAATCAATAGTCAAGCCTTTGAAAAGGTTGTTGCTACAGGACCTTACGTCAACTTTTTCCTTGATAAAAGTGCTATTTCGGCTCAAGTATTACAGGATGTTATCACTGAAAAAGAGCACTATGCTGACCAAACCATTGGCAAGCAAGAAAATGTCGTTATCGATATGTCTAGTCCCAACATCGCTAAACCATTTTCTATTGGTCACCTGCGCTCAACGGTTATCGGAGATAGCTTATCACATATTTTCCAAAAAATCGGCTATCAAACGGTCAAGGTCAACCACCTAGGAGACTGGGGAAAACAGTTTGGAATGTTGATTGTTGCCTACAAGAAATGGGGAAATGAGGAAGCCGTTAAAGCGCATCCAATCGATGAACTTCTTAAACTCTACGTTCGCATCAATGCTGAGGCTGAAAAAGACCCTAGCTTGGATGAAGAAGCACGTGAATGGTTCCGTAAACTGGAAAATGGAGATGAGGAAGCCCTCGCTCTCTGGCAATGGTTCCGTGATGAAAGTTTAGTGGAATTCAACCGTCTCTACAATGAATTGCAAGTCGAATTTGACAGCTACAACGGAGAAGCCTTCTACAATGATAAGATGGATGCCGTTGTAGACATTCTCGCTGAAAAAGGGCTTCTTGTTGAGTCAGAAGGAGCTCAAGTTGTCAATCTTGAGAAATATGGAATTGAACATCCAGCCCTTATCAAAAAATCTGATGGTGCAACTCTCTATATCACACGTGACTTGGCTGCAGCTCTTTACCGTAAAAACGAATACCAATTTGCCAAATCCATCTATGTTGTTGGTCAAGAGCAATCTGCCCACTTCAAGCAACTCAAGGCAGTACTACAAGAGATGGGCTATGATTGGAGCCAAGACATTGTCCATGTTCCGTTTGGATTGGTAACAAAAGAAGGGAAAAAACTCTCTACTCGTAAAGGAAATGTCATCTTGCTAGAACCGACCATCGCTGAGGCTGTTAGTCGTGCCAAGGCCCAAATCGAAGCGAAAAATCCTGAGTTAGAAAATAAAGACCAAGTTGCCCACGCTGTTGGAGTTGGGGCTATCAAGTTCTATGATCTTAAGACCGACCGTACAAATGGATACGACTTCGACCTTGAAGCTATGGTATCCTTTGAAGGAGAAACTGGACCTTACGTTCAATACGCCTACGCTCGTATCCAATCTATCTTGCGCAAAGCCGATTTCAAACCAGATACAGCCGGCAACTACAGCCTGAATGATGCTGAAAGCTGGGAAATCATTAAACTACTCCAAGACTTCCCACGTATTATCAATCGTGCAGCAGATAATTTTGAACCTTCTATCATTGCGAAATTTGCGATTAGTTTGGCTCAAGCATTTAACAAATATTATGCACATACACGTATCCTAGATGAAAGTCCTGAGCGCGACAGTCGTCTGGCCCTCAGCTACGCAACCGCAGTCGTCCTCAAAGAAGCTCTTCGTTTGCTCGGGGTAGAAGCGCCAGAGAAGATGTAAATCGCCAAAGTTACTTGATTGCAAAGCAATCTAAGTAACTAACACCAAATCCTATCAGGGATTTGGCTTGGCGCTTCGCTAGTAAAGAAACATAAATATTCTCGATTTATGTTTCTTTACGTCGTAACCAGAGACACTTGCCTAAACACCTCACTAAATTGGTCAATCAAATCTATTAATTAGTTTAAGGGCTGGTCGTAATCTTCAAGTCACTTGAATGCAAGTCAATCTAAGCAACGAATGTCAAAGCCTATCATAGATTTGGTTAGGCGCTTCACTAATTCGATCTATTCACTACTATTTCTTTATCATACATGGAGATTTCCTATGAGCCAATATGCTTATATCCTCGTTATAATTAGCTTGGTTTTCCTTTTTCTGCTCAATAAGTACGAGAAAGAAAGACTGCAAAAGCTCTACCAAGAGCAACTCTTGAAGGATGAAATATTTAAGGCTGACATCAAAGAGAAAATTCACACGACTGATAACATCAATGATGTCATTGCACATATCAATAAAACTTACCATCTGGGAATGTTGCTATCAAAAGACATCACAGATCAATTAAAATGACCAAAGTCCGAGAAGAAAACTTCTCGGACTTTTATTCGCTCTGGTAAACATCATCCCCTTGAAACAGTCACAGTTATTCTTATATGATTTTTGTGAATTTTTTCAGGATTTTCCAACTTTTTTCAAAATATCCTTGCATTTCTTTTAAGTTTTTTGTAAAATAGAAGCTATCTATTCAGATTATTCTGAAAATTCAAAAATAGGAGCGTTTATTATGTCACAAGTTACGTTATCAAACCAGTCAACCTGGGCAAGCAAACTAAAGGCAATGGGACCAGGAATCCTAATGGCTTCTGCCGCCGTTGGAGGTTCTCACATTGTATCCTCTACTCAAGCTGGTGGTTCTTATGGTTGGTCACTACTCCTCTTAGTTATCTTGGCCAATGTCTTTAAATATCCATTTTTCCGTTTTGGTGCCGAATATACTGCTGACACTGGTAAAACCTTGGTCGAAGGCTACGCCGAAAAAGGGAAACTCTATCTCTGGATTTTCTTTGTCCTCAATGTTTTCTCTGCCATGGTCAACACAGCTGGAGTCGCTATCCTTTGCTCAGCCATCATCGCTAGCGCCTTCCCAATGATTGGCCTTAGCATCACTCAGTGGTCCCTTATCCTTGTTGCAGTCATTTGGGCCATGCTACTCTTTGGTGGCTACAAACTATTGGATGGTATGGCAAAATGGATCATGTCTGCTTTGACCATTGCAACTGTTCTTGCAGTTATCATTGCGGCAATTAAGCATCCAGAATACAGCTCTGATTTTGTCGAAAAGACACCCTGGCAAATGGCGGCCCTCCCTTTTATCGTTTCCCTCCTAGGATGGATGCCTGCCCCTATTGAAATTTCAGCCATCAACTCACTCTGGTCTGCTGAAAAGAAAAAGACTGTCAACTTTAATACAGAGGACGCCCTTTTCGACTTTAACGTTGGTTACATTGGAACTGCTATCCTCGCTGTATTCTTTGTAGCACTCGGAGCACTCATTCAGTATCCTACAGGACAAGCAGTTGAAGCCGCTTCAGCCAAATACATCTCTCAATTCGTGGGTATGTATGCCTCTGTTCTTGGAGAATGGTCCCGTTACTTGATCACCTTCATCGCCTTTCTCTGTATCTTTGGAACAGTCATTACTGTTATCGATGGCTATTCCCGCGTTAATCAGGTTTCCCTACGACTCTTGTTAAGTCAAAAAGAGGATGATAGCAAATCTTTGAACATCTGGATGACCCTCACAGCTGTTATCGGTATCATCATCATCAAGTTCTTTGCTGGTCAGGTATCAACCATGCTTCGCTTCGCCATGATTGGTTCTTTCCTGACAACACCATTCTTCGCTCTTTTGAACTATGTATTGGTGACACGTGAAAATAAAAATCTTCCTTCTTGGCTAAAACTCCTCGCTATCGCAGGATTGATTTTCCTCTTTGGCTTCGCTATCTTCTTTATCTATGCACTTGCTATCGGAAAAGCAGGATAGTTTATAAATGGCACCCTTACGGGGTGCTTTTTGTATACACAAAAAGCAGTGGAAAATCTCAACTGCCCCTCAGTACTACTTTATTTTTCTGTTTCTAACTCATACAAATCTGCAATGATTGCTGCGACTTTTTTAATATCTCCCAGCATACCACGCATTTCAAAGTCTGCTAGGACTGGGAAGCCAAAGCGCTGGCTATACTGCTTGGCTGTCAGGCAGTATTGATTGTTAAAATTACGATTACCAGAACCGACTACCCCAAAACACTTACTAGCATTGTCCCCATAGGCGATAAAGTCGCCCAGTGGAGTTGTTAAAATCTCGACATCGCCGTTATCGACACCATTTCCACCTTCCAGATAGGTCGGCAAGAAAGCGATATAGGGATGTTCCATTTCAAAGAATTCTTGACCTTCCTTGACTAGGTCCTTGATATGGATTTTTTGGACCTCAATCCCTTCGTACTGGGACAAGAGATAGTCCTTGAGTCGGGTTACAAAACTTTCTGTATTCCCACTCAGACTGATATACACTAAGGATATTTTTTTCATGTTGACCTCTATTTTTTGTTTACGATTTAAAAAGAACTACCAAGATTGTAACTTGATAGTTCTTTTTTGTCAATACTTAGGCAACTTCTTCTGCTTCGACTTCTTCGGCCAAATCTTTTTGTTGGCGCCACATCTTGTAAAAGACTAAGGCTAAAAAGAGAACATTTATAATGATGAACAAAATATTCGTTCCTTTTGCTAATGCTCCCATTCCTAAGCCAAGGGCACTATCTTTGATTAATTGAACCGCATCTTGAACGTTCATATAGCTATAAACCAAACCAACAATAGCTAGTAAAACATAGCCAACATAAGTATAGTTTGCGAATTGTACGTTTTTACGTACGAGAAATACAAAGGCTACTACAACTAAAATTGCAGATAAAATAATCAACGACATATTAAAAATAGAGTGAGAGGATTCTGACACTTTGTAAGTATAGTTGACCGTGTCTTCTAATTGCTGGGTAGTGAGCGTCCCACTATTCGCCAGGCTAGCACGAAGAGCATCTTTACTTGGCAATGGACTCAAGATTCCAAATAATGACATAGCCGAAATGAGGGCTGATAGGACTAACAAAACCCAAAGATAAATAGGATTCTTTTTCATGTTTTCCTCCATAAGATATTTTGAACATTATAGCATTTTTTGTACAGGAATACAACTTTTACAAGCTGGTTTCAACTTGTTTTCGATAAGCTTTCGGTGATTTTCCGCACAATTTACGGAAAACCTTGTAGAAATATCCAACATTACTGTAGCCAACTGCATAGCAAATATCTTCGATGCTATCACTGGTCGAAAGTAAGAGTTGCTGCGCTGCCTTAATTCGCTGTTTATTGAGCAATTCCGCAAAGGTTGAGTTGGTTTCTCTTTTGATCAGCTGCCCGAGATAGACAGGATTGATAAAGAGATCCTTGCTAATATCCTTAAGTGAGAGCTCTTTCTGATAATCACGCCCAATCACCTCCAGAACGCTCACCACATTTTCATTCATGCGGTACTGGCCAAAAAACTTGGTCAAAGTTTCTTTGATATAGGCAACCAATTCTTCAAAGGTGTTAATGGCATGGATGGCTTTGACAATCTCGGTCATATCATCTGCTTTTAGGTGTTCAAACAAATGAAAGACGTCCATGACAAACTGAGTGAAAAGTTGCTTCGTGATGGCCACTCGCGGAGTATTCTCCAAAACAACCTTCTCTAGCAGGGTTAATTCTTCGATGATTTGATTGATATTCCCTTGGATAATCACCCGATAAATCGGCTCGTAATAAGCAAACAAACTCTCGGATTTTTCTAGATTGACTGAACCGTAGAAAAGGGCTTTTTCAGCGTTGATCTTCCAATTCTCAAAGGACTGCTGGTAGGGTGCTTCAAATGGTGTCACGACGATGCCATCGAGCGGTTGATCAGAGATGAAAATCTGCCAGTCTTGTCCCAAAACATAGTAAGGAATGGTAAAAGAACCTTGCTTTCCCTTGGATAGACCAATCCACCAGCTGTCTTTACCTGACAGGTAATTCGTAAATCCTGTCTCATCCAATTCTTGACTGAGGGTCTGACTTTGCTCCACCTTTTCCTGAAGCTGTTGCGCAATTTTTTCTAATAAATGGCCCAACTCCACCTTGTCTACTGGCTTAACCAGATAATCCACGACACTAAGGTTCATGGCTTTTTTGACGTACTCAAACTCCTGATAACCAGACAGCAAGATATAATAGGTATCTGGAAGTAGCTCTTTCATTTCCCTAATCATCTCAAGTCCGGTCTTATCTGGCATGTTGACATCGGAAATGACCACATCTACTGGATTTCCCTTGACGTAGTCCAAAGCATCATCTGCGTGATTAGCAGTTGCGACGACTTGCATATCCCATTTTTCAAAGGGGATTAATCGCTTGAGCCCCTCTGTCACCATGTACTCATCGTCTACTAATAAAACTTTATACATTTCTACCCTTTCTATTCATCCTGGATAGTGATATGGTAACGAACACCTTCTTGTTCAGCTGACTCTACACTGATTTGGTAGCGATCCCCAAAGTAGAGAACAAAGCGTTCGTGTACATTTACTATTCCAATTGATTGCCGCTCCCCACTATAGCTTGCCTCGTGTTCAAAACTTCGTTGAGCTAATTTTTCTTGCAAGCTAGCTAGTTTCTCAGCGGGCATTCCTCGACCATTGTCTTCCACTAGGATTTCAACGAAGCCTGGGCCCTTCAAGGCTTTGATACTGATGACATTATCCGTTCTGCGATGGTCAACACCATGGGCAAAGTAGTTTTCTACTAATGGTTGGAGTGTAAATTTTGGAATCCTCATTTCTTCCAATTCTGGTGCAATCTTGAAACCATAGGCAATGGATTTAGGATAACGCACCATACAGAGATAGCTATATTTTCGGCAAAATTCCAACTCTTGCTTTAACGTCGTTTCCCGCTCGTCGGAGATATTGTTGCGTAACAAGCTACTAAATTCATAGATAATATCTGCCAGTTCATCCTGACTTTGCATGACGGCATACATCCGTAAAAACTCCAGAGTATTGTACATAAAGTGAGGATTGATTTGAGCCTGCAGGGCTCGCATATTGGCATCTTTTTGGCTGAGCTCTAGCTGATAGATATCATGGATATTTTTTTCCAGGCGATCCAACATATCATTGGTTGTTTCTGCAATGAGAAGCAACTCTTGGTCTTTTTCAGAGGTATCGATTCGAAGGCCTTCTTCTCCTTGAGCAATCACCTCGATCGAATCTACTAGGTCTACGACCTGCTTTTGGTAATTTGAAAAAGTCTGTCTAAGGGTCACGTACAAAATGATGATAAAGAGAATACTTAGCCCAATAATGACAGCTGAACTCGTCAAAGTTCCTGTAAGAACAAAATTTTTAGGAACAGCAACTCGAACCTGATAACCATGAGAGGTGACACCTACAAACCAGTTTTCTCGCTCGGCTGAGACCTTCTCCCCAATATGGAACATCTCGGTCTCAAAAGGCGAAGTTACTGTTACAGCCATTGGGATATGACCCCTTGTATTGTCAATAGCGCCATGTAAAACATCCGGGGATAGTGAGATATAGATTACTCCTAAATCCTTGTCAGACACAGGATCGGAAACAGGAATGGCAAAACTATTGGCTGTTGGCTTAAAATCCTCCGCAGGAATTTTCTCTCCACTGCGTTTTTCTCTAGTCGAAACATAGACTTCCTTGTAGTCCTGAAGAACAATAGCCACTCCAGTCACAAAATCATTCCGAACATAGAGATCATCAATATTTTCATACAGAGAAACAGAGATATAAGGCGAAGTTTTACGCTCTAATTGCCAATAGAAATAGTCTGGTGTGCTGAGACTAAAATACTTGTAAATTCCTTCGATGCGGGCCTGATTTTCAACCAAAGACTGAGCAAGTCGGGTTGACTCTCTGTGATAATATTCCACTTCACTCACTGTCCGAGTGGTCACACGTTCTGCAACCCGTTGGGCTTCTTTCTCACGTGAATCCCAGTCAGCATACGATAGCATAATCGCAAAACTGGCAATGACCACGATCATAACCAAACTATAAATCCGTAAAAGAGAGTGAAGCCAAAACTGCTTCATTCTATTTTGTCGCCAATTTTTCATGGATACTTTCATAAATAGGTTCCAACATATCACTGATAAAGAAATGCCACATTCCAATTCCTACAAAAAAGAGCAAGGCAGGCATATAATAACCAACTCCTACAAGGAGAGCGGATCCGAGTAAAACCTTGGCAATCGCAGGTAGGCTCATAAAAATCCCGATAAGGGACAGTTTCAAAGTAATTTGGTAGGATAAATCAAAGTACACCTGAAGTTTCAAGGACACAGTATAGGCTAGAAAGACAAGAGCAACTACAAGGACATTGAGAAAGGTTGCCAAGAGATGGAAAATCGTCTGGTGGGGCAATTGAACTAGAAGATACAAACCATAAACTAGGACAAAATCCACAAACACAAAACTATAGAAAGCCAGATTACTCTTGACAAAATTGCTCTTATACAATTCCCAAGCTTCCTTCAAATGGTAGGCTCGATAGGTATACCCATGCTCCGCATACAAACTCATAAGAGTTGCACTAGCTGGTGCCAAACCAAATACCACTCCTCCTGCTAGTGTTAATAGCCAGAAATAGGCCGTCGCTATCATTCCCAAAAAGATTCGATTAAAGACGAATTCTAGAAATTTTCCCATGCCACTCTCCTTAAACTAACGATGTAACTATTATATCATATTTCAAACGTTTTCAAAAATATAGAACTCCCATTTACAATCCTCAAAAAGCGTGATACAATTGATTTTGTTAGTTTATATCAAGGAGAAACTCATGAAGAAAAATATCTTAACCACCCTCTTAGCTGTCGTCCTTTATTTCCTCTGTCTAGGGATTGGAGTAGTACTTGGTCACTTGGTTGACTCAACGGGCAATATGTTCTATGCTCCGGCTTTTTCAGCCCTTGTTGGGGGTAGCGTCTACATGTTTCTTCTGGTAAAAGTTCCTCGTTTTGGTGCCATTAGCACTCTCGGGCTCTTTATGGCTCTCTTTTTCCTAGCTAGCAAACACGGCGCTGGAGCCTTTCTCCCAGGACTCGCCTGTGGTCTTGCAGCAGATGCCATTGCTCGTCTCGGAAACTACAGAGATCGAATCAAAAACACCCTCTCCTTCCTCGTCTTTGCTTTCAGCACAAGTGGGCCTATCTTCCTCATGTGGATCCGTCCCAAAGCTTACATGGCCACCTTACTTGCGCGTGGGAAGTCACAAGAATACATCGACCGTATCATGGTCGCTCCCGAGTTGGACAAAATCCTTCTCTTTGTTTCAAGCATCCTCCTAGGTGCCTTGATGGGGGCTGTGATGGGGCAGTTTCTAAGTCAAAAAATAGCCGATAAAATGTAACGTAAAAGCCCTGAAGACTAGTAACACCTAGCTCCAGGGCCTTTTTGTATACAATCTTAAAATTCACTATAGATAAATTCTTGGATGTTGGAAAAATCGGTCACAAAACAATAAATCACGATACTTAAGATAACTGTATAGAAAAATAGTGTCCACAAGATTAAACGATGTGTGTTAGTTAGCTTGGTTTGCAAATTTGTAAAGTTCTTTTTCAACTTCCATCCATCCTTTCACTCCAACGTGCATCACGTCAAATAAAAAGTAATCATCATACTCTCTATTTCCATAGTTTAGTACCGTTGCACCATTGCTTTTTGCGATATCTTCTATTTTTTTATAAGTTTTTTCTCGCATCTCTCTTGAGACACCTGTGTAGTCATTCCATTTCCCGTTTACTGGGAAAATAATAACCTCAACTTCAATGCCCAATTCCTTAGCAACTGTCAAGAAAAGTTCCATATCTGAATACTCCGGTGACTCCAGATAACTCAAATCTTTATTAGAATCTTTCAGTGATGCATAGCGATCTTTTAAGTAAGTATTGTAGTAGTTATTATCAACAGCATAGTCATTATTATCTGTTTTCTTTTTGACCTCTTCCACAAACTGATCCGTCATCTTCTGCCAATCATAGTCTGGGGTTTTGTCTCCTAGTGAAGGATATTCTGATTTGGCATGTTTTTGATAAAAAGTCTGTTTGAGCTTAAAGGAATACATCGCGTTATCTAACTCTAATAGTTTTTTATCAACAATAGTTCCTTTTCCATCTATGAAATAACTTTTGTATTTTTTGTAGATGTCATTTTGTTGCTTGTTCCCCTTGGTAATCTCGATAATGCGATTGATCAGTTTTTCTTTCGTTTCCTTACTAATCTTGTCATTATCTAGCATGTGGAAAATATGTTCCTGAGAAGCCTTGTTCAAAAAGGCATCTTGATGAGTCCCATCTTTTTCAAACCACTGAACAGACTCTACTATAGCTACTTTTCGCTTACTCATAGATCCTTCAATAGAGCCCAAGGTCGTAGCCTGAATGATGTTTTGAGAATAACTTGTCCCAATCTGCATGATATTAAAATCGTTGTAGTTAAAAATTTTATTTGGATGATAGTCTTCATTTATCGTCGCAACCAACTCGGATGACCCCAATAAAACCAGTGTATTGGGAGTAATATTGCTTGTTAAAATATCTCTACTTTTATACTTTTCATACGAGGTGCTATAACGAATACTGTTATCCTTGACTTTATAATAATCATCAATCTTCTTGACATACGTCACATTTAAAAGGGCAAGCGTCGCAATTACGAGCACAAGCGATAGTAAAAATGCTTTTAATTTAATCATCTCGTTTTATCCTATCCCTTCGGTCTGGAAGACTTCTTTTCAATCTCTTATCTCTTTAAAATCGTCAGTAAGATTTTATAGGGTTCACCTGAAAAGATAAAGAAACCAATCATAACCAAATGCATGGTCACAAACCAACTTAGTAGCTTATACCAGTTTTTGTTTTTATTTTTCTTATAAAAATTGCTTTTCTTTTGATACACTTCAAATCCAGCCATCAAGACACCATGGTAAAAACCATAAACAATGTAGCTAACACTAAGACCATGCCAAAAACCCATGACCAACATATTGACCATATAGGCATAGGTTGCATTGTGTAGTCTATTTTTAAACCATTTTTTCCTGATAACCTGCATCAATACTCTTGAAAATACAAAATCTCTCAGCCAGGTCGACAAGGTGATATGCCATCTGGTCCAGAAATCCTTGATATCAACACTCAAGAAAGGTTTGTTAAAGTTCATCGGTGTCTGAATACCTAGAATGTTGCTACTTCCAACGGCCATTAGACTATAGCCTGCAAAGTCAAAGAACAGATACAAGGTATAGAGATACATATACTTGATTGAATAAACGACTGTGCCAGTATTATTTAGAGCGAGTAACATCTGGTAAACATAGGTTGATAAAACAACCTTGTAAAGAAGGCCTAGAACGATACGATACACACCGTCCCCTGCTAACTCTAGATACTCTTTTCGGGGCATGACCTCGTTTATCTCTTTTAAAAATCTCCTACTCCGGTCAATCGGACCAGCACTAACTGTTGGAAAAAAGAGCAAAAACTGTAGGTAATCTTTTACACTGATTTTTTCTTTGATCAAGCCATCCGATATTTCTAGCATGATCTGAATGGTCTTAAAGGACATGTAAGAAATTCCAATAAAGGCCAACAAATGCAGAGAAGTCAGAGCAAAGACTTTATTGATTATCAAAGGAAGAATGGAAAGGAAAACCAGTGGTTTCAGCCGCTTTGCCTCTATCCTCTGTGCTAGAAAAACCAGAAAATACTGGTAAACGACAAAGGCGAGCAAATAGACCATCATCGCTCGACTCTTACCATAGATAGCTCCTGCAAATAAGAGGGAGAGCGTCAAAATATAGTAGTCCTTACGTTTTTCAAAAAAATTTACCACAAAACCAATCAGTAAAACTACAAACAAGAGAAGGAAGAAATCATTCCCCTCGAAATAATTCATACCAGCCAAACTCCTTTACATTATCATCCCTTCGACAGCAAACTTTCTGATTTGCTAATTGAGGGACCTTTCTTTATTATAGCATATTTCTAAAAAGAAGCTTTACTCTTCTTGCATTTCAGTGAGAAAACAAAAAGGAGTCCTGTTGAACTCCTCCCATTATTTATGACTTAATTTCTTGGTCAAGAAATCTCCCAAGAACTGGATTGTAAAGATAATCAAGATGATAATGATGGTTGCCAAGATGGTCACATCGTGATTGTAACGGTTAAATCCATAAGCAATGGCTACGTTACCGATACCACCAGCACCAACTGCTCCCGCCATAGCCGTTTCCCCAACAAGGGAAATCAAGGTCACTGTCGTCACACGAATCAAATCTGGAAGACCTTCTGATAGATAAACACCCACGATGTCCCAGAAGGTCGCTCCACTAGCCTGCGCCGCCTCAATGACACCACCATCTAGCTCAGCCAAGACCACCTGCACCTGACGGGCAAAGAAGGCAAAGACCGCAAAAGAAAGTGGGACAAGGGCTGCATTTGGCCCGATACTCGTCTTCACAATCAAGTGAGAAAGTGGCGACATGATTGCCAAGAGGATGATGAAAGGAACCGCACGGAAAATGGAGGTGATCTTGTCTAAAATCCAAAAGATAACCTTATTTTCCAAGACACCGCCTGGCGCTGTCAAGACAAGGAAGAGACCTGCCACCAGCCCCAAGAACCCTCCGATGATGAAGGAAAGAACTGTCATATAAAGAGTTAGGTAGATAGCCGTTCCCCAGCCTGCCTGACCAGCCCAGCCCATCTTATAGACATTTGGTAGATAAGTTTGAATCAACTCTGTCATCTTACTGTCCTCCCTTCAATACTTTTAACTGGACACCCGCTTGACGAATGGCTTCTTGAGCACCTGCTAGCGCTGCTTTTTCACCTGACAAGACCACCACCAATTCTCCAACGGGAGTGCCATCGAGAATTTCGATATTTCCATAGAGGATATTAGCCGTTACTTGGTAACGCTTGTACAATTCATTCAAAAGTGGTTCGTCTGTCGAAGCACCTGCATACTTGAGCTGCACTAAGATACTGTTCTCAGATAAATGCTCTACGATTTCTTGCTTCTCAATCTTGACCATGGCTTCATCAATACCTGTCGCAGTTGAGATAAAGTCCTGGGTCAAAGGCTGTTTAGGATCTGAGAAGATTTCAAGGACACTGCCCTCTTCAATCAAACGACCATCCTGCATAACTGCCACACGGTTGGCAATGTCTTTGACAATCTGCATTTCGTGCGTAATCAAAACAACCGTCAAGCCTAATTTTTGGTTCAAATCTTGCAACAAGGCCAAAATCTGCTTGGTTGTCTTAGGATCAAGGGCAGACGTTGACTCGTCTGAAATCAAGATTTTTGGATCATTGGCCAAGGCACGCGCAATGGCCACACGCTGTTTTTGCCCTCCGGATAGTTGTGAAGGGTAGTTTTCAGCACGATCCGCCAAGCCAACCAAGTCCAACAACTTAGCTACTTTGGCTTTCTTTTCTTCCTTGCTGAGTCCAGAGTGTTTGAGGGCAAAGGCCACATTCTCCTCTGCTGTCTTCTGACTCATGAGGTTAAAATGCTGGAAAATCATCCCAATGTCTTGACGCTTACGACGCAACTGCTCTGCTGTCAAGGTCACTCTGCCATCAAAGATTACATCGTCGTCAATGGTAATTTCCCCAGCAGATGGCTTTTGCAAGAGGTTAATCACCCGTACAAGGGTTGATTTCCCTGCTCCAGAATATCCAACGATTCCGTAGATATCCCCTTCTTGGATGTGAATGGTCACATCCTTAACCGCTGTGATGGTTCTCTTCTTTTGGTGAAAAGTCACATCGATCTGATCTAACTTGATAATATCTCTACTCATAGCTTCTAATCAGCTCCTCTACTAATTCAATATGGGTGTAGTAATCGGCGATTCGCACATTTTCATCTCCACCGTGGTCTCGGCTATTGGCATTTCCTAAACCAAAGGCCACCATTGGTACCTCTAGGGCATCAAAGACCGTATGCATAGGCCCTGTTCCTGCTGTGGTCGGCAAGACTGATACGCCCTGTGGATAGAATTTCTTGGCCAACTCGATCACATTGAGAATGGCTGGTGCGCTCATATCGCTTCGATAGCTCATCTCTCCCAAGGTATAGTATAATTCTACCTTATCAAAGCCATTTTTGTCTAGCTGTTTCCGAATTTTTTCCAGAACATCATGCGGTTCTAGGCCAGGAACCAAACGAACCTCTAGCTTGGCACTAACCTCTGCTGGCAAAATCGTTTTAACCCCTTGTCCTTGATAACCTGACTGAATCCCTTCGATATTAAGGGCCGGCTCGAAAAAGAACCGTTTTAGAAAGGCTGCACGATCCTCTTGTAAGAGAGGCAATTCCAAACCATAAATGCGACTAATTTCCTCAGGATTGCGTTGGGCGTAGGTATCTACCAAGGCTAGTTCTCGTTCATTTGGCTCTTGAACATCCTCGTACAAGCCTTCTACCAAGATACGTCCATCTGCTGCGCGTAGACTACTTAGAGCCTGGACAAGATACCATGGAGCTGATTCCACAACCCCACCATAACTAGAGTGAATATCCACATCGGCACTTTTTACCTTGGCATCAAAGGTCACAATTCCCTTGTTTCCACCAGAAATTTCTAACTGCTCCAAGGCATTCTTAGTCCCTTGTTCCCAGACCAACAAATCAGCCCCACGGAGTTTGTCCGCATGTTTTTCCAGATACTTATCTAGGTCTGTTGAAGCCGATTCCTCCGCTCCTTCCATGATAAAACTGATATTGACAGGTAGGTCATCGTGGTGCTGCATATACTTTCTCAGAGCACTCAAACGAGCCGTGATATGGCCCTTGTCGTCGTCAACCCCACGCCCATACATAAAGCCATTGCGGACCGAAAGCGTAAAAGGATCCTCTGTCCAAACCTGGTCACCATCCGCCGGCACAGTGTCATAGTGGTTATAGAAGATCAAGGTCTTGGCATCCGGACGCGAACTCTTGAAGTGCGCCATGACAAAGGGCGCCGTATAAGTCTCATCAATCTCCACTTCAGCCCCTACACGCTTGCAAATCTCACCCAGATAGTTTGCAACCTCCTTGAGTCCAACCTGTTGGGCAAAGACTGATTTCTTGGAAATCAAGGTACGCAAAACCTCAAAATAATGCTGGGCTATATGATCCCTTTCAAATTTTTCAATCTGTTCTTGTTCGCTAGGAAAAACCATATTCTCTCTACCTTTCTATGAACCTATAGTCTTCTTTACAATCCATGCTCTATACAAAAGCAAGAGGTGGAAACTCTCTCCCACCTCCCTGTGTCTTATTACCAAACTGGTTGGTCCAAACCGTCTGATGTTTCTTCGATAACTTTTTTCACTTCATCAGTGTGGTAAGCTGCGATCACTTTCTTGATGGCATCAGCCTTAGGTGATGATTCCCAATCTTTTTTCGCAACGATGATGTTGTACCATTGTTTTGAGTTTTCATCAGCTTGTTCTTTGAAGAGCGCTTTCTTGTAGTCCAATTTTGCTTCTGTAACGAAGGTATTGTTTACAACAGCAGCATCAACTGATGACAATGAACGTGCTGTTTGGCTAGCATCCAATTCAGTAATCTTCAAGTTCTTTGGATTTTCTGTAATGTTCGCAACTGTTGCAAGTGCAGTTCCAGAAACATCCAATTTGATCAAACCAGCTGATTGAAGCAAGTAAAGCGCACGGCTTTCGTTTGTTGCATCGTTTGGTACGGCGATTTCACCGTTATCTGGGATTTCTTCCACTTTGGTATACTTGTTTTCTTCCCCATTTTTACCTGAGTAAAGGCGGATTGGTGAGATATATGTATCTGCAATCGCTACAAGGTCTTTCCCGTTTTCTTTGTTCCAGTTGTTCAAGAAGTTGTAGTGTTGGAAAGCATTCAAGTCTACTTCGCCATCAGCAGTTGCCTTGTTTGGTTGTGAATAGTCTGTGAACTCTGTGAATTCCAATTTAATTCCATCTTTTTCAACCAATTCTTGGATTTTATCCCAACGCGCTTCTTCAGAACCGCTACGGTTAACTGTTGCAATTTTGACAACTGTTTCGTTGTCTGCTTTCTTTTCTGAATTTCCGCAAGCTGCAAGAGCCAAACCTGCGACTGTAGCAAGAGCCGCTACACCGAGCCATTTTTTAATTTTCATGATTCTATCTCCTTTAAAAATAATACCGTAATAGTATCTCATACTTTATTTGATTTAGCAAATTGTTATTAGATAGGCAGACATATAGTTTGAAACTATATACCTAAAAATTGAGAAATCATCCGCCTTTCTCAGACTGGATGATTTCATACCACTATTTAATATCAGCTTCTGCTGGGAGATAAGTGTCTCCGAAGAACTGTTTAGACAACTTTTCAAGAGTTCCGTCTTTGTAGAGTTCTTGGATACGTTTGTCTACAAATGTTTTCAACTCATCTTGACCTTTAGCAAGAAGTGGGTAAACGTAAGGTTGTTGGTCGCTTGGAAGTTCAATGACTTTCAAGTTGTCCAAACCTTGGTCCTTGATGACTGTTTCAACACCGATTTTATCAAAAATCTTGTAGTCAAACTGGCCATCGCTCAAGCGTCCCATGATTTGTTGGAAGTCCGCTTTAGTATACTTTAGGACAGTTGGATTATCTGAATGTTGTTTGTTGTAGTCTTCTAACTGTTTAGCAGAAGTTGTCCCTTGAACAACTTCTGTTGATTTTCCACCGATATCATCAAGCGATTTGATGCTAGGGTCATCTTTTTTCACTACAAGAACGTTAGGGTTTTTAGCAGTTGGAGCTGCATAAAGGTATTTTTCAGCACGTTCTTTAGTGTAGCTGATGTTGCTAACAGCCATATTGTAACGGTCAGCATCAAGTCCTGCAAAGACTCCTGACCACTCTGTCTTCTCAAACTTGACATCATACTTGTCAGAGTCTTTAAAGATAGCGCGAACCACTTCAATTTCGTAACCAGTCAATTCGCCATTTTCTTCATAGTTGAATGGTTTTGGTGTAGCATTAGTTGCAACGATAATTTCTTTCTTGCTAGCTGCTTCTCCCTCTTTTTTCGCACCACCTGAGCAAGCTGCTAACACACCTACAGCCACAAGTCCTAGAGCAGCAAGAGATGAGTATTTAACGATTTTTTTCATGTCATTTCCTCCAAAATAGAATACTTTACTATCTTAACAGAAAATATTTTTTTTTGCCATTATATGATATCTATCTCGGTGATAGGTTTTTTTTATGGCTGATTTAAAAGACCAGACGCAAGACTGCAATCAAGACTACCCCAAAAAGAACCGTACCTACTAGATTGCGGTAGCGAAAGGCTACCCAAGCCGTTGGAAAGACTGCTAAAAAGTCCAGCCATTTGATTTGAGGGAGACTGCCAACTTTGCCAGTCACTACGCTTGAAAGGATCAAGGCAAAGATAATGGAAACAGGCAAAAACTTCAAAAACCGCTCGACGATAGCTGGCAAGCCCTTGTACTTAACCAAGATGAAGGGAATCATACGGGGAATCCAAGTCACTAGGCCTGAAAAGATAACGGCTAACAAAAGATATTTACTGACCATCTAAGACCACCCCCATGGTACAACCTAGCAAGGTCGCAAACAAAACAGCTAGCGACTGAGACACTACTGTCAAGAGCAAAAAGAAGGACACCGCAACAACGGCTAGGATTAGTAGCAGATTCCGTACAGGAACCCGTCTTTGCATAATCTGAAATTGTGAAGTAAAAATCCCGATAAACATCCCAACAAGGGCAAAGTCCAAGCCAAAGACTTCAGGATTTGGAAGAAGGCCACCTAAAGCCGTCCCCGCCACTGTCCCAATAAACCAGGCTACATAACTATTGAGATTGTTCCCGTGCATCCACATAGGATGGACTTTATCTGTATGGGCTAATTCTCCCATCAAAACGCCATAGGTCTCATCTGTCAGGAGACTAGACATGCCGATATTTTGCCAGAGACTAGTATGACGGAAATAGGTCGATGCATGCAAGCTCAGCAAAAAGAGTCGCAAGTTGATCAAAAAGACCGTCATAGCAATAGCTGCCACAGGCGCTTGTACCGCAATCAGTGCCAACATGGCAAACTGGGCGCTCCCGGCATAAACAAAGAGGCTCATCAAGCCCATCTCAACAGGTGTCACATAGGGCGCACCGATAATCCCACAAGCCAGACCGATACTAACATAGCCGAGGGCAGTCGGCATGGCCGCATGTACACCTTCCCAAAATCCTTTTTCTTTCATCCTTCTCCTCATATTTTCTCCAGTTGAGGCTGTTCATCATCACAGCCACAGCACGGACTATTATAACATATTCAAAGAAGAGAAAAAAGTCTGCTGATTTTGGCCGTCATAAAAAGACTGGCGATCCAGTCTCAAACACCTATTATACAAATTCTCCTCTAAATGCTCTCACGAATATTCAAGAGCATGACAAATGCGGTTAGGAGTAATAGCAATAGAATAAAGCTGACCGCTAGGGTCCCAAAACTTGTAGCAATTGTTACGAAAACAATTGTGAATAGACTTGGTAAAACAACAGTAATAGCACCAATAGAGGATTGAACTGCTCCCATTGACTCCTCAGGTATTTGTTTAAAGACGAGTTCTTGCAATCTAGGAGAGAGTAACCCTGCGATGAAGGCATCCAAGGAGCTGAAAAGCAGAATCAAGCCAAAATGAACCGTGGCAAATCCTACTAGAAGGAGTAACTGGATAACGACCGAAGCGTATAGAGCTGTTTTTATAGAAATCATATTTTTCAGATAGCCACTTACAAGGCTTCCGACAATAAGTGCTAACAATTCTAGTGTTGATAACAAAGCGAGTGATTGACCAGTTTGTAAATTCAAAAACGGTTGGTTTCTTAAAAAAAGAGTCGAAATAGGAACAGTGACATTGATCACAGCTTGGCTGATAGAGACGATAAATAAAATGAAGATTACTCTATCCATATTCCAGATCAATTTCGATGATTGGAACAAATGCTGGCAAAACGATTTTATAGAAAGACCTTCTTGATAGCTAATTGTTTTTTCAACCTTCAAAAGATCATTTTTTATGAGAAGAATACCTACAAATGCTATCAGAAACGTCAGAGCGTTTAGCAAGGAAATGAACTGAATGGAAAGAATTCCTAGTAAAACCCCTCCTAGAATATTACTGATTGTCCGAACTAAACTAACTGTTGATTGTTTAAAGCCAATAGCTTCTGTCAGATGTTCTTTCCCAATGATTCTTATAAAAATAGGAGTTAGCATGGCTCCTGAAAAGTAACTCAATGTATCCGATAAGAGGTTCATTAAACAAATAAAGAATACGAGCGACAAGGAAAAGGACTGCCCTGAAAGCAAAAGTGCCACTATAGCATAGAGTACAAATTTGACAAAACTAATAACCGTATACTTTAGAACACGATGATGTTGAAAGTCAGCCAAAACTCCCATAAAGATTTGCAGAACTTGAGGAACAGTCTCTGAAATCGTAATGAGTAAAATCGCCAAGGGGGCAAACGAAGCATCTGCCACATAATTCAAAAAAGCAAGATAAAAAATCGTATCCCCAACCGTTGAAATCCACTGGTTGATGGTTAATTGCCTAAAATCTCTATTTTGAATAAATACTTTCATCGCAACTCCTTTTTGAATTCAAATGGGAACTTCTCCCCAAGGATAGACCGATATTGCTGAGCACCTAAAATTACAGCAACGGTAAAATTTGACCAATGCCATTGTAGACTATGTGCAGTCCAATAGGCCAATAAATGGACTTTGTCACTCTAAATAAGACTGCAAATATGAGACCGCCACCCATATATACGAAAAAGTCTGTCAAGACCCAACCATGATTACTAATATGCAAGACCCCGAATAAAACAGCAGAACCGATCACATCCAGTCCCCATTTCTTTCCTTTTTCCAGAGCGGTCATCACCAATCCACGATAAATTATCTCTTCAAAAGTGGGACCTGCAATCACAGGATAGAAAAAATACATCAAAAATGCTGTAGCTCCTGTAAAAGTAGGGACATCCCGTTGATAAGCAATTTCATTTTTGGTAGATGGGAAAAGATAAAATGTGACGAAATTCCAAATAACAAAAGCAAGAAGAGCTAAAAAGGAATAAAAAAGATAGGAACCTCTAAATTTTCGACTGTTAATTTTCTGCCATTTACCTGACCAAACCATAACAATAAAAGCAAGCAGAACCACAATAAAATTCAACATCATATCCGACAAATAATAGGCAAAGTCAGATAGACCAGCAGCAAGGTCGCTATGTAAAAGCAAACGAATGAAGAACTGGTCAGCAACAACAAGTAAAATAGCTACAAACAAGTAGTAGCGTGAGATTATCTTTTTCATTCTATTTTCTCCTATACTATGAAATAAAGACAGTATAACACGAAAACTGCCCTATCTTAGAAAATCGCATATTTGATATTTTTTCTCATGAAAATTTCACATTTGCGATTTCTAACTAATCGATAAGTTCTTTATATTGCTGTAATCGTAGTTCAAAAAGGGCTGTTAATTGTGGATTTTCTAATATTTGCAGAGATTGGATAAAGTGTTCAATCTCTTTTTGATTGCTCCTCTTAGTTTGAAGGAAAATGCTCATCTTCTTTAAAAACTGCCACAATAATTTCTCAAAAACATCGTATGGCCGGAGCATACTCTCCAACTCGGCTTCAAAGATTGGGATATAAGAAAAAAGTTTGCGCTCCATGAGCTCTGATATGATATTCAGAAAGCCACTTTTCATATACAGTCTATTGTGTGCCAATTCTTTAAATTCCTTGGATTTTTCAAGTAAAGAGGTTGATAAAAAAATCAGGTCTTGGTTGCTCAAGAAGGGCATGGTATTGCAAAAAAGATAGAGTTCAGACCAGGTCCAAGACTCGATAGCATAGAGATAGCTAGTCAAAAACTCGCTATCCTCCTCTTCTAGCGGATAGTTTTTATCTAAGGAATGGATGGCATCTTTGATCACTATAGCATTCAAACGACGATAAGTCTGCGCCATCTGTTCTTGTTCGACTTCCTTCAACAGTTGCTCTAAGCCATCTATATCTTGATGGGCAAAGCGAGCCACAATCTTTCGACCAATTCGCATGTGTGGGGATTCTTGATAGTTGTTGAGCTTGTGCCCAAATTCATCAAAGGTCACATTTATACCTTGGATTGCTAGAATCAACTTATCCGCAGACAGCATAGACTGTCCTAGTTCAAACTTGGATAGCTGGGATGATGTCAGTCCAGTACAAGCTACATCTGACTGCTTGAGTTTTCGCGCCAGACGCAATTCCTTGTAAAATTCTCCCAATTCTTGTTTTTCAATCATCTCCTTACTCCTTTATCAACTCACTTTACTTTTCTATTCGTAAAAATTTTTACTTTTTTAACATATTATAAAATATTTTACCAAAAAAGCCAGCCTTAAGCTGACTCTTTATTCTATGGTATCAAAGGCAAGGCTTGGTTTGGCATTTAACTCCAAACCTGCAAAGTTTTCTTTGTTCCACTCGCTAACACTAGCATAGGCAATCATACCTGCATTGTCTCCGCAAAGTCGTAGAGGTGGGATGATGACCTTGACATCTGTTATTTCGGCTGCTAGGCGTTCTCTGAGGCCTTTATTAGCTGCTACACCACCTGCCACGACCAGAGTTTTAACAGGATATTTCTCCAAGGCTTTCTTGGTTTTAGCCATGAGAATGTCCATAACAGCTGCTTGGAAGGAAGCACACAAATCCTCTGTAGACAGGCTTTCTCCCTTTTGCTCAGCATTGTGGTGAAGATTGATAAAGGCAGATTTCAAACCTGAGAATGAAAACTCCAGATTGTCCTCCTTAATCATGGCACGAGGGAAGTCATAAATATCCTGACCTTGATGGGCCAACTCGTCAATCTCACGACCTGCTGGATAGGTCAAGCCCATGACACGACCGACCTTGTCATAAGCCTCACCAACCGCATCATCTCGCGTTTCCCCAACAATCTTGTAATCGCCAGCCTCTGACACATAGACCAACTCTGTGTGTCCTCCGCTGACCAAAAGAGCTAGCAATGGGAAGTCCAAAGGCTCCACACTCTGAGCTGCCATGAGGTGGCCAGCCATGTGGTTGACAGGGATAAGCGGAAGGCCGTGAGCCCAAGCAAAGGCCTTGGCAGCTGACAAACCAACTAGTAAGGCTCCAACTAATCCTGGTCCGTAGGTAACGGCAACGGCTGTCACATCTTCTTCTGTAATTCCTGCTTCTGCCAGTGCCTCCTCGATACAGGCTGTAATGACCTCGACATGGTGACGGCTAGCCACTTCTGGCACTACGCCCCCAAAACGTTTGTGACTCTCAATTTGACTCGCAATGACATTGGACAAGAGCTGGTCGTCGTTTTTTAAGACAGCGACACTAGTTTCATCACAGGATGTCTCAAATGCTAAAATATATCTATCCTTCATCTATTTCTCTCTTCATGATAATGGCGTCCTCGACTGGGTCATGGTAGTAGGCCTTTCGCTCAGCGATGACCGCCATCTTTTCTTTCTTGTAAAATGCCTGCGCTCGTTGGTTTGACTTTCTAACTTCGAGGAAAATTTCCTTATCTGTCGGCAATTGAGCAAACAAGGCTGACGCAATTCCCTGACCCCGATAGGCTCCTTTGACAGCGATTTGCAGGACTTCTGCTTCAAAGAGATTCTCCTGAACGGCTAGAAATCCAATCACTTCTACCCCATCATAAGCCAGAGCATACCAAGTCTGATCTTGGGACAGGTCTGCTTGGATTTGTTCCAGCGTCCAAGGGCTGACTGGGTAAACAGCTGCCATGACAGCGTAGATAGATTGAGCCAGGTCAGGCTGTCTTTGGATTCGTTTGATTTCTATCATAAGCGTTTAATGTAAGACTCGCCAGACTCGGTGTGGTTCTTGAGCCAGTTTTCCTCGGCTTCAACACGTTTGAGGTAATTTGGCACAAAGTCGTGCAAGGAGTCTGCTTCCTTATCCCAGGCCCAAAGAGCTAGATTGGCTGCATTTGGCAAGGTTTCTTGGTAGCTAGCTTGTGGTAGTTGTTCTTGAATTTGTTCCACAAAGGCTCCAACTTCTCCGACAAAGGTTACCTGTTCAGCATCCTTGACCTGCTCTAGCACTTCCGCAAAGGACAGGTGCGCTTCTGGAAAGACTGGTTTGGCATTTTCATAAAATCCTGCATAGACATTGTTACGACGCGCATCCATGATAGGAACCACCAAGCCTTCTTGTTGGCGCGGTACCAGAGCCAAGAGGCTGGACATCCCCACTAACTCGATGTTCAGGGTATGGGCTAGAGTCTTGGCAGTTGCTACCGCGATTCGCAAACCTGTGTAGCTACCTGGTCCTTCAGCTACCACGATTCGATCCAAATCCTTGGGTGTCCAATCCAGACTCGACATCAAAAAATCGATGGCAGGCATGAGGGTAATACTGTGATTTTTCTTGATATTAATCGTCGTCTCGGCAAGAACCTGCTTGTCCTCTAAAATGGCTAGAGAAAGAGCCTTGCTGGACGTATCAAAAGCTAATACTTTCATAACACATTCCTATCTTTTTGTCTGTTTACTATTATACTACAAAAGCTGACGCATGGGAATTTTCTTTGCCCCAAACAAAAAAACCTGCCACTTAGACAAAGAGGATGGCAAAAAAATCAAAAAAGTTCTAGCTTTTTTCTATCTTTTCCGAATATATAAGTGAACAAGAAAAAAGGAGGAAAGTTCAATGACAAATTTTGACGTTCTTGACAATCAATTTTTATCGTTATCTGAAAATGAATTATCAGATATTGATGGTGGTCTCGCTCCCTTAGTTATCTTTGGAGTAGCAGTATCTTGGAAAGCTATTGCAGGCGGGACAGCACTTGTTGGGTCTGGTTTGGCAGCTGGTTATTTTTTAGGAGGTTAGTATGATGAAAGGTTTGGATCAGTATTGTTCAATTTCTAATAAAGAATTGCAAGGAATCAAGGGTGGTTTTGGTGTAGGTGTTGGTATAGCTTTATTTATGGCTGCTTACACTATCGGGAAAGATCTTCGTAAGAAATTTGGATAAGTCATGTTAGATAAAAGACACATTTTTAGAAGGGTAAATTTTATTCTCTTCATCTCTTACAGTTTTCTCAGCATTTTCAATGATTTAAACATAACCAGAATCCCCTTACCAATTGATTTATCTGTTTGCATTATTTTCTTTTTATGTTTCAACTCGATTTTCGATGCGAGAAATCATGATCGTAAGAATTAAGATATCATCTGAAAATAGAAAAGTCCGCCCCCTCTATCAAGACGGGGTGGATTTTCTGTATGCTTAGATGAATAACTGGAGCTTAAGCATTTAAACCAAAGTAAAAAACAAACCAGACAACATAGGTTACAAGGAGGAGAAAAATTGAATAGAGCGTCACAAAAGCAAGCTTCCAAAGGAATTTTGTTTTGCGGTGTTCCAGATGCACAAACAGGGCATTCCCCCCATAGACACAGGCTACAAAGACTACAAACATCAAGAGGCGAACCCCTACTGCAAATTCAAACAAACTAAACATTCTTAATCCTCCTTGTTTTAAAAGCTATAGGGAATATTCCCATCCATAAACTTCCCTTTCTCTTTCCATTATAACACCTAAGCGCTCTCCGACCAAATCCTACCTGTCTTTTTGCTCCTTCTTCCCCTCCAGACTTTCTCCATTTCCGTCTTTTACTAATTTTTCATTTTGTGGTATAATTGAAATAATTGTAACGAATCAAGGTCAATCTAGACACAAAATGGAATGAAATCAAGCAAATCTATGCTAAAAGTTTGGAATAAGCTGACCTGTAAATAGAAAGGAACTATATGATTTACAAAGTTTTTTATCAGGAAACAAAAGAGCGCAGTCCGCGCCGTGAAACAACACGCTCACTCTACCTAGACATCGATGCTAGCTCAGAACTTGAGGGCCGTATCGCTGCTCGCCAACTTGTCGAAGAAAACCGCCCAGAGTACAACATCGAGTATATCGAACTCTTGTCTGACAAATTGCTAGATTACGAAAAAGAAACTGGCGTCTTCGAAATCACGGAGTTCTAATATGGCCTATACTCTTAAACCTGAAGAAGTCGGCGTTTTTGCCATCGGTGGTCTGGGAGAAATCGGGAAAAACACTTACGGAATTGAATACCAAGACGAGATTATCATCGTCGATGCTGGGATTAAATTCCCAGAAGATGACTTGCTGGGTATCGACTATGTCATTCCTGATTATTCTTACATCGTAGACAATATTGACCGCGTCAAGGCTGTTTTGATCACACACGGACACGAGGACCACATTGGTGGGATTCCTTTCCTGCTCAAACAAGCAAATGTCCCTATCTACGCTGGACCGCTTGCCCTGGCTTTGATCCGTGGAAAACTCGAAGAACACGGCCTCTTGCGCAACGCCAAACTTTACGAAATCAACCACAACACTGAGTTGACCTTTAAAAATCTCAAGGCAACTTTCTTTAGAACCACTCACTCCATTCCAGAGCCTTTAGGGATTGTCATTCATACCCCTCAAGGAAAAATCGTCTGTACGGGTGACTTCAAGTTCGACTTCACTCCAGTTGGTGAACCTGCAGACTTGCACCGTATGGCTGCCCTTGGTGAAGAGGGTGTTCTCTGTCTCCTCTCTGACTCGACAAATGCAGAAGTGCCAACCTTTACCAACTCTGAAAAAGTCGTTGGCCAGTCCATCATGAAGATCATTCAAGGCATTGAAGGACGTATCATCTTTGCATCCTTTGCCTCAAATATCTTCCGTCTCCAGCAAGCAACAGATGCTGCTGTTAAGACTGGACGCAAGATTGCGGTCTTTGGTCGTTCTATGGAAAAGGCCATTGTCAACGGGATCGAGCTTGGCTACATCAAAGCTCCTAAGGGAACCTTTATCGAGCCAAATGAAATCAAAGACTACCCTGCTGGCGAGGTTCTTATCCTCTGTACAGGTAGTCAGGGTGAGCCGATGGCAGCCCTCTCTCGTATCGCTAACGGAACCCACCGTCAGGTGCAACTCCAACCCGGCGATACTGTTATCTTCTCTTCTAGCCCAATCCCTGGAAATACCACTAGCGTCAACAAATTGATTAACACTATTTCTGAAGCTGGTGTCGAAGTTATCCACGGTAAAGTGAACAATATCCATACATCTGGACACGGTGGTCAGCAAGAGCAAAAACTCATGCTCCGCTTGATTAAGCCAAAATACTTCATGCCTGTCCATGGTGAATATCGTATGCAGAAAGTCCACGCTGGACTAGCGGTGGATACGGGTATCGAGAAGGACAACATCTTTATCATGAGTAATGGTGATGTGCTTGCTCTTACTGCTAACTCAGCTCGTATCGCAGGCCATTTCAATGCCCAAGACATCTATGTCGATGGAAATCGTATCGGTGAAATCGGCGCTGCTGTCCTCAAAGACCGTCGTGATCTATCTGAAGACGGTGTCGTTCTAGCAGTCGCAACTGTTGACTTCAAATCGCAGATGATTCTGTCTGGCCCAGACATCCTCAGCCGAGGCTTTGTCTACATGAGAGAGTCTGGTGACTTGATTCGCCAAAGCCAGCGCATCCTCTTCAATGCTATTCGTATCGCACTAAAAAATAAGGATGCTAGCGTACAATCTGTCAATGGTGCCATTGTCAACGCCATTCGCCCCTTCCTCTATGAAAATACAGAACGTGAACCGATCATCATCCCGATGATCCTCACACCAGATGAAGAATAAATTATAAAACAGCCCCGTCTTCGGAGCTGTTTTTCTCTATGCTTTCTTTTGAGATTGAAACTCAATAAAAATCGAAATCAGACTAGAAGGCTAGGCGAAAGAATAACTTAAGTTAGGTGAGCCGAAGCCGACGACGTATCATTTTGATTTTTGAAGAGTTTTAGAAATACTACGATTTTTACCTTCCAGATACACCATCAAAATAGAAATATCTGCTGGATTTACTCCCGAAATACGGCTGGCTTGGCCGATAGTTTCTGGATTGATGAGTTTGAACTTCTGACGAGCTTCTGTCGCGATAGAATCAATATCATCCCAATCAATATTGGCTGGAATGCGTTTTTCTTCCATGCGCTTCATCTTGGCAACCTGATCCATGGCCTTGGAAATATAGCCTTCATACTTGATTTCTGTTTCAATCAATTCGATAGTCTTGTCATCCAAGTCCTCAGCAGCTGGCCCGATGAAAGCCACCACATCTTGGTAAGAAACTTCTGGACGGCGAAGGAATTCCTTGGCTGTCACGGCATCAGTCAACGGCTTGAAGCCCATCTTCTCAACCCTGGCATTGGTTTCCTTGACTGGCTTGAGTTTGATGCTGTCTAGTCGCTTCATCTCATTGTCAAATTGATTTTTCTTGATTTCAAAGCGAGCCCAGCGTTCATCATCCACAAGTCCAATCTCGCGTCCCATCTCTGTCAAACGCATATCGGCATTGTCATGGCGAAGAATGAGACGGTATTCAGCACGGCTGGTCAAAAGACGGTAGGGTTCAATGGTTCCCTTGGTCACCAAGTCATCAATCATCACTCCGATATAACCGTCACTGCGCTTCAAAATCAACTCAGGCTTGCCTTGGATTTTCAGAGCCGCATTGATACCAGCGATAATCCCTTGGCCAGCCGCTTCTTCGTAACCTGACGTTCCATTTGTCTGACCAGCAGTGAAAAGACCTGAGATTTTCTTAGTTTCCAGAGTCGCACGCAACTGATGAGGCAAGACCATGTCGTACTCGATGGCATAACCTGTTCGCATCATCTCTGCATTTTCCAACCCTTTGATGGAATGCACCAAGTCACGTTGGACATCCTCAGGAAGGCTAGTTGAAAGTCCTTGGACATAGACTTCCTCTGTATTACGCCCTTCTGGCTCAAGAAAGAGTTGATGACGTTCCTTGTCCGCAAAGCGTACAATCTTATCCTCAATCGATGGACAGTAACGAGGTCCCACTCCCTTGACCACACCTGTAAACATAGGTGCACGATGGAGATTGTTTTGGATAATCTCATGACTGGTACCATTGGTGTAGGTCAACCAGCATGGAACTTGGTCTTTGACATAGTCCTCATCACGTGAAGTATAAGAGAAGTGATTTGGTGCCTCGTCTCCTGGCTGAATCTCTGTCACGTCGTAGTTGATAGAGGAAGCCTTGACACGTGGAGGCGTTCCTGTCTTGAACCGACCGATTTCGAGTCCCAGTTCCTTGAGATTGTCAGCAAGGTTAATAGAAGCTAGGCTGTGGTTTGGTCCTGATGAGTACTTGAGATCTCCGATGATGATTTCCCCACGAAGGGCAGTCCCTGTGGTTACAATAACCGCTTTTGCTCCATACTCTTGATGAGTTGCTGTACGAACACCGACGACCTTACCATCTTCCACCAAAATCTCATCAATCATGGTTTGACGAAGGGTCAGATTCTCTTGATTTTCAACTGTCTTGCGCATTTCCTTAGAGTAAAGTTCCTTGTCAGCCTGCGCACGAAGGGCACGGACAGCTGGCCCCTTCCCTGTGTTGAGCATCTTCATCTGGATGTAAGTCTTGTCAATATTCTTGGCCATTTCACCACCAAGGGCATCGACTTCACGCACGACAATCCCCTTGGCAGAACCACCGATCGAAGGGTTACAAGGCATGAAAGCCAGCATTTCGATGTTGATGGTTGCAAGCAAGACCTTACAGCCCATACGGCTGGCAGCCAAGGAAGCCTCAACCCCCGCGTGTCCCGCACCGATTACAATAATATCGTATTCTTCCGTAAAATTATAAGTCATTTTCTCTCCTATTCCTCAAGATGAATGTGTCTTAGTTGGCCGTCCCAATCCGGCAGGGCTGTTTTTAAAAAAGCTGGAACGAGCTGGATATTCTGGAGCTGATCCAAATCAATCCACTCACAAGGCTGCCTTTTTTCATCTTCCTGCATGGTCAATGGGGCATCCTCAAGCAAGTTCACCAGATAATGAAACTCGATGTTGTGATAGGAAACACCGTCCTGTTCAAAACGATTTTCAACCACGAAAGCTAGCTGACCAGCTTGAGCTTTGACACCCAGTTCTTCCCTCACTTCGCGGACTACCGCGTCTTCCGTGCTTTCATTGACTTGAATCGCACCGCCAATAGTGTAATACTTGCCCTTGTCTTTGGTAACTAGGAGCTTGCGATTTTGGACAATCAAAGCTGTCGCCCGAACACCAAAAACAGTATTTCCCACTTTTGTCCGAAAGTCTTGTTGAGTCATTTTTATCCTTTCCCTTAAACGACACAAAAACAGTCAAAACTCGTAAGAAGTGCAGGACAAAAAAGCCTGCAACATCCATGAGCTTTGACCATCATTTCTATTGCTTTTATTATTGTAGCAAATTGAGAAAATTTGTCAATCTAAATGTACTGACAAACTTGTCCATTACGGTAGGCATTGTCAATCAAGCCACCACCGAGACACTCTTCGCCATCGTAAAAGACAACGGCCTGTCCTGGTGTGATGGCGCGTTGCGGTTCCGCAAAGATGACCTCTGCCTTGTCTCCTTTGACATGAACAGTCACCTTTGAATCCGGCTGACGGTAGCGGAATTTAGCCGTGCATTCGAGCGTGAATTCCTCTGGCATGTCACGAGTAAAGTGAACTTGACTCGCCTCTAGGCTTGTTGACATGAGCGAATCATGATAGAAGCCTTGGCCGACATAGAGGATATTCTTGCTCAGGTCTTTTCCGACAACGAACCAAGGGGCATTGTCACCACCGTGTTGCCCACCGATACCCAGTCCGCCACGCTGACCGATTGTATAGTACATCAGACCTGCATGCTCGCCCATATCACGGCCATCCACAGTCATCATGCGACCAGGCTGGGCTGGCAGGTAGTTGCTGAGAAAGTTTTTAAAGTTCTTTTCTCCGATAAAACAAATCCCTGTCGAGTCTTTCTTCTTAGCAGTCGCAAGTCCTGCTTCTTCTGCGAGTCTGCGAACTTCAGGCTTTTCCAAATGTCCCAAGGGGAACATGGTTTTTTGGAGTTGTTCTTGCGAAAGTTGGCTGAGGAAATAGGTCTGATCCTTGCCATTGTCCACGCCACGAAGCATATGAACGATGCCATCCTCATCACGCGCCACTCGGGCATAATGCCCAGTCGCTACATAGTCTGCTCCCAAGGTCATGGCATAGTCCAGAAAGGCCTTGAACTTGATTTCCTTGTTGCACATAACATCTGGATTTGGCGTGCGCCCTGCACGGTATTCCGCTAGGAAATACTCAAAGACACGATCCCAGTACTCTTTTTCAAAATTAACAGAGTAGTAGGGAATGCCGATCTGGTCTGCCACCGCAGCCACATCCTTGTAATCTTCGGTCGCCGTACAGACGCCGTTTTCATCTGTGTCATCCCAGTTCTTCATGAAGATGCCGATCACATCGTAGCCCTGCTCCTTGAGCAAGAGAGCCGTCACCGACGAATCAACACCACCACTCATCCCCACAACAACACGTGTTTTAGAGTTATCACTCATGGTAAGTCTCCCATCTATTCGTTTTTTCACGATTGAAGGTCGTGTGTGCTTCACGATTGAAGGTCGCTTGAGCAGTATTCATTATAACATGCTTGGTTGGAGAAGACAAGAAAGAGGCTGATAAATCATCTCAGCCTCTCTTTCATACTTTGCAAACGAATCAATTTTCCCCTTTAAGTTCTTTTTTCGCTTGTTCTATCTGGTATTTCACTTGCTCAAAGCCGGTTCCTCCTAAGGAATTCCGTCTCTGAACAGCAGTTTCTGGACGCAAGTAGATATAGATATCCGCTTCAATCAAGGGATGGTAGACTTGCAACTCCTCCAAATCCCAATCTTGAATATTTTTACCATGCTTGATAGAGTCTAGAACCAATTTCCCTACTATTTCATGCGCTTCTCTAAAGGGGAGGCCTTTTTCTGCCAAATAATCTGCCAGTTCAGTCGCATTCGAAAAGTCATTCTCTGTGGATTGCTGCATTTTGGCCTTATTAACCTGCATGCTCGATAGCATACCTGCCAGCACATCCAGAGAATTTAAAATCGTTTCTACTGTATCAAACATGCCTTCCTTGTCCTCTTGCAAATCCTTATTGTAAGCCAGAGGCAAAGACTTCATGACGGTCAATAGTCCAAGCAAGTGCCCATAAACCCGTCCTGTCTTCCCTCGAATCAATTCCGCCATATCAGGATTTTTCTTCTGAGGCATGATAGACGAACCCGTTGAAAAGCTATCAGACAAGCTAACGTACTGATACTCAAAGCTACACCAATTAATGATTTCTTCGCAAAAACGACTCATATGCATCATCAAAATGCTGGCGTTTGACAGAAATTCCAAGATAAAATCACGGTCACTCACTGCATCCAAGGAATTGGTATAGGGTTGTTGGAAGCCCAATAAATCACTCGATAATTGACGATCGATTGGAAAAGTTGTCCCCGCCAATGCAGCCGCACCCAGGGGAGATAGGTCCGTATGTTTCAAGTTAAATGCAAAGCGCTCGCTATCCCTTTGAAACATATTGTAATAAGCCATGAGATGGTGGGCAAAACTAATCGGTTGGGCGTGCTGCAAATGAGTATAGCCTGGCATGATGGTTTCCACATGTTTTTCAGCCAAATTCAGCAAAACACTGTTCAAATTCGCCAACTTATCCAAGACATGGCCAAGCTGCTCCTTTAGATATAAGTGCATATCTGTTGCGACTTGGTCATTCCGAGAACGAGCCGTGTGCAGTTTCCCAGCCAGAGGACCGATTTTCTCTGTCAGCAACACTTCCATATTCATATGAATATCTTCATTTGCAATATCAAAATGAAGCTCCCCTGCCTCTAAATCTCGCAACAAAGCTTTCAGACCATCTTGGATCTGCTCTCCCTCTTCCAAGCTTAAAATGCCAGTCTGTCCTAGCATTTGAACATGAGCTAGGGAACCCATCAAATCAAATTTTGCCAGCTGGTGGTCAAAGGAAATACTCGCACCGAACTGTTCTACCCAATCTTCCACAGCACCTTCAAATCGACCACCCCATAATTTTGTATTTTTCGACATATCCTGTCGTCCCTTTCTATCGCGTCACTACTCAACATTTTTCTGAACTTCTGAATAAACCTTAGTCGGAAGCCCCCAAAGCTTGATAAATCCCACAGCAGCATCTTGGTCAAAGGTATCCGCACTAGTATAAGTCGCCAAATTTTCATCGTAAAGAGAATTTGGAGATTTCCGAGCCACTACCTGGGCGTTCCCCTTATAGAGTTTAACTTTTGCAGTTCCATTGACAACTTTCTGTGTCTCCTTGATATAGGCAATCAAAGCCTGAGTTGCTGGGCTAAACCACAAGGCATTATAGATGAGATTGGACAACTCATTTTCGATAATGGGTTTGAAATGCGCTACCTCTCTCACAAGAGTCAAGTCTTCAATTTCCTTATGAGCTGCCAATAAAGTCATAGCACCTGGGCACTCATAAATCTCTCTTGACTTAATACCGACTAGGCGATTTTCCACATGGTCAATACGACCGACACCGTGTTTACCAGCTATTTCATTGAGCTTTTGAATCAAATCCGCCACTTTCATCTTCTCACCATTGAGAGAGATGGGCACCCCGCAGCTAAACTCAATGTCAATAAATTCTGGACTGTCTGGCGCCTCTTCTGGTGAAGATGTGATTCCAAATGCTTCTTCTGGTGCTTGGTTCCAAGGATTTTCCAAAACACCACATTCATTTGCACGTCCCCAAAGATTTTGGTCGACAGAGTAAGGATTGTCAAGGTCAGCTGGAACTGGAACGCCGTTTTCTTTGGCATATTGGATTTCTTCTTCACGAGACCATTTCCACTCACGAACAGGCGCAACTACTTTTAAATTGGGGTCCAAAGCCGCAATAGAGACTTCAAACCGAACTTGGTCGTTTCCCTTACCTGTACAACCATGGGCAATTGTGGTTGCCCCCGTCTGATGAGCTATTTCAACGAGTTTTTTTGAAATAAGAGGGCGACTCAGAGCAGATACCAAGGGATACTTCTGTTCATAGTAGGCATGAGCCTGAAGGGCCACTAAAACATAGTCATTAGCAAATTCTTCCTTAACATCAATGACATAAGACTCAACAGCCCCAACCTTGAGAGCTTTATCGTGGACGAACTCCAAATCTTTTCCTTCACCCACATCCATACAAACAGCAATCACATCATAGTCTTTTTTTAACCATGTAATAGCAACTGATGTATCCAATCCACCTGAATAGGCTAAAATGACTTTTTCCTTACTCATTTCTCTTCCTTCTTTCTATTTTTCGATAGAGGCTTTAAAAGCATCGTCAATCAATTTGTCCAACTCCCCAGAATCCTTCAATTTCTGGATGGTTTTGTCAACCGCCTCTTTTAATTCTTTACTGTCTTTTTTCATCGCAACAGCGTAGGAATCTTCTTTATCATTGTCAAAATCAAACTCAGCGATGGCTAGGTCTGGATTATTCTCTACAAATCCTTTCGCCACTGGTTCCTCAAAGATAACCGCATCTAGTTGCCCTGATTTCAAATCTGTTATCAAATTTCCATTTTTAGGAAGTGAAACGAGAGAAGAATCCTGCAAGGTTTCTTTAGCCAGAGTTTCCTGGATAGAACCTTTCTGCGCTCCAACCTTTTTCTGAGCCAAATCCTTGACTGATTGGTAATTCGTTAATTCAGATTTTCTTACGATAACCTTATTTTTCGAAGTGTAGTAGGGAATTGAAAAATTGTAAACTTGACTTCTCTCCTCCGTTTTAGAAACACCTGATATGGCAAGATCGGCCTTTCCTGAATCAAGACTAGCTAGTACATTGTCAAAACTCATTGGAGAGAACTCCACTTCTACACCTAGTTCCTTTGCGATGGCTTTGGCTAGTTCAACATCTGAACCTACAATCTGATTTTTCCCATCAACCAATTTCTGGTATTCAAATGGAGCAAACTCTGGATTTAGGGCCACCACCAATTTTCCTTTAGCCTTAATGGCTTCAACACCTTGGGATTGAGTGTTACTACAAGCAAATAATAAGGGAAACATAAGCAAACCAAACATCGTCATCAACACCTTCTTCACTTTATTCATAGAAGAGCCTCCTTTTATTTTTATACTTTATTATTGTATAAATAATACTCTTCTCGTTCTCGTTTGTCAAGGAAAAACTGTATTTTATTTCATTTTAATCAAGAAAAACTCATTATATGATATATTTTTACATATAATAAGCTTATTTATACCATTTGAGTTTTAAAATAATTTGAAGAATTTAGTCGAAATTATACAAATAGAGCATTGCTGAGAAGATCGTTACGCTTTTTGTTATAGAGAAACAAAAAAGAGCCCTAAAGGACTCTTGTATTCTTAATACCAACCGTTGTTAAGCCAGAAGTTCTTGGCAGCTGTCCATGAACCGTAACGTCCTGCAACGTAGGCATCTGCTACACGTTCTTGGTTTTCAGCTGAGTAGTCACCGTTCAAGTATGAATCTGTCAATTGGTAACGTCCGATGTATTGGCCGTTTGTAGCTGTGTAGCTACCACCTGATTCTTTTTGAGCGATCCATTCTTTGGCTTCTGCTTCAGAACCACTTACAGTAGATGTTGCGACAGTGTTGCTTTCTGCTGCTGGTGCTTCATAAGTTGTAGTTGCAGCTGGAGCTTCTTCAACTGTTTCTGTAGCTACTGGAGCTGTTTCTTCCGTTGTTGCTGCTGGAGCTGCAGTAGAAGCTGTCCCTTCGATGACCAAAACTTGGTCAACATAGATAAGGTGGATATCTTTGATGTTGTTTTTTGCTGCCAATTTTTCAGCAGTTGTGTTGTACTTCTCAGCGATTTCTGAAAGAGTATCACCTGATTTAACAGTGTAAGTTACAGTTTCTTGTGCAGAGGCAAGAGCTGGGGCAAAGAAAGCAAGCAAAGCTGCTACTCCTGCGATAGTTGTTTTGATTTTTTTAGTTGTTAATGACATATCTAAAAATTCTCCTTCCATTGAATATATCTATGATACCTTTTAAATGTTACCGTTGTTTAACGGTTATATGTAGAAATATTACAAAAATGTTTTATATTTACCGTTTTAAGGAGCGTTTTGTCACAAAAGACCTTATTTTATACCATCTTTAATCATTTTGAGCTTTTGATAAGGGAAACAAGCGCAAAGGTCCATTCTTTGATATAATAGTTATAAGAATCTTTATAAGGGGAAACAGATGCAATCACTTCGTTTTCAATCTGTCTTTGATATTATCGGACCAGTCATGATTGGCCCATCAAGTAGCCACACAGCTGGAGCTGTTCGTATTGGAAAAATCGTCTCCTCCATCTTTGACGATACGCCGACAGAAGTCGAATTCCAATTATTTAATTCATTTGCCAAGACCTACCGTGGTCATGGAACTGACCTTGCTCTCGTCGCTGGTATTTTAGGTATGGATACGGACAATCCCGATATTCCAAATAGCCTTGAGATTGCCCATAAACGCGGTATCAAGATTGTCTGGACCATTCAGAAGGACAGCAATGCCCCTCATCCTAATACCACTAAAATTACTGTGAAGAATGAACACAAATCCATCAGTGTGACAGGAATTTCCATCGGTGGGGGAAATATCCAAGTTACGGAGCTTAACGGCTTTGCTGTCTCTCTCAACATGAACACACCGACCATCATCATCGTGCATCAGGATGTTCCAGGTATGATTGCCCATGTTACTGAAGCCCTCTCTCGTTTCGATATCAACATCGCTCAGATGAATGTGACTCGGGAAAAAGCTGGAGAAAAAGCCATTATGATTATCGAAGTCGATAGTCGAAGTTGCGAAGAGGCGATTGAAGAAATCCGAAAAATCCCTCATCTCCACAATGTCAATTTCTTTAAGTAGGAGGAAACATGTTTTATTCCATCAAAGAATTGGTTGAGCAAGCAGATCTAAACTTCCAAGGAAATGTCGCAGAACTCATGATTGCGACAGAATATCAATTAACCGGTCGAGAACGTGCAGAAGTTCTCCTCCTCATGGAACGCAATCTAGAAGTCATGAAAGCCTCTGTCGAGCTCGGTCTCAGTGAAAACAAATCCCGTAGTGGCCTAACGGGTGGAGATGCGGCCAAACTAGATCGCCATCTCAAAAGTGGCAAGGCCTTGTCTGACTTTACCATCCTATCAGCAGCCCGTAATGCCATCGCGGTCAATGAACACAATGCGAAAATGGGTTTGGTCTGTGCCACTCCAACCGCAGGAAGTGCTGGCTGTCTGCCAGCCGTTCTAACTGCTGCTATACAAAAATTAGATCTTAGCCACGAAGAACAGCTGGATTTCCTCTTTGCTGCTGGTGCCTTTGGACTAGTCATCGCAAACAATGCCTCTATCTCAGGTGCTGAAGGTGGCTGTCAGGCCGAAGTTGGCTCTGCCTCTGCCATGAGTGCCGCAGCCTTGACCTTGGCTGCAGGTGGAAGCCCCTATCAGGCTAGTCAAGCTATCGCCTTTGTCATTAAAAATATGCTGGGCCTCATCTGCGATCCCGTTGCTGGTTTGGTCGAAGTTCCCTGTGTCAAACGCAATGCCATGGGGGCTAGCTTTGCCTTTATCGCGGCTGATATGGCCTTGGCAGGTATCGAGTCTAAAATTCCTGTTGACGAAGTCATCGATGCCATGTATCAGGTCGGATCAAGCCTCCCAACTGCCTTTCGTGAAACAGCTGAGGGCGGACTCGCCGCCACACCTACTGGTCGTCGCCTACAAAAAGAAATCTTCGGAGAATAAGCTTATCTATATCTATTAGGAGAAACTATGCCCTCTATCTCAGCAATCTTTTTTGATCTAGACGGAACCCTGGTTGACAGTTCCATCGGAATCCACAATGCCTTTACCTATACCTTTGAACAACTAGGAGTTCTAAGCCCCGATGCCAAAACCATCCGTGGTTTCATGGGACCACCACTTGAAAGTAGTTTTGCAACATGTCTTCCCAAGGAACAAATCTCGGAAGCCGTTCAAATCTATCGTTCTTACTACAAGAAAAAAGGGATCCACGAAGCCCAACTCTTCCCCCGAATAACGGAATTACTCCAAGAACTTTCACAAAACTACCCTCTCTACATCACTACAACAAAGAATACTCCTACTGCTCATGATATGACTAAAAATCTGGGAATCCATCATTTCTTTGATGGCATTTATGGTTCCAGTCCTGAAACACCTCACAAGGCTGATGTCATCCGTTATGCCTTGCAAACGCATCGACTCCCTGCAGACCAAGTCCTTATCATCGGGGATACCAAGTTTGATATGATTGGAGCCCAAGAAACTGGCATTAAAAAGTTTGCTGTTACTTGGGGATTTGGAGAAGAGGCTGATCTAATCAGCTATCAGCCTGACTGGATTGCCCGTACCATTGACGATATCATTAAGCAACTATAAATAATACAACGATTTGAAATTACAGAGTAAAAAGGCCAAGGTCCTGTACAAACAGAACCTTGGCCTTTTATTTATAATTAGTTGGGCGATCTTACTCAACGTGGGTTGTCTCATTTGCAAAGGAAATAATCGCTTCTTTGAGCTCATCTCCACTGAGTGAACGGAATTCTTCAATCTTTTGATCGATGGCTTCTAGAGGCATGACGTTAACCTTACCAACGAAAATCTTATCCATGACTTGGTTATCAACCAATTCGGTCGAAACCAAGAGTTCTTCGTAAAGTTTTTCGCCTGGACGAATACCGACTTCAACGATTGGAATTTCACTTTCTGTGTGCCCGCTTAGAAGGACCATTTTCTTAGCCAAGTCGTAGATCTTGACCGGTTTGCCCATATCAAGGATAAAGACTTCTCCGTCCTTGGCATAAGCGCCAGCATGGATGACCAGACGGCTAGCCTCTGGAATGGTCATGAAGTAACGTGTCATACGGAAGTCTGTCACCGTTACAGGACCACCTTCAGCAATCTGGCGTTCAAAAACAGGAATCACGCTACCACGGCTACCAAGAACATTCCCAAAACGAACTGCACAGTAGGTTGATTTGCTACGTTGGTTAAAGCCAGTGACAATCAACTCTGCCACGCGCTTAGTCGCCCCCATAACATTCGGCGGATTAACCGCCTTGTCAGTCGAAATCATGACCATCTTAGGTACTTTGGCCTCATCAACAGCCTTGGCAACATTGTAGGTCCCGAGGATATTGTTCTTGAAGGCTTCTTTTGGATTGCGCTCCATCATTGGAACATGTTTGTGGGCTGCAGCATGGTAGATGATAGCTGGTTTGTACTGTTCAAACACTTGTAAAAGACGATCATAATCCTGAATATCTGCAATGACAGGAACATAATCAATCCCTTGGAATTTACGAATCAACTCATGATAAATAAGGTAGATTGAATTTTCACCATGTCCAAGCAAGACGATACGCTCTGGGTTGAAGCGGCTAATCTGGCGACAAATTTCCGAACCAATCGAACCACCAGCTCCTGTCACCAAGATGGTCTTGCCTGTAATCTCAGTACCCAGACGTGATTCGTCAAGGCGAATTTCCTGACGGCCCAAAAGGTCCGTGATATCAATTTTTTGGAAACCACTACCCGATTGATGTAAACCTTGAACAACCGTCTCAACTTTAGGCATCTTGTAACATTTGACACCTAGTTTATTACACATCTGCAAGATACGTTCATACTCTGATGGATCAAGCGAAGGGATTGCTACGATAACACGCTCGATTTGGTGACGTTTGGCCAATTCAGGTAGATTGTCATAAGAGCCTAGGACTGGGATTCCACCTAGTTTTTGCCCTTTTTTCTTTTCATCATTGTCCAAAATCCCCACTATCTCAAGCTCGCTGGTTGGATGTTGATAGCTATTCATAAAGAGGGCACCACCATCTCCCGCACCAATCAAGAAGGTACGGCGATGCTCTCCATCTCCACTACCCTTTTTACGTTTAGAATAAATCAACTGCCAGGTGATGCGAGGAAGCAAGATGAGGAAGGTACTCAACAAAATGAAGAGCACGATGAAACGAATAGAAAATAATGGAAGAAAGGCATAGCAGATTCCATAAGAAAGAACACTGCTGAGAGTCACTCCAAAAAAGATTTTCATAAAATCCGTAATCTTACTGTAGCGACTAATACTAGCATTCAGCCCCCAAAATGCAATTATGATTTGATAGAGAAGGAAGGCTAAAAGAGTGTAGATCACATAGTCCACAGGCGCAGGATTTATAAGGCCATAAAACAAGATATAAGATACGATGATGGAAACCACCATACTCAGAATATCAAATATCCCCCAAAATACTTGTTTTTGCTGTTTATTTAAAATTTCAACCAGATCAATCACGTAATCTGTTAGTTTTTTATTCATAGGAATTTACTCCCCCTTAAAAGAGTCAGATGATACTATTGTTATGATAACCCGAATCGTTCAATCTATCAGGTCTTACTTGCTCTTTCTTAAAAGTTTGACAAAGATAAACTGACGAACAAAACCTGGACAAAGTGCAACAATTGCCTGAATGAACATACTTTTAGCATATTCCCTGTAAGAAATTTGCCCTCGCTCCAGCATCCGTTGGCGAGCTTGACGATAGAATTTAAGGTAACGCAAGCCACCTCGACGCTCAAACATCCCTGCACCTACACGAACCTTACACAAGATTTGATCTAGGTTGCCAGTCTTGGCACCTGCCGTAATCATATTGAGCCAAAGGAGATCATCCTCCATATAAAGCCCGTCTTCGTAGTTGCCCGCCTTGAGGACCATGTCCTTTTTGAACATGACTGTCATATGGTTAAAGGCGCTTCTCATTCTCTGATAAGCCACAATGTCTGCGTGCTGAGTTGGAACACGACGATAAGACACGATCTCATCTGGATTATCAATAAACTCTGCAATCTGCCCGCCTAAGAGATCGAGATTTTCTTTCTCCATTAGTTGAAGCTGTTTCTCAAAACGATCCGGAACGGCTAAATCATCCGTATCCATGCGGGCAATAATGTCATGCTGGCACTGCAAAACACCGTAACGAAGAGCCAAGCCTAAACCTTGATTTTGCTCTACGGGGCACCGTTTCACTGGAATGTCTGACTGAGCTTCCACTTCATCTAGCACCTGATAGAGCTCAGGCGTGAGGGGCCCATCCTCAACAAGAACAAGTTCACTCGGTTTCAAGGTTTGATTTTGAACACTTTTGATAGCATCTCTCAAAAACGTCGGGTTTTCCTTTACATAGACCGACATCAAGACGCTGATTTTTTGCTTTTCAGGCACCGTTTTTCTCCAATATATAGATTTCCTTCCACTATTTTATCACAAATTTTCTCACTTTCCTATTTTTATATCAAATCAAGGAAAATTCTAGTAAAGAAATGTATCTCCTTTCACTCTATTCTCGCTTAAATTAATCGAACTTTCTTAGCTGTCATTACTTGACATTATATAGAAAAAAACTTAAAATAAGCTGTTATTAAAATCATCCTATCGAGGTTTTTATGAAAAAACAATCACTCTTTTTTATCCTAGGAATTGTCTTAATCGGGACTGTTTTACGCTCTCCTTTCACTGCTCTTCCAACCATTTTAGGAGATATCGCTCAGGGATTAGGAGTGGAGGTTAGTTCTCTTGGGATTTTAACCAGTCTCCCTCTCTTGATGTTTGCTCTTTTCTCGGCTTTTGCGAGCCGCTTGGCACAAAAGATCGGGTTAGAACATCTCTTTACTTACTGTCTTCTCCTCTTAACTGTTGGCTCTGCCATTCGTATCTTCAATCTTCCCCTTCTCTATCTGGGAACTCTGATCATCGGAGCGAGCATCGCCATTTTCAATGTACTCCTCCCAAGTATGATCCAGGCAAATCAGCCTCAAAAGATTAGTTTCCTAACAACTCTCTATGTCACTGCCATGGGAATTTCGACAGCCATCGCTTCATATCTTTCGGTCCCTATCACCCAAGCTAGTTCTTGGAAGGGCCTCATCCTCGTTCTCAGCTTTCTCTGTCTGGTCACTCTGCTAGTCTGGTTGCCAAATCATCGCCACAACCACTATCTAGAAGGCCAAAAAGAAAAGCAAGTCAAAGAAAATATTCTAAAAAGTAAAGATGTCTGGGCCATCATTATCTTTGGTGGTCTTCAGTCCTTGCTCTTTTATACGAGCATGACCTGGCTTCCAACGATTGCTATTAGTGCTGGTCTTTCTAATAGTGATGCGGCTCTTCTAGCTTCTATCTTCTCGCTGATCAGCATTCCTTTTTCAATGACTGTTCCAAGTCTGACGACTCATCTGTCAGACGGCCACCGTCGAATCATGCTAACAATTATCTCTATCGCTGGGATGACAGGAATTGCCATGCTCTTGTATCCAAGTAGCAGTTTCCTCTACTGGTTAGTCGTCCACCTCTTGATTGGAACGGCCTGCAGCGCCCTCTTCCCCTACCTCATGGTTTGTTTTTCTCTTAAAACCAGTTCGCCTGAAAAGACGGCTCAGCTATCAGGACTAGCGCAAACAGGGGGCTACATCTTAGCAGCTTTTGGTCCTACCTTGTTTGGTTACAGTTTTGAACTTTTCCAATCTTGGATCCCAGCTGTCCTTGCCCTTCTAGTCATCGATATCATCATGACCGTCTCACTCTTTATGGTGGATCGGGCGGATAAGATTCTTTAATTCTTCTAAAATCCATCACAGCTATAAACAATGCAAAGCCAGACTCTGTCTGGTTTTTTAGGTCCATACAAAAATCTAGTTTAATACACCTTAAAACTAGATTAATATCTTGTTTTGTGATAGAATATGTTTGCGTATGATTAGATTTTTGACTTGTGTGTTCGCAAGTATTAACAGCAATGTTATAGGAATGTTTGGCTTCACCTAGTTTTATTAGCTAGGGATTTTCTTGGATTTCTTCTGGAAATCTTGTTCGCGTAAGAGTTATCATACGCTTTTTTTTATGAGGAAAAAATTATGACTAAATTCAATCAACTACAAACAAAAGATGACTTTGCTAAACTCCTCGGCTTTAAAAATGCTAAATACATTAACTATTTATTGTACAACTTACAAACTGATAATTTATATACCACCTTCACTATTCCTAAAAAGAATGGTGGAGAAAGAGTTATACACGCTCCTACAAAAGAGTTAAAATTTCTTCAGAAAAAATTAGCTAATATTTTATGGGAGTGCTACCTTGAAAGCTTGGAATCTAAATCGAAGGACAAGAACTTTAAAACACCTGTTCTGTCTCATGCATTTGAAAAGGGGAAAAGCATTATTACCAACTCTCAGATGCATCGAAACAAAAAATACATTCTGAACATTGACTTGAAAAATTTTTTCGATTCTTTTAATTTTGGAAGAGTAAGAGGCTTCTTTATAAAAGACAGGGATTTTGCTGTTTCACCAGAAATTGCTACAGTAATTGCTCAAATTGCATGTTACCAAGGTAAGTTACCACAAGGAGCCCCTTCTTCTCCCATCATCACAAATTTAATTACTAGAATTTTAGATTATCGGATTGTCAAAATTGCTAAAAAATATCGTTTTACATATTCTAGATATGCCGATGATATGACTTTTTCAACAAATCGTGAATTAAACTCTAATAAATTGAGGGCAAGCAAAGAGTTGGATAACTTTTTAACTGAATTAGAGAAGGTAATCATCTCATCTGGTTTTGAAATCAATCCTAAAAAAACACGATTGAGTAATAATATGCAGCGCCAAGAAGTTACTGGACTAGTTGTAAACAAGAAGATAAATGTAAAAAGAGAGTACATAAAAAATACTCGTGCAATGGCTTTTCAATTATACAAAGATGGTGCTTTTGAAATAGATAAAAAACCAGGAACGCTGAATCAATTAACGGGACGATTTGCTTTTATTTTTCAAATAGAACAATACAACAACTACTTACTTTATAAAAAATCCCTGATACAAAATAATCTAGATTCACAAAAATATTTATTAGGAAGAAATTTATTAAAAAAATCTGAATCGAAATATTATTGGAAGTATATCTTTTATAATAAAGACTTACAAAAGGAATTGTTGCATAACACCAAACATCATACATATAATTTACCTACAGAATTTTACAGTATCGGTAAAGAAGAAAAGAAAATATACATGTCTTTATTTAATTCTAGAGAAAAAGAGTACAAGAAATTTCTATTTTATAAATATTTTTTCGGAAATGACAAACCGATAATTGTAACAGAGGGAAAGACCGATCCACGATATATTAAAGCAGCTTTAAAAAACCTTTATCAAAAGTATCCAGAACTTGTTGAAAAAGATGGAAATGATTTTATATTTAAAATTGAATTTCTGAATCATACTAATACGATAGAATATCTTTTTAATGTTCCAGAAGGGGGAGAAGGTTTTAAATTTTGGTATAATTATTTTTCTGATAAATTTTACTATAATGAGAAAAAAGAGAAAAAATTTTTTGCACTAAATTCAGAAGAAAGAATTTTATACACAAACTATATTACTTATTTCCAACAATTAACCGATAATATTCCAAATTATCCAACAATATTTTTATTTGATAATGAACCGAATAATAGAAATGGTAAGGATAAATCTCCCTTATTTTTGTTTGCGAATCATGCAAAAGACTTGATGAACCCTCAGAATGAAGAATCGGAGGGTTCAAAGAATAAAAAATTAGAAGATAAGATTTCAGACAATTTAGAAAAAGTTAGAAGAGAAAAACCTTGGCGAATTAATAAAAAGGATAACCTATATATAATGGCAACTCCTCTAATATCTAATAAGAATGACGGTAACTCGTCTGATATTGAAGATTTATTATTTTCGTCGTCTCGAAATTCGCCACCTATTTTAAAAGGAAAGGAATTTCATAAAGATGGTGGAGCAAATTATTATGGAAAAGAAATTCTTTCAAAGCATGTTCTGAAAAATTATAAAGAATTCGATTTTACTGAGTTTATCCCTTTGCTAGACGGCATAAGAGATAATATCCTAGATTATAAATCATTATTCTAGCTTATCTTTAAAATATAGAATTCTGCCGAATAACTGATGTATAATCCTCTAAACTTCTAGTTTTTACTAGGAGTTTTTTTATATATAAAATTTTTACACATATTTCTTGACAGGGCTTTCAACTTGAGATACAATATATTTGAAAAGAGTATATATAAAATTTTTATATAATATAAAGGAGGTTTCCCATGTACTTCCCAACATCCTCTGCCTTGATCGAATTTCTCATCTTGGCTGTACTGGAGCAGGGGGATTCTTATGGTTATGAGATTAGTCAAACTATTAAGCTCATCGCCAATATCAAAGAATCTACGCTCTATCCCATTCTCAAAAAATTGGAAGCCAGTGGCTTTCTGACCACCTACTCTAGAGAGTTTCAGGGGCGTATGCGCAAATACTACTCCTTGACCAATCGGGGCGTAGAGCAGCTCGTTACTCTAAAGGAAGAGTGGACGCTCTATACCGACACCGTCAACGGCATCATAGAAGGGAGTATCCGCCATGACAAGAACTGACTATCTGACTCAGTTAGAAACCTATCTCAATAAACTGCCTGAAGCTGACCGCATCGAAGCTATGGACTACTTTAAGGAACTATTTGACGATGCAGGCCCAGAGGGCGAAGAGAAACTCATTGCCAGTCTAGGAACACCAAAAGAAGCGGCTCATGATATCCTCTCTGATCTTCTCGATAAAAAAGTCAATGAGGCACCTGCTCAAAAGAATGACCGCCAACTGCTGCACATTGCACTCTTGGCCTTACTAGCAGCCCCTATCGGAATCCCTGTTGGAATTGCAATTATCTTAACCATTATCGGGCTTTTTATCGCGGCTGTCTCTGTCATTCTAGCCTTTTTCACCATCTCTGTGACGGGTATCCTGCTGGGCGGAGTCTTTATCGTAGAGAGCTTTAGTGTTCTGGTCGAAGCCAAATCTGCCTTTATCTTAATTTTTGGGGCTGGTTTGCTTTCTATCGGTGCTTCTTCTCTTGTTCTACTGGGCATCTCCTATGTAGCTCGTTTCTTTGGCCTCCTGGTCGTCCGCTTGGCACAATGGATTCTTAAAAAAGGAAAGAGAGGTGACAGACATGCGTAAATTGACAAAAGGATTTCTCATCTTTGGTGTGGTTTCTACAATCCTCGGTTTTATCATGATCATTGTAGGCGCGCAGTCCAATGGTATTCAAAGTTTACTTGCCATGTCAAAAGACCCCGTCTATGACAATCGTATCGAAGAAGTGACCTTTGGAAATGAAGTGGAAAAACTTGATCTAGCCCTTGAGGAACATAGCCTAACCATCACAGAGTCTGTAGATGACAAGATTCACATCACCTATCATCCTTCCGTGTCTGGTCGTCACGATCTAACTACTGGCATGAGTGACAAAACACTGAGCGTCACTGACAAACAAGCCTCCCAACATCGTTTTCTCGGTTCAGGAATCGAAGGCCTACTTCGTATCGCTAGCAGCTATTCTAATCGTTTTGACGAAGTCATTCTCTCTCTCCCTAAAGGAAGAAAACTGCAAGCGATCACCGTCTCAGCCAATCGTGGACAGACCACTATCCGGCAAGCCAACCTTGAAAATGCGACAATTAAAACAAAAGGCTATCTCTTAAGAATAACAGAAAGCTCTATCAAAAACAGTACACTAACGACACCTCGTATTATCAATATCTTTGATACCGAATTGACAGATAGCCAGGTCAAGACCGAAGAGGAACACATCTATGCTGAGAATATTAAGGTCCGCGGTAAGGTTGAGCTAGACTCTCATAACGACTTAAGACTCTTTCTTTCTAAGACAGAATTCGATCGTATCAATCTAGATATTTCTTCTCAGCATGGCGGTATTTATCGTAATGCACAAAGAGAACACCCTAGACAAAAAGAGAATGAACTTGCCAACCCCTACAAGACAGACAAAGCAGATGCTAAGGATATGCTCATTATAAAAGCCAATCAGGATATCTACCTACCCAAGGAAGAAGAATACTCTGCTCCACCTAGAAACCATTGACAAAAACGCTTTCATCTGCTAGTCTAAAGATAGAAAATGACCATAAAAAGGAGGTTCCACCATGACACAAGAATGGTTTGAAAGTGCCGATCTTGAGAAGAAATCACCTCAGACGAAATCGGAAAACCAGCCCAACGAGCCTGAGACTTCAGAAACTGTGGAAACTGAACCACAAGCAAGCGAAGAAACACCTGTCTCACCTAAAGAGTTGGAAACGCATGAGGAGGAAGCTCCCGAAATGATTGAGGAAACCCAAACCGAGGAAGAGGGAGAAGGGAAAGCTGAAGAGGAACACAAGCAAGAAAACTCTGCAAAAGAAAAAAGCATCCTCAGCAAGGCTTTAGAAAGTCCTTATATCCCAGATATTGATCCTCGTAAAACTGCCCGATTCAAAGAAGAAATCGCACTGTTTTGGACTTGGCTGCTGGATGCTATCCAAGAACCAACTGCTAGCAAGACTACGGACCAAAAGCATCGTTACAGTGTCTTTGGCCTGCTCACCCTGCTGTCCTCGTTCAACCTTTTCTTTAGTATCTATCATATCAAGCGCCTCTACTATGGCTATATGATTTCTATGGCTAATAGCTCTCCTAACCAGCTCCCACCTTTAGATCTCTTTGCTGGACTTTCTATCTTGGTCACTAGCGCTCTATTTTACTTTTCCATCATTTTGGGAGGCTTTACTGTCCGACGTGTACTGGACCAGGAGAGCGACTTCACTTTTCAAGAAGCTTTCGATCGTTACAGCAGACTCTTTGCTATCCCGCTTGTCCTAACAGCTCTAGCAAGTTTCTTTGCACTCTTTGGTGGCTTACGATTTGCTGGGATCCTCACTCTTCTAAGCATGGCCATCTTTGCCCTTGGCAATCTCTTTGTGATTAGTAAACCAAGTAAGACTAGTGGCCTTGACCCATTCTATCGTTTCTTACTAGCTGTCTTACTTGATGGTGCTATTCTCTTACCCTTCTTCATTGCAGAGCTCGCGCTGACAGTAGACTACCTTCGCATCCTGACCTTCTTTTAACTAAAATCCCTGCCATTTGTTAATGACAGGGATTTTTATGCTTACTCTTTTTTGGACAAGGTCTACTCGATGCTTGCCAATTCCTCAAAATCTTGTCCTAGGATGGGTTTTATTCCTAAAGTTCAGTCGTATGATAACATTGCTATGAAACTCGTTATTCCAAATATTTTGCAAATTAGTTATAGGTAAAATGAAGATTAGAAACCACCAATCTCCATTTTTTAACTTTTAATGAAATTCATCCATATTAATAACTTTGCTTGCTCTAGCAATAACATCCTTATCATGAGTCACGACAATAACAATCTTTTCCTCGTTCACTAATTTCTCAACCTCATTTAGAAATAATTCAGTTGAGTTTCTGTCCAAATTTCCTGTAGGCTCATCAAATAGATAGATGTCCTTTTCTTGCGACAAACTCCTCATGAGTAGAATTTTTTGTTTCTGACCTTGCGAAATATTGGTGGCTTTCCCATCAATCTGATGACTCAGAGATACATTGAGATTCAGACTATCAAGATTATTTAATTCATAGTTTTCCTTATTAAATAGGGTGAAATTAATATTTTTTGAAACACTTCCAGGGAATACATGAAATTCAGATGAATACACGCTTAAATAATCCAAAATATTAGTCTCCTCTAAAGTAGAAAAACTTTCCATTCCATTCAGTACAATATCACCCTCTGTTGGAGAAGATAATCCCTGAATAATATTCAAAAGAGATGATTTCCCAGTTCCATTACCGCCTGTAATAACGGTTAATTCACCACTATTAAACTCGAAATTTAATTTATTAAACACCAATCTTTCATCCCATTTTTTACATAAATTCCGACATGACAACTGTTTAATTTTAGCTACTGAAACAGGAATAACATCCCTTTTCGCTTCTACCTCCTCTGTTCCAATAAACTCAAAGGAATATTGACTTTTTTTCAATGCTACCCAAGATGTAATTAAAGAACTTAAAATGCTGGATAAAAGTAATAGAATCAAAATACTATTTGCATACTCTGCTATATGTTCATAATCTCTCATAGAAATTATAGTAGCAATCAAAAATGAACCAGTTAAACCTATAAATATCTGAGTAGAAGCTAATAATCTATTGGTAATATGCGTACTATCTAGTTTCGTTCCCAACAGTTCATTGAGTCTTTCATTAAATTCTTTGATAAAGTCGCTAGATTTTTGGAAACTTATAATATCTTGCAAACCATAAATTGTATTTTCTACAAGAGAACTAAAGTTAGAACTCTTAGCAATAAATTCTCGCTGATTTTTTACAACTTTTCGTATCTCAAAATTTACATATAAACCAAGAATAACTATAGATAAGCTTGTAACTGCGAAAATAATGATATTCAATTTTAATAGCAATAATAGTAGCAAGCAAAACACTAAAAGTTGTACCTTTAAGTAAAATTTTTGCATAATACCTGTTGCTGATAACAACAAATTCCAAAAATAACTACTAACATACTCATAATTCTTAGTTAAAGAAAAATCATTTAATTGGTTCTGATAAAAAGAGGACAGAATATCATTTAAAAAATCATTTTCAATCTTTCCTTTTAATCTTGTTTCCAATATAGAAAACTGCCAATACAAATATGAACCTAATATTATTGAAGCGAGACTAAATAACTGAAAGCTAAACTGAATATTAAGCAGATTAGACATTGTTATTTGTAGAAAAAAAGCAATAGTAACTGGTAAGGTAATTTTGGCTATTCCCAAGAAAAAGATTGCAAACTTTCTCTTCCAACCAAGTGAAGCTAAAAATCTATGATATAACTTATCTGCATAGCTCAAAGTAACAACACCTTTTTTATCTTCTAAATTAACACTCTCACTCTTTTGGGGAATTAAAACAACTCCTACACTCTGACTAAAAAGTTCTAATCTTGAAATTTTCTCAATTTCTTCATTCGCAGGATCGGAGACCGTCAATGAATTACTATCTCCATCTAATACAACAATATAATGAGGCAAACCAGCTCTTTCTACTACCATCAAATAAGGAAATGATACGTTATTTAATAAACTCGGAGTGTCAATTTGATAAGAATCCGCATCAATACCATAGCTTTTTAATACATCTTCTATTTCAAACAAAGACAGTCCTTGGTGATTATTATTATCAAATTGTAGACTATCTAAATGTTCTAATTTGGGGAAATAATAAGAAATGATTGTCTTTACACAAGCCATTCCACAGTCCAGCAAAGTTGCTTGTTTATAGTGACTAACCATTTTTTTCTCCTTTTTCAACACTTATCTTACTATAGCCATCAACTTCAATGACGCTATTAGAAGTTTGATTTGTGGTAGGAACCCTTAAAATTTCTCCTGTATTGTTTGTATGTAAAGTATAAATCCCATCAAAATCTTTAGGAACTGTAATAGATACATCGCCAACAAGAGTATCTATAAATATTTTTTCGAAAGTAGCATTTTTCCCTAAGGAAATAGTTACATATAACTTGTCTTTTCCTTCTGAACTCAGAGCCAAATTAAAACCATGTTGTGAAAATGGTAGATATAGACTATCTGAACTCATTTTAACGTTTTTAGATATATTATTCGCTGATTCTTCGGAAACTTTTCCTTCTATTTGAACACTTGTTTCATCTGATTCACTCTTGACAACTTTAACATCAATTGCTTGCTTTGAGCCATAAAACTCTAACGTTTTAATACTTTTAGAAGAGAGAGTCCATGATTGTTTCAAACTGATTGTTGTCTCTCCTCGTTTTAAGGTTAATAAAATTCCAGCTACTACAAACAGTAACAACAGCCCAATTACAATTCCTATTTTTTTCATCATTAGTCCTCCTATTTAAATTCTTTTTTACTGAATACAACAAACGTAAGCATGATTACTGCTAGACCTGCCACTATAGGATAGCATACGTTTGTAAGGGTAAATTGACTTATATCTGGTGATGCTTTCAAATTTAAAGTCATTAGTAAATAGTCTCTCACACTCTCACCAGAGTTTGGAAGAACGTAAACTAATAGATTATCAAATAGTAAAATGTAGAGTGTATAAATCATACATGATTCATAAACCTTATCAAATATTTGAAAAATCAATAAGGAGATACTGATAATAACCAAATAGTATGGTAGCTGGTGTAAAAATGTCGAAATAATCAACACCATGTCCCCTTCCAAATAAACAAGAGCTGTTAAACTATAAAAAATAGTTACATATAGGAAAGACAAACAAAAGGTTCCCAAAGTTTTATATAAAAATAACTTCCATCGTTGTTTTTCTTTTGTGAGCAGAATATTGATCGTACGGAAACTATAATCTTCCCCCCAGAAAAATAAATTAGCAGAGATGAAAAGCAAAGGAATAAAACCACTCACATTTGAAATCAACACTCGAAATGCTGGCTCATTTTCATTTGATGACTTAAAAAACAAGGAGAATAACAAAACTAATAACCCTATCAACAAACTAGGAAGCACTCCTCTTTTTTCCCAGTAAAATTTATATATATCTGCTTTAAGAGAATTCATGACTCTCCTCCTTTCTTAAATCATCAGATAATATTACGCAAATAGTAGTCCTCAAAGCGTTCCTTCTTAATATAAATATCCTGTATCACTAGATTTGAACCAATACTATATTCCAAGATAGCCATTAATCTCTCCTTTTCTGTCACAACCAGATAGTCACCTTGCTCAAAGTGATCAATGCCCTCTTCTTCTAAAAACATTTTCAGAATCTGATTACAACTCGTCTTAAGGAAAATCTTTTCCGACAAATCATTCGCTAGCTCTTTTGAACTCATCACATTTAGAATTTTTCCCTTTTTCATGATGATATACTTATCTGTTATAAACTCCAACTCTGATAGGATATGGCTTGAGATTAAAAAAGTAACTCCTAACTGATCCCTTAAATTCAAAATCATTTTTCTTAAATCTGAAATCCCTTGAGGATCTAAACCATTCACGGGTTCATCTAAGATAATAAGCTCTGGATTATCCAACAGCGCAATCGCAATCGATAACCTCTGCTTCATTCCAAGGGAATAGTTTTTTACTTTTCGATCCCATGACGGTTCAGGCAAGTGAACCAATTCCAACATTTTTGTGATATCTGTCTTTAAACCAAATCTTGTCTTGTAATATTGCAAGTGTTGACGTCCAGTCAAGTTTGGATAGAGGGCAGGTGATTCGATAATACTGCCAATCTTATGCTGCGAAACACTCTCTATTTCTCCCTTATCAGCTCGAATTAGTCCTAGGAGAATTCTCATTAATGTTGTCTTTCCAGCACCATTTTCACCGATAAGACCACATATTTCTCCTCGTTCAATATCAAAGGAAATATTATGGAGAACCTGTTCTTTCCCATATGTTTTATTGATATTTTTAAGACTTAAAATCACACGATTCATAGTTTCTCTCCGTTCATTATATTAAAAAAGTCTCTGACAAGGAATGAACCCTGCCAGAGATTTTTAGCTTACATTAACTCCAACAGAAGAACCCAATACCTGTGAGCATTCCATAAATACCGAGTGGTGAAACAGCACAAAATTGACCTGCTACAATGTATCTTTTATGTTTATTACTTAGTTTTTTCATTATTTAACCCTCCTTTTAATCCCAACAAAAGATACCTACTCCATATCGAAGACCTATAATACAAAAGCGACCTGCTACAATGTGCTTTTTATTTTTGTTACTTAGTTTTTTCACTACTTCATCCTCCTATTTAATCCCAACAAAATATGCCTACTCCATATCGAAGACCTATAATACAAAAGCGACCTGCTACAATGTGTCTTTTGACACGTCCAGTTAGTTTTCTCATCAGAAAACCCTCCTTTTAAAAAATTTTTTATAATAACCAAATGAGATTCTCATTTCAGTTATTTATTAACTGTTTTAAATCTTTAGATAACATTTCTTCGCTTCCTTGTTCAACATAAATTTCTTTCACTATCCCATCTTTATCCACTATAAAGATAGTTGGAATAGCTTTTACATCCAAGAACTTAAAAGCTTGTAAATCTTGATCTATATAAACTGGAAAGGTAAAACCCTGATCCCTTAAAAATTGATGAGAGGTTTCAAGTGTTTCACGTTCCCCATCAACTATATCCACCATAAAGAAATCAACTTTATCTTGATATTTATCATAAAGGCGCTGAATGATTGGGAGCTCTTTTTGACAATCAGGACACCAACTAGCCCAGAATACCACAACCTTTGGTCTAAACTTATACTCTGACAGTTGAACCTGCGCTCCCTCATTGGAGGTCAACAATGCATTCTTGAATGTTGTATTTTTAGTTTTTGAAATATATTGTTTTATTTCCTCTTCTTTTTTTAAGAGAAGCTCTTGTTTTGTTTCTTCTTGATGATGAGATTCTTGGTTTTTATAGTAAAATCCTGCTAAAAATAAAGAAGCTATCACAAGAATAAACATTGCCTCTACAACATGTTTTTTTGACATCATGGATTGTCCTCCACCTCTGAAATTTTAAAACTTTCGATAATAGATAATTCTTCTGGTAAGATTAAAACTCGCTCTTCGCCAGCATCTAAAATTGCTAAACGGAATGGTTCCTTGTTCAACTCTATTTGTACCAACCTTTGCTCAGTCGTGTTATTTCGAACTATCAAACTGTGGCGAGTTTGTGTAAAAGTCTCTAGCGAGATACTAAAATCTTCCATTTCCATCTCCTACCCAGAAAACCAAAAACTAAGACTTAAGAATACTGCAAATCCAAACATTTTTCTTTCCTCCTTATCTCTTGTTCTTTATGATTAAAGTATAACGCTTTCAAAAAGAAAAAAACATGACAAAAATGTCATGTCAGCTCTTCATTTCCTCAAAAGTTTTTAAATCTTTTTCTTTTTCTCCTAATATACGCGCTTCTAATACTGAGTCCCCAAATGCTTGAGCACAAACAATAGCTCTGTCATATAATTGGATAGCTTTTTCCTTATCCTGTTTATGAAATAAGGTACACATAGCATCTAGCATATCAACAATTGGCTTGTTTTGAAAATCCTGCGATATAGTCATCAATGTGTTCATTGCCTTAACATAAGGCTCAAAAGTGGAGTAAGATTTTTCCATCCATTGAACAGCTAAAGAATCAAGCACAGTTCTTTTTAACATATAGGCTGTCTCTAAATCTGATGAATTTGTTTCTCTTATAAGTTTTTTAGAAAGCATCCAAAATAGTTCAGGATTATACTCAGTCGGTCTTGCTAAACATGAAACAAAGTACAGCTTTATCAAAAGCAAATCATTCACCGAGTAGTTTTTCCTTATCTTTACTTGCTCAAAATACTCATCAAGCAAAGCATCGCCAAACCCTGCATCTTCACTTACAAAGACATCAAAACTAGCTTGTAAGGCACTAACAGCAATCTGCTCATCCTCAGGTAGACTGTCATAATAGTGTTCGTAAACTCTTTCAAACAACTCTTCCTTAACCTGGATTCTATCATCATCTCCATAAGTTTGAAACTTAATAAGTTTATCCTTTACTATCAAGTACTCTGAAGGTAAAATCATATGATCCATATCTACTATATGTGAAATTGGACAACCTAGTTTGTAAGCTATATACTCTACCTTAGATAAACTTGGGGAAGACTGCCCTGATTCAATCCGTGCTAATTGGCGCACCGTTATCTCAGTTTCATCATCACAAAGAGTTTCACGAGTGATATGTTTCATCTCTCGCAACATTCGGATTCTTTTACCTACTTCCTTCTTGATATCCATCTCAAGATCTCCTGATCATTATTTAACGAACAATATTCTATTTTTTGTTATATTATACTATTTTTCATTGAACTAAGCAATTTTTGAAATTTCACATTACAAAACCTAACTAAGCTAAACTATCTTTCGCATGCTAAATAGCAGTTGACCTGCTTTACTTTTCTTGTGCCAATTCTTCAAAGTCTTTTCCCAAAATGGCTTGTACTTCTAGTTGATTGGCATCTAGTTGGTGGTAAAATGCTTCTGGTAGCGACTCTAGGAATCTTGCATAGTCCAAGCGAGCGATGGATTCATAGTCTTCTGCTTTGGACCCATCACCAGAAATCTTCACTAAATCAATCTCCCAAACAAGCTCCTTACCTGCCAGCTGCTCCGTATAAGGCACAGGTACAATGGGTTCTTTTGGCAAAATCGTCTTGACTCCTTGGGCTAGGTGATAGATACCGTGCACCTTGCCTTGAGCATCTGGGTAAAATTTCACACTGGCAAGGTAGGCATCAGAGCCTTGAACCTTCTTGACCAACTCTTCAAAATGTGCCAATCCATCCTCAGCCAAAAAGCTCTCGAGGTATTCCTTGTTGAGATAGATAGGTGACAAGAGCCCTTGGCAATATACTAAACGAACTGCCTTATCCGCTAAATATTGCTTGACCGTTTGTCGGAAATAAGCTTCAAAGTCAAAGTCTTCTAGCCCTTCTACCGCTTCCCCCAACTTGCCAGATAGGGCCTGGAGGAGAGTCTCTACAATCTCCCAGTCTGCTCTAGTAAGAAAATCTGGAATCACCACTTGATAACCTTTTCGACTATCCGCATAGTTCACCTTGAAGAGAAATTGCGACTGGCCTACAATCCCACACTCGATATACTCGAGACGATTGAGGGGCTGACGGAGATAGACGGCATCATAACTATGCGACTCCAAGCCCTCCACCAAGGCCAAGATGGACTTGGCAGTCAAGACCTCCTGTTGTCCTAGGATGCTTTCTTTATTTGGGATAAAAAATGTTTTCGCCATAACCGGCCTCCTTTGAAATCGTTTACATATAGTATAATCTATTTTCCTGAAAGATACAGAAACAAATTTTAGATTTTTAGATAAAAAGCATAGAAAAACAGCCCCTGAAGGCTGTTTGATGTTATACAGTAGCGACTTGATCCAAGCTTTCACCGATAGCAGCTAGGCGCTCAACAACTTCTGCTTGTGTCAATTCATTTTCTGAAACATAGCGGTTGCGTGGGTGAACACGGCACTCGTGTGAGCATCCACGGAGGTACTTGTCTTCATTTTCTTCTGATGTCAAGATACGACGGTTACAGAAGGGATTTCCACAGTTGACATAGCGTTCACATGGTGTTCCATCAAACCAGTCTTTCCCTACGATGGTTGGGTTAACATGGTTAACATCAACGGCGATACGCTCGTCAAAGACGTACATTTTCCCATCCCAAAGCTCACCTTGAACTTCTGGATCTTTACCGTAAGTTGCGATTCCTCCGTGCAATTGGCCGACATCTTTGTAGCCTTCACGGACCATCCAGCCTGAGAATTTCTCACAGCGAACGCCACCTGTACAGTAAACCACAACACGTTTATCCATGAATTTTTCCTTGTTGTCACGGACCCATTGTGGCAACTCACGGAAGTTGCGGATGTCTGGACGGATAGCCCCTCGGAAATGTCCTAGGTCGTACTCATAATCGTTACGTGTGTCAAGAACCACTGTATCTTCGTCAAGAAGGGCTTCTTTAAACTCTTTTGGAGACAAGTAAGCGCCTGTTGTTTCAAGTGGATTGATGTCGTTGTCAAAATCGTTGTCTTCCAAACCAAGGTGGACAATTTCTTTCTTGTAGCGAACAAACATCTTCTTGAAGGCTTGTTCACTTTCTTCGTCAATTTTGAACCAGAGGTCTTCCATACCTGGGAGGCTGTGAACGTAGTCCATGTATTTTTGAGTTGTTTCGTAATCACCTGAAACAGTCCCGTTAATTCCCTCGTCAGCGACTAGGATACGGCCTTTGAGACCGATTGATTTACAGAAAGCCAGGTGGTCTGCCGCAAATTGCTCTGCATTTTCAATTGGAGTATAAAGGTAGTAAAGTAAGACACGAATATCTTTTGCCATAAGATTTGTTCTCTTTTCTATTCTTAAATTTTCAGAATTTTTCATTCAACTATACTAGTATACCCACTTGAGAAAACGAATGCAATTTATTTGACCGGAAATTGTAGAGAGACCTGCCACTGCACTTCATCAGTAACCATACCGAATCGCAGATAATTCTCTCAATTTTTTGATTTGTTTAGCTTGACTTTCTGACAAACTTAGCTTGTTTTCAATCAACACACGTGAGATGTCAACGTTCATTTGGCTCAGAATAAATGGAGTAGAGGTTCCATCGTCCTTTAATCGTTTTTTATAACGAACTAACTGATTTTTCAGGGGAGTAAGTTGAGGCGCAGCCTTTATATCTTCCAATAGATGATCGATGATGGTCATCGCTTCACAACGCCTTTCTCTACCTCCATCGAACCATTTTAATGGTGTCATTCTCATTTTCCTCCTGGAATTCGCTTATAAATTGAAAAACTATAATTCCTAACTCTCCAGCCAGTATTTTACCCAAACACCCTATGTAAAAAAGTCAGCAAAAATGGCAAGGTTGCTACGATATTATTGATAACATGCACCGCATAGGATGGATAAATGCTCTTGGTATAGCGGGTCAAACCAGCAAAGATGATTCCAACTATTGCAAAGACGAAGATATCTAACAGACTAGGCAGGCTTGAAAAATGAGGGAGAGCAAATAAAATGGACGGAAGAAGCAAATCAAGACCACATCTCGAATCTTTAAAAAAGGCGTGTTGCAGTAATCCTCTGTAGATTAACTCTTCCATCAGCGGAACCAGAAAGAACAGGGCTATATAGATACCTAGCTCTGCAAAGTTAGTCCCACTATAGCCAATCAATACAGCCCAACCTTCAGCAGTTGACTGGACATGTTTAGCTGTCTGAACGTTAAAAGAGATCTGGAGCACTACCACTAATACTGTCAAAATCGAATACCAAAGCCATTTTTCTCTTGGAATGCGAAAGAGATAACCATGGCCTGTCTTAACCAGAATCCAAATCATGACTCCGCTAAATAGCAAACTCAAGATATTTTGAATCCAGAAGAAATTGCCAATCTGGGAAGAAAATTGCCAATAGTTTTGGACAATAAGCGTCAGCTGGGAAAGGCCAAATACGAAAAATAGATAAGAGAAGACAGCACTCATTTTGAAAAGAAGACGATATTTTTTCATAATAAATCCCCTATAGATGTATGTGTATCACATCGCATAAACCCTCAGAACCACTGTTTTCATTTTTACATCCTAAAAATCACTACCTCCCCTAGAGAACTAAGGAAGGCAGTGATCACATTTTTAGGAATTAGGAATGAATACACGAAATCAATCAATCTTATGATTTTTTGTTTTTCAAGAATTCGTCATATTGTTTTTGCATTTCGTTCAATACTTTTTCGTAGGCACCTTCAGATTTCAATTTTTCCATCAATTCTGGAATAGCTTTATCTGGGTCTACAGTACCAGTGTTGATAGCTGTATCGAATTGTTGCATTGTGTTAGAAATTGCTGAGATTTCAGATTTCACATTGTCAGTGTTAAAGATAAATCCAAGTGCTGGAGATTCTTTAGCTTCTGCCAATTGTTTCTTAGAATCTTCGATTTGTTGGTCTGTAACGTTTTCGTTAATGTAAAGGATCCAGTTGTTACCAGTGTTCCATCCACCCATGTGAGTATTTCCTTTGTAGCCATCAAGGACGCGTACACGGTTTTCTTTACCTTGAATTTTTTCCCAGTTCTTGCCTTCTGGACCGTAAACAAGACCGTTCAAGAGTTCTGGGTTCGTGTTCAAGAGGTTCAACACTTCCATTGATTTTTCTTTGTTCTTAGAGTTGTTTGAGATAACAAAGTTGGCAACTTGTGTTGTTTGGTTTTTCTTGATAAAGTTAGTGATTGGTTTGATTTGGATGTCTTTGTTCGCAACGCGTGAAAGCAAGCTGTTACCGTAGTCAGCTGGTCCTACTGTTTCTTCACGAACAAACCAAGTATCTTGTTGAAGGTCAAATGAAGTGTCGCTTGTTGCTACGTCTTTTGGAATGTATCCTTCTTCATAGAATTTGTGAAGAGTCTTCAAATGTTCTTTGAAACGAGGTACTTCGTAACGGTTTACGATCTTAGTAGTGTCTCCTTCAAGGTCGATAACAAATGGAAGTCCATTTGGTACTGGGTAGTCAAAATTATCAGATGGGATAAAGTTCTTCGTAACCGCAAATGGTACTACATCTGGAGCTTTTTCTTTGATTTGTTTCAAGACTGGCTCAAGTGTTTCGTATGAAGTGACACCTGAAATATCGATACCGTATTTAGCAAGAAGAGTTCCGTTGAAGGCAAAGTTTTGAGATGATGCAACGTTAGCTGCAACTGGTACTGCATAGATCTTACCGTTTACAGTGTTCCCTTTGATGTAAGCTGGGTCAAGTGCTTTGTAAAGCTCTGCTCCTTCTTTTTTATACAATTCTGTCAAGTCAGCATAAGCACCTTTTTGAGCATTTACGACATAGTTAGATGCAAATGCGATATCATAGTTTTCACCAGATGATGTGATAACTGACATTTTCTTATCATAGTCACCCCATCCGAGGTATTGGATATCCAATTTAGCACCGACTTTTTCTTCGATGATTTTGTTTGCATTTTCTAGCAATTCATCCAAGTTGTCTGGTTTGTCACCGATTTGGTACATTTTGATTACAGGTTTTTCACCTGAAGTAGTATCTGCAGCTTTTTTGTTGTTACCTGTAAGGTTTCCACAAGCAGCAAGACCAGCAGCCAAAGCGACTACGCTAGCAGATGCAAAAGCATATTTTTTCCAGTTTTTCATGATAAAAACTCCTTTTTTTATTTTTAAACTTATAAACGATTTAATAATTTGTAACTTCAGTCACTAAGATGAAGTTGGGAAGGGAGAAACGGTGTTTCTCAGCAAGTGCTATTCTTTCACACCACCGATTGTCAACCCTTTAACAAAGTAGCGTTGGAAGAATGGATACAGAATCGCGATTGGAAGGGTTGCAACCACAACCATGGCCATACGACCTGTTTCTTTTGGTAGAGCAACTCCCAGTTGGCCAGATAGGCCGACTGCTTTTGCAATGTAGTCCATATTTTGCTGGATTTGCATAAGCAAATATTGCAATGGATACAAGTTGTCACTCTTGATGTAAAGAAGGGCGTTGAACCAGTCGTTCCAGAAACCAAGAGCTGTCAAAAGCGTGATGGTTGCGATACCTGGAAGTGACAATGGCAAACAAATCTGGAAGAAGATCCGAGCTTCACTGGCACCATCGATACGAGCAGATTCGAGAATGGCTTCTGGAATGGTCTTCTTGAAGAAGGAACGCATCAAGATGATGTTGAATGGTGAGAGAAGCATTGGAACAATCAAGGCCCAAACGGTATCACCCAGTTGAAGCAGGCGAGTGACCACGATATAGCCCGGTACCAAACCAGCATTGAACAACATACTAAGAAGAGCGAAGATCGTAAAGAATCTGCGGTACTTAAAGGTTGTCCGTGAGATGGCATAGGCATAAGTGGTTGTAATGAAGACGTTGGTCACTGTTCCGACTACAGTTACAAAAACTGAGATAAAGAGCGCTTGGAGGATCTTATCTTTAAACTGAGCTAGGAACTGAAATCCATCTACACCAAACTTCGAAGGGAAAAAGCTATATCCATACTGGAGAATGCTCTTTTCATCTGTTACCGAAATGATGATAACGAAGATAAATGGCAAGATACAAGAAAGAGCGATCAAACCAGAGATAATACTAAAGAAGATATCTGCTTTCTTACTGAAGGAGTGAATGCCGACATTATCGATTTTTTCTTTTTTAATTTTCTTTTCTGCCATATTCTCCTCCTTTCTAGAACAAAGCTGAGTTTGGATCAACTCGTCTTGCAAGCAAGTTTGATAGGATAACCAGAATCAAACCGACTACGGATTGGTAAAGACCGGCTGCTGAAGCCATACCGATATCTGCTGTCTGAGTCAAACCATTAAAGACATATACATCCAAAACGTTGGTTACATTGTAAAGCTGACCAGCATTGTGTGGGATTTGATAGAAGAGACCAAAGTCTGCACGGAAGATATTTCCGACTGCAAGGATGGTCAAGACTGTCACAAGCGGAGTCAACTGAGGAATGGTTACGTTGCGAATACGTTGCCACTTGCTAGCCCCGTCCACTGTTGCTGCTTCGTAGTAGGTTGGGTCAATTCCCATGATCGTCGCATAGTACATGACACTGCTATATCCAAAGCCTTTCCAAATACCTAGGAAAAGGAGAAGGTATGGCCAAATGCCTAAGTCAGCGTAGAAGTTGACTTCCTTCATGCCAATGGATGTTAGGAAATGGTTGAAGACCCCTTTGTCAATGTTTAGGAAGGCATCTGTAAAGAAACTGATGATAACCCATGACAGGAAGTAAGGGAACAACATAGACGTTTGGAAAATCTTAACCATTCTCTTAGAGCGAAGCTCGCTGAGGATGATGGCAATCCCTACTGATACAATCAAACCGATAAAGATAAAGCCGAGATTGTAGAGAACGGTATTTCGAGTGATGATAAAGGCATCTTTTGAACTAAACAAGAATCTGAAATTATCTAACCCGACCCATTTACTATTCACAATACTATCTATGAAACCATTACTGGTCATATGGTAGTCTTTAAAGGCGACCACATTCCCAAATACTGGAATGTAAAAGAATAGAATCAACCAGAGTGCCCCTGGTAAAACCATCAAGAGAAAGATCCAGTTATCTCTCAAGGTCTTTGAAAACTTTTTCATAATTTCCTCCCTTTTTATTCCTAAAAACTGATTTCATCGAATTTTTAGGTTTGATAACGATTACATTATTAGTATACTCCTATTTGAAGGCTAGGTTAAACTACTAATTATAGAAAAAACTCCACAAATTATTTTTTGTGGAGAAGTTTTTTATAAGAAATAGGTTTCACGAGAAACACTCTGAACAAGGGACACTGTTCTTGTTTTTATACTCAATGAAAATCAAAGAGCAAACTAGGAAGCTAGCCACAGGCTGCTCAAAGCACTGCTTTGAGGTTGCAGATAAAACTGACGAAGTCAGCTCAAAACACTGTTTTGAGGTTGTAGATAAGACTGACGAAGTCAGTAACATCTATACGGCAAGGCGAAGCTGACGTGGTTTGAAGAGATTTTCGAAGAGTATTAAGTCGTATAAATCGTCGATGCGGTCGCAATAGTGTGCCACTGATTGGCTGTAGTTGCTGCGAAATCCTTGTCTGCGTAGAAATCAGTAAATGGTAGGATTTCAACTTCTAGCTCGTCGATGCGATCAATCTGACCTGCCAGATAAGCCTCGATGCGACTTTCTGCTCGTTTGATACGTTGCAAGAGTCCGCCCATACGGATATCGACTGTATCCAAGCCAAAGACCTTGTTTTCTTTCAACCATTGGTGGCTAAAGAGAGCATGGAAGTGTTCAATCTCGCTTCTGAGTTTTGGTAATTCTTCTCTGGCGATTTGCTGCAAGCTGACTTTGTCATCGACTTTATAAGTTTCACGAATGCGTCGTCCAACATCTACTTTACTGCTTAAAATCTGGTTCAATTGAGCCTGAGTTTCAAAGAGATAAGAGTAGGCACCAGCTTTTTCTTTGATAGCAGCAAGGGTCACAGCAGCCTGAGCGAAGTGCGGTTTGTCCTGTTCAGGTGTCATGTGTCTGTCAAGAATCGGACAGAGAACATCCTGATAAAAGACATAGCGGTTGGGATTGATACCACTGAGATTGCCTGGCAAGTCTGGCAAGAGATTGGCAAGGTCAATCTGCATAAAGTCCTCAACTGATAGACCCGTATTGGTCTTGAAGTGAGCAGACAAACGATCTAGGTCATTGCGGTAGCTGAGTTCTGCCCAGATTTGCAGACTTGGTAGGATAGAGAACTGTGCAGTTTCCCCACCGTTATCCCCCCAACCCGTCACGATGACTTCTTTGATATCATTGGCGCGGCAGGCTTTGTTGGCTTCTACAGCAATGAGACGGCTGAAATGGTTGTTGGGTGTGAAACCGATCCACTTCCAAGCTCCGCCTGCAAAGGCAAGGTCTTGGCTAATCTTGTGGTGGTTGCGGAAATTGCGATTGTACTTTTCTTCGCTGTCTTGATAATAATCCCAGTAAACCAAGGTCACACGGTCTTTTAGACGGTCTAGGTAGACATGCGTTTCCTCTGGAATCTCCACATCACGGTCGTACTGACCATCCGCTGACATGAGTTTGAAGAACATATCGCTCCACATCTGGCAGTGGAAACCATACTTGTCGGCAATATCCAGCACGCGCTCCAAGTGTTGACACATGAGGAGACTACGGTCTACAACGCCGTTCAAAATGAGGTAGCGCCCCAAACCAACCAAATGGGCTTCGTCCATCCCGATATTGACCTTGCGAGTCTGCAGTTTAGATAGAGTGGCAAACATGCCATCAATCAGGTCATAAACCTTTTCTTCGCCAATAAGGAGAATGTCCTCCACATCACGGAGTTCTTGCACTTCCTTAACACCCCATTTGACGAAGGCTGACAAGTGGGCCAAGGTCTGGATGCAAGGCACAAAGGTCATATCAAACTGCTGGACATAGGCTTCGATTTCCTGCAACTCCTCTGCTGAATAGGCGCCACGGAAGTAACCAAAGTAAGGTTGCCCCTCAATCTGATAGGTGTCTTCCATGTAAAGTTCAAAGGTTGAGTAACCCATGAGAGCCAAGACCTCAATCATCTGCTTGGCAGAAGCCACATTCAGCACCGCATTTCGAGAACAGTCTGCCATGTAGGCCAAATCTTCATAAGCTGCCTGCTCCTCAATCGCTACTTTATCACCTTCTACTAGAGCTGTTGCCAATAAGGACAAGGCGCGGTAAAGTTGGTGAGGTTTGCGATAAGTTAGTTGATAATGTCCACCTTCACCCTTGATAGAGATAGAGGCTTGGTCAGACTGAGCGACTACTACCTCTACATCTGCTAGCGAAATATGCTTTTTAAGCAACTCTAATGCTTGCTCTTGTTTGGGACTAAGTCCTGTAAAAATTACCATTGATTTTCCTCCTGTAGCCAGTTGACAAGGGCACCATAGAGATTGGCATCTGCATGATAGGTGCAAGCTTGGATAACTGGTGCGACCGTGTATTCTTCGTAGGTTTTGACAAATGCATCGACAGCTTTTTTGACGCCTTGGATAAAATCTGGATTCTGGCTAATAGATCCTCCCAGACTAATGACATCTGGGTCGATGAGGTACTGGATATTGAGCAGTCCTTGCGCCAGATTACGGTTCATACGTTCAATGGCTTCTTGGCAAAGGGCATTGCCTGCTGCAGCTTCTTGGTAAATCTTGCGACCATCCCAGTCAGTCTGACCAGATTTTTCAATCACGTAGCGAACCATGTTTCCTGTAGAGGCTAGTAGCGACCAGTTGTTGAGTTTTTCAGCTGGTTCAATGGTTGTCATATAGCCAAACTCACCACCTAAGCCGTGGCGACCACGGTGAAGTTTGCCATTGATTATCATAGCTCCGCCAATTCCTGTCCCAATCACGACACAGGCTGCATTTTCAATCTCTGGGTGAGCCAGCAGTTCACTAAGTCCAACACAGTTGGCATCATTTTCTAGATGGACAGGTAGCTGATGATGAGCAAGCGTCTCATACCAAGAAAAGCCATGAATGTAAGGTACGGCACTGATTCCCTCAATCACACCTGTTTCTTGATTGACCGCGCCTGGAACGCTCATGGCAATGCCCTTATAATCTTGTTCTGCCAAGCGTTGGTCTAGCCAATCTAGTAAATCCTCCAAACTTTCTGGCGTCGGAGTACTTGTCTTATCTAGTATCTTTCCATCAGGAGTCAGACTGGCAAACTTAATCCCAGTCCCTCCGATATCAATGGTTGCAATGGTCATTGTTCTTCCCATAAAAAGGGGCGAATCAGTAGTTAGTCCTTACTCTTTCGCCCCTCCTTTCTATCTCATAGTATTAGTTATCAAACACTTTAAAACTATTAAATGTCTTCTTTTTTGATCAATTCTGTGCGAATTTCTTGTGGTGCTAAGAGTCCTGAATGAACGGGATATGGCCGCTCAAGCAAGTCCAAAATGGTTTGTTGGTGTTCTGATATACGCACATTTTCTTGACTCATATTGTAGTAACGAAGTACATATCCTTCTTCATTTTCAGCTACCTTAAAGGCTGTCGGGCAGACTTGTGGCAAGCTGAGCGCCGCATGGCACAAGAGGCTGCCAGTCGCAGCAACACTTCCTTCTTGTTTAGCAACTTGAAGACTAGTGAATGGTGTTTGGAAGGCTTTAGCACGACGGAAGGCTGAGAAGCGTTCCCCTGCTTGGTGGCATTCGAGAGCAAACTCGACTTCAAACTCACGCAAGCACTGAGCCTCTGGTGTCGGGAAGTAACCCCAGTCACCTAACTCACCTGAGGCACGAAGAATGGTCACAGCAATGGTATCGTCTCCAAGGATTTCATACTCGTGCAGTCCTTTATTAGCCACTGTCACCCCTTTTTCATCGTCATAAAGGCTGACGAAGGCTTGCTGGTGTTGTGGATTTTCAGGATTTTCCCAAGAAGCAGCTGGTTTGTTTGGTCGTGTTACTACCTCATAGATGCTTTCAGAGTCATTGCTTGGACGCGTGTTATGAGTCTTAACCAAGAGACGGATACGGTGGTCCTTGGCAGTATTGGTAAAGCGAGTCTTGAAGCGGATTTGTGGATTGTCGACAAAGACGGTCATCTCTGTTTCCAGAGGAAGGGTTGTCAATTCTTCTGAGCGCCCAGCTTCACGCGTCATAAACTCGATGATACCTCTTTGTTCCGCATCCAGTTTTTCATCTGCACTTACTGGAATTGTCAATTCATGCTTGAGCAAAATCTTGGCAAAACGAGCTGTATTTTCCAAGACTTCACAGCCTTTGAGTTCTGCGTAGATAGGTTCTGTTCCTTTTGGTTGGAAATAGATGTACTCATTTCCAATGTCACCACGGTCTTCAAAGCGAAGAACATCTTCATAAGCTTCATGAGTTGTCTTGTCGTAGACTGTGATATTTTCATCTACACTGACCGTTACAAATGGCGTATCAATCACTCCATTTTGGTAAATACCGTCACGGTGTTCTTGTTCTCCTTCAAGCAATTGGAAGGTTGTCCAAGAAAGTGGTGCCAGATGAACAGGCACTGTCACGCGCACTTGTCGAGCGATACGAGCCTGACGGAACTTGTCTTTTGGTAAATCATACTCAAAATTAGCTCCCAGATCTTCGATTTTCGCTTCTACAGCATGCCCTTCTAAGTCTTCGACACGGTAGCTTGGCAAGGTCAAAGCTGCCATCTTCTTATAGCCTTCTGTTGGGTGCAATTCCTTGAAATCACAAGTCGCCACATCAATCACGGTGCTGACCGTATCAACCTTGTCATGCAAGCCTGTGTTGATGACCGTAAAGAGATGATCGCTTTGGGCTTCGTGGGTTGCAATTTTACCCTTCCACTCGTTGAGAAGATTGGTCTTAACGAAATTTCCAACTTGGTTAACCTTGGCAAAACGTGTCTCCATCTCACGGTGAACCTCGTCCACGCTACAGCCACAGATACTGTCATGTGGCGCATTTTGTAGAAGGACTTTCCAAGCATAGGTCAACTGGTCCTTATGGTTGTGCCCGCCAGTGATGACAGTCAATGGCTCCACTACTTGTTCTAGCAAGTTGCTATTTTCTTGGAAGGCTTGTTTGAGGTAAATGCGTGAAGAAGAAGTGTTGGCAAGTGTGTACCAGCCATCTGTTTCCTGACTGGTCAACTCACCTGTAACGGTAGATAGTTGCTCAGGTAGAGCACTTTCTACTGCATGGACATAGTCATCAAAGGAACTATGCACAAAGGTCACATCTGGAAAGAGTTCATTGGCCACACGAATGGCTTCGCTCAGATTTCGCTGTACAGGCTGGTGGTCACATCCGTTCATCATCAACCATTGGTTGGTCGAAGCGTAGTCACGCACGTCTGACAGTTTTTGTTTCCAGAAGGCCAGGGCTTCATCCTTATCAACTGGAATTTCATTTCCATTACTGTACCAGTTGGCAAAGAGGATACCGAGGACACGACTTCCGTCTGCACCCTGCCAGTACATTTCTGAAAACTGGGAAGTAAACTGCTCATCTTCGAGAACTTGGTTGTCAAATCCAATCGGCTTCACACCACGCCCAAAAGCTGCCACGTGAATGCCTGATTTTTGAAGGATTTGAGGAGCTTGTCCCATATTTCCAAAGGTATCTGGGAAATAACCAATCTGGGTTGATTTGCCCCATTTTGCACATTCTGCTTGACCAATCAAGGTATTGCGGACATTGGCTTCACTTGAAATCAAGTAGTCATCCTGCAAGATGTAAAAAGGACCAATTTTGAGTTTGCCTTGGTCGATGTAACGTTGGACTTTGTCGCGATTTTCAGGGCGAATTTCCAAGTAGTCATCAAGGACAATGGTTTGTCCATCCAAGTGGAAACTCTTGAACTCAGGGTCATTTTCAAAGAGATCAAAAAGATTGTCAAACAATTCCACCAACTGCATCCGGTGGCTTTCAAAAGGTAGATACCACTCACGGTCCCAGTGACTATGTGAGATAATATGTACAACAACATTTTCCATGAGTAAAACCTCATTCTAACTTAAATTTTTATTTCTATCTAACTAAAGAACTGACTAGCGAATATCTAGATAATCCAAGACTAACTCACAAAACATCATGTTGGCCCAAGAGAACCATTCACGAGAGTAGAGCGTTGGATCATCTACGTGGAAGCTTTCATGCATGACACCTGTGCCACCATCGCAGGCAACGAGCTGATCCAGCAAGAATTTCTTCTCTGCCTTATCTCTTGTTGTCAAACCTTGGATAGAAAGGGCAATCGGCCAGATATAGCGATAGAAGGTATGAGAACTTCCGAGACCGCTAGCGTATTCTCCTTGGTAAAAATATGGATTTTCAGGGCTCAGAATGGTACGGCGTGTGGCTTGGTAAACCTCATCGTCAATCGCACAGTAACCAAGATATGGAGCAGCCAGTAGACTTGGTACGTTTGGATCATCCATGATGCTAGCATTTCCTAGACCATCCACTTCAAAGGCGTAAATCCTTTCTCCCTTGCTGTTGGTTGTATAGGCATAGTTTTCGATGCCTTCTTGAATCTCTGCTTGGAGACGCTTAGCGTCTGCCACGATGTTTTGGCTATCAGCTAGGTCTAGTTCTGCAAAGATTTCTTGCACATACCCCAATACGACTACGGCAAACATATTGGACGGAATCAAATAGCTATACTGACAGCAGTCATCACTCGGACGAAAAGCTGACCAGGTCATACCTGTCACTACAAAATCAGGTCCAAAGCCATCATTTACTAAGGTGTCTTCCTTGCGGTCCGTATCCCTAACAAAACGATAAGGAGAGTTCTTGTGGTCTTGTTCCACTGTCCAGAGATGAAGAATTTCCTTGGTCGCTGTGACAAAAGTCTCATCAAACTGACTGGTCTCGCCAGTCTCTTTCCAAAGGAGATAAGCCAGCTGCAAAGGATAGCAAAGCGAATCCACCTCGTACTTGCGTTCCCAAATCCAGCCATTAAGCTCTGTGTGATCAGTCTCATGGTGCCCCTTCCAGTTTTCCTCAATATTGAAGGAATTGGCATAAGGATCCTTGAGCACCAAAGTCATCTGACGCTTGACCAAACCTGCAATGGTCTGACGCAAGAGAGGATCTCTTTTAGCCACGTGCAGGTAGGGTCTGAGTTGGGCTGTCGAATCCCGAAGCCACATAGCAGGAATATCCCCTGTCAAGACAAAAGTTGAGCCATCTTCTAGAATCTCGACCGTATTGTCCAAGGTGTCTGTATAGCAACGCTCAAAGACATCCACCCACTCGGGATGGTCCTTAGCCCGCTCCGCTACTTGGTCTAGCCATTCTCTAACAATTTCTTTCGAATAAACCATAGTATTTTTTCCTCTTTCAAACAAGATTCATTTTCAGTATATAGCTTTTAGCCCAGAAAATATATACACAAATGATAGTCATTTTTCTACAAAATTGTTATATTTGAAACTCCTTTTCTAAAGACCATTTTTTCTGATATAATGTAGAAAACAGCTAAAGGAAATACCATGAAACCACTACTTGAAACCATCGATACCCGCTTTGGGACTGCTAGCAAGCATGCCTTTTCTCGGGGAAATACCCTGCCTTACACGGGCGTTCCTTTTGGGATGAATTATTTTGTGCCTCAGACCAGCGATCAGGAGGGAGCTTGGTTTTTCGAACCACATCTGCCCATCTTTCAAGGGATTCGATTAACCCACCAGCCCAGTCCTTGGATTGGCGACTACTCTTGGCTGCTTCTGACACCTATCACCGGCCAGCTTGGGGGAGATAGCCTCTTTCACCGTCAATCCTCCTATGATAGGGATAAAGCTTCCTTCCAACCTCATTATCTGAAGATTTTCTCCCTGCGCTTTCAGATTGAAACCCAGCTTACACCGACTTGCTATGGCGCTTCTATTCGTTTGGAGCAAAAGCAAGGCAAAGCCCTCTCCCTCTATCTTCACGCAGCAGATGACTTGACAGTCAAGCAAGTAGATAAGCGGACTCTTTCCCTACGACAAGAAGGAAAAACAGAGACAAACAAAAATACGCTAAAACTATTCACTGCCCTGCAAATGAATACGGATATTCTTGCTGTCAGCCAAGAAGGTGGAGACTGGCGAATTGACCTGACAGATAGTCATGCTGACATCCAGCTAGCAACTTCTTTCATCTCGCCTTCTCAAGCTCTGCTTAATCTACCTCAAACGGACTTTGATAGCTGTAAAGAAAGTGCGAAAGCAGACTGGGAAGACCTCCTCCATCGTTTTGACATACTAGAGACAGGAGAGACTGACCGGACCTTCTTTGATCACTGCCTCTACAGACTCTTCCTCTTCCCGCAGACTTTTTATGAGGTTGATGAATCAGGGCAAGCCATCCACATGGATCTGGCTACTGGTACTATCAAGCCCGGCGTCCTCTTTAGCAACAATGGCTTCTGGGATACCTTCCGCACCACCTTCCCCCTCTTTGCCCTTATCATACCGGAGCACTATCACCGCTTTTTAGAAGGTTTCCTCAATAGCTACCGCGATACTGGATTCCTTCCAAAATGGCTAGCTCCGGACGAACGGGGTATGATGCCTGGTACCCTTTTAGATGGCATTATCGCAGACAGCGCCTGCAAGGACATGGCCCCCGACCTAGAAAAAGAACTCCTTCAAGCCATGCTTGAAACAGCCACTAAGTCCGACCCTCTCGGCATCAATGGCCGCCACGGACTAGCCCAATACCAAGAACTGGGCTACCTCTCTACCGACCACCACGAAAGCGTCAGCCATACCCTAGACTATGCCTATAGTGATTTTTGTATCGCCAGCTGTGCCGAAAAACTAGGTCAGAATGACATCGCGGAAACTTATAGAACTGCGTCTCAAAATTACCGTCATCTATTTGATGCTGAGACAGGTTACATGCGAGCGCGAGATAGCCAAGGCAACTTCCGCCCTGACTTCTCTCCTTATGGTTGGGGACGCGACTACGCCGAATGCTCTGCCATTCAAGCGACTTTAGGCGTCCTCCATGACATCCCAGGCTTAATCCAACTTATGGGTGGAAAAGAAGCCTTCAGCAATTATCTATTGAAAGCCTGTCAGGACGCTCCTCTCTTTGAAACCACCGGCTATGGTTACGAGATTCACGAGATGAGCGAGATGGCAACAGCTCCCTTTGGACAACTCGCCATCTCTAACCAGCCTAGCTTCCACATCCCTTATCTCTTCCGCTACAGCAACTACCCAGACTACACTGCCCTTCTCATCAAGACGCTCCGTCAGAAAGCCTTTCACCCCAGCTGGAAAGCCTATCCTGGCGATGAGGACAATGGCAGTCTCTCTGCTTGGTACATCTGGTCAGCTCTTGGATTCTACCCGACCTGTCCGGGCAAACCAAGTTATGATCTCGGAATCCCTCTCTTTGACCATCTCCGTATCTACCTAGCTAAGGAAAATAAATGGCTGGATATCCATGCCGAGCAAAACCACAGCCATTTCAACTTTGTCAAAGAATGCCGATTGGACAAGACTATAGTATCTAGCATTCAACACCAAGACCTCTTGAAAGCTGAGCAACTGACCTTCACCCTCAGCTGGCTACCAAATCACTAATAACCCAAAAAACCTTTGCATCGCGCAAAGGTTTTTTTTATGAAACTTGGACTTGAAGTTGATCTACAAGCTGACCACCCACCGTTAGGTTCAGATAGAAATCCAAGGTTTTATCTCCTGTATAATACAAGGTTGGAAGCGTCAATCTTTTTTCAGTCTCGCCAACTTGAAACGCAAGGACTTGAATCTCATCCTGATAAGCGACACCATGTACACCCGTCCCTGGTTGAATCGAAATCTTAGCTTCTAAAGGACCACTACATTCTCTGCGCTTAACTGTAAAGTGGACATTTTCTCCCTTGGTCACAGCTAGACTTTTTTCTGAAAACTCTAGTTGCTGAACAGCTTCTTTTTTCAACAAGGTAGGTGTTTTATAGAGTGAAATTTTGGTCAACAAAGGCAAAGCCTGTGCCTCTGTAATGGTCACGCGTATCTTCTGCGCCTCAACGACTGATCCTCGTAAGAGACGTTTGTAGCCAACAGTATAACCAGAGCCAAACTCCTGCCAGACACCATCCAACTCTACCTGAACATGGTAAGCAGCGATGCGTTGCCCCAACTTCAAATCTTCTCTTAACTCAATCACATCAAAAGTTTTAAGTGCCCCTAAATCGAGCTCTAATTGGATTGGCAACTCTGCATCACTTGCCCAAGAACTAGCCTCCAGTCCATCTGTCAGATGATGACAAGCAAAGTCTGGTGATAGAGCAGGGCCAGATACCTTGGCTCCCAGAGCTAAATCTTCCCTATAGAGTGTGTCACGGTAGGCAGCAAATTCATACAGTCGCCGGATATCCTTTTCGTCAAAGAGGCCATCTTGGTTCGGTGGGATATTAAGCAAGAGTGGAGTTCCCCGCCCTACCGAGTGAAAGTAGATTTCGACCAACTCCTCCAGAGACTTAGGATCCTGATCCTCATGGTAAAACCAGCCCGGGCGAAGAGAAACATCTGCCTCACCGATTGAAAATAGCGTCCCAGAGGGGTCTCCGTGCTGTAGATAATCTAATTCCGCCTCTGTCCCCAACTGGTCTGGCTTGACTTTTTGCCACAAGGAATCCCCTGCATAGCCTCGTTCATTGCCAATCCAGCGAATACTAGTTCCCTCTGTTGAGAAAATCAAACAATCGCCCTGCAAGTCACGAATGGTTTCAAACCAAGTCTCAAACTCATAGTTGACCTGCTGGGCCCCTTCCCCTCTAGCACCATCCATCCAAACCTCAGCGAACTTACCAGCATTCCCATAGGCAGGATTTGATAAGATTTCCTTCAATTGAGCCAGATAATAGGCATTGTAGTCCGCTTCTCGGTCCACATGATAGAGGGGACTATGGGCATCCCACGGAGACAAATACACTCCCAAATCCATGTCAAACTCAGTTGCAGCTTGAGAAACTTCGAGAAGCAAGTCCCCCTTTCCATCCCTCCAAGGGCTAGCCTTGACCGAATAATCTGTATGGGCTGTCGGATAGAGGACAAATCCATCGTGGTGCTTCACCACCAAAATCAGTTTTTTAAAACCTGTTTCTTTGAGCACCCGAACCCATTCACGCGCATCCAACTTGGTCGGGTTAAAGCGCTCAGGCTCCTCCTGACCTGTTCCCCATTCCTGGTCATAAAAGGTATTAGGACCGAAGTGGATAAAGGCTGCTAGCTCATCGCCCAGATAAGTTAGCTGGACCTGACTTGGTAATGGTCCGTTTGGTTTTATGTTCGTCATCATCTCATATCTCTTTCTCTTATCAATTTGCTTATTCAAAAAGTTATCCACAACCTGTGGATAAGAAAACATACCTAAAAATTAGCTTTTTCAGACTCCAGCTCTTAGACTTTAACCCTGTCACTCTCAGGCAGACCTGCTCAAATCCCTACTAGACTAAGATTTCTACTAGAAAGATAAGCCCGTTACTAGTTTCCGGAGCAATTCTCAAGATCCCTCTAGGATATTAGCTAAATGTCCTGTTCTCCCCAGACTTATCCACAACTTGTGAATAAACTATTGTTTCAGGCCACTCTCTCCTTGACTATAACAAAAAGCGATAGCAGCGTCAATATGGCTAAGCTCCCTTCCTAAATCCCCTGAAAAGATTCTATAATTTGTACAATCGTAGCTTTTGCATTCGCCAGCTAGTGAGAATCAGCCAGTAGAAAATGACCTCTTTATCACATTGTGAACAGCACAACTGTGGTACTATAATACCTAACAACCTAATCACTTCCAGCAAAAAATCCCGCAGATTTGCGGGATTCTCTCTTGCATCAATGTGCCAACATTTCTTGGGCGATTTCTTGTCCAGATAAGTTATCTGGATAGTAGGTTGGCCAGTTATCCATCTCTTCAAAGAGGGCTTCTTGGCTAGTACCTCCAAAGAAGATATGGAAATGTTCTGCCTTGACTGGGGCGATATTGTGGTCACTAAACTGAACGTACTTGAACTGTCCAGCATCCGCATCTGTCGCTTCAAAGAGGAAGCGCACGCCACGATTGCCTTTCTTGTAAGTCAAGATTTTCTTACCAACATACTTGTAGGTGAATTTCTTACTTTGTCCACCTTGAACAAATTCCATAGTGTTATCAGTAATGTTAATCTTGGTCACATCTGTCTGATAGCCTTTTCTATAGTAGGCCTTGTACTCATCCTTTGTCATCTTGCCAGTTAACTTAGCCTTGTAGTCAAAGACTTGATCAAAAGTTCCATCTTCAAGGAAAGGATAAACTGACTGCCAGTTACCAGCATAGTCACTCAAGGTACGGTCCTTGACAGCTGCATCCTCAAAGTAACCATTGTGAACTGTCTTGGTGTTTTCTTCCTTCTCTGGCTCGATTTCCGATCCTTCTTGGTCTGTTGTTTGTTTCAAAGCCTTGAGGTTTTTCTCCATGATAGAGATGTAATTTTCTCCCGCCTTGGTGTCCTCTTCTGTCAGACTTTCTAAAGGATTGAGGACATCTGTTTTGACACCTGCCTCTTTTGAAAGTGTATTGGCTAGGGCTTGTGAGGCATTTTCTTCAAAGTAAATATAGGCGATTTTATTTTTCTTGACGTACTCTGTCAATTCTGCCAAACGTGCTGCTGATGGCTCAGCATCTGGTGAGAGACCTGAGATGGATACTTGCTTGAGACCATAATCCAAGGCAAGGTAGTTAAAGGCAGCGTGCTGGGTCACAAAGCTCTTTTGTTTGGCTTGAGACAAACCATCTGTGTAGGCCTTATCTAAGGCTTGCAATTTTTCGATATAGGCAGCAGCATTCTTCTCAAAGGTTTCTTTTTTATCAGGATAATCTGCTGACAAGCTGTCACGGATATGCTCTACTAGTTTAATGGCACGGACTGGTGATAACCAAACATGGGGATCGAACTCATGGTGATGGCCTTCTTCTCCATGGTCATGGTCTCCCTCTTCTTCATCGCCACCTGGCAAGAGCAACATATCGCCTGTCGCCTTGATGGTTTTCACCTTTTTCTTATCCAAAGTATCTAGCAATTTTGGAACCCATGTTTCCATGTTTTCATTTTCATAAACGAAGGTGTCTGCGTCTTGGATTTTGGCAACTGCCTTGGCAGACGGTTCGTATTCGTGAGGTTCTGTACCAGCACCGATTAGAAGTTCTACATTAGCAGTATCTCCTGCGACTTGCTTGGTAAATTCGTAGATAGGGTAAAAGGTTGTCACGATATTTAGCTTCCCATTTGCCTGTTTTTGATTGGAACAAGCCACTAAAAACAGGGCACATAGACTAGCTAGTAGTAAGCTCAGTTTTTTCATTTCATTCTCCTATTTGATAAAACGTTTCAGTAGACTGACTAATAAAAAGACAGCTACAAAGATAATGGTAATACTAGCGCTGGCAGGGGTTTCCGCATAGTAGGAAATATAAAGTCCTGCCACCATTCCCAAAAAGCCAATAACGCTGGCTAGTAACATAACGGATTTAAAGTTTTTCCCCAGACGCAGGGCAATACTAGCTGGCAAAACCATGATGGTCGATACCAGAAGAGCTCCTGCCGCAGGAATCATAAGGGCAATGGCTACCCCTGTCACCATGTTAAAAAGAATGGACATGGTACGAACGGGCAAGCCATCCACAAAGGCCGTATCCTCATCAAAGGTCAGGATGTACATTGGTCGCAAGAATAAGAAAGTCAAGAATAAAACGACCGCCGCAATGGCAAAGAGGAAAATCACCTGCTCCCGGCTAATGGTCACAATCGAACCAAAGAGATATTGGTCCAAACTCATAGAACTCGAACTTTTACCCTTACTCATGACAATCAGAGACACTGCAAGTCCTGTTGACATGAGGATGGCAGTCCCGATTTCCATAAAGTTCTTGTAAACCGTACGGAGATACTCCAGAAAGACCGCAGCGATCAAGACAATGGCAATGGTTGAAATAGTTGGAGAAATTCCCAAAACCAGACCAAAGGCTACTCCTGATAGAGAAACGTGACTGAGGGTATCGCTCATGAGACTCTGACGACGTAAGATAAGGAAGGTACCAAGAACTGGAGAAAAGAGACTCATGGCAATGACCGCCAAGAAGGCACGCTGCATAAAGTCATAGGATAACAAACTAAGCATGTTCCACCTCCTGGTCGCTTTCGTGAACGTTGAAACAACGCCATGGCGAATCTTGGTTACGAACTAGATGAATATTGCGATCCGCATAGTCCTTGACCTCCTCAGGATCATGGGTAATCATCAAAACGGCCTTGCCATGATGATGAGCGCTGTGGTGCATGAGTTCGTAAAATTCATTTTTGCTCCCCACATCCATCCCTGTCGTCGGCTCATCCAAGACAAAGATGTCTGGGTCAGAAGCAAACATCCGTGCAATCACTGCTCGTTGCTTTTGCCCTCCCGATAGGGAGCCAATTCGTTTATCACGATGTTCCCACATACCAACTGAGTCTAGACTGGCCTTGATATGCTCCTCATCGTGGGCATTCAAACGACGGAACCAGCCCTTTCGCGGATAGCGACCCGACTTGACAAATTCATAAACTGTACTTGGAAAACCAGCATTAAAACTAGCAATCTGCTGGGGAAGATAAGCTATCCTTAGCTTTTTTCCATGAGTATTTGTCTTTGAGATAGTTACCTTGCCAAATCTTGGCTGCAAGATGCCTAGGCTCGCCTTGATAAGCGTTGTCTTGGCAGCTCCATTTTCACCAGTCAGGGTGACAAACTCCCCACTATCAACACTATAGTTGATGTGCTCGAGGACAGGCTCTTTGTCATAATAGAAAGACAAGTCCTCTACTGTAATATACCGCATTATTTGATTTCTCCTACTAAAGCAGTTAAAAACCGCTGGATAACTTCTTGTTCATCTGGAGTAAACTGACTTGCCACTTGTTCATAGGCTAAGAGCGTGTGTTCATGATGATGGTGGTGTTCCTCTGCCACTGGTCGAGCTAGCTCTGTCAGTTGGTAAAAAATCACACGCGCATCTTTTGGATCTCTGGATGTCTCTAACATGCCCTCTTTGACCAAAGATTTGATAGCCTTGGTCACTGCCGCCTGACTGACATTAAGGCGACGGGCCAACTCCGAGTTGGTTAGGGATTCTTCTGACAAGAGCATGAGGATGTGTTCCTGAGTATTGGTCAAGGCAACGTCACTTGTGCAATGCCCGATCAGAATTTCATGCTGGTTCTCAGATCTCAAGATCACCTCGTTTAAAAAGTTATCGATTTCCTGTGCAAGCTGTCTCATGTGTTACTCCTTCCCTAGCTATCTTTTCCATAAAAAACTTAGATAGCCACCGATTCTTTACTGGTTAATTATATCATAAACCAAAAAAGAGTCAAGGGAAAAAGGCGTAAAAACGTTTCCCTAGACTCTTCTAGATGTGAAATTTAACCTATTTTTGCTTTGGTTTTCGACTCGATAAGATACCTGCCAAACCAGCTACCATTCCCATCAAGAGTAAGAAGATGGATTGTTCACTTCCTGTATTTGGGAGAGCTTTTTCTGAGACAACTGCCTTCTTGCTAAATTGACCTGCCACCTCATAAGTAAGTGGTACATTCGTAGTCGCATCGCTAGCAGCTGTATTCGTTTGAGGTGTTTCTACTGGCAGACTAAAGTTTTTAGAATCCACAGAAATCGTCCGTGAGTTCGGATTGATCTTTTCATACTGAGTCAAATCAGCTGTTTTCAGATACTCTTCAAAGGCCGCATCCATAGAAGGACCCTCTTCTCGCGCACCACCTAACATCGTGTAGCCATCGCCACCTGCAGCTAGGAAATCATTGGTTGCAAGATAGTAGGTTTTTGCGAGGTCTAGGAGATCATAACGACCAGTTGTACGGTTTTTGGCCTGGATGGCCAAGACACGTTTACCTGATGGTAGGTTGGTATCATAGTAGACCTTCACACCTGAAACTTGCAAGAAGCCACCACTTGGTTCTAGCAATGGTTGTCCGTTCTCATCCAAAACCTTCTTGCCATCCTTATCGACCTGCAAGATAGATCCGAGTGATTTTTCAAACATATCTAAGACTTGTTGCCCCGTCACTTGGATTTGTGAAATGGTATTTCCAAATGGAAGAACAGCAATGACATTTCCTTTAGTGATTGGTTTGCCTTTTGCAATGGTTTCACGCAAGCCACCACCATTTGTCACAGCGATGTCTGTCGGATGGCTAAATCCTGTTTGACCATACTGATAGAGGGAGTCTGCTACGACGTTTCCGAGGTTGGTTTCACGAACTCGAACATTTTCACGATCACCGTTTAGTTCTACAGGGCTGTTTGAGACAATCTCAACTGCATTTTCAGCATCGTATTTTTGTTTAATGTCTTTGACTAGTTTTTCAACTTTTGGATTGGCAGTCAATTTCTTGGCATCAGCAGCTGCAATCAACGTAGGATTCCCCAAAAGCTGACGTGATTTGTAGATAACTTTCCCAACATTATGAAGGTAACTTCCTGTTTGGTTATAGGTAACATTGTTGCCATAAGTTGTGGAAGCTACTGTATGAGAATGCCCATCAATAACTGTCACACGTTTGCCTTTGAGACGAGGATTTTTAGATAGAGCTTCTGCCAAGGTTGAACCACGCCACTCGACTGGAGTTGTGGTATCTACACCCAAGTGAGCGAGCACAACATAGTGTTTGTAGTCCTTGCCTTCTGCACGAGCCTTGGCTTGAACTTCTTCGATGACCTTATTGACTTCAGAGATTGGATCTGTAAAAGTTACCCCTTTAATGTTTTTAGGGTGAGTTTTGGTTGCTGTTTCAGGTGTTGTCACGCCGATTACAACAAACTCATCACCTTCCACAGTCTTATCTTTATCAACGATTGTAGAAGCTTCAAAGAGACGAGCACCATTGACATAGGTATTTGAGCTAAGTAATGGGAATTTCAAGATTTCCTTGTATTTTTTAACTTCATCAAGGCCAAAGTCAAACTCATGGTTTCCTACTGCCATGGCATCATACTGCATCTGATTGAGAATTTCAGCACGCGCTTCACCCTTCGTAGAGTTGGAAATCGGCAAACCTTGGAAGGCGTCTCCCGCATCAACAACCAGAGTATTTTGATTTGATTTCGCACGTTCCTGCTCAATGACAGTCGCTAACTTGGCATCTCCAATTACTCCTTTTTCCTCTACGATACGACCATGGACATCATTGGTGTGTAAGATAACGGTGTCCTTTTCTTCGCTTTTAGTAGATTCAGCAGGAGCTGACGGAGCTTCTGCAGATGCAACGGTTGCTGGAGTCTCTACCTCGTTTGTTGGAGTTGCTGACGCTACAGGGTTCGACACAGGAGCAGGAGCCTCCGACGTGGCGGGAGTTGCTACAACAGCTGAACTTTCTGCAGGAGTTGTTGCTTCTTCAGCGTATACTTGTCCAGCTAAAAAGGCTGGGGCTAATAGAGCTGTCGATAAGACAGGTAACAAAGAACGTTTATTCATTTTGAAATCCTTTTCTTTTCTTTTTTCCTTTATATTATACGATATTTCTAGAAAATTTGAAACTTTTGACTTATTTTCATCTAAAACATTCGCTATTTAAACAAAAAAAGCTTGGGTTCCAATCCCAAACTTTTAGCTGATTTTATTGGAAATCATTCATATTCCCATCATAGCTTGCCCAGTCCTTGCTAAAGAAGCGGTTATTCATCTTGTAGTCTGGAGCTGGCTTTGGATCCGTTAAGAAAGGATTGGCAACTTTATCAAAAGCTAGCCAACCCAACCATCCTAGATGAATGGTATCTTTAACAAAATATGGATCTCCTCCATTTTTTGAAAAATCAGCAATATTGGTAAAGCCCTGACTTTCTAATTGGTAACGAATTTTCTCCACTGCATGTTGATACATCTCTTCGCTGAGCCCTGTGTACTCCATCCACTTCTTGTTAACGGGCTGGATGACAAAGAGTACATTGACATTCGACTTAGCAAATTGATTGAGGACCAGCTGCAAATCATTGTACTCAGAGGACTTGAGGAAGTTGTAATTTTTTTGATACCCTTCCCATTTTTTTAAATCCTTTTTAACCTCTCTCGTATAGAAATGATTTTCCATTCCCATATCGTTATTGGTCGTATTTGCTTCTGCGTCCTTACGAACAATTTTTTCTAACTCATCATAAGAAAATTGATCCGGAAGATCCTTTAAATAGTTCTCCACGTGTTCCTTGTACTTGAGTTTTCCTCGAATGGAGAATTGTCCAAAGAGAGCGGATTGCTTTTCATTGAATCGCGCAAAAATATCAATAGCAACCTGATCAACCTCTGATAATTCTTCACCCTTTGACAGTTTTTGAACAATGCCTTTTAATGCAACATTAGGATTCTGCTTTAACAATCGAATAGCCGCATGCTTTGCAGCAATATCACCAGATTGATTTTCCAAAAAAGCTGTCAATTGGTCACTGTTAAAAAATCTCTGAAACGCTGCGGGTTCATAATCTGTCTCCGTAAACCACTGAGGCGAAATCACAAATACAGCCTGCTTATTCTCTATTTCTGGCAAAATTTGCTGTAGACCAAAATATTGATTGAGAGAGGCTGCTCCTGCTTGACCTAGAAAGTAAGGACGATAGGGACGATGGTATTTTTCCGCTAAAACAGCTGGATGGACACTATCAAATCGAATCCATTCACTGGACCCTAGAAAAGGAATAAAACGCATATTTGGATCCGTAAGAGCCCTTACTTTTTGGCTTCTCTCTTTAAAACTCTCTATACTAACAGAAGCCGCTGAGTACTTCTCCTCCGTCAGATTATGACTTGTTGTACTTGGATAAAAAAAGATGAGTAAAAGAATCAAAAGGCCAGCAATGAAGATAGGCCCGAAGATCAGCCACAAGCGTTTAAGCATTCTTCAACTCCGTAATACCTTCTACGATTTTATTAGCCGTATTCCAGTCATCACGACCGAACTCCGTCACTGGAACACGAATGTCAAAACGATTTTCAATCTCAACAATCAATTCAACCGTTCCCATGCTATCCAAGACACCGGCATCAAAAAGATCTTCATCCATCATGTCAGAAACATCTTCCATAAACAACTCATCAATAATTTCAATAACTTCTGATTTGATATCCATTTTTTATATCCTTTTATTTTTTAAACCACAAATCATTCAAAAATCCAGAAAAGATTAAGAATGAAACCATCACGACATGGAAGGTGACAACCATGCCAAGCAACTGAATCCAGCGATTCTCAGGTAAGGAACCCTTTCCAGCTTTTTTCCGTTCTTTATTGAGCGCTTTTTTCTTACGAACCCAAGCGTCATTGATGACTAGCCCAATCCCATGAAAAAGTCCATAGGCGATGTAATACCAAGTCACACCATGCCAAAACCCCATAATCAGCATATTGACAACATAGGCCACACTTGAGGTCACATTGCGATTTTTAAAAATCTTCTTTCTGGTCATGACCATCACCATCCGCATAAAGACAAAGTCACGAAACCAGAAAGACAGACTCATGTGCCAGCGATTCCAAAACTCTTTTAAATCCCTTGACAAAAAGGGCTTGTTAAAGTTGATGGGACTATGAATCCCCATCAAGTTTGAAATGGCTAAGGCAAACATAGAGTAGCCCGCAAAGTCAAAGAACAAGTCTAGACCAAAAGTATACATCACCGCCAGAGCATAATGATTAAAGAAACCACCTGTCTGTAAGGCCAAATTTTTCAGCGGAGGCAGTAATATCTCTCCTAAAACATGGGCCAAGATAAACTTGTAAAGGAAGCCAAGCATGATATACTTGACAGCCTCTTCTAGCATGTCCATCAACTCATCCCGTTCAGGAATGGTCTCATAATTTTCATTGAAGCGTTTAAAACGATCAATGGGACCACTCGAGAAAGTCGGCATAAAGAGAAGAAAACGTAAGAATTGCCGAATCGTTAAATCCTTGATAACACCATCTCTCAACTCAACGATAACCCCAACTGCACGAAAAGTTAAGTAAGAAATCCCTAAAAAGCCAAACAAAGATTGAGGTCCATGAATAGCAGGAGATACCTTCACAAAAACTATTGGCAATAGGGATAGAAAGCTAACCAGGTAAAATATCCATTTGCTATCCCGTTGTTTCCTGTACCTTTTGTAGAAAGATATAAGCAACACTTGCCAGATAACATAAAGGATAAGAGCACTTATTTGATTCGTCTTTCCACCGACCAACATGGTGACGATAAAGAAGAGACTAACAAGCACCTCGTACAAGGCAAAACGTTTCTTGAAAAAGAGACCAATGAAGATAGGTAAAGTCGCAACAATTACGTATAAAAAGTACTGAAGATCACCATAAGGTTCCAAATGAGGTAGCTGTTTATAAAGCTCCATCATCTACTGTTTACCTCGTTAATCAAGCCCTTGATATCAATTTTACCATTAGGCGTTAGCGGCAAACTATCTCGATAAAGAAACTTAGACGGCATCATATAAGACATCATGATATCTGCTAGGTCTTCTTTGATAGCCTTGGTAATATCGATATCACGTTCAAACTGTTCACGAACACCGTCCTTTAGGATGACATAGGCCAATAGATTTTGTACCTTGTGGTCCTTGTTATAACGTGGGACAGCAACAGCCGACTCGATATAGCGAGACTTGTTGAGGTTTTGAGAGACATCTTCAAGCTCAATGCGATAGCCATTAAACTTAATTTGGAAGTCCATGCGTCCGCCATAGAGAAGCAAGCCCTCCTCTGTCATGGTTCCTACATCCCCTGTGTGGTAGGCTGGAAGACCTTCGAACTCAAAGAAAGCTTCTGCCGTTTTTTCAGGATTGTTCATATAGCCTTTTGAAACAGCTGGTCCAGAAACAATGATTTCTCCCTGTTCACCATTTGGCAGTTTCTTACCTTCTTCATCAATGACAAAGGTTGGAGAATCCGCCTTGGTATAGCCGATTGGCAGGCGTTTGAGAGTCTTCAACATCTCGTCTGTTACAGCAACTGCTGACAAAGCTACTGTCGCTTCTGTTGGACCGTAGGCATTGATAATACGAGCATTTGGGAACCGCTCACGTAGTTTTTGAGCTGTTTTAACCGTTAATTCTTCACCATCAAAGTAGAAATGCGTGATCCCTGGCATTTTCTCGCTGTTAAAGTCTTCTGACAACATGGCCATATCTGCAAAGGACGGTGTTGATGTCCAGATAGCGATTGGCAATGAAAAAATCGTCGCAAAGAGTTTTTTGAAGTCCTGAGTAATGGCTGAAGGAAGAGCGAAAAGCGTACCACCTAGTGCCAAGGTTGGCGCCCAGTACATGACAGATAGGTCAAAAGAATAAGGGGGCTGAGCCAGCATTTGTGGACGACTTGGCGTCGCAAATTCCTTATCTGTAATCATCCAGTTGGTAAAACTGAGGAGATTGTCATGGGAAATCTGCACCCCCTTAGGCTTACCAGTCGTACCAGAAGTAAAGATGATGTAGTAGTTGTCATCCCCCTTGACTGGATGGGTCATCTCGTAGCTGGAAGCTTGAGCAAAAGCTTCATGGACTTGCTCCAAATTCAGCATCGGTGTGCTAGTTTGCTCTAATGGAAAATCTGAGATAGCAATAATCAAACTTGGCTCTGCAACTTCTACGATAGCAGAAACTCGTTCCAAGGCCGAATGGCTATCAATTGGGATGTAGGCATGACCTGACTTAGTTAGCGCTACAAAGGTAGCCAACATCTCATATTCCTGACCACCAAAAACGACGACTGGAGATTTCTCAGGCAAGTCAAGTCGATCGATAGCTGCAGCTAAACTATCTGAATCAGCCTTCAGATCACCATAAGTATGCTCTTGACCTAAAACATTATAGACAGGATATGTTGGTTGTATTTGAGCAAAGTGCTCAATCGTTTCAATCATATCTTTTATCGGTTTATTAGACACTGTTCCTTTTCTCCTTTAAACTAGAACTCATTATAAATAAAGCCACCTTGTCCCTGCCCAAGGTAACTAAAAAAATAAAGCAGGCCAAGCAAGATTACAAAATATAGGGCCGTCCGGCCTAAAAATACATGTAGGTTTCGTTGTTTTTTCATAAGCTATCCATTAATATATCATTTCTATCGACTACAAATACGCACTATTAGTAACTTATCTTCCTAACATTTTACCACTTTATCAACCTTTTTTTCAACTGTTTACCATAACTTAAAAGTTCGTTTTAGGTTATTTTAAGATAAATTAAAATGTTAACAGTAGATGCAGGCAAAGATTTCCATTTCTATAAATCTCCTATACCAGTCATCAGAAATTAAACAGTTTAAAGAATGACAGCAAACACACGGCTCCCCCTTTGGGCATTTTTATGCTAAAATAGTAGCTATGGATAAAATTATTAAAACTATATCAGAAAGCGGAGCCTTTCGTGCTTTTGTCCTTGATAGCACTGAAACCGTCCGCACTGCTCAAGAAAAACATCAAACTCAAGCCAGTTCGACTGTTGCACTTGGTCGTGCCCTTATCGCTAGCCAAATTCTCGCAGCCAATGAAAAAGGAAATACCAAGATTACTGTAAAAGTTCTTGGAACGAGCTCTCTCGGTGCCATCATAACGGTCGCAGATACCAAGGGAAATGTCAAAGGCTACGTTCAAAATCCAGGTGTTGACATCAAAAAGACTGCAACTGGTGAAGTTCTAGTCGGACCTTTTGTTGGAAACGGTCAATTCCTCGTTATCACAGACTATGGTACTGGAAATCCTTACAACTCTATGACTCCCCTCATATCTGGGGAAATCGGTGAAGACTTGGCCTACTACTTGACCGAAAGTCAACAAACTCCTTCAGCCGTCGGCCTCAATGTTCTTTTGGATAAAGACGACAAGGTCAAAGTTGCCGGAGGTTTCCTTCTCCAAGTGTTGCCAGGAGCCAAGGACGAGGAGATTGCTCGCTTTGAGAAACGCATTCAAGAAATGCCAGCCATCTCAACTCTTCTAGAAAGCGACGACCATATCGAGGCCCTTCTCAAGGCTATCTACGGCGACGAATCCTACAAACGCCTTTCCGAAGAAGAAATCCGTTTCCAATGCGACTGCAGCAAAGAACGCTTTATGGATGCTCTTGCCAGCCTTCCAAGCTCAGACTTAGAGGAAATGAAAGAGGAAGACCACGGGGCAGAAATCACTTGTCAATTCTGCCAAACAACTTATAATTTTGATGAAAACGACCTGGAGGAACTCATTCGTGACAAATCTTAATACACCTTTTATGATTGGCAATGTTGAGATTCCCAATCGTACTGTTTTAGCGCCCATGGCTGGTGTCACCAACTCAGCCTTTCGTACCATCGCAAAAGAGCTTGGAGCTGGACTCGTTGTGATGGAAATGGTCTCTGACAAGGGAATCCAATACAACAACGAAAAAACCTTGCATATGCTTCACATCGATGAAGGCGAAAATCCCGTTTCTATCCAACTCTTTGGTAGTGATGAAGACAGCCTCGCACGCGCAGCAGAATTCATCCAAGAAAATACCAAGACTGATATCGTCGATATCAACATGGGCTGCCCAGTTAACAAAATCGTGAAGAACGAAGCTGGCGCTATGTGGCTCAAGGATCCAGACAAAATCTACTCTATCATCAACAAAGTCCAGTCTGTCCTTGATATCCCACTTACTGTCAAAATGCGCACCGGCTGGTCTGATCCATCCCTAGCCGTGGAAAATGCTCTCGCCGCTGAGGCTGCTGGTGTCTCTGCCCTTGCCATGCACGGTCGTACCCGTGAGCAAATGTATACTGGTCATGCGGACCTTGAGACCTTGCACGATGTAGCCCAAGCCCTGACAAAGATTCCATTTATCGCCAACGGTGACATTCGTACGGTTCAAGACGCTAAACAGCGTATCGAAGAAGTTGGTGCTGACGCAGTTATGATTGGCCGAGCAGCCATGGGAAATCCCTACCTCTTCAATCAAATCAATCATTACTTTGAAACAGGAGAAATCCTTCCTGATTTGACCTTTGAAGATAAGATGAAAATCGCCTACGAACACTTAAAACGCTTAATTAACCTCAAAGGAGAAAAAATTGCAGTCCGTGAATTCCGTGGCCTCGCTCCTCACTACCTTCGTGGTACATCTGGTGCAGCCAAGCTTCGTGGAGCCATTTCACAAGCTAGTACTCTTGCAGAAATTGAGGCCCTCTTGCAACTAGACAAAGCATAGTCTCACATCTACAACTCACAAAAACGGCAAAGCTCAAAAATGAGTCTTGCCGTTTTTATATGTTTTCATCTTGTAAATCTAATTGCTTCACTCTAGCTATATAGTAGGACATAATCAAAAACAAATTAAGGCTGACAATCCATATAGACCATTCATGAAGAAAATGCATCAATACAGCCAAGCTGATTGCGCCCACTATAAAACTTCCCACAACAATCCCATAATTTAAGGCCTGACGACAGTATTCTTGGATATTTCCTTCTCTTCTAGCAATGCGATACAAAGCAGTCAACATCTTTCGGTAATTTCCAGACGTCATAAAAATGACATAGGGATGATCTTCAATCAAACTGCCCGTAAATGTTAGCATCATCATTCCTGTTCCAAAAGCGATGAAAGGAACTTCTAATAGAGGAAATCGTGAAAAGAAAGGTAGAATAAGAGTTCCAATAAATAAAGGAAGCAGCATCTTAACCCGCCAGTAGGCCGTTTTACGGTATTCTTTCATGTGCAATGCAAACAGAAACCCTAGAGAAAAGAAAATAATGGAGCAGAATCGTAGCATCGTATTGATAACATTTGGATCGTGCCAATCAGATATCAATAGGAGAATATTCCCTGTCTGTGTCGCTACCAAACTATGGTATTGAATATGGCAAAACACATCCAAAGAACCACCTACAAATCCAAGAAATACTCCCATCAATCGTGTGTTTTGAGGTAAGATTAATTTATCCGCCATGTATTATCACTCGTTTTCCTTTGATTTTTTTATTATACCACTTTCTCTTGGAGAAACTAAGTGAAAAACAGTTGACTCACTCTTTTACAGAACGATTTCTAGTAAGAGTTAAAACACCAAATTTTATTATTGAATCAAGGCAACGCTTGAAACTTTACCATCCGCACCTGTTGTAATTTGGATGATTTTTCCTCCTCCGATTTTAGCATTATACTTGCCATCATCAAGAGTGTAAGAGTAGCCTCTAATAGAGTAGTTTTCTTTATTTCCTTCTGCAGTTTCTACTGTAAATTGGCCCCCTGATGAAACCGTAATAGTTTCGCCATTCGCTCCCTTCCAGTTGCCTGCTGCAGCTGAGAAGTCACCATCCACCATGGTTAAAACTCCCTTGTAGCGTTTGTTGTGTTCTGCTTGCTTGTCTTGAAGTTTGCGGTCAGTTGTTGGATCATAGCCTGACTGGTTAGACTGGGCTTGAGAGCCTTGCTGAGTTGAAGGTGCCTGAGATGGAGCTTGCTGACTAGGGGCTGCTTGTTCTTGTCTTGATTCAGGCGCTGGTTTCGCTTGTGACTGATCCGCCGCTGTAGAAGACTGACCAGAAGATGCCTGGGCCTTTTCAGATGAAGCTGAGCTTGAAGATTTTTGAATCTTGCTTTCTTTGCTAGAAGAAGTTGCTTTAGAGCTTGATGATTGACTTGTCTTTGCAGAGCTACTAGTTTGAGTGGTTTCGTTTTTATTTCCACAAGCTCCTAGTAGCAAGGTAGAAGCCAACACAGTCGCTGCCATCAATTTGATATAGGTTTTCTTTTTCATTTTTTACTCCTTTGTAACGTTTTTGAAATATTAAGAAATCTTTTTGTAACATAATTGTAACATTAGGTTTTGAATCTGTCAACTATTTAGAGAACCTATTTTAAAAATTGTTCCCTCCACTATTTCAATTCGTAATCGAAACGAAAAAATAGGAAATTTTTTAGATTAGAGTCCTATTTTTTGCATCGTTCTTGTGTAATTCTAAGAAAGATAGCCATTCATAAAAATGATGATAAATAAAGAGGTCGGAAACTTTGTCCCGGCCTTACTTTTTATTTCAATCGATAGGTTTTTCTTGGTTTCTTTTTAGGTACTCGTTTGAGCCCGACTTCTTCTACATATTCTCCGTATTTTACGAGAAAGTTATTGCTGACGATGGGCCGACCAGGATTGATGAGATTGACCAGTTCAGTCCCTTCGTAGACAGTGAACTCTTCCTCCAGCAGATAGAGGAAGGTCGGATTCCAGTCAAGACGGCCTTGGATTCGTTTGATGGATTCTTGGATAATGGCATAATGGTCAAAGGCGAAGGCTTGCTCCTCCAGCTCCACTCCCTCTAGGAAGCATTTCCCCGTCTGAAAATCGACATCTACGAAAACAACATCCTTAGCATCGTCTCCTGCCTGAACGAGGTCTAATGCACGACTAGGTAGGTACACCAAGTGGGCAATGGTCACTGTCCAGCCCCGTGGATCACGCCCAGGGGTCGATACGGTCATCAATTGCTCGATTTTTTCCAAAGGTAGATCGAGATTGACTTCTTCACTCACCTCGCGCTGACAGGCATGTGCAGCATCTTCTCCCTTGTCCATAAAGCCTCCAACCAGAGCCAAGCAGTTTTGATAAGGGTGGGCCTTGCGACGGATCAGTAAGAGCTTGATCTTTCCTTCGACAAAGCAGTAAGCCACCATATCCACTGTCACACTTGGTTTTTCATATTGAGGGAGTTCCTGCCTGTAGTACCAGTCTAAAAACTCCTCCTGACTGGCATGGATTTCATAATATTCTTTTTCCGTCATTCCTTCTGGAATCTTTATGTCTGCCATCTTATGCCTCCTTTCGAACTGCCTTGGTCCATTGGTACCATCCCACTAGACTGTTCAGTGTGTAAACCCAGTACATCCCTTGAATGTGGATATTTTCACCCCACCAGAGGTAGATACTAAAGAGATTGGTTGCAATCCAGAAAATCCATTGCTCGCGGTAAAGACGTGTCATCAAGAGCTGACCAACACCATTGGTCGCATCGGTAACACTATCACGGAAAGGGCGAGCACTATGGATACTTTGGTAAGCCAAGCCCATACCAATCCAGATAATGGCAGTCAAGACCAAGTACTTGAGCCAGTCAAGAACAGATAATTTCTTAGCTTCAAAGTGGGATTCTTCTGGTTTTCCTTGGTCATTGATACGATTGGACAGCCAAGCATAGAGACCAATCGGCTGCATGACAAAGAAGTAAACAGTCGTCAAAACTTCTCCGTAAAAAGTCGCATTCATGGCCAAGATCAAATAGATAGCCGAGTTAATGGTCCCAAAGAGATAATTGCTTGCACGACCTTCTGCTACCAAGATAACACAGACAATCCCAGTCCAGGATGCAAACAAGCTAAGCCAGTCATGGCTTTCCGTATTTTGTGTAAACTCCAAGATCAAGGGAACACTTGACAGGGCGATGAGATACAACCACTGGAAAAGACTGCGACCGACAAAGAGATCTTTCCAGAGCAAGCGCATGATTCCTGCAAAACCAATCTTGCGAGCTTCGGCATGGACATTTTTAAAGTTTTCGATAAATTGTGTGATTTTTTCAGTTAGCTTTTTCATCATTTTCTCCTAATCTGCTTGGTAAATGGCATCAATAGCTACTTTTGCTGCTTCATAATTGCCTAGATAATCCTCAGCCAGATAAACTAAAGGAATGGTCGTTAAGTATCGCTCCCTCATCTGGTCCAAATGCTGGGAAAAACTGTAGCGAATGTGGTCTTCTGCCATGGTCATATCTCTAAATCCGTCATTGACATAGGAACCAACAGGCTGCACAAAGAGAATCAAGTCCCATTTTTCCTTAGCCAAGATTGAAACAAAGAGATTGTCAAAGGTTTCTCCTGATAAGTCCTCTTGGTCCTCAGTCTCCATGTAATAGTCATAGTAGCCCTTGGTTACCAAAGAGTTGGTATCGGCTATCACAAGGCCTCGATTGGCATTACTATCGATTAACTTAGAGGTCTGGTCATACTGTCCCAACAGGAGATAGTAGTAATCCTTTGGAGTCAATTCATCGTCGCGGACATTGTTTTTGATCTGGTACTCACGCGCGTATTCCAAACTAACGGGCGCATCGTAATACCTAGCCAAATCCTTGGCCAGAGTGGTCTTCCCATTGCTAGCACTTCCCATGATCAACACTTTCTTTGTAAACTGACGACGGAAGGGTTGAGCGATGTATTTCCAATATTTGCTTGGATTTTCTCGAATCATAGTCGCTGAGATACCAAACTTTCTTTCTTGCAAGACAGTGCCAAATCCACGTTTAGCTAGCTCCTGCTGGTAGTCTTCTTCTCCTACAAAAAAAGTCAGTTCTTGCTGGGTTTCATCATAGGAAATCTCCGCTAACATCTGGTCCAACCACTCCTGCCAGCCCATAGGGTAACGAGGAAGCTTGGTCTCATCCAGCTTGCAGACAGAGGTCAATTCGTCATCACGAAAAGCCTCTCTGATATAGCGAAATCTTTTTTGAAGACTTAAACCTACCTGCTCACCTCGGTCTCCCTCGTAGCCTGAAACGACTACCCAGACCTGGTCACACTGACGCTTCGCTCGCTGGATCAGATCGATATGCCCTTGATGGAGAGGGGCAAAGGTCCCAAATACCACTGCTGTTTTCTTTTTCATAAACGCTTTATCTTTTTATAGTTTTTAATATTTTTATTATATACTATATTTTTGTTTTGTCAATAGTCTTTTATTACTTTTTATAAAAAGGTAACAAAAAAAGAGAAGGCCATCTTTATACTGCCCCTCAAAAGTTGGACATAAAAAATCTAACTTTTGCGGTTCACTAGCCTTCTCTTTTTATATCTTAGATTCATCTCTATATGAAATGACTTATCATTATTAGATACCAATTATAAGTAAAATCTTTGGGATCTTCAATGGTTAACCAATCAAATGCTAAATATCGAAAGTGGATATTTTTAAAAAACTGAATCATTATTTCCTTCTTTTCATCGCGATGAATGAAGTTCCAATCAAACCAAGGAGACCAATGATCTCAAGAACTAGATTAGACGCCACTCCTGTAGATGGTAATTTCTTCTCAGTTGCTGATGTAGGATTTCCTTTTGCCACCGTTTCATTTCCAGTAGCCAGTGGTTTATGATTAACTTCTTTATTCTGGAATTTTCCAGTTCGGCTCTCTCCTATCTGTGTTTGACTATCTTGGATAGACGGCTTAGTCTGCTTAGGTGTAGTGACATTTTGATTCTTAGAAAGTGTCTTAATCGCAAACAAACTGAAGTGGCTCGTTTTAAAGACAACTTGCCCATTTTCAACTTTAGAAGGAATGCGTTCAAGGTCGCCATTTTCCTTTATGTGATAGACGTGAACATCTGATCCAGTCTGCCCAAGCGCGAGCCGAACAGTTCGTTCTCCATTGACATGAGTTTCCTTGCCTCCTTTAGAAAGAGATAAGTCAAACACACGAACTGTTCCCCCTCCTGTTTTACGAGCAATTTTATCAGCCAACTCTTTCGTCGTTACTTCCTTGAGATGTAACTTATCAGCATCTGTAGGTTTATCAAATATTACTGAGACTTTCGTCTTGCCATCTGCTGCTGTAAAAATTTTATGTGTCTTTGGTTGTGCCGGTGTTTGCGGTTTCTTACCCTCTGGTTGAGGACTTGGTTGCATACCTGGTTTTGGAGCAGATGGCTTCTTATCCTCAGTACCGGGTTGCGCCGGTGTTTGCGGTTTTTTACCTTCTGGTTGAGGACTTGGTTGCATATCTGGTTTTGGAGTAGATGGCTTCTTATCCTCAGTACCGGGTTGCGCCGGTGTGTGTGGTTTCTTACCCTCTGGTTGAGGGCTTGGTTGCATACCTGGTTTTGGAGCAGATGGCTTTTTATCCTCAGTACCAGGTTGTGTCGGTGTTTGCGGTTTTTTGCCTTCTGGTTGAGGACTTGGTTGCATATCTGGTTTTGGAATTTCTTTCTTATCTTCTTTCTTTGGCACTAAGTTGGCCTTCGCTACCTTCAATTCCGATAAGCTCTTCTGAAGCTCTCCTATCTGAGTATCTAGCTGCTTTTCTGTAATATTTACTTGTTCTAGAAGCTCTTTCCCCTGTTTAATGATTTCGCTTGCGCGATTTCTGACCTTTTCATAAGCAGAACCAGCTTCTCCTGTTAACTTAGCTCCATCTGGAACCGTCTTCATTTCTTCTTCAAGCTGACTGATAGCCTTCTGAAGTTCCACAATCTGCTGAATCTTATTAAAGGATGGAAGAAATTCGTTCTTAAAGTAATCCGCTAGATATTTCCCTTCTAAGGTAGCATAATTCTTATTCCATATTTGCTTGATACCTGATTCAAATTCTTTTTCTAAACTAGGAATTTTCGCGTATTTCTCTCGATACAAAGCGACTTGTCTTGTCATCTTTTCGATTTGTGCATGGATTTGATAATAGATAAAGTCATCTATAAACGTTTGGAGAGTTTTGGCAGTGTATGAACCTTTTTCTAACTGCTCTCTAAATGCTTTTATTTTAGCAGGAGCAATCTTTTTAGAATCTTCCCAAATATCTTTTTTCTGCACCTTATAATCACTGTTATTTTCTGGTAACTCTGGATAGTTATTCACTTCAGCCAAAGCTTGCTCTAGTTTTTTTAGCTCTTCCTTAGCCTTATTCTTCAAAGATTCTATCTCTTTCGTTTCTTCAGTCGGTGTCTGAGATTTCCCATCTTTAGTTGGAGGAATATGACCTTCCATATCAGGCTTTCTTTGAGGCTCAGTTGGTTTCGTTAACCCTTTTTTGAATTCCTCCACAACAGCATTTAGCTCTGACTTCGCTGTTTCTAGAATCCGATCTAGTTCCTCTTTTGTTTGAGCTTTAGAAAGCTCTGATCTATATTTATTTACAATTCCTAAGGCATTTTTAATTAATTCATCAAATTTAGACTCGTCCTCAGATTTCAGATCCTTTTTAGTTCTATCCAACAGCTCACTCATGTGATTAGAAAGCGATAGATTAGCTTCTGAAATTTGTTTAGCCAAATCTTGCTGATCAGTCTCCTTAGCACTTCGTTTGTCTCTCGGTTTCGTTGTCTCTTTATTGCCATTAGATGTTTTGAGTTTTGCAATCTCATCAAGAAGACTGTGTTTAGCCTTCAGCACCTCTTCGTTTTTCGCGGCCTGATCGAGTTGCTGAAGCGCCTTTTTTTCCAACTCGCGTAACTGTTTGATTGTGGCATCCTCGTTTGCTTCTTCTTTGTTTAGTTTTTTCTCCTTTATGTTTTTGTCCACTCGTTCATTGACGTAGTTTTGAATTTCTTTTTCAACGTAAGCTTTGTAAGATTTGAATAACTTACCTAGATCAGCAATAACTTCTTGTTTAATCGTTTGGAGTGATTTATCCGACTCGTTCTTAAAATCATTTACAACTCGCTCTTTGATTTTATTGATTTCGCCTACTAAAGAACTTTTATCCTCTTCGGTGATACCTTTTGTAGTTACCATATCGCTAATCAATTTCTTTTGATGGTCGAGTTCTTCATTGATTTTTTTGAAAGTATCTTCCAGCTCTCTATAACTATTCTCCAAAGTTTCTAGGTTATCACGGTCATCTTCTCCCTCAATCTCTTTTATCAAGGAATCTTTCCGCTCAGTTGGTAGGGTACCCTTTCTGATTTCTTCTTTTAAACGTTTTTGAATTTCAGCGACCGCACCTGTGTTCTCTTTTGTAGAAGTATCTTGAGACTGTTCCGAGCTCTCCTTAGTCGGTGGAACTACCTTGTTTTCATCTTTCGATTGATTTTCTTTTTCCTTACTTTCTTGTTCTATATGCTGCTTTTCATGATGTTTTAGTAAGTCTAGGTGAAAATCATTATCTATCGAAAGCAAGCTTCCTGTATCATTCGCCCGTTCGATTTTCTGCTTATATGCTGCTTTTTTATCTGCAGGAAGGTCACTTTCCGCTAGCTCTTTTATTAATTTTTCTTTTGCATCTTTCAAAGTTTCTCTAGCTGGTTCTGTTTTTTTATTATTTTCAGAAGAAGTTTCTTTGTTTTCTCCTGCCTTATCCTTAGATGAAGTTTGTTCAGTGACCTTGGCACTATTTGTGGGTGCACTCGAGTTCATCTCATCAGCATGAGCAACACTCCCCATAAAGAAGCTAGCTACTAGTACACTAGCTACTCCTACACTAAATTTACGAATGGAATAACGCATTCTTCGTTCATGATTTGATTTAAACATATCTATATCCTCCGTGATTTTAATTAACTACAGTATATCCTGCCAATATGAATTGTATATAAAATTTGCTATATTATTTTCGCTATCCTTTCATTCTTCCATTAGGAATGATAACTTCTTGCAGTAATTTCTCTTCTTCTGCTATTCTTTGATAAAGAATAACCGCATAGACAGGAAAAATAAAGATAAAAGTTACGTAAGCATGACTCACCAAAGCTAAACCAACTAGCTCAGGGAGAATATTTAAAAAGTAATTGGGATGTTTCACAATTCGAAAGAGAGGATGATCTACATATTTGTGATTATTGACAAGCATTAGCTTAACTGTCCAAATATCTCCCAACAAGTGAATGACCAGCAATAACATCAACATGGAAAAAATAAGCAAAACTAAACCAACTATGCTCATGCCATCAAAATTTGTCTTGTGCACCATTGCTTCAACGAAGCAAGAGAGATAAAAAACAATATGAGCCATCGTTAATCGTTTTGTATTCTCAACTCCAAATTCTTTCCCGCCATTGCTAAGGATTCGTTTTTCATTCTCCATCGAACGTTTTAAAAAAATCAATCGAACGAGGAAGGTTACTAAAATAATCGCTAATACCATACCAGTATCCTTTCTTTTTTCTATATTTAAAATAATATTCTCATGTTAAACCTATGTGAACTTTAACAAAAAAGAACGGAGAGATTTCCGTTCTGTTACTTTATACAACTAATCTGCTTGCAAGTAAATTTTAAATTCCATTCCCTGTTCATAAGGGAGAAAACTATAAGACATTTGATAACTTTCTAGGATGTTATTCACGATATAGAGTCCTAAACCAGACCCTTCAGACTTGTCTGTAACAACTTGAGAGTGGTAAAAAATATCAAACAAATGATTCAACTCTTCTTGATTAAGAGGTTGGCAGGTATTTTTGATAGAAAGATAGCCATCTTGCTCGGATAGGATTACGCGCCCATTTTTATCTGAATATTTAATCGCATTACTAATCAAGTTTGTCAAAACCTTATCCAATGCCTTGAGACTCATGATGACCCTAGTAGCATCTGTCAATTGATTTTCAATTTCTATTCCTCTTGAGCGTGCTAATTCCTGATAGCGAGATAAAACATCCGTCAAAACAGTCTGGATTATCAAGGTCTCGCTACACTCTGTCCACTCTTGGAACTTAGAGGACTCCAAAACTTCTTCGAGCAAGTGACTCATTTGATCAATTTGATCGATACTCTTTGCTATATACTTAGGGTGGTCTTTATAATCCCCAATATTGTACTGCATATTCTCTAGAATAATTCGAAGACTGGCTAAAGGGGTTTTCAACTCATGTGACGCTCCACGAACAAAAGAAACTTTCTGCTTTTGCAACCTGATAATCCGTTCATTTCTTCTCTCAGATTCATCAATGACTGCCAACAAGTTTTCATACACATCATTGATTTGCTTTCCAACTTCCCCAACTTCATCCTTTCGCGTTTCATCAAAGCGAATATCATGATCCAACTCCTGCATCTTACCTGTAACTTTTGAGATATAAAAGAGAGGCTCCAATAAACGTTTCGTATAGAAGTAGGAAAAGAGAAAGGCAAATACAAGCGTTGCTAAAAAGGTATAAGGGAGATAGAGAAGCATAATCCGTGTTGCCTCTTTATAAATATCCACACCTTGAATAAATTGAATGGTTACCTTTTTACCATCAGCTGTCGTAATCTGACGGTCAATCGTTACGATATAGTTAGTGGGGCTGCCTTCCTTTATTTCCAAGTCGTGCACAAGGGAAATTCTCTTATCCAGTACGTCATCTTTCAAATGGGCAGAGATACGAAGAGATTTCGAATAGGACTCCAGCAAACTAGGCAGTTCATGAAAATTTTTGCCTTCTAAGTACCTGCTCATAATAGTCGCACTCTCATTAAACTTCTCACCCTCTTGCTGAATGTAATAAAAAGGAAAGGTCAGATAGATGGCAATGTGGATGACCAAAGCGATTGCACCTAAAAGCGAAAAACTTCTTAAAAATGATTTGGTTAATAATTTAGGGTTTTTTATCATAAGCTAATTTTATATCCGGCATTTTTCACTGTTACAATGCAATCCAGATCCAACTTCTTACGAAGATTTCGAATGTAAACATCAACTACTCTATCAAGAGGCAAATCTGCAAAATCATTTGAGATAGACTCGAGTATCTGCTCTCTACTCAAGACCTGGTTCTTATGTTGGATCAAACATTTTAAAACCAACAATTCTTTCGGCTTAATTGCAACCTCCTCGTTCTTGACTCGAGCTTGGTAGGATGTGAAATCCACTGTCACATCTTGATAATGCCAAATATCCTCCACAACATAGTAACGCCTAAGCAAGGCTTGAATCCGTTTGACTAGGAGCACCAGTGAAAATGGTTTTGTCACATGATCATCAGCATAAAGGTCAAATACCTGCATCTGAGTTTCCTCATCTCCGAGCGCACTTAAGACGATTACAGGAATATCATGATTTCCATTAATTTCTTTTAAAACCTCAAATCCACTCCGCTTCGGTAACATCAGATCCAAGACCATCAGATGAATCGGGAACTCATGAAATTTCTCCAAAGCCTCCTGCCCATCCTTTGCTAGAATAACATGATAGCCTTCTTCTCTCAAAAAAGCAGCGACCCCCTCTCTAATCATATCCTCATCATCTACAACTAAAATGTTCATCTATTTCCCTTCTTAACCTATCTAAAATTCACCCTTTTGCTAGGTTTACATTATTTTCATTTCATACGCAAAAAAAGAAACAGGGCTCTATTGAAATGGTGGAAATTTCAGGAAACTCTGCTCTTTTTCATGCTATACAAATCTTAATATCTATTCTTATTATAACCAATATTTACATATTGTCAACTTGTTTCCTTTGGTTTCATAAAAATAAATACAAAAAAGAATCAGGATTGCTCCTGACTCTCCATTTTTAAGCAATATCAAATTTTAATTGACCAGCTTTAACACCTATCTTGAGGGTCTTGCCTGCTACTAGTTCTCCCTTGAGAAGGAGTTCTGCTAGCTTGTCTTCCACTTCTGTTTGCAGGGTTCTGCGAAGTGGGCGAGCTCCCATTTCTGGATCATATCCTTGACTTGCTAGTAACTTCAACGCTGAAGCTTGCAGTTTCAAGTCGATGCCCTTCTCAGCGAGGCTAGCAATCAATGGTTTCACCATAATCTTGACAATTTCCTGCATGTGTTCGCTATCTAAGCTATGGAAGACCAACTTTTCATCAATACGGTTGATAAACTCTGGTCGATAAGCTTTTTTCAACTCTTCAAAGATTCGTTTTTCCATATTTTCCTGGTCAAAACGAATGTCCTTGGCCCCAAAGCCGACCGTCTTGTCATCACGAAGAGCCGTCGCACCAAGGTTTGACGTCATGATGATAATGGTATTTGAAAAATCAACCTTGCGCCCCTTGCTATCTGTCAAGACGCCGTCGTCCAGAACCTGCAAGAGAACATTAAAGATATCTGGGTGGGCCTTTTCTACCTCGTCAAATAGAAGAACGGAGTATGGTTTGTTGCGAACCTTCTCAGTCAACTCCCCACCTTCTTCGTAGCCCACATAACCCGGAGGAGCTCCATTGAGACGGCTAGCCGCAAATTTCTCCATATACTCACTCATATCAAAGCGAATAAGGGCTGATTCGTCATCAAAGAGGACTTCTGCCAGAGCCTTGGCCAATTCGGTCTTACCGACTCCTGTCGGCCCTAGGAACATAAAGGAACCAATCGGACGCTTGTGACTACGAATACCTGACTGATTACGGCGAATGGCACGGCTAATACTTGAAACAGCTTGATCTTGTCCGATGACGCGTTTATGCAGTTCTGCTTCCAAGTTCAGGTACTTCTTAGCATCTGTTTGCGTCAGCTTTTGGACTGGGATACCTGACAAGCGACTCAAGGTGGTCAAAATATCGGATTCTGTCACCAAGTCTTTATAGACAGGCAATTCTTGTTCTTTTGCGATTAGCTGGCCTGCTTGTTTCCACTTGCCATCCATCAAGGCCTTGTCAGCTGGACTCAAGTCCGATTCGTCCATTCTCACATGCTTGGATTTGTTTTGCACTGTTGCTGCCGCCTCATCCAATAGATCGATAGCAGAGTCTGGCAAGTGACGACTAGTCAAGTAACGATGCGCCATCTTAACAGCTGTTTCGACAGCTTCATCTGTGATTTGCACACGGTGGTGTTTCTCATAGGTAGCCTTCAAACCTTGCAAAATGGTCATGCTGTCAGCTAAACTTGGCTCTTCAATGGTCACTTTGGCAAAACGACGAGAAAGAGCTGCGTCTTTTTCGATGTGTTTTTGGTATTCTTCCTGAGTGGTTGCACCAACCGTTCTCAAAGTTCCACGAGCCAAGGCTGGCTTCAAGATATTGGCCGCATCCAGAGTAGAGTCAATACCACTTCCAGAACCCATGATGGTGTGGAGTTCATCGATAAAGAGGATTACCTTACCATCTTCCTCGATATCCTTGATAATGTTGTTCATGCGTTCTTCAAAATCTCCACGGAAACGTGTTCCCGCAACAACATTCATCAAATCAAGCTCCAAAACGCGCATCTTGCCCATTTCCGCAGGTACATCCCCACTAGCAATACGCTGGGCAAGTCCAAGAGCCAGAGCTGTTTTCCCGACACCAGCATCTCCAACCAAGACAGGATTGTTCTTGGTCTTCCGACTCAAAATCTGAATCATACGTGAGATTTCCTTGTCACGACCGATAACTGGCTCTAACTTGCCAGAGCGCGCTTGCTCTGTCAGGTCATGCGTGTAGTCCTCTAGACCGCCACTTGGATTCTGAGGCATGCCCATCATATTGGCCATGGAATTTTGCTTATCTGCCACGGTACGGTGGCGCTGACGCAATGCCTTAAGGTCTTCTCTTGTCCATCCAGCACGCTCTTCTAGATTGCGACGAAGAGCAGCAATTCTGACCTGATCTTTCTGGTCTTCATAAGAAAAGCCTGCTCTCTCCAAGATACGAGTTGCCAAGGCATTGCCATCATGCAAAATCGCATAGAGGACATGCTCTGTCCCTAGCACCTTAGTATGGACCACTGAGGCCACATACTCTGCTTCTGCAAAGAGAACCTCCAAACGATGGGAAAAAGGCAATTCCGTAAAGGTTTCGTCTTGGCTATAGTCCGTTTCAGTCAGTTCTAACGCAACCTCTTCTAAACGGTCCATTTCATAAGGATAATCATTTAGAGTCGCACCTGCCACACTGTAACTGTGATTGGACATGGCAATTAACAAATGCCAAGACTCTAGATATCGAGCTCCAAAATGGCCCGCAACCATGTAGGCACTTTCGATACATTCATTCAACGCTTTTGAATAATTCATCTTACTTCTCTTTTCTATCTACCTCTTGTAATAGCTGTCGGAGCATATTGGCACGGACAACTGAGGATTCCTCCCCTAGAACACGATCTGTTGCTACAGAAGTCAGTAAGGTCATCTCCTGCTTGGTCATCAAGTCCTGCTCCACCAAAAGCTGGAGAATATCCTCATAAATCTCCTGACTAACTCGCTCACCAATCGAGTAAAGCAAATCGCGGAGCATCTCATGATGATTGGAAAACTCAATCCGTCCGATGCGAATGTAGCCTCCGCCACCACGCTTACTCTCAACTAAGTAACCTCTGCTTTCAGTAAAACGTGTCTTAATGACATAGTTGATCTGACTTGGCACAACCTGAAAGGTATCTGCCAACTGGCTCCGCTGCAATTCCACGATACCAGCTTGGTCTAAAATTGCCTTGATATAGGCTTCGATATGATCTGATGTATTTTTAAATCTCATAGTAAATCAAACTCCTTCTTTGAACCTTGACTATCTTTGACTATTATACCGAAATTTTCTCATTTTTAAAAGAAAAAGAGCGCTGGTAAAGGATAATCTTCACCAACTCCCTATTTTTCTACTTATCTAAGCCTAATTCTGCCAAGATTTGACGTTTGTAGGCAATCTTTTGAACTTCCTTGTCCTCATCTTCAGACCAATCTAGTTTGACTTCAGAAACGATCTGTCCAGGCCGATTTTTTAGGATATAGATGCGGTCACTGAGATTGAGGGCTTCCTCAATACTATGTGTGATGATCAAGGTTGTCAGTTGCAACTGTTTGTGAATCTCCAGATACCAAGCATGGAGCTCCATCTTAGTCATTTCATCCAAGGCACTAAAGGCCTCGTCTAGAAGAAAGAGCTTGTGCCCGAAAAGGTAGGTCCGAAGCAAGGCTACACGCTGGCGCATCCCTCCGCTGAGTTCGTGAGGATACTTGTCCCGTACAGCAGTCAACTGGAAGGTCGCAAGGATATCATCCGCTCGGGCAATAGCCTCTGCTTTATCCACCTTTTGAATCAAGAGGGGCAGGATGATATTGCCAAGAACCGTCTTGTGCTCCAAGAGGAGATCCTTTTGCAACATATAACTCACGCGCCCCTTGGGATTTTCCTCGCCATCAAGGACAATTCGCCCAGACTGGACTTCTAAAATTCCAGCGATTAGGTTAAAGAGGGTGGTCTTTCCTACACCACTTGGACCTAGGATAGAAACCACTTCACCCGAAGCCACCTGCAGGTTGATATCTTCTAAAATCTTTTCATCGCCATAGGCATAGCTGACGTGTTCTAGTCTAATTTCTGTCATTATTTTACAAATTCATTAGTGAAACCTTTGTCTGTCAAGTCTTCTTTAAGGATACCATTTTCTTTATCCCATTTGTAGAAGGCATTCCAACGTTCAGCGTCAAATTGTCCCCATTTTTCCTTGTCGCTTGCATATTCTTTTGACAAGTATTTTTGAGATTCGATGACAAAGTCACGTTTTTCCTTGAGTTCAGGTGCATTCTTGATGAGGATATCTGCAGCCTCTTCTGGATGCTCCATGGCATATTGGTAGCCTTTTTTGATGGCTTGGATGACTTTACGAGCTTCTTCCTTGTTGTCTTTTAGATAGTCATTGTTTGCGATGATAACGGGTGAGTAGTAGTCAAACTCCTTGACATAGTCTTTCAAGTACATGAAGTTAGCATCTACGCCTTGCGATTTGGCAAGGATACCATCCCAACCGTAGTAAATCCAAGCGGTGTCAAAGACGCCATTGGCAATCGGTGTAATCGAGTTTGAGTCGTTGTTTGGTACTTTTTCGACCTTCTCAAAGTCTCCGCCTTGTGATTCTACCAAGGTTTTCAACATAGCAAGCTCCGTTGGGTCATTCCAGGTTCCGTATTTCTTGCCAACCAAGTCTTTTGGACTGGTTACATTATCAGATTTACGAGAGATGATTCCAGATGTATTGTGCTCAACGATCGCTGCTACGGCAGTGATACCTGCCCCTTTTTCCAATTTCTTAGCCATGTAGTCTTGGAAATAGATAGCAAATGGTGCCTTGCCATTGATTACCAAGTCAGATGAGCTTTCTTCAGGCGGCAATTTCAAGTCAACATCCACTCCAGCTTCCTTGAAATAGCCTTTCTCCTTAGCCACATAAAGTCCTGTGTGGTTGGTATTTGGCGTCCAGTCTAGGATAAAGTCAATCTTCTTAACTTCTGCTTCTTTGTTGTCCTTAGAAGCAGTTCCTTGGCCACAGGCCACCAGCACGACAGCTACAAAAGCTGTTACAAGCGTTAAAAACACTTTCCATGTTTTCTTCATTTTCATTTCCTCTTTTCTTTTTCAAAAACGCTCTATTTTAAGTACGTTTCCATTTAATCACATATTTTTCACTGATATCGACCAGTTTCATACCCAAAAGACTGATAATCGACACCAGAATAATAATCGCAAACATGGTATCATACTGAAACAGTTTCTTGGACTGAATCATATAAACACCAAGACCTTCAAAACCTCCCAACCACTCAGACACCACGGTTGTGATAAAGGCGTAGGAGACACTGACCCTCAGACCTGCATAAAAGTAAGGCAGACTGACAGGGATTTTAAAATGCCACAGGATTTGCCAAGGATTTGCACGCATCAGACTAAACAAGGTTAGCATATCCTTATCACAATGCCTAAATCCATCCAAAATACTGACGATGATAGGGAAGGTTGTCGTCAGGATAATCAAGACAATCTTGGGCAAAATCCCATAGCCTAGCCACAAGACCAAGATAGGCGCTATGGCAATGGTCGGAATGGTCTGAACAACCACCATCATAGGATAAATCAAGTCATTGAGCCAAGTCAGACTATCCATGAGCACCGCCATAAGACAGGCAATCAAGACTCCTAGAACTAGACCTAGTAAAGCCACTCTCAAGGTCGCCCAGCTATGGTACCAGAGAAATTCTCTGTCACGAACAAAGGACTGGAGAATCTCAAGAGGAGTTGGCAGGATAAACTTGGGTAAAAGTTTGAATATGCCCGCTAACTGCCAGATTGACAAGACTCCTAGAAAACCCAATAGACTAATGTGTCGTCTCAGTATACTTTTCAAGTTTGTCATCAATACTTAAAATCTCTCCTACATTTATTTTGACATTGGCAAAGACATTATCTGCCTCCTGCCCGGCCACTTCAAGCGCTTCTTTGAGAATGCGCATGAGCTCATCCAACTCCCCTTCCAAGACCGTTTCAAAGGGTGTCACCACCATAGTCACGGACTGAGCTTGCAGATAAGCAATCACTTGATCGATAATAGCAATTCGATCAATCCCCTGTGATAGGGGCAAGACTTGCAAGGCAATGCTTGCTTTCATAAAATCCTCCTCTTCTCGGCTTTCCTTTTGAACAAAAAGAAAAACCTTTGCCATATATGGAAAAGGTGCAGAATTCGGCTAAGTATCGTTCCCTACGCTGGCATTACCCAGATCAGGTGCGGTCGAAGTTTAACACTTCCTCTCAGACTGTACACAGACTCCCATATCTTATATGGAATATAGTAACGCAAATGCAAGGAAAAGTCAAGGAAACTGCTTACAGAAAACTATGAAAAAGAGTTTGAAGACAAATGCTTCAAACTCTATCATAGCTTTCTTATTTAGCCTCGTACCAGGTTGCCCCTTCATTCTCATCAGCAATGAGTGGGACACTAAGCTGGATGGCTTCTTCCATGGTTTGTTTCACTAGTACTTTGACAGCTGCTAGTTCTGATTTCGGAACCTCAAGGACGATTTCATCATGCACTTGCAAGAGCATCTTGGTCTGATAACCACCCTCAACCAGAGCTTTGTCTAGCTGAATCATAGCAATTTTGAGAATATCTGCTGCCGAACCCTGAATAGGGGAGTTAATGGCAGTTCGCTCTGCAAAACCACGAATGTTAAAGTTGCGCGAATTTATATCTGGTAGCTCTCGACGACGCTTGAAGAGGGTCTCTACATATCCCTTGTCACGCGCTTCACGTACCACTTCTTCCATATAGTTTTTAATCCCAGGAAAACGCTCAAAGTAGGTATCAATGTAGGCTTTGGCCTTCTTACGACTAATACCAAGATTGTTCGCCAAACCAAAATCTGAAATCCCGTAAACCACTCCAAAGTTGACAGCCTTGGCATTGCGACGGTCGTTTGGCGTCACATCCTCAGGACGTTCAATTTCAAAGACACGCATAGCTGTCGAAGTATGGATATCTGCTCCCTCTTGGAAGGCCTTGATTAAGTGCTCATCCTTAGAGATATGCGCCAAAACGCGCAACTCAATCTGTGAATAGTCGGAGCTAAGAAGGACACTATCCTCCCACTCTGGCACAAAAGCCTTACGAATGAGGCGACCTTGTTCCAAGCGAACAGGGATATTTTGCAAGTTTGGATCTACACTAGACAAACGCCCAGTCTGAGTCAAATCTTGCACATAGCGCGTGTGGATCTTGCCATCATCTAAAATCCAATCCTGCAAGCCAACCACGTAAGTCGATTGAATCTTAGCAATCTGACGGTAGTCTAGAATTTTTTTGACAATCGGTGCAATAGGAGCCAGACGCTCCAGCACATCCACTGCTGTCGAGTAACCTGTCTTGGTTTTCTTGGTGTATTCTAGAGGAAGTCCCAGTTTTTCAAAGAGAAGTACGCCCAACTGTTTAGGTGAGTTGATATTAAATTCCTCACCAGCCAGCTCATAAATCTCTTGGGTGAGTCGCTCAATGACAATCTCATTTTCAGCTTGCATCTCAAGTAGGGTTTCTTTTTTAACCTTGATTCCAGCAATTTCCATCTTGGCAAGGACAAAAGCCAGAGGTTGCTCCATGTCATAGAGAAGATCTAACTGCCCGTGTTCACTGAGTTTTTCAAGCAAAACAGGCTCCGTCTCAACCAATACAGCAACCTTGCGAGTCAAGTGCTCCAAGAATTTCTCTCTCTCAGGGATAGCTTTCTTGACCCCCTTACCGTAGAAGGTCTCATCATCAGCCAAATAAGTCTGGCCATAGAGATTCGCAATGGTTGAAATTTCATTGTTCTCGACAGTAGAGAGGAGGTATTTGGCCAAACGACTGTCAAAAGCAGGGGCCTGCAAATTCAAGCCCAAACGATTTAAAAGAACCTTCGCTTTCTTAAAGTCATACACTTTCAGAGGTGTTTTTTCTAGAAAATTCTTGAGAATCGGCTCCTGCAAGAGCTCAAGTTTGTCTGTAGCGTAAAGTTTATCCCCACAGGACCAGGCAAAACCAACCAAGTCATCTGTATGGTAATTCTCACCAAAAAGCTCAAAGTGGAAGATAGAGTTGGCGCTCAGCATGTCTTGACTGACTTGGTCAACGATAGTGAAATCCAAACTTTCAGGCGCATCCGTTGATGACACATTTAAAGCTTGCTTGAGCTGTTTGAAGCCCATCTCATCGTAGAATTTCCCGAGATTTTCCACATCTGGTCCACTATAAAGCAAATCATCAAGGCCAATCTCAATCGGTGCCTGAGTCTCAATGGTCGCCAAGGTTTTAGACAGGAAGGCTTGTTCCTTGTCATTGATGAGATTTTCCTTCATCTTAGAAGCCTTCATCCCATCGATATTTTCATAAATACCCTCTAACGAACCGTGTTCTAGCAAGAGCTTGATACCCGTCTTTTCACCGATCTTAGTGACACCAGGGATATTATCAGACTTATCCCCCATAAGAGCCTTAAGATCAATGAACTGAGCTGGTGTGAGGCCCATCTTTTCCATGAGATAGTCTGGCGTAAAGGCCTCAAACTCAGCCACACCTTTCTTGGAAATCTCGACCACCGTATGCTCATCCGTCAACTGGATCAAGTCCTTGTCTCCGCTGACAATAGTCACTTCAAAAGAATCCTTCTCAGCCAAGCGACCTAGGGTCCCGATGATATCATCTGCTTCATACTGGGCCAACTCATAGTGGCGAATCCCAAGATGATCTAGCAACTCACGAATGAAGGGAAATTGCTCACGAAACTCATCTGGAGTTTTAGCACGACCACCCTTGTAGTCTGCATACATCTCTGTACGGAAAGTCGTCTTACCTGCATCAAAAGCTACCAAAACATGACTGGGCTCAACACGCTCCAAGACGTGATTCAACATGAGTTGAAAGCCATAGATTGCATTGGTATGAAGGCCATTAGCATTTTTAAAACGATCCAACTGCTGATAGAGCGCAAAAAAAGCTCGAAAAGCAACTGAAGATCCATCAATTAATAATAATTTTTTCTTGTCCATACACCCATTATAAAGGAAAGCAGGGAAAAATACCATCGGAAAGAATAGGCAAATGGTAGTGAAGCCCTCTTTTTTATATTCTTTCTAGATTCTAGCTCCGTTACTATCCACTCGATAGCCATCCACAGTGGTATTCACTGCTAAAGCCCCTGAAGCATTGACGTAGTAATACTTTCCTCCTACTTGGAACCACTGGCTAGACTTCATAGCCCCTGAACTCTCCAAATAATACCATGTTCCATTTTCCTTTAGCCATCCTGTCTGCATCTCCCCTGATGCCTTTAGATAGTACCAATGCAAACCATCCTTCACCCAACCTGTTGACATGGTTCCATTGTCTTTAAAGTGATACCAACTGCCATTTATTTTCTTCCAACCAGTTGCGAGTTTCCCGTTCTCACGGTAATTCCAACTCCCTCCTTCTTTTTTCCAGCCTTTTTCTGTATTGCTTAGCTCTGCATACTGCACATATCTTCTAGAACCGCTATAAGACAAATAACCGAGCCACTTATAACCATCCTTTTCAAGAACTTGATCATAACTCACACTCTCACCAGCATAATAGTAGTCAATAACTTGTCCTGTGCTTGCTGGCTGGTCCATAATTGGCAATTTCCCCGTGAACACTATTGTCCCACTGGACGGAAGCTCTGAGCTACGAGCACCCTCACTCGCACCATGGCTAGCGGATAAATCCTTGAAATGAATAAAACCCGTCATCGAACTAGCCTTGACTTTTCGACGGTTATACTTTTCTCGAACCCCATAATTATACTCTTCGATCTCAATCGTATCCCCTGATACATGAGATACCCAGGCAACATGCCCATAGTAACCTTCTGTCGACCAGGCAATAGATCCAACTTCTGGCTTCGTATCCACACGGTAGCCTTCTCGCCTTGCACGATGACCCCATTCATTTGCATTTCCATAGGCAGGAGGAATCTCAAAGCCATTTACACTACTCAAACGAAAGGCCGCAAAAGAGGTACACTGGCGAGAATACATCCGCCACTGATCGATTTCAACACTACCATTTTTGTAGTGAAGCGGATAGTCATCTCCACGCGCTACACTGTCGGCCTGAACTGATTCCCCACCAAACAAAAAGGTACTTGTAACAAACAAAGTAGCCAGCCCTACACTCAACTGAGTACATCTACTCTTCTTAACTCCTGATTTTAAAAACGTCATTCATTCTCCTTAATAATATAAATTTCCGAGGTTCCCCTCGTTTATACTATTCGGGAGAAAAAGAAAAAAGTGAGTAAAGCTCACTTCATTTTAGGATTCTTAGTCTAGATAGCGAATCAAGTTCTTTTCTGTCAAGATATCTGAGTAGGTGAAGGATTCAACGTAGACATTGGCTTGTTTGTCTCCCTCAACATCCCCAAATTCAACGATAAATAAAGATGGATAAACCTCAATTAACTTACCTAGTCTGTTTTTTTGGCGCTTACGGCCATTCTCCAAAGTCATTTCAACGACTTGTCCCTCATGTGCCTTGATTTCTTCTTTGATTTTTTTCATCTTGGCTACATCTGTAAATGCATCTGACATCTTATGCCTCCCTCTTTGAGATACTTGAAAATTTATTGTATTCTTTTTGGAAAATCAATTCCACCGTTCCACGAGCTCCACTACGGTTTTTCTCGATGATAACCTCAACCTTGTTATTTGGAATTCCTTCCTCTTCTTCACCCGCACGATCGTAGTAGTCGTCACGGTACAGAAAGGCTACGATATCCGCATCCTGCTCGATAGAACCCGATTCACGAATATCAGACAAGACTGGTCTCTTATCCTGACGCTGTTCCACTCCACGAGATAACTGACTAAGAGCAATGACTGGAACCTTTAGCTCCTTAGCTAGAATTTTTAACTGACGAGAAATTTCAGAGACTTCTTGTTGGCGGTTCTCACGACCAGTACCTGTGATAAGCTGTAGGTAGTCGATCAAAATCAAGCCTAGATTGCCTGTTTCTTGAGCCAGTTTACGTGAACGCGAACGAATTTCCGTGATCCGAATCCCTGGTGTATCATCGATATAGATACTCGCGTTGGCTAGGTTCCCTTGAGCAATGGTATATTTTTGCCACTCCTCATCAGTCAATTGACCCGTACGGATAGAATGGGACTCCACCAAGCCTTCGGCCGCCAACATACGGTCTACTAGACTTTCCGCACCCATTTCCAGCGAAAAGATAGCAACCGTCTTGTCCAACTTAGTCCCAATGTTCTGAGCAATGTTCAAAGCAAAGGCCGTCTTACCAACTGCTGGTCGCGCCGCTAGAATAATTAATTCCTCCTCATGGAGACCTGTCGTCATATGGTCCAAATCACGGTAACCCGTTGCAATACCAGTGATATCCGTTGTTTGTTGTGACCGAACTTCTAGGTTCCCAAAGTTGATATTTAGAATATCTCGGATGTTCTTGAACCCACTACGATTGGCGTTTTCGCTAACATCAATGAGTCCCTTTTCAGCCTGAGCGATGATTTCATCTGCAGGCTTAGAAGCCTCATAGGCTTGGTTGACAGACTCTGTCAACTTGGAAATCAAGCGACGTAGCATAGCCTTTTCCGCTACAATTTTAGCATAATATTCCGCATTCGCTGAAGTTGGTACTGAGTTGACAATTTCAACAAGATAAGACAAGCCACCAATATTTTGGAGATCCCCTTGGCTATCCAAAATCGTTCGAACCGTCGTCGCATCAATCGCTTCCCCACGATCCGACAAATCTACCATCGCTTGGAAAATCAACCGATGAGCATACTTAAAGAAGTCACGAGAATCAATGTATTCTCGGACAAAAACGAGCTTACTCTCATCTATAAAAATAGCCCCCAGAACAGATTGTTCTGCTAAAATATCCTGAGGTTGAACTCGCAGTTCCTCTACTTCTGCCATCCAACTTTCCTTCCTTTTACAATCTTGTCAAGAAGTTGTAAACTTAACCTTCTTTTACACGAAGATTGATGACACTTGTAACATCTTGATAGATCTTCACTGGTACATCAATCAAACCTACTGCTCGAATTGGTGCTTGCACTTGAATATTGCGTTTGTCAATCTTAATACCAAACTGCTTTTGCAATTCTTCTGCAATTTTCTTGTTAGTGATAGAGCCAAATGTACGGCCATCTGGTCCAACCTTTTCAACAAACTCTACAACTGTTTCTTCTGCCTCAAGCTTAGCCTTGATGGCTTTTGCTTCAGCAATCATTTCAGCATGAGCCTTTTCTTCTGATTTTTGTTTTCCACGCAACTCACCCACTGCTTGAGCAGTCGCTTCCTTGGCCAAATTCTTTTTAATCAGGAAGTTTTGAGCGTAGCCAGTTGGTACTTCCTTAATTTCGCCTTTTTTTCCTTTTCCTTTAACATCTGCTAAAAAGATTACTTTCATTCTTCTTTCTCCTTTTCCTTTAGTTCTTCCAAGATTAGTTGAGTCAATTTTTCTCCTGCTTCCGACAAACTCATATCCTCGATTTGCGCGGCAGCTAGATTAAAGTGACCTCCACCACCCAACTCTTCCATAATGCGTTGCACATTGATTTTACTACGACTTCGAGCCGAGATAGAGATAAATCCTTGTGTATTTTTTGCCAGAACGAAACTAGCCTCAATACCAGACATAGCCAGCATAGCATCGGCAGCCTTACTGATAACAACTGTGTCATAAGACATTGAGTCCTTAGCTTGAGCAATCAAGATATCTGAACCTAACTTACGACCTTGTAAAATGAGTTCATTTACCTCACGGTACTCTTCAAAATCTGTCGCAGCAATCTCCTGGATAGCAATACTGTCACTTCCCCGTGTTCTCAGATAGCTAGCCACATCAAAGGTTCGGCTCGTCACGCGAGATGTGAAATTCTTGGTATCCAGCATCATACCAGCCATCAAAACACTGGCCTGCATACGACTCAAACGATTCTTCTTAGAATTTTGGAACTGAATCAATTCTGTGACCAACTCACTGGCACTACTTGCTCCACTTTCAATATAGGTGATGACTGCATTCTCAGGGAAATCCTGATCACGTCTATGATGGTCAATAACAATAGTTTGAGTGAACAAATCATAAAAATCTTTTGACAAAGTCAAAGCCGTCTTGGAATGATCCACCAGAATCAATAATGAACGGTTTGTAACTAACTTCATCGCATCTGTAAGAGATAAAAGCTTCGTGACATCTTCCTTCTTCAAGAACTGAATAGCACGTTCGATATCTGCTAGCATATGGTCTGCATCATAGACAGCATAACTGTTCTCAATAATATTACTTGCAAACAACTGCATACCAACAGCAGAGCCCAAAGCATCCATATCTAGATTTTTATGACCGACTACAAAAACCTGATCAACACTTCGAATCTTATCAGAAATGGCTGTCATCATGGCTCTGGTACGTGTACGAGTACGTTTGATAGACGCAGCAGTTCCTCCACCAAAGTAGACTGGATTCTTGGTTTCGTTATTTTCCTTGACCACCACCTGGTCACCACCGCGAACTTCTGCTAAGTTCAAGTTGAGCAAGGCAATTTTCCCTATCTCTTCATGGTTTCCATCACCATAAGAAAATCCCATACTTAAAGTTAGGGGTAGCTGCCTCTGTTTTGATTCTTCTCGGAAACTATCAATAACGGAGAATTTATCATTCATCAATTCCTCTAGTACCGTGTAATCTGTGAATACATAAAAACGATCCATCCCCACACGGCGAGAAAACATAGCATACTTACTAGCAAATTCTGAAACAAAATTGGCTACAAAACTATTGATATGACTGATATCGGAGTCAGATGTCGCATCCTCCAAATCATCATAGTTATCTACTGAGATGACTCCAATGACTGGACGGCTAGTTACCAATTCTACAGTTGCTTCGTACTCCCCAGAAACATCAAAGAAATACAAAACACCCGAAGCCTTGTCCATATGAACAGCATATCGTGTTTCGCCCAAGGTAGCATACGAACCAGGATTTCCAACAGAAGCCTTGATGATGGTTTGAATTAACTCAACATCAATTTCGCCCTCTTCAGTAGTTAAAATCAGCTCAGCATAGGGATTAAACCATTCCACTTCGCCACTAGATAAGTCTAATTTCAGGACTCCCACCGGCATTTGATCAAGCAAAGTACTCAAGCTATTTTCAGCTTGATGATTTACGTATTGGATTTGTTCAATTTCGCTCTTTTCATACTGTTTTTTTTGCCAGACAAATAAAAGCAGATAAAGAAGTACAAATAAAAACAAGACACTGATTGTTACAACATTATTTTGTGAAAAAATAATCAGCATTGTTAAGGTTCCGAAAGTTGCAATCCCTAGTAGAATCGCAGAATTCGGAGTTAAATTATTTTTTTTCATTCTAAACCTCTTGCGCATTATTATATCACAAATGCCCTTAAAAAGCGACCTTTAAAGAGAAAGCACTGCTTTTATTATAGTAAGATACTCTTAAAGAAACCATACATAAAAAAGGAGAGCAAATGCCTCGCTCTCCTTTTTCCACATCAGTGCAGAATCTTCCGCCTAGATTACATTATTCACCTAATTCTAGTCGAATGTCTTGTAGGCGCTCTTGCGCCTGTTTCACAATTGATTCTAAAATAGACTTACATGGTTTGATGTCTTTCACCAAACCTGCAATTTGTCCGCTCATCATTGAACCATGAACTGTATCACCTTCATAGACAGCCTTAGATAGGGAACCGATCGTAATTTCTTCCAGTTCCTCTCGGTTTGTACCTTTCTGCTCTAATTCAATATAGTGATCTGTCATCTCATTGCGAATACAACGAACTGGCGCTCCCGCGATGCGACCTGTAACCGCAGTCGCTGTATCACTTGCCGCCAAAATAGCTTCTTTATAGGCTGGAGAAATTGGACATTCTTCTGAAGCAAGAAAAACTGTTCCCATTTGAACTCCTTGTGCACCTAGGGCAATCGCAGCAGCCAGCCCTCGGCCATCTGCCACACCTCCGGCAGCAATGACCGGAATTGATACCGCATCAACGATTTGCGGGATAAGAGCCATTGTATTGGTCTCTCCTATATGCCCACCAGCTTCTGAACCCTCAGCGATTACAGCATCAACTCCCAATTCTTCCATTTTTTGAGCATGCTTGACACTGGCAATAACTGGAATAACCTTGATTCCTGCTTCTTTCAAGTAAGGCATGATATGCTTAGGTGTTCCTGCACCTGTAGTTACCACCGGAACCTTTTCTTCGATGATAACAGTCACAATATCCTTGATGTTTTTCATCATCAACATAATGTTGACACCAAAAGGCTTATCTGTCAACTTTCTCAATTCACGAATTTCTTCTCGCAACTGCTCTCCAGTCATACCACCTGACGCAATAATTCCTAGTCCTCCAGCCTCAGAAACAGCTGCTGCTAGTTGATAGTGGGAGATTTGAGCCATGGCCCCTTGGAAAATTGGATATTGAATCTGTAAAAGTTTTGTAATTGACATATGAGTCCTCCTTTTATTTTCTGTTGATTCTTGTTGGCAAATGGATGCATAGTGCACCAATATCCCCGTCAACAAGAAAATGTTACATTTGTCTCCTCATATTCTGCTATCCTAAAAAGTCTGGCTTACGATCCTGCTCATCTGTAAAAGGAATAAGTGGGGGGCGAGAACGTAGAACATAATCTACCAACTCCTTCCCTTCCTTATCAAACTCTACCACCGCGAAAAATTGATCATGATAAAAGAAAAACTTGTAATGATTCTCAAAAGCCTGACGCAACCATTTCTCTTTGGCTAAAATGGATTTCATAGGATAATCATCTACTGCTGGAACCCAGAGAGGATTTCGATGAACATGTGATAACATCAAGTCCCCCATGTGGATCATCGTATCTTTCCCCTGTTTGAGCAAGATAATACTGTGGCCATTGCTGTGACCACTTGTGTGAATCATTTGGATTTCTGGAATGACATTGATATACTCTGAGAAAGTCGTCACCTGATCTTGAATCGGTTCCCAATTCTCTCTCAGATAAGTTCCTCGTGTTCGATTATTAGGGTTTCTCATCTCATACCATTCGACATCATTCACAATAATCTTGGCATTTGAATACTTGGAAACCAACTCTCCTTGATCATTCACACGCGTCAAGCCACCAGAATGATCATGATGCATATGTGTCATCAGCACGATGTCAATATCTTCAGGCGATAGTCCTAAAAGAGATAAACTTTCTTCTACCCGACTTTCAGTTAAGATTCCTAAGTTGCGCCTTTGTTTATCAGATAATTTTGCTGTATCAAAACTTGCATCTATCAAGTAATTTTTACCCTTGTACTGGATCAAAATAGGATCCGTCAATTCTGCCATCATATTAGCATCATTTGTTGGGTAGTAACGAGACCACACAACTTTCGGAACCGGACCAAAAAGAGTCCCTGCATCCGTCAATTTATCGGCTCCACGTAGCCATGTCAGTTTCATATCATGAAATTGATATTCCTGTAAGGTGAGTTCTGTCATGCTTTACTCCTTTATCCATTGGGCTGCTATTCTTTTACGAATCGAATCCCCAGATTTTCCATAGATTTCAATCGTTTTGGCATCCTTTAGATAACGGTCTATGGGGATGTCATCCAAGGTTTGAAGAGGTCCAATTAATCTAATAATTTCCTCAGAAATCTCAATTGCTACTTTTGTCGTATAAAGTTTTATCTGAGATACAAAGAGAGAATCCGCCTTCATCCTATCCTTGTAGGAAGCAAAGTAAGATTCAGCCGCACACAGCTTAGTATACAAGTCTGCGAATTGATGTTGATAGACTGTCGCATCGATTAATGGTTTCCCAAATCTTCTTTTGACCTTTACAAAAGCCAGACCTGTTTCAAAAGCTCCCTCAGAGATACCAATAGAGATAGCGCTTAATCCTAGCTGTAATTTTTTGATAATATCATTTAACTGAGTTTCCCCATTTAGCGTCAATCCTAGAAGACTATCTTCTGGCAATATGACCTGATCAAAAGTTACCGAATTCACAGGCAAACCCTGTAAACCAGGTTTTGCAATATCATCTCCAAAAGCAACTCCCGGTCGAGTCGTATCAACAATGAAAAATCCGTATCCATATTCTCCGTTAGCTTCTTGAACCTTGGCTAAGATTAACAAAATATCTGTATAGCGGCAATTTGATACAATTGACTTCTTCCCAGTTAAAGACCAACCTGTTTCTGTTTTCCTTGCAGTTGTTGCAATAACCTCCAAGCTGTCCATCAATTTTCCTTCAGAAAATCCCAAGCCAGCTAAGATTTCTCCCCTTACTAATGGTTCTACATAACGCGATTTTTGTTCCTGACTCCCATATCGTAAAATAGGATAGATACCATAACATGCCTGAGTTAGTAGAACAGCAGAAAAAGCAGGAAAATCTTTTGAAATCAAGCGAATAAAGGTTAAAAACTCGGTTCTCAAAACAGAATCTTGACTATCTAAAAGCAAGGAAAAGATATCAAATTGCTCAATAAACTGATAAAGCAATTCTCTAGGGAACTGTTGTTCATCCTCATGAGACTTGAAATAGTCCCGAATCAACACTTTCACGTCTGCCTTCAATTCTCGCGCCAGCACGTCATTATAGGTCATCGCATTCACCTCATCTTAGTTGTCAGAAAACGGTTGGTAATAATCTTTCAACAATTCTTCATACACATAAGACTCTACTTCATTGTAGGAGTTTTTATAGGGTCTACAAAACCAAATATTAAATGGAATCGGATCTTTGAATCTAACCGCCTTAAAACGACTCTTATCCACAAAATATTCAACCGGCCTTGGCAAAAGGGCAATCAAATCTGTCTGATGAGTTGATTCAACTAGGAAGTCCCAAGTAGAGGAAAGATAAGCAAATTTAGCCTCAATTCGTTGTGAACGAAGTTTTTCTGTCACTAAATCATAAGTCGTAAATGTTTTGTTGAAGGTTGCCAATTCATAACCAGCAATATCAGACCATTCCAACAAGCTTTTCTGAGCCAACGGATGATCCTTATCCATATAAGCAACGTATTCATCCAATTGAATGATATGTTGTTCATATTTTTTAGCATCCAGGCTCGTAGGCTCTATCAGAATAGAGAGATTCAAATCTCCATCAACCATTTTTTGACGAATTTCCTTCCCTCCACCTTCCGTAACCTGGATATGGATATGAGGATTATTTTTCAGAAAATGAGGCAAGGCACTAGCAAAATAAACTCGTAAAATCAAGGACGGAATACCAAAATTAATGGTGCCTTTTTGCTTTTGAGCTTCTATATGGATCATGGAAAGCATTTCTTCATGTCGATTCACAATCTCGGTCGCATAACGATAAATTTTGCGTCCCGCCTCTGTTAAACTTTCTAATCTTCCATTCTTGCGATTGAATAATTGAACCCCTTCAGCTGCTTCAAAATTTGTCACAAATTGACTCAAGGCTGATTGACTAATGTGAATCTTCTTTGCAGCAATGGAAAGGTTGCATCCGCATTCTATGATATTGATGAAATAGTTCATTTGGATAATATCCACTTACCCATCACCTAGCTTTCCTTCACTATTTTAGTAAGTCAATTAGACAACTATTCTAGTGTTTGATAGTTGTCTACTGACTTTTTATCGAAATAACATTTCGAATACTTCATTTTAACGCTGTATATAAAGCGCTTACAATACTATCTGGTTTATATCATAACACACTAAGTAGAAAATAGCTCTTTTTTTGCTTAAATCGGCATTGTTTTCAGGTCTTCTGAGACAATGACTTCCCCAGCTGTTTTTTCAAGAACTTCTTCTAATGTCACACCAGGAGCCAGCTCTTTCAACAGGAATTTACCATCTTTGAATCCAAAAACAGCTAATTCTGTGATGACAAGATCCAATACTCCTTTAGCTGAAAGTGGCAAGGTACATTCTTTCAACAACTTAGATTCCCCATCAGCAGTTGTATGTTGGATAGCCCCGATTACGCGCTTAGCTCCTACCAATAAGTCCATTGCGCCACCCATACCAGGAGCAAATTTCCCTGGGATAATCCAGTTCGCAATGCTTCCATCTTGGCTGACTTCAAGAGCTCCAAGAACGGTTGCATCCACGTGTCCACCACGAATAATGGCAAAGGAAGTTTGTAGATCAAACAAGGCTGCTCCTGGCAACAATGTAATAGGAGCTCCACCAGAGTTCGCTAAATTGGCATTATAGTTGTCCTTGGTAGGTGTTTCCCCAAATCGAAGAGCGCCATTTTCTGCCTGTAAAATAACATTTACACCTTCAGGAATGTAATCAGCAGAGGCATTTGGAATCCCAAAACCAAGATTGACCACATCTCCATCTTTAAATTCAAGTGCTACACGTCTTGCGATAATCTCTTTTGCTTTCATTTTACTTCACCCCCGCCAGTTTCTTTGTCTCTGTCCACAGATCTCCCATCATCTGATGATGCTCTTGTGGTGTCAATCCTTGAACGACATAGTCAACTAGGATACCAGGGATGTAAATATCATTTGGATCAATTTCTCCGACTTCAACCAATTCGTTTGTCTCAACAATAACTGTGTCAGCTGCTAGAGCGAGTTGAAGGGAGATGTTTTTAGTAGTCCCATCCAGATAAAGGTTGCCATACTTATCCGCCTTTGTAGCTTTAATCAAGGCAACATCAATCTTCAATGGATCATAAATCAAATATTCTTTTCCATTTCGAGTCACTTTTTCGTGTTCATCTTCAAGAATTGTTCCTACACCTGTTGGTGTTAAGACTGCTCCAAGGCCAGCGCCCGCAGCATGCAAGCGTTCTACGACAGTTCCCATCGGAGTGAACTCCACTTTCATGGCTCCCGAGAAATAATCATGCTGAGCAGCAGCGGATGTCCCTACATGGGCTGCAATGTACTTTGTAACCTGATGGTTTTCACAAAGTCGACCAACTCCAACTTCCTTACCGGGTTGAGAGGTTACAACAGACACCAAGGTCAAATCTTGCTGGTTTTGACGAACCAGTTCCTCAATTAACTCTAGTGGCTCTCCCACTCCGAGAAAACCAGAAATACCAACTTTATCTCCTGAATGAATCAAGGAAATAGCTTCAGACAATGTTACAACTTTCATAACCTATCTCCTCTCTTATTTACGTTGAAAGACAGCTTTGCGTTTTTCAACAAAAGCGCGCATTCCTTCTACCTTATCTTCTGTTGAGAAGAGTAGAGCTTCCGCTTCTGTTTCCAAACGAATAGCATTTTTCAGAGGGAGTTCTGAGCCAACTTGGATAATATGTTTAGCTTTTTCAACTGCTAGCGGTGCATTTTTCATAATCGCTCCTGCCAGCTCTTCTGCCGCAGGCAATAGTTCTTCTGCTGCTACCAACTTGTTAAGAATTCCAAGATCATATGCTTCTTGTCCGTTAACCATTCTAGCAGTAAAGATTAATTCCTTTGTTTTGCTAGTACCAATCAAACGAGACATTCTTTGAGTACCTGCAAAACCAGGAATGATTCCCAAGCCAACTTCAGGGAAACCAACCATTGTCTTGTCATAGCCGATTCGGATATCAGTTGAAAGAGCTAATTCTAGACCGCCTCCCAAAGCATACCCATTCAATACTGAAATAGTTGGTTGAGTCAATTCAGATAAACGGGTAAAGGTGTCGTTCGCATAGGTCATGTATTCATGAGCCTGAATTGGAGACATTTGGTCCATCTCTTTAATGTCTGCTCCAGCGACAAATGCTTTTTCCCCTTTACCAGTCACGATGACAACACGAATGTCCTCGCTAGCTTCAATTTGGTCTAAAACGAGATTCAAATCCTTTAAGACTTCTGAACTTAAAGCGTTCAAAGCCGATGGACGGTTAATTGTTAGATAGCCAAGACCATTCTTAACCTCTAATAAAACAGTTTTACTCATTGTTTTGCTCCTACTTGATTTATTTTGAGTACAGAGTACAGCGTCAACAAATACCAACACAAAATGTAAGAGCTTACATTTTTATCATAATCCTTTTTTCCCTATCCGTCTACTTAATCTTTATTTATAGACCTATAAGTCCATCTTATAGAATAGAGCCATTCAATCTATCCTCAAAGTCTTAGGAAAAGCAAAAATACCTTATCAGGCACTTTCGGAGAAAGACACTTGATAAGGTATGTAACTATGAGATCGGATCAATATCTCATTTTGTAATCGTAATATTGAAAAAGAGGAAATGACGTTCAGTTTTCTAATAACTAACGTTCAACGATGAGGGCTGTTCCCATCCCTCCTCCGATACAGAGAGTAGCTAAACCAGTTTTAGCATCACGTTTCATCATCTCATGTACCAGAGTCACTAGGATACGGCAACCTGAAGCTCCAATTGGGTGACCAAGAGCAATCGCGCCACCATTGACATTGACAATATCAGTATTGAAACCAAGTGTTTTCCCAACCGCACAAGCCTGAGCAGCAAAGGCTTCATTTGACTCGATCAAGTCAAGATCATCAACTGTCAAATTACCTTTTTCAAGAGCTTTACGGGTCGCATAAATCGGTCCACATCCCATAATCTTAGGATCCAAACCTGCACTTGCATACGAACGAATGCGCGCAATGACTGGAAGTCCTAATTCTTCAGCTTTTTCAGCACTCATGACCAAGACAGCCGCCGCTCCGTCATTGATACCTGAGGCATTTCCCGCTGTAACAGAACCGTCTTTTTTGAAAACAGGACGTAGCTTAGACAGACTCTCCAAGCTAGCATCTTTTCTAGGAAATTCATCTGTATCAAAGATGATAGGATCGCCTTTGCGTTGAGGAATGACCACCGGAACAATCTCTTCCTTAAAACGTCCAGATTCTATAGCCGCCACTGCTCGTTTTTGAGATTCCAAAGCAAGCGCATCTTGATCATCCCGGCTAATACCATATTCTTCTGCCACATTCTCAGCTGTAATCCCCATATGGTATTCGTTAAAGGCATCAGACAAACCGTCCTTAATCATGGTATCTACCACTTTCGAATCTCCCATACGTCCACCCCAACGGAAGCTTGGCAAAACATATGGAGCCTGGCTCATGTTTTCTGCACCACCAGCCACGACAATATCTGCATCTCCGCACTGAATCGCTTGAGCAGCTAACTGCACTGCCTTCAAACCGGAACCACAAACCTTATTAATGGTAAAGGCTGGTGTAAATTCAGGAAGCCCAGCATGAATACTCATTTGGCGAGCCACGTTTTGGCCTAAACCTGCGCCTAGGACATTCCCCATAATCACTTCATCTACCTGTTCTGGTTTAATATTCGCTTTTTCCAAAGCACTCTTAATGACCAAAGATCCCAAATCAACAGCAGAAACATTCTTCAAGCTCCCGCCAAAGGAACCTAAAGGTGTTCGCACTGCCGAAACAATAACTACGTCTTTCATGACTACCTCCATCAGTGTCTAGTAAGTAAAGAATCCTTCTTTTGTCTTCCGTCCCAATTTTCCTGCTTCGACCATTTTCTTAAGAAGAGGGGCAGGACGGTATTTTTGATCACCAAACCCTTGGTTTAGGACGACCATAATAGCCAAACAAACATCCAACCCAATCAAGTCAGCAAGAGCCAAAGGTCCAATAGGATGATTTGCACCAAGTTTCATCGCTTCATCGATTTCCTCGGCACTAGCCACTCCCTCACCTAGAATGTAAACGGCTTCATTGATCATAGGAATCAAAATTCTGTTCACAACAAAACCATAAGAATCTTTAACATCAACTGGTGTTTTACCAATTTTCACTGTCAATTCACGAACCGCCTGAACCACTTCTTCTGAAGTCTGCAAGGCCTTAATAACCTCTACCAGTTTCATGATTGGGGCAGGATTAAAGAAGTGCATTCCAATCACGCGCTCCTGATGTTTAGTAGCAGCAGCTATATCCGTGATTGACAAAGAGGATGTGTTTGATGCTAAGATAGTTTTAGGATCTGTCAATTCATCCAATTGTTTGAAAATATTCAACTTAATCTCACGATTCTCAGTTGCAGCTTCAATCACCAATTGGACTTGTTTCGCATCTTCATATGAAACAGATGGAAGCAAATTGGCTAATACCTGATCCTTCTCATCCGCAGACATCCGTCCTTTTTCAACTGAACGTTCCAATTGTTTTGTGATATTATTCAAGCCTCTTTGAACAAATTCTTCTTTAATATCGTTTAAGTAAACTGTAAAACCAGCCTGAGCAAATACTTGAGCAATTCCGCTTCCCATTTGACCAGAACCAATAATCATCACCTTAGATATCATTATTTTCTCCTTCTTATTTTACAAAAATCCAGTGCATGAAGCAAGGACTATTGAACAGAAATCCTTCAATCGCCCTTCTGACATTAAACAAAGGCACCTAGTCCAGTAATCTCACGACCAACAATCAAGGCATTCACTTCGTGTGAACCTTCATAGGTATAGATTGATTCAGCATCTGCAAAGAAACGAGCAACGTCTGTCTCAAGTGTAATACCATTACCTCCGCAAGTTTCACGAGCAAGGGCAACTGTTTCGCGCATCACCAAGGAATTGTGCATCTTAGCAAGAGCAGAGTTAAGCATCAATTCATTACCTTTCTCTTGCATCTCAGCAATACGAGTTGAATAAGCAATAACTGCTACAGCATTTGCTTGCATACGAGCCAATTTTTCTTGAACAATTTGGAATTTGGCAATTGGACGTTTGAACTGTTCACGATCTTTAGCATATTTAAGAGCTGCTACATAAGATCCACAAGTCACTCCCATAGCAATGTGAGCAACGTCCGCACGAGTGAAGGTCAAGATACGGGCTACATCACCAAAACCATTGATATTTACCAAACGGTCTGAATCTGGAACCTCTACATTCTTCATAGTAATATGGCCATTGCGGACACAACGAAGAGCAATCTTATGTGGGATTGGTTCCGCATGATATCCAGGAGCTCCCTTACGAACGATAAAGCATTTCACCTTGCCATCCGCAACATCACGAGCAAATACAGGAACGACATCCGCAGTATCTGAACCACCAATCCAGCGTTTTTCACCATTTAGAATCCACTTGTCTCCAACACGTTCTGCAGTAGTCGCAAGTCCTCCAGCAATATCAGAACCTGAAAGAGGTTCAGTTAAAGCGAAGCAACCTTGCCAATCAAATGCAGCTAGTTTTGGAAGAAATTCTTTTTGTTGACGCTCATCACCACCCAAGAGAATTGTGTTGTAGCAAAGTCCGCCATGAACGGTGTAGAATGTTGCAATAGAAGCATCGAAGCGAGCAAGTTCAAGATACAAGAAAGCAATATAAAGTTCAGAAGGTTTCCAGCTACCCTCACGTCCCTCAAACAATTTTGGATTGTTCATAATTTGAGCGCCCTTAGCTACAGCATAGAATTCTTCAAAAGGAAAATCAGGTTTTTCCCAGTATTCATTAATAACCGGACGGAGATGTTTCTCAATCAAACGGCGAGTTTCTTGTAAAACCTCTGCTTCTCCCAAAGTTAGACCATCCGCATAGTGAAAAAGGTCTTCAGGATATAGTTCGCGTAAAATTTCTTCTTTTGTTGCCATAGTTATGACTCCTTTATTTGTTATAAGAGCGCTTACATTTTTGTATTCGCTATTTGTTGACAACCCCATTCTATCCCTTAGGGTATTATTTTGTCTACTTAATAAATATAAACACCCCTATAAGTTCAGATTATAGGGGCTGATTCTGACTGTTTATCAAGGATTTCCTCGTTTTTCTACTTACTTAGGCACAAGAAAAAGTGGTTTACAAATCAGTAAACCACTTTTGTTAGTTATTTCAATTTTATGATTCTTTTACTTCGAGCAAACCAACTTCACCATCTTCACGACGATACAAAACATTTGTTGTTTGATCTTCTACGTCTACATAGATAAAGAAATCATGTCCCAACAAATCCATTTGAAGAAGGGCTTCTTCTAAATCCATTGGCTTCAAATCAATTTGTTTTGAACGAACAACTTTTGGTTGCACAACATTTGCATCCTCAACTAGAGCATCTGTAAAGAGTTGACTTGTCGCAACTTTATTTTTATTCTTACGTTCGATTTTAGTCTTATTTTTACGAATCTGACGTTCAATTTTATCTGTTACAAGATCGATAGAACCATACATATCTTGAGAAATATCTTCAGCACGAAGAGTGATAGATCCAAGTGGAATTGTTACCTCAACCTTTGCTGTTTTTTCACGGTAAACTTTCAAGTTCACACGTGCATCCAACTCCTGCTCAGGTTGGAAATACTTTTCGATCTTTTCGAGTTTAGAAACTACATAATCACGAATTGCTTCTGTTACTTCTAGGTTTTCACCACGGATACTATATTTAATCATATAAGTACCTTCTTTCTAAACATTTTTGTTTTTCTAACTATATTATAACGCTTTCATTTTCATTTTGCAAATTTTTTCCTCATCTTACAAGGGAAAAAGTTTTAACTTCCAAAGCACCTGCTTCTGCCAAAAGTCGTTTCACACGATTCACAGTTGCCCCTGTTGTATAGATGTCATCAATCAGCAAAATCTTCTTAGGAAGTGAGATTCCATCTTTAATAAAAAATGGAATTTCAGTAGCCAACCTTTCTAAACGGCTTTTAGAAGAACTAGCACTCTCTTCTCTTTTTCCTAGTATATCTTTAAAAGAAAAGCCTGCTGCCTCAACCAAACCCTCGACTTGGTTAAACCCCCTCTCAAGCAATCTTTCAGGACTTAGGGGAATGATAACAAATTGATAACCTCTATACTTTTTCAGTTCCTCAGCAAGAACGGAAGCAAAAACTTTTCTAAGCAAAAAATCACCATCAAACTTATATCGACTGAAAAAGTCTTTCATAGCTTGATTATAGGTAAAGATTGCCTTATGATCAACCTGAATTCCTTCTTTACACCAAAGTTTACAATCTTGACACTTAGTTGACATGCCTGTTTTCATACAGTTTGGGCAATAATTCTCACCAATCCTCTCAAAACTAGAAGCACAAGCTGAGCAAAGATAACTGCAATCATCCTTCAAAAGGAAGAGACTGCTAAATGTCAGCTCACTCTTTGTAGTCTGGCCACATAATAAACAGTTCATAACCCTGCCTCCTTATTCATATTCTTGATTTCCTTGATTGCCTTTTTGATGGAAGCATTTAATCCATCATGAAAGAAGAGCAACTCACCAGTTGGTCTGTCCATACTGCGTCCAACTCGCCCTCCAATCTGAATCAAGCTAGACTTGGTAAAGAGTCGATGATTAGCTTCTACTACGAAAACATCCACACAAGGGAAGGTAACCCCGCGTTCCAAGATTGTCGTACTGATCAGTATTGTTAGTTCTCCATCTCGAAAAGCTTGCACCTGCTCTAATCGGTCTTCTGTCACAGAAGACACAAAGCCGATATTCTCATTCGGGTACTGCTCCTTCAAGATTTCTTTTAGTTTTTCGCCTTTCTTAATCTCTGATGCAAAAATCAGTAAGGGATAACCTGTTCTTCTCTGTTTCTCAATATAAGTCTTTAACTTGGTTGACAATTGATTTTTCTCTAAACAGCGATTAAAGTCTGATAACCAAACTGGCTTTGGAATAATCAATGGATTTCCATGAAACCGTCTTGGCAAGCTTAATCGTTTTAATTCCCCTGTGCGAACCTTCCTATCTAACTCATCTGTAGAAGTTGCCGTAAGGAATATCCTCAATCCATCCTCCTTTACACTATTCTTTACAGCATAGTAAAGCATAGTGTTGTCAACATAAGGAAAGGCATCTACCTCATCCACTATCAACAAATCAAAAGCATGATAAAATTTTAATAACTGATGAGTTGTTGCAACTACTAAGGGAGTTCGAAAATAGGGCTCTGATTCGCCATGGAGTAGCGCTATATCGCAAGCAAAGTCATTCTGCAGTCGCTTATACAGTTCTAAACACACATCAATTCGAGGACTGGCCAAACAAACTGCACCACCATCATCAATCACTTTAGCCACAACTTGATAAATCATCTCTGTCTTTCCAGCTCCTGTCACAGCGTGAACCAAGGTTGGCTCTTGCTTGTCTACCGCCTGAAGCAGTCCCTCTGACACTTTTTCTTGAAAAGGTGTTAACTGACCACGCCATTTGAGGACGTCTTGCTTAGGAAAATCCTCTTGAGGAAAATAGTATAAAGCTTGATCACTCCTGACTCTCTTCATCAGTAAACACTCCCTACAATAGTAAGCGCCGATAGGCAAATACCATTCTTCTAGAATCAAACTATTACAACGTTGACAAAACAGTTTCCCCTTCTCTTTTCTCATTGCTGGCAGTCTCACTGCTTCCTGTCGTTCTTCTTCCGTTAATTCTTTCTCAGTAAACAAGCGACCGAGATAATTTGGATTTACTTTCATACTTTAATATTCGTAAAAATATAGCGCTTTAGGTAATTTTTTAGTACAATTAAATCATGGAATTTAGAACAATTAAAGAGGATGGGCAGGTCCAAGAAGAAATCAAAAAATCACGCTTTATCTGTCATGCCAAGCGTGTCTATAGTGAAGAAGAAGCTCGTGACTTTATCACTGCTATCAAAAAAGAACACTACAAAGCCACCCATAACTGCTCTGCTTTTATTGTAGGGGAACGCAGTGAGATCAAGCGTACGAGTGATGATGGCGAACCTAGTGGTACTGCTGGAGTCCCTATGCTTGGCGTCTTAGAAAATCATAATCTTACCAATGTCTGCGTAGTAGTTACTCGTTACTTTGGTGGAATTAAGTTAGGCGCTGGAGGTTTGATTCGTGCTTACGCAGGAAGTGTAGCCTTGGCTGTCAAAGAAATTGGCATTATTGAAATCAAAGAACAGGCTGGCATAGCCCTTCAGATGTCTTACGCTCAGTATCAAGAATATGGCAATTTTCTTAAAGAACATCATCTCATGGAGCTGGATACAAACTTTACAGATCAAGTTGATACAATGATTTATGTTGATAAGGAAGAGAAAGAAAATATCAAGTCTGCTCTTGTAGAGTTTTTTAATGGAAAGGTTACTTTAACAGATCAAGGTTTACGAGAAGTTGAAATTCCTGTAAACTTAGTGTAAACAAAGGAGAAATACATGGCGTTTGGGAAATTTATTCAAGGACTTGCTGGTAACTTTAGCGAGCAAAATAAAGATACTCTTATCAAAGAATATGGTCAATATCTACTAGAGAACGAAGAAATTCAAAGTGGATATAAACTTATCCGCGATTCTATTATCTTTACAAATATCCGTATCATCTTTACAGATAAACAAGGCGCTACTGGTCGTAAGATGTCTGTTAAATCAATCTTTTTGATGAATATTGTTAACGTTGAAATGGAAACTGCTGGAGCAGGTATAGACGATAGTGAGATTACGATCACTTATTTAGAGAATGTCTTTCTAAAAGCACATAATGAGCATTTTAGTGCTCATAAATTTGAATTCCCTAAGAAAACGGATATTGTTCCACTTTATACATATTTATTAGAATTAGCTTATCACAATCGCTTGAAAATTAATGGCTTAGACCTTTGATATAAAAAAATCCTATCACTTTGATAGGATTTCTATATTTTACAAATAGCCGAGAGCACGTTATACTAGTATCATCTTATATAAAGAGGTATATCTATGACTATTTATAACAATATCACTGAACTAATCGGACAAACACCAATTGTTAAACTCAACAATATCGTTCCAGAAGGTGCCGCAGATGTTTATGTAAAACTTGAAGCTTTTAACCCTGGATCGTCAGTAAAAGACCGTATTGCCCTTAGCATGATTGAAAAGGCTGAACAAGATGGTATTCTAAAACCCGGTGCTACTATTGTTGAAGCAACAAGTGGGAATACTGGAATCGGACTTTCTTGGGTTGGTGCTGCTAAAGGATATAAAGTTGTTATCGTCATGCCTGAAACGATGAGTGTGGAACGACGTAAGATTATCCAAGCCTATGGTGCTGAACTCGTCCTTACTCCTGGTAGCGAAGGAATGAAAGGAGCAATTGCCAAAGCTCAGGAAATCGCTGCTGAACGTGACGGATTCCTTCCGCTCCAGTTTAATAACCCAGCTAATCCTGAAGTACACGAAAGAACAACAGGAGCTGAAATACTAGCTGCTTTCGGTTCTGATGGACTAGATGCCTTTGTGGGTGGTGTCGGTACTGGTGGAACAATCTCAGGCGTTTCTCATGCACTTAAAGCAGCAAATTCTAACATTCAAGTTTTTGCAGTTGAAGCTGATGAATCTGCGATTTTGTCTGGTGAAAAACCAGGACCTCACAAAATTCAAGGTATCTCAGCTGGATTTATTCCTGAAACACTCGATACAAAGGCCTATGACGGTATTGTCCGTGTAACCTCAGATGATGCTCTTGCACTTGGTCGTGAGATTGGCGGAAAAGAAGGCTTCCTTGTTGGAATTTCTTCAGCTGCAGCGATTTACGGGGCAATTGAGGTTGCTAAGAAATTAGGTACAGAGAAGAAAGTTCTTGCTTTAGCACCAGATAACGGCGAACGTTATTTGTCTACAGCACTCTACGAATTTGAAGTGTAGTCTCCTAAATGCACTTAGCCCTTATTAAAGGGCTTTTTATATACTCATATAGAGCCTATTCTCTAAAACAAAGTTTTGGGGCAGATAAAGGCTTGCTGGGGTTACACGAGATGTAATCTGAGAGGTAAGCGTCAAGTGAGAATTAACATGGGATTCATACTCATGGCCAATAACCTCTTAAAATACAATAAGAGAAGGAGTCAAAATTAAAAAGCTAGAGTTCCTCAATTGGAAACCTCTAGCTTTTTTGTGGCTGAGAACTATTTTGTTTCAGATTCTTTAGTTATTCAAGGCTGCTGCCATTGTAGCTGCAACTTCAGCTTCAAAATCATTTGCAGCTTTTTCGATACCTTCACCAACTTCAAAGCGAGCGAACTCAACTACTGAAGCGTTAACTGAATCAAGGTAGGCTTCAACCGTCTTGCTGTCATCCATGATGTATACTTGTGCAAGAAGTGTGTATGCTTGGTCAACTTTAGTGTTGTCAAGCATGAAGCGATCCATTTTACCTGGGATGATTTTATCCCAGATTTTTTCCGGTTTGCCTTCTGCAACCAATTCAGCTTTGATATCTTCTTCAGCTTGAGCAATCACTTCATCAGTCAATTGAGCTTTTGATCCATATTTCAAGTGTGGAAGAGCTGGTTTACCAACCATTGCACGGCTATCATTATCTTGGTCAATCACGTGGTTCAATTGTGCCAACTCATCTTTAACGAACTGCTCATCCAATTCTTTGTAAGAAAGAACTGTTGGTTTCATCGCAGCAATGTGCATTGAGATTTGTTTAGCAAGCGCTTCGTCTCCACCTTCAATAACAGAGATAACACCAATTCGACCACCATTGTGTTGGTATGCTCCAAAGTGTTGCGCATCTGTTTTTTCAAGCAAAGCAAAACGACGGAATGAGATTTTTTCACCGATTGTAGCTGTTGCAGATACATAGGCTGCTTCAAGAGTTTCACCTGAAGGCATTGTCAAAGCAAGTGCTTCTTCGTTGTTCGCTGGTTTACCTTCAGCAATTACTTTAGCTGTTGCATTTACCAACTCAACGAATTGAGCGTTTTTCGCAACGAAGTCAGTTTCAGCATTTACTTCAACTACTGCTGCAACGTTACCGTTAACAAATACACCAGTCAAACCTTCAGCTGCAACACGGTCAGCTTTCTTAGCTGCCTTAGCCATACCTTTTTCACGAAGCAATTCGATTGCTTTTTCGATATCACCTTCAACTTCAACCAATGCTTTCTTAGCGTCCATAACACCAGCACCAGATTTTTCACGCAACTCTTTAACAAGTTTAGCTGTAATTTCTGCCATTTTGATTCTCCTATATTTTTTAAAAATAGGAGAGCCGGGCTAAGCCCCGCCCTCCTAGGTAATGATTACTTATTTGAATTAAGCGTTGTCGCCTTCTACAACTTCAACGATTTCTTCGATTGAGTCAGCTTGAGCTTCTGAAGCTTCAAATTCTGCTTCAACTGCTGCTGCATCTTCACCTTGACGTCCTTCGATGATAGCGTCAGCCAATTTAGCTGTGATCAATTTAACCGCGCGGATAGCGTCATCGTTAGCTGGGATGATTACATCGATATCGTCTGGATCAGTGTTTGTGTCAACCATCGCTACAACTGGGATTCCCAATTTTTTAGCTTCTTTAACAGCGATTTGTTCTTTATGTGGGTCAACTACGTACATTACATCTGGGATACGAGGCATGTCTTCGATACCACCCAAGAATTTTTCAAGACGTGCACGTTGTTTGTTAAGAAGTGCAACTTCTTTCTTAGGAAGAACATCAAAGATTCCTTCTTCTTCCATGCGTTTGATTTCTTTCAAACGAGCAATACGTTTTTGGATAGTTCCCCAGTTCGTAAGAGTTCCACCCAACCAACGGTGGTTGATGTAGTATTGACCTGAACGTTCTGCTTCTTCCTTAACAGCATCAGCAGCTTGTTTCTTAGTACCAACAAACAATACAACTGCATCGTTAGCCGCAGCATCACGCATGAAGTCGTATGCTTGGTCAGCGTATTTTACAGTTTGTTGCAAGTCGATAACGTGGATTCCGTTACGTTCAGTGAAGATGTACTTAGCCATCTTAGGGTTCCAGCGACGAGTTTGGTGACCAAAGTGTACACCAGCCTCAAGAAGTTGTTTCATTGAAATTACTGCCATGAGTATTTCTCCTTTTTGTTTTTTTCCTCTTCTTGATTTCAACTTGCAAAACGACCCGAGGGCAACAGTTTCACAATTCATCAAGAATGAGTATTATCGTTTACACGACAAGTTTCATTCTACCACATTTTAGCGATATTTTCAAGTGATTTTGATAGATTTCGATCTTGCTCTCGATTAAAAATAATAAAAGAGGCTCAAATCGAGCCTCTTCGTTTCATTCATTAGTTTGGATAAATGTAAGTAACATAACCTTCAGATGTTGTAGTTGGGTTGAACCATCCACGTTTGTTACCGATTGTACGATCTCCACCATAGTTTGATTCTGATACTTGAATACGAGTAGTTGAATCAACTGCTGTAACAACCGCTACGTGTCCATAGCCACCATCATTCCAACATGCAATCGCACCAACTTGTGGTTGAGAACCAGTACGGAAACCTGCAGCTGCTGCACTTGTAGCCCACTGTGCTCCGTTACCCCAGTAATCTCCAGCCCAAGGTGCTAATGTTTTAGCTCCCCAAGTACATTCACCAGTTGGATAACTTGAAGCATTTGTACTGTATGTTGGACGTTGTCTAGTAGGAGTTGGAGTAGGTGTAGGTGCTGGAGTGTAGCTTGAGTCCTCGTCATCAGATGCTGATGCTGACGTTGATGTAGATGTTGCTTGCACTTGAGCTGAGAAACTTGTGTTTCCAGAAGCAACAACTGATTGTTGTTGACTTGTTTGACGTGCTTTATAAGCTGCCTCTGCTTCAGCTGCTGCTTTCGCTTCTGCCTCTGCTGCTGCTTTTTGTTCCAACAAGGTAGCTTTCTCACCTTCTGCAGTAGCTTTCTCTGCAGCAAGGTTCAACTCAGCAACTTTTAACTCCGCCTGTTTTGTTGTCAATGTCTGTGCATCGTCAGCAAGCGTTTGTTGGTTCGCAATGACAGTATTGATTGCTTCATTATTTGCGACTTGTTTTTCTGAAATTGATTTTTTATCAGCTTTTTGTTGCTCTAACATTTTGTTGTTAGCCGATACAATCTCGCTCATAGCCGCAACACGGGAAATAGCTTCTGTAATTGATTTTGAATTTACAATTGTGTTGATATAGCTAGTTGCAGCACCGTTTGTTTGTGCGCTACGTGCTTGTTTTTCCAAAGATTCATTACGAGCAACAATATTCTTAGAGAGCTCTGTAATTTCTCCTTCGAGTTTTTTAGATTCCGCTTGTAGTGTTTCATTTTCAGCTTGTAAGTTTGCTTGCTGTGTTTGAATGGCTGTAACTTGCGTTTGGATTTCATCTACCTGTTGTTGAGCTTCTTTTTGTTGAGCTGTCAAGTCACTAATCTTACTATCTTGAGCAGCAATTTTTTCATCAGTTGTTTCAGCGTGAACAGTTGTTAACACTGCCACTTGAGACACTAATACTGTACTTAATAAAAGTGACGCTAAGATTTTTTTCTTCATATTGTGTAGATACTCCTTCTATTTAAGACATTACTAGTATACCAAAAAAAGACATAATAAATATTACGCCTTTGTTACATTTTTATTTCTTTCTTATAGATAATATTTTTCAAAAATATATTGGAAAATAAGCATCCATAAAAAGTTTAAAATCATTGATGGGACAAGGCTGTAAACAATGAAAACTGGCATTGATTCTACTGTCAGTCCCATAGCAAGGGCCAGAAGATAACTACCCATATCAAATAGGAAGCTCATCACAACTATTGTTAACATTCTCGTCCAACGGTTCAACAAAGTTACACTATTAAACTTGTGAAGTGAGGCACCTATCAAGATAAATAAAAGTGTCGCAATTCCTATCAAGTGGAAAAAATAGATATCGTACACCAAACCTGCTATACAGCAATAAGCTAAATAGAAGTATTCTGATACCTCAATTGTCTCAAACAAGAGAAATAAAAACAGGAAATGACTTGCTAAGTGAAAATGTGGATAAAAGGATTCTACTAATTGACCAATATGTGCATCAATTAGCACAAGAAAAGGAAGTAAAAAGAAAATACCAACTTGTTTTAACAGTCTCATTGCTAATTCCCCACTAACTCTACCACATGAAGATCTTTAGTATCAGCACTTAACTTTACTGTTACCTCTCGTGTTAGATAATCACTGCTATGAGTTGTAGCAACAACCTCTCCAACAGGAATATCCTTAACATTAAAGTTTCCAAGCCCCCCTGTAGTCACCCTATCTCCGGCACTAATGTCGTTGTTACTGTTTAATTGACTAATTTTAAGAAGTTCGGTTTCTTTGTCATAACCAACGATAATTCCGTAAATTTCAGTAGAACCATGCAAGATTTTAACGGAAATTTTGTCTGAATTTTCGGTGTTTGTCAATAGGTTGATCGTTGTTGAATGATCCTCCACTTTTGAAACACTGCCAATCAAGCCCCCGTTTGCAATGGCCAACATATTTTCAGAAGCACCCTTTGAACTTCCTGCATCTATCGTTAACTCTTGCTTCCAAAATACCGGTGAGCGCGTAATCACATCTGCTGCTAAGTTTTTTGTAGCCTGCAATTTTGACTTCATATCCAGCAACTGACGTAGTTGTTCATTTTCATTTTTTAAACTTTCTGATTGATTAGACTCCACTTCTAGTTTGTAGAGTTGCTTTTTTAAGCTTTCGTTTTCATTGTAAGTCTGCGTCAAATGTCCCAAATCTGATTTGAAAGTATCAAACCACTGAAAGGGTTTTTGGACAATTCTATCTACTAAGGAAATCCCATCTCCTAGTTTTGTCACGATAGCGCTTGAATAGGTTGTCACTAATAGTACAGAAACTGCCAGAACTGTGACAAAAACGATGATTAGATATTTTGATTTTTTAAAACGGTTCATATTCCTACCTTTATACTAAAAATCTGCTACAGTGAGCTTCTTATCAATCCTACAAACCTGCTAAGATTTTAAGAAAAATAAGAAACATCCCAGTACCAAAATCACAAGAATTGCCAGTGTATCCTTTTGACTCCATCTCAATTGTCTATACTGACTTCTACCCTTTCCTCCCTGATAACCACGCGCTTCCATGGCTATTGCCAATGAATCTGCACGCTTTAAGCTCGTCGCAAAAAGAGGAATTAAAATTGGAATCATAGCCTTTACTTTTTGAACGATGCTTCCCTCGCCAAAATCAACTCCACGAGCTTTTTGAGCATTCATAATTCTCGTCGTGTCATCCATCAAAGTTGGAACAAAACGCAAACTCATTGATAACATCAGACCAATTTCATGAACGGGAACTTTCACGCGTTTCAGCGGTGCTAAAAGAGCTTCAACTGCGGCTGCCAGACTCAAAGGCATGGTCGTTAAGGTTAGCAAGGTTGAAAAGAAAATAATTAACACAAAACGACAGAAAATGATTCCCGCTTGTTGCAAAGCATAATCCGTTATTCTTATAAAAGAAAACTCAAATAGGACATTTCCACTTGAAATGAAAAAGAGCTGAAAAAGAGTCGTAAAAGCAATCAAGAAGAACATGGATTTTAATCCCTGAATGAAAAATGAGAGGGAAACGCCTGACAAAGCGATAAATATACCTGTCGCTATAAACAAAATGAGATTGGTGAGAGGATTATTGGCCCAAAATACAATCAAAATCAGCAGAATCATGGCAAGCAATTTACTACGTGGATCCAAACGATGAATGATGGAATCCCCCGGTATATAACGCCCTAAAATCATACTATCCATTTAGCGACTCCTTAAACTCCTCTATCTTGATTGGCAGTTTTTTAAAAGCTACACCCCTATCTGCCAAACGTTTACAAAAGGCTGTTATTTTAGGCACACCTAACTGTACTTTTTCCATAGAGGCTACATCTTGGAAAACTTCGCTCGGTTTACCACTTTTGACTAAACGCCCCTTTTCCATAACATAGACCTGATCAGCATACGTAGCTACGTCATCCATCAAATGCGTTACCAGAACGATTGTCATTCCAGAAAGGTGGAGTTTTTTAAACAAGGTCATCAATTCTTTTCTGCCCAGAGGATCTAGCCCTGCTGTTGGCTCATCCAAAACCAGGACAGTTGGCTCCATGGCTAGCATACCTGCTATAGCCACACGTCTCATCTGGCCACCCGAAAGTTCAAAAGGACTGCGCTCAAAAAGTGACTCATCAATGCCTACCAAGGCTAACTTTTCACGCGCAATTTTCTTGGCCTCTTCCTCAGAAACTCCAAAATTTTGCGGTCCAAATGCAACATCTTTCAAAACAGTCTCTTCGAAAATCTGATTTTCAGCAAATTGAAACACTAGACCAACTTGCTTTCGAATCTGACGAATTTCTTTATTTGTTGATGTAGGGGTAATGACGGTATCGAAAACTCGAACAGAACCCTTACTTGGTACCAATAGGCCATTTAAAAGCTGTAAAATCGTTGATTTCCCACTACCTGTGTGCCCTACTAAAGCTGTATAGGAACCATCCTCAATCGTCAAAGAAACATCAGTCAAGGCTGATGAAGATAGGGGAGTCCCCTCTTGATAAGTAAAGCTCACATTTTCTAGAGTAATTCCCATAGCTTGTCCTCTAGCTCTCCTTCTGTCAAATAGCTATCCGGCAACTGATAGCCAGCCTCTCTCAAAGATCCTCTCAATTGATTAGTAAAAGGCTCATCTAACCCTATCTGGTCAAGGTCATCCCGAGAAAAAAGTTCTCTTGGGCTGCTGGTTGACTCCACTTGGCCTTTTTTCATGACCAAGACACGGTCACTCATCGCAACTTCTTCCAAGTCATGTGTAATGGAGACGACTGTCATCTGGTGGTCTTTTCGGATCTCTTGAACTGTCTGAATCAGTTCTCTGCGGCCCTCGGGATCCAACATACTTGTAGCCTCATCCAGAATTAAAATAGCTGGCCTCAGGGCAACAACTCCTGCAATAGCCACCCGTTGTTTTTGTCCACCAGATAAACGAGCTGGTTCTCTCTTCTTAAAGTCCAGCATCCCTACCAACTCCAAAGATTCAGACACTCTCCTCTTCATTTCTTCACGAGGAAGTCCCTGATTTTCTAAGCCAAAGGCGACATCATCTTCAACAGTTGCCCCCACAAATTGGTTATCTGGATTTTGAAAAACCATACCAATTTGACGGCGTAAGTCCCAAACATTCTCAGAGGACAACAACTGCCCATCTATCCAGATTTCCCCAGACTCTGCTTCAAGCAAGCCATCAAGCAAACGGATAGTTGTCGATTTCCCACTCCCATTATGACCTACAATCGAAAGCCATTCTCCCCGTTTCACGTGAAACGAGACATTATTAACGTCATAATGTTCCTGGTCTTCCTTGTAACGAAAAGACAGATTTTTTACTTCAATAATCGATTTCATTTCGAACCAAATGTCCCTTTGAATACATGAGCGCTACCCTTAAAATAATCATAGCCAGAGTAGATAGTGAAAAACAAAGCGATATAAAGCAACAGTTGACCAATTAAATTCCAATGTAAGAGCAAAAAGATAATGGCAAACATCTGACTAAAGGTCTTGATTTTCCCTGGCATCGCTGCTGCTAGAACTGTCCCTCCAGTCTCAACAAGCAACAAGCGTAAGCCTGTCACCGCAAGTTCACGACAGACGATAATAGCAACAACCCAAGCTGGAGCCATACCTAACTCAATCAACATGATGAAAGCTGACATAACCAACAGCTTATCGGCCATCGGATCAGCAAATTTTCCAAAATTGCTGACTACATTCCATTTACGAGCAAGGTAGCCATCGAGATAATCCGTTATACTAGCAACTGCAAAGATGATCGCTGCTAGCAAATGACTGCCTTGTGAATGGCCCAAAGTCAAAATAAGAATAAAGAGAGGTATAAAGAGAATTCTACCAATAGTTAATACATTAGGAATTTGTTCTTTTTTCATTGATTTTTCCTTAATCTGTAGTAAATGTAAGTGTCACAGTTCCAGTCTGAGTTGTCAGCTTCGAAGTATCAATCGTTTGATTGTCCACAGTCACAGTAACTCCCTTTACCACACCCAAAGTAATAGTTACAGAATCTTTCGTTGAAACTGTTGTTTTTGCATTCTTATTGTCTGCGGATAGTGTCACACCACCTTCCAACTCACTTCCCGAAACACTAACCCAGCTAGTCGTATCTGAAACTGCCAGCTGAACAGTAGCTGTTTCCTTACTCGTTTTATAGAGAGCTTCAATGCGGTTTCCTTCGCCTGACACTGTAATAGTTGATTCCGTAGTAGAAGACGAGCTAGACGTCTGACTACTAGAAGATGAACTAGATGAGGTTGTTGAACTAGTTGAGTTCACAACGCTATAATTAGCTGAAGAAGGACTTGGCTGAGTTTGGATGTAGTTCCAAACATAGTAAGTCACAAAAATTAAAATCGACAAAGCAAATAGAACGAAATAAAACAAAGGAAGATAAGACGTTTTTTTCTTATTTGATCGTCTGCGACCAGACAAGTCTTCTTCATCAACATCAACCTCTTCATAAGTGATCATACTACCTGAATCATAGGCGTCCAAAACAATTCTCTCATCCAACTCTACTGCCCAGGCATATTTTCTTAAAAAAGAACGAGCGTAGAAGGTACTAGGAAGTAAATCGAAATCATCAGCCTCCATGGCCTCTAGAAAATGCAACTGAATTTCAGTTTTTTCCTGTAATTCTTCCAAACTCAATCCCTGGTTAATTCTAGCTAAACGTAGAACCTCGCCAATTGTTTTTTTTCTCATACGTATCATTCCTTCTTTCTAGTATTAGTCATCTTTTAAGCTGGAAAGATGGTAAAATCAACTAAATCACCATCATCAATCAAACGATGTCCAGCTTCTAGAACATCTTCCAAAGTAATTTCCTGTAAAATTTTTGGAAAATCAAAAATTGTTTCTCCGCGATCCATCGGATCGTATTGAGTTGCAATAAATTCCAAGGAGTTCATGCTACTGAAAAACTCCCCAAACATCTCACTCTTAACAAGATCTAAATGTTCCTCTGTAATATCCGTATCACTACTAAACTGACGAATCGCTTTCCGAAATTGATGCGACAGAGAAACAGGCTCTTTGGTATCCATTGTCAATATCACAAAATGAAAGCGACTGTTGACTTCAACCTCAAGTGACAATGACGCATCTAACTTCCCAGACTCATATAACCTTTGAAAACGATCTGAGGTCCAGCCAAACATCATCGTAAATAGTATTTTCAATAAAATATTGTAACGATAAGACTCAGCTTCTGTTATTTGCCCATTACCTCTAATCGCAACAGCAAGTTTGGGTGAAGAAACTTCCATCCGAAGACTATCTGTTTGCTTCACAGGCTGCAAGGGTAGTTTCTCTTTTGTAACTGTAAACTGTTCTAAAGTCTTCTTTTCCTTTTTCGAAAAGTATTCCTCTACAACTTTTACATCAATATTTCCAGCTAAAAACAATGACATGTTGACAGGTTTGTAAAACTCTGTAAAGTTCTCTTTTAAATTTGAAACCTGAATCTCAGAAATTGATTTTTCACTTCCAACAATATCTGTTGCTAAAGGAGTATCAGGATAAAGGTTGGCTAATGTTGCAAAAAATAAACGTGAGTCTGGATCGTCTTGGTACATCTCTCGTTCTTGCTGGATAATAGCCTGTTCCCTCAAAACAGACTCTTCTGTAAAATGAACATCTCCGACTAACTCATTTAGCATATCTAAATTCTCTAATAGATGGTCAATTGTTGAAAAAAGATAGCTGGTCTTAGTAAAGCTTGTAAAGGCATTACTGTCCGCACCTAATCGAGTAAAAGCTGCCATCATATCCTCAGAATTTTCTCTTTCAAACAATTTATGTTCAAGAAAATGTGCAATTCCTGCTGGATGATGACGTAAACCTTTTTCCAAGCTTGTATAAGTTGCATCTACAGAACCAAATTGAACCGTTACAATCCCATAAACCTCATTGAAATCTTGCTTATGGAGTAAAGAAACTGTCAATCCATTTGACAATTGTGTTTTGTAGACTGTTTCCTTTACAGCAGGATAGTATTTTTCTTCAAAAGTAACCTTTGTCATTCTACTCCTTCCATAAAGTAAATCGCTTGTAACTTCAAACTGTTGGCAACTTTACATACAGCTTCTTTATCAACACTCTCTAATTTTGCCACCAATCGATCAATATCAAAGCTTGATTTCCCCAATAGAGCATTCAAATAGGCTCTTTCAACCAGGGTCTGTTGATTATCTTGAGCCATCAACAAAGATCGTCGAATCATCTCCTTGGTTTGTTCAAGTTCAAAATCTGTAAAGTTACCCTTTTTCAGATCTAGCAATTGATGATTCATCATTTTTCTAGCCTGATTTCGATTTTCTCTATCAATACCCGCATACATCCTTAACAGACCACTAAACAAATCCAATTGACTAGAGACTGAATAGGCTATTCCAGCATTTTCACGAACATTTGTAAAGAGTTTCGAATGTGCGAATTCACCCAACAGACCATTCATAACAAGCATGGGCAAATGCTCATCATCACCATATTCTACAGGAGAATGATAGCCTAATTCCAAAATAGATTGCCCAACATTCCTCTGAAACATTCCTTCTCGTAGAACATTCGAATAAGATTGATGGTACTGGATAGTGACGCCGTTCTCTCTAACTGTAAAGGGTAATGACTTCAGTGATTCTGTAATTTCTACTTCGTTGAAATCACCTAAGAAAAAGAAATCAATACAATCATTCTTCAGAGCATTTTGAAAGCACGTGTAGCTACTTTCCGGAGACTCATTTGAAATGCTATTTCGTAAATCACTGTATCTCAATTGAAGACGCTCATCATGGAAGAACAAGCTATCCAACTCCTTATGAGCAAAATAAAATGAATCATCTATATCAGTAGCTAAACTAGCCAATAATTGTTTTTTTTCAATTTTAAATAAGGCTGGCTCAAAAGCACCATCTTGAACTAAGGGGGAAAATAAAGTCTGTTTCACCAATTCCAAAATTTGAGAAGTCAAGACATTCTTTTTACTTAAAAAATCATCTCTCACATAGGTAAATGTTAGATCAAGAATATGTGCCTGTCCCCTACGATAAGCACCTGTAGAAATATCTGTTCCATATAAACTTGCCAAGTATCTGCGAAATGCTTGTGATGTTGGGTAAGCTTGATTTGCCGTCTCCAACATACTTGCACTTAACATGCGTCCTGCTATTGTCTCAAGAGATAAGGGAGCAGTAAAACGAATAGTAATTTTATTTGTTTTAAACTTTTTGGATTGAACAAAATGTGCTGAAATTCCAGGCACCAATTCCATACCTTACCTCCTTACATATAGAGTTCTATTATACCACGAAAATCAAAATTTTTCTTGTTCTCTTTATAGCTTTAAAGAGTAAAACCGTTTTCATTTCAACTGACTTTCCTTCAGCTATTTCGATGAAAATATGGTATAATACCAAAGATTGAGGTGAATTATGGAATACAAATTATTTGAAGAATTTATCACGCTCCAAGCCCTCCTAAAAGAGCTTGGAATTATACAAAGCGGCGGTGCTATCAAAGCCTTTTTAATAGAGCATCAAGTTTACTTTAATGGTGAGTTAGAAAGTAGACGTGGGAAAAAAATCCGTATTGGAGATACAATTGACATTCCTGATTTAAAGGTTGACATCACCTTGACACAACCAAGTTTAAAAGAGCAAGAAGAATATCAAGCAGACAAGATTGAGAAAGAGCGAATTGCTAAACTTGTCAAAGAGATGAATAAAGGTGTCAAGAAAGAAAAACAAAAAACTTCTTCATCACCTAAGACCAAACAAGCTCCACGTTTTCCAGGAAGATAACTATGTGGCTCCAACATTTAACAATTAAAACCTTTCGAAACTATAAAGAGGCAAAAATTGATTTCAATCCAAAATTAAATATCTTTCTAGGTCAAAATGCACAAGGAAAAACCAATATTCTAGAAGCAATCTATTTCTTGGCCTTGACACGTAGTCATCGGACTCGGACAGATAAAAATCTCATTCATTTTGATGACGAGCAACTCCATCTTTCTGGCTTGCTACAGAAAAAAACAGGTTCTATTCCTCTAGAAATTGATTTAACGCCAAAAGGGCGTGTGACTAAAGTCAATCACTTAAAGCAAGCTCGCCTCTCAGACTACATCGGACATATGAATGTGGTCCTCTTTGCACCTGAAGATCTCCAGTTAATTAAAGGGGCCCCCTCTGTTCGTCGAAAATTTATAGACATTGAACTGGGACAAATTAAACCAATCTACTTGTCAGACCTATCAAACTATAACCATATACTCAAACAAAGAAATACCTACCTAAAATCCAGCCAAAAGATTGACGAAACATTTCTGTCAGTCTTAGATGATCAGTTAGTAGAATACGGTTGTCGCGTCATAAAGCATCGGATAAAATTCATTAAAGAGTTAGAGAAATTTGGTCAAAAAAAACACTTAGAAATTTCAAATCAATTAGAAGAGTTGTCAATATTTTATCAATCATCTGTCAACTTCACTGATGAAGAACAGCTAACGAATTCTTTTGAAATCGCTTTAGAAAAAAGTAGATCCAGAGATTTATTTAAAAAGAATACTGGTGTTGGTCCTCATCGAGATGATATTTCTTTTTATATAAATGGGATGGATGCTAGTTTTGGAAGCCAAGGCCAACATCGTAGTCTCGTCCTGTCTATAAAATTAGCAGAAATCGAACTAATGGAAAGTATTACTACAGAATCCCCGATATTATTGCTTGACGATGTTATGAGCGAGCTTGACAACACTAGACAACTAAAATTATTAGAAACGATTTCTCAGTCAATCCAAACCTTTATCACAACAACAAGCTTAGACCATCTTCAAAACCTACCAGAAAATCTAAGTATCTTCACTATTCAGGATGGTAAAGTTGCTGTAAACTAAAATTGACAATATTGTAAAAGAACTCCTGTTTTCACGGGAGTTCTTTTTATCTCTTTTACATAGAATAATTTGGTGCCTCATTAGTAATTTGTACATCATGAGGGTGGCTTTCTTTCAAACCAGCACCAGACATTTCAATAAATTGAGCATTATCGTGTAGTTCTTTAAGGTTAGCTGCACCACAGTAACCCATACCAGAGCGGATACCACCAATCATTTGGAAGACAATATCAGCTACCGCTCCTTTATAAGCAACACGACCTTCAATTCCTTCTGGAACAAGTTTGTTTGCTTCATTGACAGAACCTTGGAAGTAACGATCGCTTGAACCTTTCTTCATTGCTGCGATTGATCCCATACCACGGTAAGTCTTGAATTTACGTCCTTGGAAGATTTCAGTTTCACCTGGTGCTTCGTCTGTTCCAGCAAACATTGATCCAAGCATAACAGCATTTCCACCTGCAGCAAGGGCTTTTACAATATCTCCAGAATACTTGATTCCACCGTCAGCAATGATCGTTTTTCCATATTCACGCGCAACAGCTGCTGCATCATAGATTGCTGTAACTTGTGGTACACCAACCCCTGCAATCACACGAGTGGTACAGATAGAACCTGGTCCAATTCCAACTTTGACAACATCTACACCTGCTTCGTAAAGAGCACGCGCACCTTCTGCAGTGGCAATATTACCCGCAATCAAAGTGCGGTCTGGGAAGTGAGCACGAATTTCAGCAATTTTACGTAGAACACCAGCAGAGTGACCATGGGCAGTATCAATAACAATTGCGTCAGCACCTGCTTCAAAAAGGGCTTCGGCACGTTCAAATGTATCTGAAGTAACACCTACTGCACCTGCAACTAAGAGACGACCAAACTCATCTTTGGCAGCATTTGGAAATTCAATCACTTTTTCAATGTCTTTAATAGTAATCAAGCCAGAAAGACGACCTTCTTCATCAACTAAAGGAAGTTTTTCAATACGGTGTTCTTGAAGAATGCTCTCAGCTGTTGCAAGATCTGTACCAACAGGAGCAGTAACAAGATTTTCACTGGTCATGTGGTTTGAGATTGGCTGATTGTAATCTGAAATAAAGCGAAGATCTCGGTTTGTTAGAATACCAACCAATTTACGATTTTCAAGTGTCTCTACAACTGGAACACCACTGATACGGTAACGTCCCATCAGTTCATCTGCTTCAGCAATAGTGTGTTCTGGAGTCAAGAAGAATGGATCAATAATAACACCATTTTCAGAACGTTTTACCTTGCGAACTTCATCTGCCTGTTGCGCAATAGACATATTTTTATGGATTACTCCAAGACCACCTGCACGAGAAATGGCAATAGCCATTTGACTTTCTGTGACTGTATCCATGGCGGCTGTTATAATTGGGATATTTAAAGTCAGATTATCTGCCAATTTTGTTGTTAAATCTGCATCATTAGGCAACACATGACTTTCTGCTGGAATGAGCAATACATCATCAAAGGTAAAACCTTTTTTCAAAAATTTAGTATCCCAATTAGACATTGAAGTTTCCTCTTTTCTTTCTTTTTGAGCTTGACTCTTTTTGTATTGTATCTATCATACCATTCTATGAAAATTTGTCAATTATATTTATGGTAGAAATCATAAAAAAACTATCCCTGTGATCCTATGGAAGAGATAGTTTTACGATTCATATTTTATCTATAATTTAAAATAATTTAGTCCCATTGCTCCCTTAACTTCAGATAGAGTTTGCCCCGCAACCTCACGCGCTTTCTCACTACCTTTTTGAAGCATATTGTACACTTCTCCCATATCCTTAGCAAATTCGATACGGCGCTCACGAATAGGACCAAGTTCGCGTTCTAATATTTCAAGTAGATAACGTTTCGTCTTTACATCACCAAGACCACCACGTTGATAATGTTCTTTCATATCCGCAATTTCTTGAGCATCTTCTGGACGACCAAACACATCTAGATAATGGAAAACCATATTTCCTTCAATCTTACCTGGATCCTCTACTCGAATATGGTCCGGATCAGTATACATACTCATGACTTTTTTACGCAAAGTATCTGCATCATCAGCTAGATAAATACCATTATTAAGGGATTTAGACATTTTAGCATTTCCATCTAAACCAGGCAAACGCCCTGCTCTCTCATTTTCTGGATAAATACCTTCCGGCTCCACCAAGACCTCACAATTATAAGCATGATTAAAGGAACGAACAATCTCGCGAGTTTGCTCAATCATTGGTTTCTGATCTGTCCCAACAGGAACATAATTAGCCTTGAAGGCAGTAATATCTGCTGCTTGCGCAATCGGATAAACTAAAAATCCTGTCGGAATACTTTCTCCAAACCCTTTCTGAGCGATCTCTGTTTTCACTGTAGGATTGCGCTCTAAACGTGCTAGTGACACCAAATTCATATAGTACATAGACAGTTCAGCTAACTCTGGAATCTGACTTTGAATAAAGATAGTTGATTTACTTGGATCCAATCCAACTGCTAGATAATCCAAGGCAACATTCCCAATTGATTCTACAATCGTTTGAGGATCTTTGGCGTGATCTGTCAATGCTTGTTGGTCCGCCAAAAAAACAAACATCTCATACTTGTCTTCTTCCTGCAGTAATACTCTATTTTTAAGACTCCCAACATAATGTCCAATATGCAGTTTTCCTGTTGGGCGATCTCCTGTTAAAATAATGGGTTTCGTCATTTTTTTCTCCTTCAAAATGGTCTCTTCAATTATAGCATTTTTTTGTTAAAATAACAGAAAATTATTAAAATCAAACAACTAACTCATTGTAAATAGACCTGTAAACTTAATTGACATAAAATTGACAAACAAAAATTTGAATATTTCTCTCTTTTCTAGTAGAATAAATATATTACATATTATAGGAGAAAAACATTGCTTACAGTATCTGATGTTTCACTACGTTTTAGTGATCGCAAACTTTTTGATGATGTCAATATCAAATTTACAGAAGGAAATACATACGGATTGATTGGTGCTAATGGTGCTGGGAAGTCTACATTCTTAAAAATCTTAGCTGGTGATATCGAGCCAACAACTGGTCACATCTCTCTTGGTCCAGATGAACGTCTCTCTGTTCTCCGTCAAAATCATTTTGACTATGAAGATGAACGAGTTATTGATGTCGTCATTATGGGAAATGAAAAACTTTACAACATCATGAAAGAAAAAGATGCCATTTACATGAAGGAAGATTTTTCAGATGAAGATGGTGTTCGTGCAGCCGAACTCGAAGGTGAATTTGCTGAACTTGGAGGTTGGGAAGCAGAAAGTGAAGCGTCTCAACTACTTCAAAACCTAAACATTCCAGAAGAATTGCACTATCAAAACATGAGCGAATTGGCCAATGGTGAAAAAGTGAAGGTTCTCCTTGCCAAAGCACTTTTTGGCAAACCAGATGTTCTTCTCTTGGACGAGCCGACCAACGGGTTGGACATCCAATCTATTACTTGGCTAGAAGACTTCTTGATTGACTTTGATAACACCGTTATCGTAGTATCCCACGACCGTCACTTCTTAAACAAAGTGTGTACTCATATGGCCGACCTTGACTTTGGAAAAATCAAACTCTATGTCGGAAACTACGACTTCTGGAAGGAATCTTCTGAGCTTGCTGCTAAATTGCTAGCAGACCGTAATGCCAAGGCAGAAGAAAAAATTAAGCAATTGCAAGAATTCGTTGCTCGATTCTCTGCTAATGCTTCTAAATCAAGACAAGCAACGTCTCGTAAAAAAATGCTTGACAAGATTGAATTAGAAGAGATTGTGCCATCTAGTCGTAAATATCCATTTATCAACTTTAAAGCAGAACGTGAGATTGGTAATGATCTCTTGACAGTAGAAAATTTAACTGTAAAGATTGATGGCGAAACTATCCTAGACAATATTAGTTTCATCTTGCGTCCAGGTGACAAGACTGCTCTTATTGGACAAAATGACATCCAAACGACTGCATTAATTCGTGCAATTATGGGTGACATCGACTATGAAGGAACTGTCAAGTGGGGAGTTACTACTAGCCGTTCTTACTTGCCAAAAGACAACTCGGCTGATTTTGCAGGAGGAGAGTCAATCCTTGACTGGTTGCGTCAATTTGCAAGTAAAGAAGAAGATGACAATACCTTCCTACGTGGTTTCCTTGGTCGTATGCTCTTCTCTGGTGATGAGGTTAACAAACCTGTAAACGTCTTGTCAGGGGGAGAAAAAGTACGTGTCATGCTTTCAAAACTCATGCTCTTGAAATCAAATGTCCTTGTACTTGATGATCCAACAAATCACTTGGACTTGGAATCTATCTCAAGCTTGAACGATGGATTGAAAAACTTTAAAGAATCAATCATCTTTGCTAGTCATGACCACGAGTTTATCCAAACTTTGGCAAACCATATCATTGTTTTGTCTAAGAATGGCGTCATTGATCGTATTGATGAAACCTACGATGAATTCCTAGAAAATGCAGAAGTACAAGCAAAAGTTAAAGAACTTTGGAAAGATTAAATAAGACTTCAAAACTCAGTTGGGGTAACCAACTGAGTTTTCTATCATTCTACGAGGTAACATGAAATCATTTTTTAAAACATATTGGACCTATTTTGTTTCTTTCATCATTCCTTTAGTAATTATGACTGGAGTATACTTAACTCAAGGTATCTACTGGAATAGCGATGCATCTCCACTATTAGGAGACGGTTTCCATCAATACGTTATTTTTGATGTAGCTTTACGAAATATTCTGCATGGAAATGGCAGTTTGTTTTACACCTTTACAAGTGGCCTCGGACTGAATTTCTATGCTCTATCTAGTTATTACTTGGGTAGCTTTCTTTCACCCATAGTTTACTTTTTTAATCTGTCGAATATGCCAGATGCTGTCTATCTAACCACTCTCTTAAAATTTGGATTGATTGGTCTGTCAACCTTCTTTAGTTTGACTAGATTATTTAAAGATATCCCAAAATTTTTAAAACTTGCATTATCTACTTCCTATGCTTTAATGAGCTTCACTGTCAGTCAGTTAGAGATTAAAACCTGGCTAGATGTTTTTATCTTGATTCCTTTAATTATAACTGGTTTACACCTACTTATAACACAAAAGAAGCGCCTACTATACTTTACAAGTTTGTCAATCTTATTTATTCAAAATTATTATTTTGGGTATATGACAGCATTGTTTCTTATTTTCTGGTATCTCTGCCAAATTTCTTGGGACTTTAAAACTCGAAAATCATCTTTTCTTGATTTTGTTGTTACCTCCTTTTTAGCTGGAATGGCTAGTTTGATTATGACTCTTCCTACACTGTTTGATTTACAAACTCATGGAGAGAAGTTGACTGCCATCACAAAATTAAAGACAGATAGTAGCTGGTATTTGGATATTTTTGCAAAACAATTCATTGGATCTTTTGATACAACTAAATATGGATCTATACCAATGATTTTTGTTGGATTGCTTCCTTTTATTTTGACTATTCTATTTTTCACAATAAAATCCATAAGGTTTCACGTGAAACTTACCTATGCAATTTTCTTTACTTTTTTAATAATAAGTTTTTATATAGAAGCACTTGATTTATTTTGGCAAGGGATGCATACCCCGAATATGTTTTTGCATCGCTATGCTTGGATTTTTTCTACTCTGTTAATTTATACTGCAGCAGAAGTCTTAAACCGTCTGAAAGAACTGAAGCTCTGGAATCTATTTGTCTCACTTTTTCTTGTACTAACAGGATTTTTGGCTACTGTCTATTTTAAATCACACTATTCTTTTTTAACTGATTTGAATATCCTACTCACTCTTGAATTTCTTCTAGTTTATGCTCTTTTACTTCTTGCAGTCATTAGAAAATTTATCTCTGTAAATCTATTTGCAATTCTTTTGTCTTTATTTATAACAGCTGAGATAAGCTTAAATGCATCATCTCAAATGGAAGGAATAGCTAAAGAATGGGCCTTTGCTTCTCGTAGCGCCTATAATAGAGATATCACCGCTATGGAATCCATTCTAAATCAAATTGACAATCCATTTACACGTACTGAAAAACTGCAAATTCAGACTGGAAATGACAGTATGAAATTTAACTACAATGGAATCTCTCAATTTTCGTCTGTACGAAATCGTTCAGCTAGCACTAGTTTGGATAAACTTGGATTCAAATCCTCTGGAACTAACCTCAATCTCCGTTATGCTAATAACAGTCTTTTAGCAGATAGTTTATTTGGAATCCAGTACAATATTTCTGAAACTTCACTTGATAAGTATGGCTTTCAAGAGATTTATCAAAAGGATCATTTAACCTTATATAAAAATCAACTCTCTTTACCCATTGCCTTTGCCACTCAATCTATTTACACAGATGTAAACTTTAATAATCACACTCTGGATAATCAGGCTTTATTTATAAACCAGCTTGCTAATCTCAACTTAGATTACTTCTCCCAAATAGCATATGATAAAACAGATAATTCTGAAGGTTTAACAAGTATCACAGGTTCTGCGAATGAAGATGCAAAGATTGATTATCAAATTGAGGTTCCTCAAAATAGCCAAGTCTATCTCTCTTTTTCAAATCTTCATTTTACAAACGATAAGCAAAAGAAAGTTGACATCATTGTCAATGGAGAAAAAAAGACTTTTACAACTGACAATGCATTTAATTTCTTTAATTTGGGTTATACTGAAGAACAAAAAACTTTCAATATCAGTGTTAGTTTCCCTGGAAATTCTCAGGTGTCCTTTGAATCTCCAACCTTCTATCGTTTAGATACTCAGGCTCTTACTGAGGCAATTCAAAAGATTAAAGAACAACCTGTAGAAGTATCCACCTCTAAAAATAAAGTCTTTGCTACATATGAAGTAAAACAAGATACCTCTATTTTCTTCACTATTCCTTATGACAAAGGTTGGTCTGCATACCAAGATGGGAAAAAACTTGAAATCAAGCAGGCTCAGACTGGTTTTATGAAAGTTGATGTTCCAGAGGGAAAAGGCACTATTACACTTTCCTTTATCCCCAATGGTTTTGTTATTGGAGCAGTCTGCTCAGTAACTGCCCTTCTTCTTTTTGGAATCTATAATCACAGACGAAATTTATCTAAGACAGAAAAAGATTGACCAATTCCTTGGCCAATCTTTTTAATCTTCTTCCATTTTCTTAGGTTGATAAGCTAGCATACCTAAAGCAGTAAATAAAGCTAGAGTTATAATAAGGAAAATCACTTGATGATGAATATTTCCTGTCATAGAGATTGTTTGTCGTAAGCCTGATACTGAGTAACTCATTGGTAACCATGGATTGACACCTTTAAAGAAATCATTTGTCAAAGCAAGGGGATAAGTTCCTGCACTTGATGCTAACTGTAATAAAAGTAAAATAAGAGAGAAGAAAGCTCCTATACGGCTATTCCAAGTTGTTAAAGCTGTCACCATAGACATGAAAGCTAAACTTGTGATTATAATTAGAATCAAGGTCCTCATCTCATGGTTCGAAGTCAATCCAATAAGATGGACACCTCCATAAACTAAAACACCTGCTAAGACAGCTATAATCCCATTTATTTCAGAGCGAGACTTCAACCAAGCCCAACGACTCTCTGGATGACGTCCAGAAGGCAACTTAGCAAAAATCATATTGGTAGATATAGCAGCAACAAAAAGAGCAACTGATATCATATAAGGAGCCATGGCAATCCCATTTACAGGAACTTGGTCATTGTCTGTTTTTGAGAGAACTAGAGGATCAGATAATGTTTCTGCATTTTTAGATTCTGTCGAAGCTGATTTAAGTTGAGTATTTGCATTACCTAATCCTTGTCCTAATGAATCAACTCCTGTCTGTAAATTTTCAAGACTAGAGGTTAAGGTTGTTCCACCATCTGCTAGTTTTCCAGCACCATCTGCAATCTTCATAGCGCCACTTCCTAGTTGAGATGCTGCAGAAAGTAACTGTGTTGATTTATCTGTTAATTGACCAGAGCCAAATTGTAATGTAGTAAGACCTGCTATCAGCTCTGGACTCTTATTGTTCAATTGGGCAGAACCAGTTGACAAGCTTTCTATACCTGTTACTAATTCTGGAGTTTTCCCAGCTAGAGTATCCAAACCAGTTGTCAATTTTGAAGAGTTTTCTGTCAACTTGGTTGAGCCAGAAACCAATTGATCCAAACTTGTTGTTAAACTTGTATTCTTTTCACTTAGTTGATTTACACCTAAAGAAATAGTATCCAATCCTTTAGTATACGCATTAACTCCATTTTCAATTGATTGACTTCCGGGAACTAACTGATTATCTACAGCATTTTGCAACTGTGTAAATCCACTTGACATAGATGTCAAGGAACTAGACGCTATAGGTAAAAGTTGATTTGCTTTAGTCTGTAAAGTAGAAAGATTAGAGACTGGTTGGTTTATACTTCCTAAATTTTCTTTTAAATCTCCTGCCGTCGTTAAAATTGCTTTTGCTGACTCTATCGTAGAATTAGAATTATTTGAAACAGCTTCAGTCAATTCTTTTTTCTGAGTTTCAGTGAGAGATTGATAAGTTGCTGTTGCTTGAAGATTTGTAAGAGCTTTCTCTTGCTCTGCTTGACTATTAGTCACAATAGTTTGAGCAAGAGTCGTTATATTTGTTAAGTCATTAGATATTGTATTTTTAAGATCAGTATTATCTGAAACTGTAACTGATTGGAGAGCCTTATTCAACTCATCTAAACTGCTTGCTAACTGTGTTATATCCTCTTTCTGTTGAGATGAAGTATTTAATTGTGTGGATATTTTTTTGATTCCTTTATTTAATTGAGTAATACCGTCTCTCAATGTATCTGATTGACTTGATAGTTGGTTTGTACCAACAGATAATTTGTCAACTCCGCTTGTATAGGCATTGGCACCAACCGAAAATTTACTGAGACCTGAATTGAGTTGTGAAACTCCACCTGTATAGGTCTTTATACCTGTATTCAGCTGATTTACACCTGTCACCAACTCAGGAGTTCTTGAGGCCAATTGACCAAGTCCAGTGTCAACCTGTGAAACTGCATTTGTATAACTTTGTAAACCACTATTAAAAGTTCCTAAACCAAGATGTAATTGCTCTATGGCAGATACATAGGCAGACAATCCTTTTGTAAATTGATTAGCACCATTTGAAAAAGTTACACTTGAGTTAGCTAGAGTATTGAGATTTGTCGTCAATGTTTGACTTCCTTTTGCTAACTGATTAGTCCCATCAGCCAGTTGTTCACTTCCATCAGCTGCTTTATTTATCCCAGACTTCAAGTCACTCATTTTTTGAAATAGTGCCTTGGTATATGTTTCAGTTACATTCGTAGAGACGGTTTGTTTTAATTGTGTCATTGCAGAATCACTCATCTTACTTGCAATAAAGCTACGACCGCTTGAAGTTTGATAATCAATTTGCATCTGTTCAGGGTGATTTGTTAGGATCGAAGTAGCTTTTTCAGATAAATCACTTGGTAAAGTCACTACCATATAGTATTCGCCATCATCTAACCCCTTTTTCCCCTCTTCTTCATTGACAAAATGAAAATCCAAAGTCTTATTTTCTTTTAAATTAGACACCATGTCTTTTCCTATAGCCATTGTATTTCCATTATAAGAAGCTTCCTTATCATTATTAACAACTGCTACAGGTAACTCCGATACTTGACCATATGGATCCCACATTGACGATAAAAATATGATATTGTATAAAGCTGGAATAAGAGAAATCCCTATCATTACAATAATGAATGTCGGTTTTTTAAAAATTGCTTTCCATTCTTTAAACATATTTCCTCCTTTTTTTAAACATATTGTCTAAATTTTTGATATAATAGATTATACATTAAAAAATCTAAATTACAAGATAAAAAATATTTTTTTAGACATATAGTCTAAATTGTTCAAAAGGAGAAACTATGAAAGAAAGTAACAAACGATTAAAAACAAAGAGAAATATTGAAAATGCCATGGTTCAATTATTGATGGATCACCCCTTCGATCAAATTACTACAATTAAATTAGCAGAAAAAGCTGGAATTAGTCGTTCTAGCTTCTATACCCATTACAAGGATAAGTATGATATGATTGAACACTATCAAAGTAAGTTATTTCATACATTTGAGTATATCTTCCAAAAACATGCTCATCATAAAAAAGATGCCATTTTAGAAGTATTTGACTATTTAGAATCTGAACCATTATTAGCTGCTCTTTTATCTGAAAATGGTACCAAAGAAATCCAAAATTTCTTAAGAAATAAGCTTCATATCATGCTGAGCACAGATCTTCAGAAGCGCTTTATGCAACTACAACTAAATTCAATTGAATTAGAATATAGCAGCATTTATCTGACAAATGCCCTATTTGGAGTTTGTCAAACTTGGATTGCTCGTGGAAAAAAAGAAAGTCCGCAAGAAATGACAGACTTCCTTATGAAAATGCTAGGTGATGCCAACTAAGAACAAAAAAGAACACCATCTGGTGTTCTTTTTATCTAACTCCGCCAGTAGGACTCGAACCTACGACATCATGATTAACAGTCATGCGCTACTACCAACTGAGCTATGGCGGATAAAATAGTCCGTACGGGATTCGAACCCGTGTTACCGCCGTGAAAAGGCGGTGTCTTAACCCCTTGACCAACGGACCATCTATCTGTAGCAGATATAACCATTATATCAATTTCTTACTGATTGTCAATCACTTTTTAGATTTTTTCTCTAGAATATCTTTTAGTTTACGAACTTTCAAACGGGTAATGGGACAACGATGATCTTCATAAAAAACAACTTCTAAATTCTTTCGATCAATTTCTCTCACATTTCCCACATTGACAAGGAAAGATTTATGGGAGCAATAAAATCGTTGAGTATGTTTGTCCTTTTCCTGAATATCTGTCATAGTTCCATAAAACTCTTTAGCAAAATTCTTACCAATAATACGCAATTTATGAGAAACACCTGTTGTTTCGATATACAGAATATCATGGTAAGGAATTTTCAAATCATTTCCCTTATAGTTGTAATCAAAATAGTCTACAACATCTTCGTTTTCAAGCAGCATGCTTTTGGTATAGAAGATACTCTGCTCGATACGTTTTTTGAACAATTCATCATTGATGTCCTTATCTACAAAATCTAAAGCTGATACCTGATACTTATAAGTTAAAGTAGCAAATTCAGATCGACTAGTAATAAAGACAATAATAGCATAAGGATTGTGATGACGGATAAATTGAGCCACTTCAAAGCCTTTTTTCTCGATTCCATGAATATCGATATCTAGGAAATAAAGCTGGTTTACTTCATCATTTTCGATATATTCCTTAAACTCACGAACTTTTCCTGTTGTCTTATATGAGATAGGAATATTCGATTCCTCAGAGATTTCATTCAATATTCTCTCTAGTCTCACTTGATGCTCAATAACATCTTCTAAAATTAATACTTTCATTCAAATTCTCTCTTAAATCTAATAATTTGTCTAAATGTGTTGTCTTCCATTTCTGTTTCTAAAATAATGTTGTCATACTTATCTAAGATCTCTTTGACATTATTTAGTCCTAGACCTCTATTTCTTCCCTTGGTAGAGAAACCTAGGGTAAATAAGTCTTCTGAAGGCTTCATAGTGATTTTACATGAATTCTGGATAACTATAACTGTTTCAAAATCCATTTTAATGACTGCAACTTCCATTTGTTTCAAGTAACTATCTGCGGCACCTTCAACAGCATTATTTAATAGAATGCTCATGATGCGAACAAGATCAAGTAAATCCATTGACAATCTAGTAATGACATCTTTTACTTCCAATGTAAACTCTACATCATTATTTCGTGCATATACAATCGATTGAGCAATTAAACTTCGTAAAGCCGAATCTTCTATGTTGTTTAAATCAAAGTAAGTATATTTGTCTGACCTCAATTTCTGATTTGCTTTTACTAAGACCTCGTTGTAAATCCTGTCAATTTCGTGTAAATCTCCGCTGTCAATCGCTATTTGCATGCTGACAAGCATACCTGCATAGTCATGACGAAAACCTCGAATCTCATTATACAAACCTACAATCTCATCTGTATAAGTTTGCAAATACTTTTGTTCAAATTTCTTCTGCTTTAGGGCAATCTCTTTTTCAATTTGAACCTTATAAGAATTCATTGCAAAGAAAACTAATAGCAGACAGATAAAAACAATGGTTGATAAAATACTTCCAAAACTATTTAAGTGATGAATCGTACTTACTATATCTGAAACAAACAATAAGATATGCAATCCAAAAAAAGCAACTATCACTTTTTTTAAAAAAGGGTAGAGGTAATCTTTGTCAAAATATGTTATTTCCAAGTGGAAATAACGACTTATTTTTATAATAATAAAATAAGTCAACAATAATACTACTAAAAAGAATATACTTTTATATTGTAATACAAGAACATCACCCATTATAGAAGATAATGTTACGGATATAAAAGTATGGGTACTATGATATAATAAGGATAGTAGTAAACTAATAAAAATTCCTTTATATTTTTCATACTTCTTTAACTTTCTTAAATAAAGGTACACAACCAAAGGAAATAAAAATTTAGACAAAGCAAAACTATTAGAATATACTAGAGTAATAATTTCTTCGAGTATCAAAACTGATATGCATGTGTAACACAAAAAAATAATTTGTTCTTTTCTATTTACTTTACAAATCCACTCATAACTTTTGCTAATGATGAGAAAATAAAAAATAGCTATCCCTAATCCAAATAAATCCATTACTCACTACCTTTATTTCATTACTTTTTTCTTGGAAAAATAAGATTACGAATCGATTCTGAAATTCTCCAGTCTCCTCCTCGAATTTCTTGCAATTCTGCCTCTGTTACCTCTTTAAATTGTTCCAATTTTACTGTATTTTTCATAATGAAATCTCCTGTATTATTTTTTTTCTTGTAAATTAACTTACAAACCTATTATACAAAATGAAGACCATATAAGAAAAAATTTTTCCCAACTGTACATTTTTGCACCTGAAACGCACTTTTTTAAGAAAAAAGCTGGGATGAATCCCAGCTTCGCATCTAACATTGATCCCAGCAGGATTCGAACCTGCGACCGTTCGCTTAGAAGGCGAATGCTCTATCCAGCTGAGCTATGAGACCTAACATGACCATTCTATCAAAAAACAAGAGGTAAGTCAATCTTCTATTTGTGGTAAGGAGAACCCTGCTGAATCGTAAAAGCACGGTAAATTTGTTCAACTAAAACCAATCTCATTAACTGATGTGGTAATGTCAGACGTCCAAAACTGACAGAAAGATTGGCCCTATTTTTTACAACAGGAGCTAGACCTAAACTTCCTCCAATGATAAAAGTAAGAGTTGAATAGCCTTTGATAGAAGCCTGCTCTAGTTGCTTACTAAATTCCTCTGAGGAGAGTGTTTTTCCTTCAATGGCTAGTACAACGACAAAGTCTCTTTCTCCAACTTTAGAAAGAATTCTTGCGCCTTCTGTTTCCAAAATTTTTTGATTTTCTAATTCACTGGCTTTGTCAGGTGTCTTCTCATCAGCGAGCTCAATCATTTCTAATTTAGCGAAACGTGAAATTCGTTTGGTATATTCAGCAATGCCATCTTTTAAGTATTTCTCTTTCAGTTTTCCTACTGTTATAACTTTTATTTTCATTCTTCTATTCTATCATATCCACACTTTATTTCACATCTTATACACATGAAAATCATCCAAAAATACTATTAAATTCACAGAATAATGTGAGTTATCCACAACTTGTGTAAAACTTTTAAGCTTAGATTAAGTTAATAGGTTTATAATCTTGACAAACAATAGCAAACGGAGGCGTTTATGAAACACTTACAAAAATTTTACAAAAAAGGAGTTACTTTTCTTGTAATTATTCTAATAGGATTTTTGAGTGGGGCACTAGGAAGTTTTGTAACATTGCAACTTTATCAAAAACAAGGAAATCAAGCTACAAATAATAATTCTGGCACTGTAACTCAAACATCATACAAGAATGAAAACTCAACTACTCAAGCAGTGAATAAAATTAAGGATGCTGTTGTATCAGTCATTACTTACTCTGCTAATAAACAAAGTAGTGTATTTGGAACCGAAGAATCAAATTCTGATACGGATAATCAACAGATTGCAAGTGAAGGATCAGGTGTCATCTATAAAAAGAACGAAAATGATGCTTATATTGTAACAAATACTCACGTTATTAACGGAGCTTCAAAAGTCGATATCCGTTTAGCTGATGGTACAAAAGTCCCTGGTGAAATTATTGGATCGGATACCTTCTCTGATATTGCTGTCGTAAAAATTTCTTCAGAAAAAGTTACAACAGTGGCAGAATTTGGTGATTCAAGCCAACTTAACGTTGGAGAAACAGCGATTGCTATCGGTAGTCCTTTAGGTTCAGAATATGCTAATACAGTTACACAGGGAATCATCTCAAGTCTTAATCGAAATGTTTCTCTAAAATCTGAAGATGGTCAAGCTATTTCAACAAAAGCCATTCAAACAGATACGGCCATTAACCCTGGTAACTCTGGTGGTCCTCTTGTAAATATTCAAGGACAAGTAATTGGTATTACATCAAGTAAGATTGCAAGTAATGGTGGAACATCTGTAGAAGGTCTTGGTTTTGCAATTCCTTCAAACGATGTACAAAATATCATTAAACAGCTTGAAAGTGATGGTAAAGTGACTCGTCCTGCTCTTGGAATCCAAATGGTCAATCTGTCCAACGTTGGAGCTAATGATCTTAGAAAACTAAACATTCCAAGTGGCCTCACCTCAGGTGTAGTTGTTCGATCTGTTCAAAGTAACATGCCTGCAAATGGACATCTTCAAAAATACGATGTCATTACTAAAGTTGATGACAAAGAGATTACTTCATCAACAGACTTACAACATGCTCTTTACAACCATTCTATTGGAGACACTATAAAAATAACCTACTACCGTAATGGTAAGGAGGAAACAACCTCTATAAAACTAGATAAGAATTCTGGTGATTTGGAACGTTAATTGACATCAGTGTAAAGAAAACTTTACAGAAAGTAAAAGATATGTTAGTGTAGAATCATGGAAAAATTTGAAATGATTTCTATCTCTGAAATACAAAAAAATCCTTACCAACCTCGGAAAGAATTTGATGTAGAAAAATTAAAGGAATTGGCTCAGTCAATCAAAGAAAATGGGCTCATCCAACCAATCATCGTTCGTCAATCTCCTGTAATTGGTTATGAAATCCTTGCAGGAGAGAGACGATATCGAGCTTCTCTCTTGGCTGGTCTGACCTCTATCCCAGCCGTTGTAAAGCACCTCTCAGATCAGGAAATGATGGTTCAATCAATCATTGAGAATTTGCAGAGAGAAAATTTAAATCCTGTTGAAGAAGCACGCGCCTATGAATCTTTAGTAGAGAAAGGATTTACTCACACTGAAATAGCGGATAAAATGGGGAAATCTCGTCCTTATATCACTAATTTTATTCGTTTACTTTCCCTACCAGAATATATCTTAACTGAAGTAGAAAATGGAAAAATTTCTCAAGCGCATGCACGTTCCCTAGTTGGTTTGGACAAAGAGCAGCAAGACCATTTCTTTCAACTAATTAAAAATGAAGACATCTCTGTGAGAAAGTTGGAAGCACTACTGACAGAAAAAAAACAAAAAAAGCAAAAAAAAAGTGATTCTTTCATCAAAGATGAAGAAGATAAATTAAAAAAACTACTAGGTTTAAGTGTAGAAATTAAACTTTCTAAAAAAGATACTGGAAAGATTGTCATCTCTTTTTCAAGTCAAGAAGAATACGATAGAATTATTAACAGCCTGAAATAAGGCTGTTCTTTTATTTTCTTAACCCACAAATTTATCCACTAATTTTTTTATCAAAAACCCTACTAAATCAAGGAAAAAGCTATTTATCCCCAACCTGTGGATAAATACTACTAACATTGTGGATTCTTTTCCACAATCTGTGGAAAAATCCTACTATCTATGGTAAAATAAGTCTAGCACTAAACTACTAAAATCATAGTAAAGGAGGAAAAATAGTTGAAAGAAAAGCAATTTTGGAATCGTATTTTAGAATTTGCTCAAGAAAGATTGACTCGATCTATGTATGATTTCTATGCTACACCTGCTGAACTCATCAAAGTAGAAGAAAATACAGCTACTATATTTCTACCGAGATCAGAGATGGAAATGGTGTGGGAAAAGCAATTAAAAGATATTATTGTTGCTGCTGGTTTTGAAATTTATGATTCTGAAATCAAACCTCACTATATTTTCACTAAACCTCAGAGTACAGAATCTCCTCAAGTAAATGATACGAATAGTGTCTCTACTTACAATTACACACCTGCACTACCAACGATTCCTTATTCTGAAACAGGATTAAAAGAAAAATATACCTTTGATAACTTTATTCAAGGTGATGGGAATGTTTGGGCGGTGTCTGCTGCGTTAGCTGTATCAGAAGATTTAGCTCTAACCTACAATCCTCTTTTTATCTATGGAGGACCTGGTCTTGGAAAGACTCACTTGCTCAATGCGATTGGAAATGAGATTTTGAAAAATATTCCTGATGCGCGTGTCAAGTACATTCCTGCCGAAAGCTTTATCAATGACTTTCTTGAGCACTTAAGACTTGGGGAAATGGAAAAGTTCAAAAAAACTTACCGTAGTCTTGATCTCTTGTTGATTGATGATATCCAATCTCTCAGCGGTAAAAAAGTCGCAACCCAGGAAGAATTTTTCAATACCTTCAATGCTCTTCATGATAAGCAGAAACAGATTGTCCTAACCAGTGATCGAAGTCCTAAACACCTAGAAGGCCTTGAGGAAAGACTTGTCACGCGCTTTAGCTGGGGATTGACGCAAAATATCACTCCCCCTGACTTTGAGACACGTATCGCCATTCTTCAAAGTAAAACAGAGCACTTGGATTACCATTTCCAAAGTGATACTCTGGAATACTTGGCTGGCCAATTTGATTCAAATGTTCGAGAATTAGAAGGAGCAATCAACGATATCACTTTAATTGCCAGAGTAAAGAAAATTAAGGATATCACTATTGATATTGCTGCGGAAGCTATCAGAGCACGTAAACAAGATGCCCGCCAGATGCTTGTTATTCCAATTGAAAAAATCCAAACTGAAGTTGGTAATTTTTATGGAGTGAGTGTCAAAGAAATGAAGGGCACGAGACGAGTTCAAAACATCGTTTTGGCGCGTCAAGTTGCTATGTATCTAGCTAGAGAACTGACAGATAATAGTCTTCCAAAAATCGGAAAAGAATTCGGCGGAAAGGATCATACTACCGTGATTCATGCTCATGCTAAAATAAAATCATTGATTGACGAAGACGATAATTTACGTTTAGAAGTAGAATCAATCAAAAAGAAAATTAAGTAGAGTGTGGATAACTCTCACTTTCCTATCTTTTTTATCCACATTTTTTAAACAAGCTAAGAAACTTGAGTTTACTAAATAGAAATCAGTTTTCCACAGAATTCACAGACTCTATTATTACTATTAACTTTCTAATACTAAGAATAAATAAAGGAGAATCCATGATTCATTTTTCAATTAATAAAAATTTATTTCTACAAGCCTTAAATACCACAAAACGAGCAATTAGCTCTAAAAATGCTATTCCAATTTTATCAACAATCAAAATTGATGTTACCAATGAAGGAATTACTTTAATTGGATCAAATGGGCAAATCTCCATTGAAAATTTCATTTCTCAAAAAAATGAAGATGCTGGTCTTTTGATTACTTCCTTAGGTTCGATTCTTCTTGAAGCCTCTTTCTTTATCAATGTTGTATCCAGTCTTCCAGATGTAACCCTTGATTTCAAAGAAATTGAACAAAAACAAATTGTCTTAACAAGTGGCAAATCAGAAATCACTCTAAAAGGAAAAGATAGCGAACAGTACCCACGAATTCAAGAAATTTCAGCAAGCACACCTTTGGTTCTTGAAACCAAACTACTTAAGAAAATTATCAATGAAACAGCTTTTGCTGCAAGTACGCAAGAAAGTCGTCCAATTTTGACTGGTGTCCATTTTGTTTTGAGCAATCACAAGGAACTAAAGACAGTTGCAACAGACTCTCATCGCCTTAGCCAGAAAAAATTGACTCTTGAAAAAAATGGTGATGATTTTGATGTGGTGATTCCTAGTCGCTCTCTACGCGAATTTTCAGCTGTATTTACGGATGATATTGAAACTGTGGAGATTTTCTTTGCAAATAATCAAATCCTCTTTAGAAGCGAAAATATTAGCTTCTACACTCGTCTCCTAGAAGGAAACTATCCTGATACAGATCGTTTGATTCCAACTGACTTTAATACGACAGTAACTTTTGATGTTGTCAACTTGCGTCATTCAATGGAACGTGCTCGTCTCTTATCAAGTGCGACTCAAAATGGTACTGTGAAGCTTGAAATTAAAGGTGGTGTTGTTAGCGCCCATGTTCATTCTCCTGAAGTTGGTAAAGTAAACGAAGAAATCGATACTGAGCAGGTTACTGGGAATGATTTGACTATTAGTTTCAACCCGACTTACTTGATTGATTCCCTCAAAGCTTTAAATAGCGAAAAAGTAACTATCAGCTTTATCTCAGCTGTTCGTCCATTCACTCTTGTTCCAGCAGATACTGATGAAGACTTCATGCAGCTCATTACTCCAGTTCGTACAAATTAAGTGAAAGAGGTTGAGCCTAGCTCGCCTCTTTTATGATATAATCGAAAAAGAAAAGGAGAGTAGTATGTATCAAGTTGGAAATTTTATTGAAATGAAAAAGCCACATGCTTGCACCATCAAGTCAACAGGAAAAAAAGCCAATCGTTGGGAAATTACACGTGTTGGGGCAGATATCAAAATCAAATGTAGCAATTGCGACCACCTTGTTATGATGAGCCGCCATGATTTTGAACGAAAAATGAATAAGATTATTGACTAAGAACCCTTAGCTAGAGAGTTAGCAAGTTTTCCCTTTTTGTGTTATAATGTTAGGGATTGAAATGAGAACGGAGAATGAGAAAATATGGCTTTAACAGCAGGTATCGTTGGTTTGCCAAACGTTGGTAAATCAACCCTTTTTAATGCAATTACAAAAGCAGGAGCAGAGGCAGCAAACTACCCATTTGCGACTATTGATCCAAACGTTGGAATGGTAGAAGTTCCAGATGAACGCCTACAAAAACTAACGGAAATGATTACTCCTAAAAAGACAGTTTCAACAACTTTTGAATTTACAGATATTGCAGGGATTGTAAAAGGCGCATCGAAAGGAGAAGGTCTAGGAAATAAATTCTTGGCCAATATTCGTGAAGTAGATGCGATTGTTCATGTAGTTCGTGCTTTTGATGATGAAAATGTTATGCGCGAGCAAGGACGTGAAGACGCCTTTGTGGATCCACTTGCAGATATTGATACCATTAACCTAGAGTTGATTCTTGCTGACTTAGAATCAGTCAATAAGCGCTATGCGCGTGTAGAAAAGATGGCACGTACGCAAAAAGATAAAGAATCAGTAGCAGAGTTTAACGTTCTTCAAAAAATCAAACCAGTCCTTGAAGATGGAAAATCAGCTCGTACCATTGAATTCACAGATGAAGAACAAAAAGTTGTCAAAGGTCTCTTCCTTTTGACCACTAAACCAGTTCTTTATGTTGCTAATGTGGATGAGGATGTAGTTTCAGATCCAGATTCTATCGAATATGTGAAGCAAATTCGTGAATTCGCAGCGACAGAGAATGCTGAAGTAGTAGTTATTTCCGCGCGTGCTGAGGAAGAAATTTCTGAGTTAGATGAGGAAGATAAGCAAGAGTTTCTTGAAGCACTTGGTTTGACTGAATCAGGCGTTGACAAGTTGACTCGTGCAGCTTATCACTTGCTTGGGCTTGGAACTTACTTCACAGCTGGTGAAAAAGAAGTCCGTGCTTGGACCTTTAAGCGAGGGATGAAAGCTCCTCAAGCAGCTGGTATTATCCACTCAGACTTTGAAAAAGGGTTTATTCGTGCAGTAACAATGTCATATGAGGATCTAGTGAAATATGGATCTGAAAAGGCTGTAAAAGAAGCTGGGCGTTTGCGTGAAGAAGGAAAAGAATATGTCGTTCAAGATGGCGATATCATGGAATTCCGCTTTAATGTCTAATAACATTTAACAAATAGTGTCAACTAGGTTGGAAAAAAATTCCAACCCTTTTGGCTTTTGAAAGGAAAAATAAATGACCAAATTACTTGTAGGATTAGGAAATCCAGGGGATAAATATTTTGAAACCAAGCACAATGTTGGTTTTATGTTGATTGACCAATTAGCTAAAAAACAAAATGTCACTTTTACACACGATAAGATATTTCAAGCTGACCTAGCATCTTTTTTTCTTAATGGCGAAAAAATTTATCTTGTTAAACCAACGACTTTTATGAATGAAAGTGGAAAAGCAGTTCATGCTTTATTAACCTACTATGGTTTGGATATTGAAGATTTACTCGTTATTTACGACGACCTTGACATGGAAGTTGGAAGAATTCGTTTAAGAGCAAAGGGCTCAGCAGGTGGCCATAATGGGATTAAATCTATTATTAAACATATAGGTACTCAGGTTTTTAACCGTGTTAAAATAGGTATTGGCAGACCTAAAAAAGGCATGTCTGTTGTTCATCATGTTTTAAGTAAATTTGATCAGGATGACTATGTAGGTATTTTACAGTCAGTTGACAAGGTTGACGATGCTGTAAATTACTATTTACAAGAGAAAAACTTTGAGAAAACAATGCAGAGGTATAACGGCTAAATGGTGACTTTATTAGATTTATTCTCAGAAAATGATCAGATAAAAAAATGGCATCAAAATCTGATAGATAAGAAAAGGCAACTAATGTTAGGTCTGTCAACTTCTACCAAGGCTCTTGCAATTGCAAGTAGTCTAAAAAAAGAAAAAAAGATTGTGTTACTGACATCGACTTATGGAGAAGCAGAACGAATTATCAGTGATCTTCTTTCTATCTTAGGAGAGGAACTTGTCTATCCATTTTTGGTAGATGATTCTCCTATGGTAGAGTTTTTGATGTCTTCACAAGAAAAAATCATTTCGCGGGTTGAAGCCTTGCGTTTTTTAACTGATTCATCTAAGAAAGGGATTTTAGTTTGTAATATCGCAGCAAGTCGATTGATTTTACCTTCTCCCAATATATTCAAAGATAGTATTGTAAAAATCTCAGTTGGTGAAGAATATGACCAACATGGCCTTCTTCACAAATTAAAGGAAATAGGCTATTGCAAAGTTACGCAAGTACAAACTCAAGGTGAGTTTAGTATTCGAGGGGATATTTTAGATATTTTTGAGATGTCTCAGTTAGAACCTTTCCGAATTGAGTTTTTTGGGGATGAAGTAGATGGAATTCGAACTTTTGAAGTAGAAACACAATTATCAAAAGAAAATCAAACAGAACTCACCATCTTTCCAGATAGTGATATACTTTTAAGAGAAAGGGATTATACACGAGGTCAGTCAGCTTTAGAAAAGCAAATTTCAAAGACCTTATCACCGATTTTAAAATCATACTTGGAAGAGATTTTGTCAAGTTTTCATCAAAGACAGGTGCATTCAGATAGTCGGAAGTTTTTATCTTTATGTTACGATAAAACATGGACAATATTTGATTATATTGAAAAAGATACACCAGTATTCTTTGATGATTACCAGAAATTGATGAATCAGTATGAAGTCTTTGAAAGAGAATTAGCTCAATACTTTACAGAAGATTTACAGAACGGTAAAGCATTTTCTGATATGCAGTATTTTGCAGATACAGAGCAAACCTATAAAAAACAAAGTCCAGTTACCTTTTTCTCCAATCTACAAAAAGGATTAGGAAATCTCAAGTTTGATCACATTTATCAATTTAATCAATATCCTATGCAAGAGTTTTTCAATCAATTTTCTTTTCTTAAAGAAGAAATTGAGCGATATAAAAAAATGAACTACACTATTGTTCTGCAGTCTAGCAATTCAATGGGAAGTAAAACATTGGAGGATGTTTTAGAGGAATACCAGATTAAATTGGATTCCAGAGATAAGTCAAGTATCTGTAAAGAATCTGTAAACTTGATTGAGGGTAATCTAAGACATGGTTTTCATTTTGTAGATGAAAAAATTCTCTTGATTACTGAACATGAGATTTTTCAAAAGAAATTAAAACGTCGGTTTAGAAGACAACATGCTTCAAATGCAGAGCGATTAAAAGATTATAATGAACTTGAAAAAGGGGACTACGTTGTTCACCATATCCATGGAATTGGTCAATATTTAGGCATTGAGACAATTGAAATCAAAGGGATTCACCGTGATTATGTCAGTGTTCAATATCAAAATGGGGATCAAATCTCCATCCCAGTTGAGCAGATTCAATTACTGTCCAAATATGTTTCAAGTGATGGGAAAGCTCCAAAACTTAATAAATTAAATGATGGTCATTTCAAAAAGGCCAAGCAAAAAGTTAAGAACCAGGTAGAGGATATAGCTGACGATTTAATCAAACTTTATTCTGAGCGTAGTCAGTTGAAGGGATTTGCTTTCTCAGCTGATGATGATGAGCAACATGCTTTTGATGATGCTTTTCCTTATGTTGAAACGGATGATCAACTTCGCAGTATTGAGGAAATCAAGAAAGATATGCAGGATTCTCACCCCATGGATCGACTTTTGGTTGGAGATGTTGGTTTTGGGAAGACTGAAGTTGCAATGCGTGCAGCCTTTAAGGCGGTCAATGATCATAAACAAGTTGTCGTTCTAGTCCCGACGACGGTTTTAGCGCAACAACACTATACGAATTTTAAGGAAAGATTCCAAAATTTTGCTGTTAATATTGATGTATTGAGTCGCTTTAGAAGTAAAAAAGAGCAGGCGGAGACACTTGAAAAATTAAAGAATGGTCAAATCGATATTTTGATTGGAACACATCGTGTTTTGTCAAAAGATGTTGTATTTTCAGATTTAGGCTTGATGATTATTGATGAAGAGCAACGATTTGGTGTCAAGCATAAGGAAACATTGAAAGAACTGAAGAAACAAGTGGATGTCCTAACCTTGACAGCAACACCAATCCCTCGAACCCTTCATATGTCTATGTTGGGAATCCGAGATTTGTCTGTTATTGAAACACCTCCGACCAATCGGTATCCAGTGCAAACCTATGTTTTGGAAAAGAATGATAGTGTGATTCGTGATGCTGTCTTACGTGAAATGGAGCGTGGTGGTCAAGTTTACTATCTTTACAATAAAGTTGACACTATTGAACGGAAGGTTTCAGAATTACAAGAGTTGATTCCAGAAGCTTCGATTGGGTATGTTCACGGACAAATGAGCGAAATTCAGTTAGAAAACACTTTGTTGGACTTTATTGAAGGTCAGTATGATATTTTGGTGACTACCACAATCATTGAGACTGGCGTTGATATTCCAAATGCTAACACCTTATTTATTGAAAATGCAGACCATATGGGCTTGTCAACTTTGTATCAATTAAGAGGGAGAGTTGGTCGAAGCAATCGCATTGCCTATGCCTATCTTATGTATCGTCCAGAAAAATCAATCAGTGAAGTCTCTGAAAAGAGATTAGAAGCAATCAAAGGATTTACAGAATTGGGATCTGGATTTAAGATTGCTATGCGTGATCTTTCAATTCGTGGAGCAGGAAACCTCTTAGGAAAATCTCAATCGGGCTTCATTGATTCTGTTGGTTTTGAATTGTATTCTCAGTTACTAGAGGAAGCTATTGCTAAACGCAATGGAAATGAGAACACGAGAACTAAAGGAAATGCCGAGTTGATTTTACAAATCGATGCCTATCTTCCTGATACTTATATTTCTGACCAACGACATAAAATTGAAATTTACAAGAAAATTCGTCAGATTGACAGTCGTGTCAACTATGAAGAATTACAAGAAGAGTTGATGGACCGCTTTGGAGAATATCCAGATGTGGTGGCCTATCTTTTAGAGATTGGTTTGGTCAAATCATACTTGGATAAGGTCTTTGTTGAACGCGTAGAAAGAAAAGAGAATAAGATTACAGTTCAATTTGAAAAAGTCACTCAACGATTATTTTTGGCTCAAGATTACTTTAAATCCCTATCTGCAACGAACTTAAAAGCAACTATAGCGGAGAATAGAGGATTAATGGAAGTCGTATTTGATGTCCGAAACAAGAAGGATTATGAAATTTTAGAAGGTCTGATGATTTTTGGAGAAAGTTTGCTAGAGATAAAAGAATCAAAGGAAGCTAATTCTATTTGACGTTTTTCTTCTATAAAAAGGATAAAAATGGTACAATAATAATTTGAGGTAATAAAAATGAGATTAGACAAGTATTTAAAAGTATCACGAATTATTAAGCGTCGTACCGTAGCAAAGGAAGTAGCGGATAAAGGTAGAATCAAGGTAAATGGAATCTTGGCCAAAAGTTCAACAGATTTGAAAGTTGATGACCAAGTTGAAATTCGCTTTGGAAGTAAATTGTTGCTTGTAAAAGTACTGGAGATGAAAGATAGTACAAAAAAAGAAGATGCAGCAGGCATGTATGAAATTCTCAGTGAAACACGGGTAGAAGAAAATGTCTAAAAATATTGTACAGATGAACAATCCTTTTATTCAAAATGAACACCAACGTCGTCGTTACCTGATGAAGGAAAGACAAAAGAGGAATCGCTTTATGGGTTGGGTTCTGATTTTGATGATTTTATTGTTTATTTTACCGACCTATAATCTGGCCCAAAGCTATAATCAGTTACTGCAACGTCGTCAGCAATTGACAGAGTTGAAAGAGCAGTATCAAACTCTCAGTGATGAAAAGGACAAGGAATCTGCTTTTGCTGCAAAGTTGAAAGATGAAGACTATGTAGCAAAATATGCACGCGCCAAGTACTATTACTCAAAGAAACGAGAAGCAATTTACACAATTCCTGATTTGCTTCCGAGGTAATGTCATGGAAAATTTATTGGAAGTTGTTGAACAATTTTTAAGTTTATCAGATGAAAAATTAGAGGAATTGGCAGCTAAAAACCATTTATTACGATTACAAGAAGAAAGGGAAGAGAAGAATGCGTAAGTTCTTAGTAGTTTTATTGCTACCTGCTTTTATCATAACCTCAAGAGTAGTTAGCACAGAAAAACAGCTTCCTTACTCTTCGCAAGAAATTTATTATCTAACCGAGTCTGATTATGGATTCTACTATAAAGAAACTCTGGAATCCCCAATGGTATATGGAGAAACAGCTGTCTATGCTAATGAGGATCTTGTCAAGGAGTCTGGTAAATTGACTCCTGAAACCACCTTTAAAATAGTAGAATGGCGTTTGAATAGACAAGGTGTTCCTGTTTTTAAATTAGATAATCACCAGTTTATCCTTGCAGATAAGCGCTTGGTCTATGATCAAAGTCAAGTTCAAACTCAAAATAGGCAAGTATGGTTGGAGCCAGGGTTTGTTATCTACAACAGCCCCTATGATACGAAAGAAATTTCTTCCTCTTTCTCTCCCTATCAACGCGTAACAGTGGATAGAACCCTTTTTGCTGAGGGACAAGAATTTCTTCATATTGATCAAGTTGGGTGGGTATCAAAAGAGTTCACCTCAGAAGAAGACAATCGCATCCAGAAGGTTCAAGAAGTTTTATCAAGTAACTATCAGAACGAAAATTATTCTATTTATGTTAAACAACTGACTACGGGTAAAGAGGCTGGGGTGAATGAAGACAGTAAACTCTATGCAGCTAGCATCTTGAAACTAGCCTACCTTTATTATGCTCAAGATAAGATAAATCAAGGGGAATATACGCTAGACAGTAGCTTCAAGTATATCCCAGAAGTAAATAGTTTCCCTGGGTCCTATAAACCAGAAGGTAGTGGTAGCTTACCTAAAAAAGAAGATAACAAAGAATACAGTCTTCAACAGTTGATTACCAAGGTAACAAAAGAGTCTGACAATGTTGCTCATAATATTTTAGGTTATTATGTGACCAATCAATCTGACGGGGCTTTCAAAGAAAAAATGTCCACCATTATGGGTGAAGATTGGGATGTGAATGACAAATTGACTTCTTCAAAAATGGCTGGAAAACTTATGGAAGCTATTTATAATCAGAATGGTTTTGTCCTAGAGTCTCTAGGTAAGACCGATTTTGACAACCAACGAATCGCAAAAGGTGTTTCGGTTAAGGTAGCTCATAAAATTGGAGATGCCGACGAGTTTAAACACGACACTGCCATTGTCTATACGGATTCTCCTTTCGTTCTTTCCATTTTCACTAAAAATTCTGATTATGACACCATTGCTAAGATAGCCAAGGATGTCTATGAGGTTCTAAAATGAGGGATCAGGATTTTTTAAATCATTTTCTCCAAAAAGAGTATTTCAAAAAACATTCTAAAGTCTTATTGGCTCTGTCTGGCGGACTGGATTCAATGTTTTTATTCCAGCTATTGTCTACTTACCAAAAAGAGTTGGAAATTGAGTTGATTTTAGCACATGTAAATCATAAGCAGAGAAGTGAGTCTGACTGGGAGGAAAATGAACTAAGGAAGTTAGCTGATGCAGCTGAACTTCCTATTTATATCACAAGTTTTTCAGGAGACTTTTCAGAAGCGCGTGCTCGAGAGTTTCGTTATGATTTTTTTAGGAAAATCATGAAAGAGGTTGGAGCGACTGCCTTGGTTACTGCCCACCATGCAGATGATCAAGTTGAAACGATTTTGATGCGCTTGATTCGAGGAAGTCGGCTACGTCATTTAACAGGAATAAAAGAAAGTCAAGTAGTTGATGGCATTGAAATCATCCGCCCCTTATTGCATTTTCATAAAAAGGATTTTCCACCAATTTTTCATTTCGAAGATCAAACAAATCGTGAGAACAGCTATTTTCGAAATCGGATTCGAAATAGGTATTTACCAGAACTTGAAAAAGAAAATCCTCGTCTTAAATCCGCCCTTTTAGATTTAGGAAGGGAGATTTCAGATTACCAAGCAACAATAACGGAGCTTTCTAAACAAATTGATGTGGAAGATTTGAATGAGCTATTTTCATACTCTCAACAAACTCAAGGAATCTTGCTCCAGAATTATCTTAATCAATTTCCAGACTTAAATCTGACAAAGGCTCAGTTTGCCGAAGTTCGACAGATTTTAGCAACGAAAAGCCAGTATCGTCACTCTCTTAAAAATGGTTACGAACTGATAAAAGAGTATCAGAATTTTCGAGTTTGTAAAATCAGTCCTCAGGCCGATGAAAAGGAAGATGAACTTGTGTTACACTATCAAAATCAAGTTCAATATATGGGTTATTTATTTTCCTTTGGTATCCCTATTGAAGGGGATTTTGTTCAAAAAGTAACGGTTTCACGGGAAACATCTGTACATATTAGATGTCGAAAACCTGGCGATGTTATTATCCTAAATGGTCATCGAAAGAAACTGAGACGTTTATTTATAGATTTGAAACTCCCTATTGAAAAACGAAAAACAACCCCTATTATTGAGCAATTTGGAGAAATTGTCTCAATTTTAGGAATTGCGACCAGTGATTTGAGTAAAAACACGAAAAATGATATAATGAACACTGTAATTTATATAGAAAAAATAGATAGGTAAAAAGATGTTAGAACACGATATTGAAAAAATCCTCGTTTCACATGATGAAATTACAGAAGCAGCTAAAAAGCTAGGTGCACAACTAACAAAAGAATATGAGGGGAAAAATCCAATTCTTATTGGAATTCTAAAAGGATCGATTCCTTTTATGGCTGAATTGGTTAAACATATTGATACGCATATTGAGATGGACTTCATGATGGTATCTAGTTACCATGGTGGAACAGCAAGTAGTGGTGTCATCAATATCAAGCAAGATGTGACTCAAGATATCAAAGGAAGACATGTTTTATTTGTAGAGGATATCATCGATACAGGTCAAACTTTGAAAAATTTGCGAGATATGTTTATTGCAAGAGAAGCAGCTTCTGTTAAAATCGCGACTTTGTTGGACAAACCAGAGGGACGTGTTGTTGAAATTGAAGCGGATTATACCTGCTTTACTATTCCAAATGAGTTTGTAGTAGGTTATGGTCTGGATTATAAGGAAAATTATCGTAACCTTCCTTATGTCGGAGTATTGAAAGAAGAAGTTTATTCAAATTAGAAAGATCTATCTTTAATGAAAAAACAAAATAATGGTTTAGTTAGAAATCCATTTCTCTACTTGTTAATTATCTTCTTCCTAGTGACAGGATTCCAGTATTTTTACTCTGGAAATACTGCTGGACGAAGCGAAAAAATTAACTATACAGAATTGGTAAAAGAAATTACAGCAGACAATGTAAAAGAATTAACCTATCAGCCAAATGGTAGCATCATTGAAGTGTCTGGTGTTTATAAAAATCCTAAGACTAGTAAAGAGGAAACAGGAATTCAATTTTTTACTCCTACAGCTACAACAGTAGAAAGATTCTCAAGTACTATTCTTCCGTCTGATTCAACAGTTTCAGAATTGCAAAAACTTGCTTCTGAACATCAGGCTGAGGTTACAGTCAAACATGAGAGTTCAAGTGGTATGTGGATCAATATCCTTGTGTCTGTTGTGCCATTTGCTATTCTCTTCTTCTTCCTATTCTCTATGATGGGAAATATGGGAGGAAATAATAGTAGAAATCCAATGAGTTTTGGACGTAGCAAGGCTAAAGCTGCTAACAAAGAAGATATCAAGGTACGATTCTCAGATGTTGCAGGTGCTGAGGAAGAAAAACAAGAATTAGTAGAAGTTGTTGAATTCCTAAAAGATCCAAAACGATTTACAAAACTTGGTGCGCGCATTCCCGCGGGTGTTCTTTTGGAGGGACCTCCGGGAACAGGTAAGACCTTACTAGCTAAGGCAGTTGCCGGAGAAGCAGGGGTTCCGTTCTTTAGTATCTCAGGATCTGACTTTGTAGAAATGTTTGTCGGAGTTGGTGCAAGCCGCGTTCGTTCTCTTTTTGAGGATGCAAAAAAAGCAGCGCCAGCCATCATCTTTATCGATGAAATTGATGCTGTTGGTCGCCAACGTGGTGTTGGTCTTGGTGGAGGAAATGATGAACGTGAACAAACCTTGAACCAACTCTTGATTGAGATGGATGGTTTTGAGGGAAATGAAGGAATCATCGTTATCGCTGCAACTAACCGTTCAGATGTTCTTGATCCAGCTCTTCTCCGCCCAGGACGTTTCGATAGAAAAGTCTTAGTTGGCCGTCCTGATGTTAAAGGTCGTGAAGCAATCTTGAAAGTTCACGCTAAAAATAAACCTCTGGCAGACGATGTTGATTTGAAACTGGTTGCCCAACAAACCCCAGGCTTTGTGGGAGCTGACTTAGAAAATGTTCTAAATGAAGCGGCATTAGTTGCTGCTCGTCGCAACAAATCAATCATTGATGCTTCAGATATTGATGAGGCAGAGGACAGAGTGATTGCTGGACCATCTAAGAAAGATAAAACAGTATCACAAAGAGAACGTGAATTGGTTGCTTATCATGAGGCTGGACATACCATTGTTGGTTTAGTCTTGTCAAATGCCCGTGTTGTTCATAAAGTTACAATTGTACCACGTGGACGTGCAGGTGGTTACATGATTGCGCTTCCGAAAGAGGATCAAATGCTTCTATCTAAAGAAGACATGAAAGAGCAATTGGCAGGTTTGATGGGTGGTCGTGTAGCTGAAGAGATTATCTTTAATGTCCAAACGACAGGAGCTTCAAATGACTTTGAACAAGCTACACAGATGGCTCGTGCAATGGTCACTGAATACGGTATGAGTGAAAAACTTGGCCCAGTTCAATACGAAGGTAATCATGCTATGTTTGGTGCACAAAGTCCTCAAAAATCAATTTCAGAGCAAACAGCCTATGAGATTGATGAGGAAGTTCGTTCATTATTAAATGAGGCACGAAACAAAGCTGCTGAAATTATCCAATCAAATCGTGAAACTCATAAGTTGATTGCAGAAGCATTGTTGAAATACGAAACATTAGATAGTACACAGATTAAATCTCTTTACGAAACAGGAAAAATGCCTGAGACAGTAGAAGAGGAATCCCATGCACTATCTTATGATGAAGTAAAATCAAAAATGAGTGAAGAAAAATAAATTTAGAGAGGTTCGACCTCTCTTTTTATGTTCTAATGTGATGGCTACCGAGCGGATGCCCTGATAGTCGACCCTCCTCGTACAGGCTTAGATGATAAGCTGTTGGATGCCATTCTGACCTATGTTCCAGAAAAAATGGTCTATGTATCCTGCAATGTTTCGACCTTGGCACGAGATTTAGTTAAACTGGTAAAAGTCTATGATCTCCAGTATATCCAGTCAGTTGATATGTTTCCCCACACTGCACGAACAGAAGCAGTTGTTAAGTTAGTGAAGAAAAGAAAAAATCAACTTCACTGAAAAAAGATCTTGACAAAGTAGGAAAAGTAGGTATAATAGAAAGAGTTGAAAAGCTCAAGGTCCGTTGGTCAAGGGGTTAAGACACCGCCTTTTCACGGCGGTAACACGGGTTCGAATCCCGTACGGACTATGTGTGTATCGCGGTAAAAAAACTTGAAAAAAGTTTTAAAAAAGTGTTGACATAGGTTAGCAGCTGTGATATACTAATATAGTTGTCGCTTGAGAGAGATTGAGTGACAAAGACCTTTGAAAACTGAACA